>NZ_JBHVWY010000003.1:0-582223 GCF_042882005.1 Kribbella sp. NPDC058245
CACCGCGCCTACCTCCTCAAAGAAGGCCTCCGCCACGTCTTCAAACTCGGCGGCGACGACGGCAAACACGCCCTCAAAGCATGGCTGGCCTGGGCAGCCGCTGCCGCATCGACGTCTTCGTCCAACTCGCCCGCAGAATCCGCCGCCACCTGCCCGCCATCCACGCCACCCTCGAGCACGGCCTCTCGAATGCCCGGATCGAATCGGTCAACACCAAGATCCGCCTCATCACCCGCATCGCCTACGGCTTCAAAGACCCCCACGCCCTCATCGCCCTAGCCATGCTCACCCTTGGCGGATACCGACCACCCCTCCCCGGCCGAAACTGACCCACACATCAGTCAGGAGAGCCGGATATCCCTTCAAGTGGCCGGTTCTCTGCTCAAAATTTGAAGGGAGAACCAGCGACTTGAGGGGAGATCCCCTCATTTTCCGCGCGGCGTCCACCGCCGGAAGCTCGGGCCTGGCCCGGCGACACGAGGCTTGGTCACCACGGTTAACGTCCGAAGGATCGGAGAGCGTGTCTTCGGTTTTTCGGACGTTAGCTTCGCGACGGTGGGATGACTCGGCCACTCGGCTTGGGGGGTGGGGTTAGTAGGTTTGGTAGTAGATGAGTTGGCCGGATTCGCCGGGGGCGGCGCCTTCGCTGGGGATGAAGAGGGTGATGACGAAGGCGTTCTGGCCGTTGGGGGCTTTCAGGGCGGTGATGCTGGGGTTGGCGAACGCCGTACTGCCGCCGTTGGTGCGGATCGTCGTACGGTCGGCGTTGCCGGTCTGGTAGTCGTAGACGAAGGTGCGCCAAGAGCCGAAGTCGCCCTTGGTGTACTGGCCTTCGATCAGGCCGAAGCTGTAGCCGCGGAAGGTGGTCTGGTCGCGGTCACCGATGTTGCCGCCGACGTTCCAGTAGAGGAGGGCGTTGTCGAAGTTCGGCTGGGCAGCGGTGGTCCAGGAGTTGAAGTTCTTCACGGTGCCGCGTTGCTGGCGGTCGCGGTCGCAGTTCCACCAGTAGTGGCCGCCGATGTCGATCGTCGAGTGATCGATGTCGGGTGACAGCGTGACGCTGTAGATGTTCGGCGTACCTTCGGCGCAGGACGACAGGCGGCGAGGTGCGTCGAAGGAGCGATTCACCTTGCCTGCCAGGAGATCTGCCCGGTTGGCGAAGTATCGGAAGGCGAGATGGTTGTTGCCGCCACCGGGCTGCTCCTGCTCCCAGGCCAGCACGAAACCGCCGTTCGACGCCTGCACGATCGTGGGCTGCGAGGCCGGTCCGGTGTTGCTGCCGGCGAGCTCGCGCACCCAGTGCCAGTTGAGCAGATCGGTCGAGGTCGCCAGGTTCACCCGGAAATGGCCGTCACTGGCCATGTGGTGGGAGACGGCGAGGTATCCGCCGGTGCTGTCCTGGATGATCTTCACCGTGTCCATCACGTGGCCGGCGTCGTCCTTGGCGCTGTAGCGCTTCCCGGTCGCACCGGCCACGTTCTCGACGATCCCCCGTAGCTCGGCGCGGGCTGGATCCGATGCGGCGGTCGTGGTCGCGGTCGCCGTACCGGCGCTCAGCACGGCGAGTGTGGCGGCGAGCAGGACAGCAAGAGCTCTGGGCATGGGCGGCACCCTTCGCAGTCAGTTGTGCAAGGCCCTCAGGCTAGCGAGGTCAGGGCCGCCCTGCCCAGATCAGCGTGTGCCCGCTGTCCGCTTCCGGAACGAATTCCGCCCGCTCCACGACCAGCCCGGCCGCCTCGATCCACGCCCGGGTGGCGTCGGCGTCCGCGTGGCTCCACCACATCGGTACGTCGCCGCCCAACCAGTTCTCCTCCGCACCAGTCCACGCGGCAGATCCGACCGTCGCCACGAACATCCCGCCCGGTCGCAACCACGTGCCGATCCTTTGCAGCAAAGCCTCCTGCTCATCCACCGGAATGTGGATCAGCGCGTAGAACGACAGCACCGCATCGAACTCACCCGCCGGCAACTCCAGTGTCGTCACATCAGCTTGCAGGAACGTCGCGCCCGGTACGCGCTCCCTCGCTCGCGCAACTTGCACCTCGCTGATATCCACGCCGGTCACCTGATGTCCGGAATCGGCCAGCACCTTTGCCACCGGCACGCCCGCTCCACACCCGAGATCAAGCACCCGGGACCGCTCGGGAAGCCGAGTCAGCAGCTCACTCAGCCAGTCGCCGTACTTGGTGTCGCTGCCGAACGCCTCGTCGTACTGCACCGACAAAGCGTCATACCCCCGCCGTACCAGCTCCTTGGCTTCCGCACTGTCCATCCCGCCACCCTAGGCACCCGCCACCCACCCCGCGACCGAATACCCCCGTGGGCCAACCCTCCAACTCGGTGGATATCCCCTCACCTGGAGGGTTGCCCCCTCACATTTCAAGGGGGCAACCCCCCAACTCGATGGATAACCCCTCAGGTGGAGGGTTGTGCGGCGGGTGGGGTGGGTTAGCGAGAGGGGCGACGGGCGTGGTGGAGGGTGGCGGCGGAGAGGAGGCAGACGGCGGCGGGTACTAGGAGGGCTGCGGTGGGGGTGAGGAGGGTGGCGGCTCCGGTGGCGGCGGCGAGGGTGAGGGTTTCGACGGTCATGCGGGTCGTGCTGAAGAGGGCAGCGCCGGCGCCGCCTCGGTGGGCGGGGACGTGTTTGAGGGCTTGGCCGTCGGGGACGCCTTCGGTGAGACCCAGACAGACGCCGAGGACACCGGCCCCGATGAACAAGACCAGCGGAGCGTCGGTGAGTTGGAGGGCCAACCCCGTGGCGGCGCAGACGACTAGCGCGGTTGTCACGAGCGGAGCTGCCCAGCGGCGGGCGATGCGGGAGGCGACGAGTGGCAGCAAGGTCGAGGGGATGGTGAGCAGGCTCAGGAGGAGGCCGACTTGCCCCGCGCCGAGGTGGGCGCCGAGTTGGGGCAGGACGGTCAGTCCGACGACCAGGACTCCCATGAAGGCACCCGTGCCGAGGGCATAGGCCCGGTACGCCGGGATGCGCAGCAGGTCGAGCGGAATCGCCGGATCCGCCGTACGGCGTTCCACCCGGACAAGCAACGTGAACCCGCCAGCGGCGCTGAGCAGCAACCCGACTGTCGCCCAGACCGGTAGCGCGAATCCGAAGGCGGTGACCGCGGCGGCGATCGTGAATCCGAAGATCACCGCACCGGCGAGGTCGAAGTCCTTTGGCAGCTCATTGGTACGAAGGCTTGGCAGACCGATGGTCGCCAGTACGGCGATCCCCGCGACCGCGGCCGGTACGACGAAGACCATCGGCCAACCGCCGACCGCCATCAGGCCCTGTGCTGCGAACGGGCCGAGGGCGAGGCTCGTGCCTAGTACGGCGCCGACGTACCCGTAGACGCGGTGGCGATCCTCGGGTGGATAGACGGCGAGCACCATCGCCGAACCACCGGCGGCACACATCGCCGCGCCGACGCCGGCCAGCACGCGGAGGGCGACCAAGGTGCCGAGGTCGGGAGCCAACGCGGACAGTACGCCGGCGACGGCGACCACGATGTTGCCTAGAGCAAAGAACTTCGTGCGTGAGGTGCGATCGGCCAGGACACCCGCCAGCAGCAACGCGGCGGCGAAGAGACCGTTGTACCCGACAACGATCCAGGGGCCGAGTGCGTGCGACCCCGAGAGGTCGGCGGTCGCCGCGGGGACGACGGCGGTCGAGCCGGTGATCGCCAGCGGGAAGACCGCGGTGGAGATGAGGTCGGCGACGAGGATGCGTCGACGATGACGGACAGACAGATGAAACACGGTATGCGCTCCGGAGTCAGCAGATTCCGAGCGCCACGAGGGCGCTCCCGACATGAGGCCGGGAACGACGGCGAGTACTGGTTGCTATGCGCCGCCGCTCTCAGCGACGGCGCACCGTGTCTGTCTTGGGCACGCGCCGAGGGTAGCAACGGGCGGTCCGGAAAGGCGCGGGGTTTTCTTACCAGAGTGAGCCGGTGGCGTCCCAATGCCCTTGCGGGCGGTCATCCGTGAACGGCACCAGCCACTCGATCGGTACGGTCAACGTCTGCACGCGCGGCAGCACGATCGGCGTACCGTCCGCGGTTCTGAGGTTGCCGATGATCTCGTACACGCCCTCCGGCAACCCCAGCTCGAGGCACTGCTCAGCGGTCAACGTGATCGCCGTCGTCGGGCTCAGCACCGACCGGATCCCCTCGACCTCGGTCCCCTCCAGCGTCGTCACCGTCAGCGGAAACGTCGCCCCACGCAGCGCACCAAAGGTCAGCCGATGGTCCGCTTCCAGCACATGGGGGACCTCGACCAAATACGTCGTACCGACCTCGACCTCACCACTGCGCACCCCACCAGGCTCCGCGCTCCGCCCCCGATTTGTCCAGCGAAAGACCATCCTGTGGTTACTCGCGGCCGGGGAGGCGGGTGGTGATTTCCTGGAGGATCCAGGTGTTGTTGTCGGGGTCGGGGAAGGTGGCTCGGGTGCTGTAGGTGGCGCGGTGGGGGTCGAGGCCGGGGGTGAAGCCCTCGGGGGTGCGGTGGAAGTAGTCGGTGACCGGGACGCCGGCGGCGACGAGGGCTTCGCGGGCGGCGACGATGTCGGCGACGACGAGGTACGCCGTGGAGGAGCCGGGGGCGGCGGGAGTGAGGGCGGGGCCGAACTGGACGGAGGTGGCGGAGCCGGGCGGGGTGAGCTGGACCACCCAGGGCGGGGTGACGTCGAGGCGCCAGCCGAGGCGGACGTAGAAGTCGCGGGAGCGATCGACGTCGGAGACCGGGATGACCAGTACCTCGATGCGCTGGTCGAAGTCGCCGAGGCCGGAGGCGTCAGTAGGCATGTGCCTAGCGTCGGGCGGCTGCCTGGGGTTCGCACCAGGGAAAGTCACTGGAGCGGACGCCGGTGTGGCCGAGACCACGATAGTTGCGTTTCGCCACGATCTCCGGAAAGGTCGAAGGGCATCCCTGCGACCCGAGTAGAAGATGGAGGCGCGCCGAAGCGAGGCGTGATTCAGCTGTGGCGATCGATTTCGACAGCCAGCAAGCAAACCCCGACCACGCAACCGAGCATCCCGCGCTCGCGGCACCGCCACCGCCCGGCAGCCGAAGTTCCGGCTCCGGCCTCGACCGAGTCGTCTTCGGTGTCACCGCTGTGATCGCCTTGGCCTTTGTGGTCTGGGGATTCGTCGGGGCAACAAGCCTCGGTACGGCGTCGACGTCGGCGCTGACGTGGGTCGAGACCAACACGGGCTGGCTGTTCGTGTTGCTCGCCTCGGGATTCGTCGTGTACGTGTTGTGGCTGGCGGCCGGGCGGTACGGGCGGATCCCGCTCGGGGCGGACGACGAGGAGCCTGAGTTCAAGACGGTCTCGTGGGTCGCGATGATGTTCAGCGCGGGCATGGGAATCGGGCTGATGTTCTACGGCGTGAGCGAGCCGTTGTCGCACTTCATGAAGCCGCCGCCGGGCACGGTCGAGGGCGGTACCGATGCGGCACTGCAGACGGCGATGGCCACGACGCTGTTCCACTGGACGTTGCACCCGTGGGCGATCTACGCCGTCGTCGGCATAGCGATTGCCTATGGCACCTTTCGGCGTGGTCGTTCGCAGCTGATCAGCTCGGCGTTCGCGCCACTGCTCGGCAAGCGGACCGAAGGACCGATCGGCAAGGTGATCGACAGCCTGGCGATCTTCGCGACTCTGTTCGGCTCGGCGGCCTCGCTCGGCCTCGGCGCGCTCCAGATCGGATCCGGGGTGCGGATCCTCGGCTGGCTCGACAAGACCGGGAACGCCGTACTGGTCGGGATCATCGCCGTACTGACCGCGGCCTTCGTCGCGTCGGCCGTGTCGGGTGTTGCCAAGGGCATCCAATGGCTGTCGAACATCAACATGGTGCTCGCGGTGGTGCTGGCCGCGTTCGTCTTCGTCGTCGGGCCGACCGTACTGATCCTGAACCTGGTACCGACCGCGATCGGCGACTACCTGCGCGACATCGCCGACATGGCGGCCCGGACCGAGGCCAGCGGTGGGGACACGATGGCCACCTGGCTGTCCAGCTGGACGGTCTTCTACTGGGCATGGTGGATTTCGTGGACGCCGTTCGTCGGCATGTTCATCGCGCGGATCAGCCGCGGCCGGACGATCCGGCAGTTCGTCACCGGTGTGCTGCTGGTGCCGTCAATGGTCAGCCTGGTCTGGTTCTGCATCTTCGGCGGCGCCGCGATCGACACCCAGCGCCACGGCGTCGACATCGCCGGCCAGTCCACCACCGAGGGCCAGCTCTTCGGCCTGCTCGACTCCTACCCGCTGGCGTCGGTCACCACGATCCTGGTCGTCGTACTGGTCGCGATCTTCTTCGTCTCCGGAGCGGATGCCGCCTCGATCGTGATGGGCACGCTGTCGCAACGCGGCGCGATCGAACCCCGCAAACCGCTGGTCGTGTTCTGGGGTGTGTTGACCGGAGCGGTCGCCGCGGTAATGTTGCTCGTCGGCGGAGGTGGCGCGAAAGCCTTGCAGGGCTTGCAGAATCTGACCATCGTCGCCGCACTCCCCTTCGCGTTGGTGATGGTCGGCCTGGCCGTTGCCCTCGCCAAGGATCTGCGCACCGATCCGCTCATGCTGCGTAAGGCGATGGGCACCGAGGCCATGGAGGCCGCGGTCATTGAAGGCGTGAGCACCCACGGGGAAGACTTCAGCCTCGTCGTCACCGGCACCGTCACCGGCAACGGAGAGGATTCGCCGGTCAGGAAGGTCTGACCGTGCGGGTCACCACCCAGCGGTGGGGTGCGATCGGGCGCGTGCGCTCGAATCCGTGGAGCTCGAAGGCTGCCATCGGCCCGGTGTGCAGGAACGAGCCGGAGACCTTGCGGTCGTCGGTCTCCTCGGGATAGCCCTCGACCACGCCCCCGCCGTACTGGGCGATCTGTTCGAGGGCACCGGCCAGGGCCGCGTTGGCGACGCCCTGGCCGCGGTAGCCCTTGCCGGTGAAGAAGCAGGTGATGCGCCAGTCGGGCAGGCCGGTCAGGCCCTTGTCGTACAGGCGCTTGCTCTTGATCTCCGGGAGCTCGTCCGGGCTGCCGAACTGGCACCAGCCCACACATTGGTCGCCGTCGAAGACCAGTGCGTTGTGCGTGGTGCCGTCGTGGGCCCGACGCTCCTTCTCGGCGCGGTTCTCGGCCGCAGTACGGCCCTTGAGCTTCAGATGGAAGCCCACGCACCAGCAGCCGCCCCACACGCCGTTGTTCGCCTCGACCAGCGCCGCGAACGCTGGCCAGGTGTCGGCATCCAACGGCCGAACGCTCAGCTCACTCATTCAGTCAGTATGGCCACGCCAACCGACAAGTCGCAGTGCATACGTCGCGTACGTCGTCTTGAGGTCCTCGATCGAGCGAGATTTCCCCATCCAGCTCTGGACCTCGGCGGCGTAACCGTCGTCCGCGTCGGCGGTGTCGTCCGGCGGGCGGTACCAGACCGCGAGCCGGATGCCGAAGCCGGCGATGGCCGCGATCGCGGTCCAGGGATCGGGGCAGTCGAAGCTGCCGAGGTCGTTGCCGCGATCGATGACGGCTCGCATCAGGTCGATCGCCTCCTTGCGGCTGGCGGTGACGTGGTGCAGCGCGGACTCGGTGAGCATGGCGAAGTCGTTGTGCGCGATCGTCGCGAACAGCGGGTACGTCGTGTGGAACTCGACGTTCGCGTGGACGAGCGCGGCCAACTGCGCGTCGGGCCGCGGATCGCTCGCGAGCAGCTCGGAGCGCATCCGGTTCCGGATCTCCTCGTTGGCCAGGAACACCAGCTCGCTGAACAGGTCGGCCTTCGAGGCGTACTTCGCGTACAGCGAGCTCGGTTGGACGCCGAGATGCGCGGTCAGATCCCGGACGGAGACGCCGTGATACCCCCGGGCCGCGAACAACTCGACCGCCGCCTCCAGCAGCCGCCCCTTCGCGCCATCGGCCGCCAGTTGCGGTGGCAGCAGTGAATCCATCTCACCTTCCTTAGAACGATCGATCCATAAGCTAGCAGAATTTGCGCTTGACATCAGCTCGATGGATGCTCAGAGTAATGTAACGAGCGTTCCACTGGAGGGGTTGGATGCGCACATCGGCAGGAATCTGGTGGGAGAGCACCGGCGCGGGGGCGCCGGTGCTCCTGATCAACGGATTGGGGTCAACATCAACGTCATGGTTCCGACTGCTCCCGGAGCTGCACGACTTCCGGGTCATCACCTTCGACAACCGCGGTGTGGGGCGTACCGGGTCTTCCCCGGAACCGTTCGACCTCGCCACGATGGCAGCCGACGCGGTCGCCGTCCTCGATGCAGCACAGGTCGACCGAGCACACACCCTCGGCCTTAGCCTCGGCGGTCTGATCGCCCAGGAACTGGCCCTCAGCTACCCCGACCGCACCGAGTCCCTGATGCTGGTCAGCACCCACGCCGGCATCCCACATCTGACGGTCGCAGCCTCAGCCGTGGCCACGGTCGCCGCGCTGCCGCCCGGGGAACGCAGTCGGGCCCTCGCCCCGATTCTGTACGCCAAGCAGACGCCGGCTGCCGAGATCGCCCGCGACGAGGAAACCGCGAGCGTGATCCCGACCACCCCGGAAGGGCTTCGGAGCCAGTTGCTCGCCAGCACCACGTGGGACCGGTACGCCGATCTCCACCAACTCGCCGTACCAACTCTCGTCCTGCATGGCCGTGAAGACCGCCTAGTGCCCCTGTCCGCCGGCGAGAAACTAGCGGCCGCCATCCCTCACGCCGACCTCGTCATCATCGACAACGCCGGCCACCGACTCTTCACCGACCAAACCACCACCTCAGCCGCCGCCCTCAAGTCGTTCCTAGCCCAAACCACCTTGAGCACGGCTCAACCACCTCAGCCCCCGCCACGTGGTTGATCGGCGCACAAAGTTCTCGCCACATCAGCCGGTACGACGTTGTGCACCGCTCAGCCATCTACCCGGCCGGAAAATGGTTGACGGGTGCACAAGGTGAACCGGCGCCGCGACCTTGAGCACGGTTCAACCGTTTTGGCGGGCGTGATGTGGTTGACGGGTGCACAAGGTGACCCACGGCCTTGGTCGGAGTGGTTGGGGTTGCTGGGTGCGTTAGTGGTGAGTTTTTCGGCGCCTGGACCCGAAAAACTCACCGATAGCGCAAGGCCGAGCCTCACGTGCCTCCGCCACAGCCCGTCAGCCCCAGGCAACGTGCGCCTCGGTCGCCGACCGAACCATCCCCCTCAGCCACCTGTTCGGTGCACCCGAAGGTTTCAGTCGAACGCCGGAGGCGGTTGAGTGGCACGGCGGCCAGGTCTAAGACTCGGCCGGAAGGCGTCGCGCTGTGGCTGAGGTCGGCTGCGGCCGATCAAAGACGGACGGCTGAGCAGGGCGGTAGCTGAGGGGGATGGCGAGGTCGGCGACCGAGGCACACATTGCCTGGGGCTGACGGGCTGTGGTTGCGGTCAGTAGCGAGGTGGCTGAGGGGGATGGCGAGGTCGGCGACCGAGGCGCACGTTGCTTGGGGCTGACGGGATGTGGTTGCGGTCGGTAGCGAGGAGGCCTGGAAGGAGACTCGTTGCGGTGGGTTACAGCGGAGGAGGCTGGTTGGGGTTCGCTAGTTGGTGGATTTTCGTCACCGAGTCCCTAAAAGTCGGCAATTAGCGCGGCCAACCCCGGAAGCCCGGCCGACCGCCGGAGGCGGTGGGGGTCACTCTTCGCCGGAGAAGCGTTCCCAGGCGGATTGGCGGCTCATGTTGAGGGCTTCGCCGATTCTGGCCCAGGTGACGGAGCGGGAGCGGAGGTGCTGGACGCGGTCGCGGACGGCGGTCTCGACCTGGCCGCGGGAGAGGTTGAGGCGGGCTACGTCGGCGAGCAGTTCGTCGTCGGTTTTGCCGTCCAGGGGTGGGAAGGACGAGGTGGGCCGGCCGCTGAGGATTTCCGCACTGAGGCCGACGCATTCGTTGCAGATGAAGACGCCGGGACCGGCGATGAGCCGTTCCACCTCACTCTTGTCCTTCGCGCAGAACGAGCACCGCATCGCTGTTTCCGGCATCGCCAACCTCCAGTCTGTCAGGCGCTTCCTGACATACCCGTCAGGCTATGCCTGACAAGCGCGGGGGTCAAGGCAGCAAAACCAGTCATGGCTGGCGGCATGACGCGGTCGGCCTGCGCGGCCTCGAGGCCTAGGAAGTTCCGGAACCGGCGAGGGGGTGTGCATGCGCATTCCGGCGCGTAGGGTTCGCGGCTAGTAAGCGCTTTCCTGGGATGCTGGGAGGATTTTGTGAGGCGAAGTGTTGGGGTGGCGGTCACGGTCGGGGCGTTGGGCGTCGGGCTGCTGACGGCGGGTGCACCGGCGAGTGCTGGGCGGCCGGACCATGGGGCGGTGGTGACGGGGACGTACTCCAGTGGGTCGGTGCAGAAGTGGCAGCCGTTGCCTTCGGCGTATGTCGGGAACGATCGCGGTACGACGCCGGACGCGACCGTGGTGGTCGACCCGAGCACGTTGCGGCAGAAGTATTCGGGGGTTGGGTTCTCGCTGGACGAGACCAGTGTTTCGAACCTCTGGAAGCTCACCCCGGCCGAGCGGGACAAGGCGATCCGGTTGCTCGTCGACCCGAAGAGCGGCGCGGGGCTGAACCGGTTCCGGTTGACGATCGGCAGCCCGGACCTGATCGAACACCTGCCGTTCTGGTCGTACGACGAACTCCCGGCCGGTGTCACCGAGGACTTCGGGCTGAAGTATTTCTCGATCAAGCGTGATGTGGACGCGCACATCGTCGACACGGTCAAGCTGATCCAGCACTACAACCCGAAGGCGACGTTCTTCGCCTCCGCGTGGAGTGCGCCGGCGTGGATGAAGACCAACAACCGGTTCACCGGTGAGGTCGCGCTCAAGCCCGGCAGCACCACGTCGTACTACCAGGTGGGCAAGCTGCGCGACGACTGCATCGATGTCTTCGCGCGCTACTACGTCAAGTACGTCGAGGCTTTCGCCAAGCAGGGCATCAAGGTTGACGCACTCACGCTGCTCAACGAGCCCGGCATCGACGTGGTGTACCCGGCGATGGACATCAGCGTCGAACAGCAGCAGAAGCTCGCGATCGCCGTGAAGCGGGAGGTACGGCGGGCCGGCCTGCCGACCCAGCTCTACGTGCACGACTTCAACTTCTGGGACTGGCGCGACCCGAACAGCACCGCGACCAAGAACTACTACCGGATCTTCAACGACCCCGCCACGAAGAACGCGAGCGACGCGATCGCGTTCCACCCCTACTGGGGCGACCCGACCGTCATGCGGGACGCGTACGAGCAGACCGGCAAGCCGGTGCACATGACCGAGACCAGCGACCTCAACCCGGCCACGATCCTGAGCTACTTCCGGCTGGACGCGTCGTCGTACGTGATGTGGGCGCAGACGACGGATCAGGACGGCGGCACGCTGCACTGGACACCGGCGCGAGACAACAACCTCGACTGGGACGAGGTCGGCCGGACGACGAAGTGGCCGAACCGTCTCGTCAAGGTCGACACCACCGCGCGCACCTTCACGGTCCGGGACGAGCTGTACGCGATGGGCCAGTTCGCGAAGTACCTCACCCCGGAGCACACGCGCGTCGAGTCCGGTACGACGGCCAACGGGATCAGCAATGTGGTCTTCAAGGACCGCGGCGACAACTTCGTCGCCATCGTCGGCAACTCGAACGCCACCTCGAGCCAGGTGCGCGTGTTGATGGCCGGCAAGTCGTTCACGGTGACGGTTCCGGCGAAGTCGTTCGCGACGTACCGCTGGCACGGTGATGTCCCTTCACAGCATGGCAATCACGCGCCCGTGCTGAACGACGTACCGGATGTGGTTGCTGACCAGTACGGCGTCGCCCAGGTCCAGCTCAAGGCGACAGATCGGGATCGTGACCAACTCGCGTACTACGCCACTGACCTACCGGGTGGGGTCAGCCTCGACGCCAAGACGGGGCTGCTCACGCTGCGCCCGACCACTGCCGGGGCGCAGACCGTCAAGGTTCGCGTCACTGATGGCGCGGCCAGCGACGAGACAACGATCAAGATCACGGTGACGCCGCACGGTACGCCGGTTGGCCAGAACATCGAGGCGGAGTCGTACGTCGGCCAGAGCGGCTGGACCGAGGGCGGCGCGAACTTCGTCGAGTCCAACCCTTCGGCCAGTGGCGGCAAGAACATCGGCTGGACCGACAAGGGCAAGTGGCTGCAGTACCGCGTCGACCTCACCAAGGCCGCGACCTACAACCTCGAACTGCGGGTGGCCAACGGCACCGGCGCGGTCGCTCCGGACGCGATCTCGATCCGGGACGCGTCGGGCGCCGTACTGACGAAGGTCTCGGTGCCGGACACCACCGGGTGGGCGACGTACCAGTCGGTCAACACCCAGGTGACGCTGCCGGCCGGCGATCAGATCATCACGGTGTACTGCGAGAGCGGTGGCTTCAACCTGGACTACTTGAAGCTCACCGAATGACCGGGATGGGGAGGAGCCGGCGGGGCTCCTCCCCATCTCTCTTCAATCAGCGGAAGTCAACCAGCGAAAGCCTT
This sequence comes from Kribbella sp. NPDC058245, assembly GCF_042882005.1. Lineage (NCBI taxonomy): Bacteria > Bacillati > Actinomycetota > Actinomycetes > Propionibacteriales > Kribbellaceae > Kribbella > Kribbella sp. NPDC058245. The sequence continues at coordinate 12,524 of NZ_JBHVWY010000003.1, forward strand.
AGGCCCAGGGGTCGAACGGGATGCCGCCCGGCTTGGACGCGTTCAGCAGGTTGCGGAAGCGGTCGTCCTTGTCGGTGATCTTGATCGTGGCCGAACCGAAGTTCGCGTTCATCAGGATGTCGCGCAGGCCCGTGCTCGGGTAGCCGTCCCAGCCGACGAGCGGCGGGTAACGCCAGTTGTGGTAGTGGTTTTCCGGCGGTTCGTCGTTGTTGTTGGCGAGCCGGTAGAAGTGCGTGCTCGCTCCGTCTTTGTGGTAAACGACCTTCGGGTGCGAGCCGTCGAACCGCACCTGCGAGCGCGGGTAGGTGACCTGGCTGGAGTGCTGCGTCGTGGTCACGTACTCGACCTGGTTGGACGACTGGTTGATCCACGAGATGACGTGTTCCCAGTCGTGCCGGTGGCCGCCGAGGCCGCTGCCGGCCACGGCCTGGTCCTTCTCGAAGTAGCCGGCGTAAACGACCGCACACCAGCCGTTGTTGCACTTCGAGCGTGAGTAGGTCTGGGAGTTGTCGAGGTCGGACTGGTCACGGCAACTGCCGTTGACCGCGCCGGTGGTGTTGAGGCCCGGGTTCAAGGTGCCGTCGGCACCGATCGCCGGTACTTGGTAGCAGCCGTCACCGTCATAGTCGAAGGCCGGGGAGAAGGACTGCTCGTAGCCGTTCGCGTTCTGCGGAAGACTCGGCGGCGGCGCTGCGAAGGCGGCAACCGTGGTGGCCACCAGCAGCGTCGCCGTACCAAGCGCCACACCGATCAACCGTCGGCGGGCGCGGGAATGATCTGTCATCGTCACTCCTTCGGGGCGGAAGAACAACGTTCCCGACGATGACAGGTCATCCCCATGTGCGTACATACTTCACCGGCGAAAAAATGAGCAAACTTCAGGCGTACGCGTCGAACGGGATTCCACTTGGTTTGGACACGTTGAGCAGGTAACGGAACCGGTCGTCCTTGTCGGTGATCTTGATGGTGGCCGACCCGAAGTCGGCGTTCATCAGCGTGTCGCGCAGACCGGTGCTCGGGTAGCCGTCCCAGCCGACGATCGGCGGGTAACGCCAGTTGTGGTAGTGGTTCTCGGGCGGTTCGTCGTTGCTGTTGGCGAGCCGGAAGAAGTGCGTTCCGACGCCGTCCTTGTGGTAGACGGCCTTCGGGTGCGAGCCCTCGAACAGGACCTGCGAGCGCGGGTAGGTGACCTGACTGGCGTGCTGGGTCGTGGTCACGTACTCGACCTGGTTGGACGACTGGTTGATCCACGAGATGACGTGCTCGAAGTCGTGCCGGTGACCACCGAGGCCGCTGCCGTCGACAGCCTGGTCCTTCTCGAAGTAGCTCGCGTAGACGACGGCACACCAGCCGTTGTTGCACTTCGAGCGTGCGTAGGTCTGAGAGTTGTCGAGGTCGGACTGGTCGTGGCAGTTGCCGTTCACGGCACCTGTCGTGTTGAGACCGGGATTGAGGGTTCCGGTCGGGCTGATCGCGGCGACCGGGTAACAGCCGTCGGTGTCGTAGTCGTAGGCGGGCGAGAAGGACTGCTCGTAGCCGTTGGCGTTCTGCGGCAACGTGGGGAGTTGGTCGGCGTAGGCCGTGACCGCGGTGCTCACCAGGAGCGTCGCGGTCACGAGGGCGACGCCGAGGAGGCGGCGTCTGGTCCGAGGGGCGGGCGGAAGCAGATCTGTCATGGTTGCTCCTTCAGGCGGATGACAACGCCCGAACCGTGACAGATCCACCCCCCTCTGGTAAATACTTCACAGGATAAAGTTTTCTAGAAACCTGAGTTTCCCGCACCCCGGTTGAGAGTGAAGCCGAGGGTGTTGTTCAGGCCGCCCGACGGCGTCCCGCTGACCGTGACGTAGGTGAAGGTGCCGCTGCCGGCGACCTGTACGTCGATCCCGTATGTGCCCGTGTTCTGCACCTTGACGTGATCGAAGGTGATGCCGCTGACCGTCTTCTGCCAGGTCATCAGGATGCCTTGATAGGTGCTGTCGATGATGTCGACGTCCTTGATCAGGATCGGCGCGGTGATCTCCCGCGCCTCGGCGTAGATCCACAGTCCGCCCTGACTGCTGTTCCAGTCGGTGTTGAAGCCGCCGGCCCTGGTGATCGTGTTTCGCTGGACGACCGTCGTACCGGCGAATGGTTGGGCCGAGTGCCAGGTACTGAGCGTGATGCCGGAGGCCGTGTAGACCGTGTCGGACAACAGGTTGTCCTCGATGCGGTTGTTCGCGCCGCCGTAGATCGCCGCCGTGTTCGCCAGTGTGGGAAGCGTTGCGGTGTTGAAGGTGAAGGCACAGTCGGAGACCGCGCTGTTGAAGGACCACATCGCCATCGCGTCGTCGCCGGTGTTCCGGAACACGCTCTGGTCGACGCGGGTGTTGCGGACCGGGCTGCCGTCACCGCTGAAGGTGTTCAGGTTGAGGCCGTCGGCAAACATGTCGCGGACGCGAACGCCGACGACGTACAGGCCATTGGTGCCGCTGTTGGCCCAGATACCGGTCTTCGAGTGTTCGATCCAGACGTTGTGGATGAGCGAGCCAGTGCCGAAGTTGCCTTCGATCGCGGAGTCCGTGGTGACTGAGCCGTCGGGATCGCGGTACCGGACGTCCGCCGCCAAGGTGAAGTCGGCCAGTTGCACGTTGTTGCCGGTAGCAAAGAAACCACCGCGACCGGCATTGCCACGGATCGTCGAGTACCACATGCCGGCGCCACGGATCGTGACGTTGTCGACGTTCACCCGGGCGGTCAGGTCGAAGGTCCCACTCGGAATCCACAGTGTCTTGCCCGCCGACTTCGCCGCGGCGACCGCCGAGTTGAACGCTGACGTGTCGTCACCGCCGCCGGAGACTGCCCCGTACGACGTGAGGTCGACCGAGTTCGCGGGGATCGGGTACGCCGGGGCAACCGTCTCGGTGTCGATCAGGTCGATCGTGATCGGCGTGGACGTGTCGTTCTGCAGGCGCAGGACGGTTCCGGCCGCGTACGACGGGAGCGTCGTACGGGCTTCGTCGTAGAACCGGTGTCCCCCGCCCAGTCCCGGGTCGTTCGGGAACGGGTAGCTGCCGTAGACCCAGCTGTACGCCGAGGTGAGGGACAGGTCCTTGACCTTCGAGCCGCCGGTGTAGATGCCGAGCGGCGCGGTGATGCCCGTACCGGCCGCGTTGTCGGGGATCGAGTAGCGGACGACGATCGAGTTGGCCGGCTTGGTCAGCGTGAAGTCGACGTACTTGCCGGCGTTGTCGAGGCGGACGGCGCGACGGCCGGAGGACTCGGAGGCGACGGTCTTGTAGGTTCGATCAGGACCCAGTACGACGCCATTGGTGCTGGCGTTCTCTGCTTCGTACTCGGTGTAGGAGACCGTGGCGCCGCGGGTCGCGAGATTGGCCGAGCCCGTGACGGTGAGGTCGTCTAGCTCCACGTTGCCGCTGTCGCCGGCGTCGTACTGGTAGCCGATCAGGTTGAGGCCGGCTCGGAGGGTCAGGGATTGTTGCGTGGTGGCCCAGCCGGTGGTTGCGGGGAGGGAGAGTTGGCCGGCCTTGATGCCGTTCGCGTAGGTGCTGAGGGTCTTGGTGCTGCCTGTCGAGTTGTTGTAGCGAAGGGTTGTGGTGGCCGCGCCAGCCGCGATGATGTTGACGGTGCGGATCGCGCGGGCGCCTACGGCGGTGAAGCCGGTGACGTAGCCGGTGCCTGCGTAACCGGCGATGGCAGCAGCGGCGGTGGTGCCGCCAGAGAGGAAGGCGTTCTCGAGGGCGGGACCGCCTGATGGCGGCGGTTCGGTGACGTCGGAGACCGTGACGTTGTCGACGTTCACGTTGCCGGAGTCGGTGGTGTCGAACTTGTAGGCGACGGTGTTGCTACCGGCAACGAGCGTCACTGCTTCGGAGGCGGTTCCCCAAGTATCCCAGTTTGCCGTTGCGGGGAGGGTGATCTGGCGCAGTCTGGTACCCGCGACGTACAGGGAGAGCGTCATGGCTGTGCCAGTGCCGTTGGCGTAGCGCAGGGCCAGGGACTTCGAGCCAGCGGTCGCGGTGATGGCGTAGGTGATGCCGGCATTGCCTTTGTTGGCGTCGGTGAGACCGCCGACGAAGCCGCTGCCGGTGTAGCCGGGGTGATCCGATTGGGCGACCGCTCCACCAGAGAGGCTCGCCGATTCGGCTTCGTAGACACCGGTTGTGGGGGCAGGGGCAGAGTCGACGACGACGCGGTCCAGGTTGACGTTGCCGGAGTCGGTGCTGTCGAAGCGGTAGGAGATGCTGTTGCTACCAGCAACAAGCGTGACCGCCTCGACGGTTGTTCCCCACGTGTCCCAGTTGGCCGTGGGCGGCAGGCTCAGCTGTCGGAGTTTCGAGCCGCCGAGGTAGAGCGAGAGGGTCTTGGCCGAGCCGGTGCCGTTGGCGTAGCGGAGGGTGAGAGTGGAGGAGCCGGCGGCGGCCGAGACCGTAGTGGTGACGGCCGCGGCGCCCTTGTTGGCGTCGGTGAATCCGCCGACGAAGCCGGAGCCGGAGTAGCCAGGGTGGTCGGTCTCGACGACGGCACCACCAGCGCGCGTGCCGTTCTCGAGCTCGTAGGTGACGGGGGCGGCGGAGGCCGGGGCGACGAACAGCGTGGCGATCGCCGTGAGGACAGCGAGGAGAGCGAGGCGGGATCTGGACATGGCGGGCCCTTCTACTGGGCAAGCGGGGCGGGAAAGGCGGGCCGGGGTCAGCCCTTGACAGCGCCTTGGAGGGCACCTGACTTCAGGAAGAAGCGTTGAAACACTGCGAACAGCACCACGGGGATGACCGTGGAGATCGCCAGCGCGGCAAGGAAGACGTCCAGTTCGACGAAGCGTTGCAGGGCGGGCAGCCGGACCGACAGCGGTTGCAGATCAGGATCCGGCAGGACGAGCATCGGCCAGAGGAAGTCCTTCCAGGCCGCGATGATCGCGAACACCGACACGACCCCGAGGATCGGCCGGGACATCGGCAGCACGACCGACCAGAACAGCCGGAACGGACCGGCACCATCGACCCGCGCCGCCTCGAAGACCTCGCGGGGCAGGTTGTCGAAGAATCGCTGCACCAGCAGGATGTTGAACGCGTTCGCGCCGGCCGGCAACCAGACCGCCCAGAACGAGTTGATCAGCGAGACCTTCAGCAACGGCGGGTCAACAATCGTGAGGTAGAGCGGCACCAGCAACACGACCGACGGTACGAAGAGTGTCGCCAGCACGACACCCGTGATCACCTTCCCGTACCGAGGCCGCAGTACAGATAGAGCGAAGCCAGCCGTCGTTGCCACCAGCAACTGCACCAGCCAGGAGCCGGCTGCAAGGGCGACGGTGTTCAGGAAGTACTTGTCCACCTCGACACGAGTCCAGGCCGTCGCGAGATTGGCCCAGTCCATGCCGTGCGGCCACAGCGCCAGCGGCGACCGCAGCGTGTCCTGGGTCGGCGTGATGGCCGCCTTCGCCAGCCACAACATCGGCCCGAGGCCAATGACGAACAACAGCGCCAGCAGTACGGCGTGCAACCCGCGGGTCGTCCGCCGGATGCCCGGGCGAATCCATTCACTCGGCGAGAGGATGCCCCGACTCATGCTTTGCTCCAACCACGCGTCAACCGGAAGTACACCGCGGAGAGCAACCCCAGGACGACGGCCAGCATGATGCTCAACGCCGTGGCCATCCCGTACTGGCCGCCGAGGCTGTTCGCGAAGGCGTAGTCGTAGATCAGCAGCAACAAGGTGGTGGTCGAGTTCGCGGGACCGCCGCCGGTGAAGAGGAACGGCTCCAGGAAGACCTGCGCCGTACCGACGATCTGCAGGATGAACGTGATCAGCAGAATCCCCCGCAGTTGCGGCAGCGTGACGTGCCAGACCTTCCGCCAGATCGAGGCACGATCGATCTCGGCGGCCTCATACAGATCTGTTGACACACCTGTGAGCGCTGCCAGGTAGATGATCACCGTTCCACCCGCTGCCGCCCAGGTAGCCTCCAGAACCAGTGACGGCATCACGATCGACGAGTCCTGCAGCCAGGCGACCGGCCCGATCCCCACCACTCCGAGGATCGTGTTGAAGACCCCGGTCGGCCCGGCGTCGTAGAAGAACTTCCACAGCAGTACGGCAACCACCGGCGGAATGACGACCGGTAGATAGGCCAACGCGCTGTACAACCCTTTGAACCGCCGAACCTCACTCATCAGCACCGCCGCCAGCAGCGGCACCGGATAACCGAAGAGCAGGGCGAGGAACGCGAAGTACAGGGTGTTCTTGATCGCCGTCCAGAGCAGCGGATCAGCCAGGACATCGCGGAAGTTCTGCGGCCCGACGAAGGTGGACGGCGTGACCAGGTTCGTCTCCTGGAAACTCATCACGACCGCCCGCCCGATCGGGATCCAGGAGAAGATCCCGAAGACGAGCAGCAGTGGCAGCAGGAAGACGAGCGTGCTCAGCCCGCCGCCACGGATACGAGAGGCCATCGGTCAGTTCCGGTCCAGCAATGCCTGCGCCTCGGCGTCGGCGTTCTTGAGCAGCTTGGCGATGTCCGCGTTCTTGTCGGTCAGCACCGACTGCACGACCGGGTCGAGCAGCTTGTAAACCTCCTGGGTCGACCGCACCGGCTCGGTCACCAACTGCTGGTCGAACATCTTGTCCGTGTAGGGCTTGAACTGCTCCAGCGGCACGTTCACGTACTGCTTCACCCAGCCGAGAGATTCGTCGTACGTCGCCCTGTCGAACACCGGCAGTTGCGGAGCGCCGACCGGCTGCTTCGAGGCCGCCGTGGTCTTCGCATCCAATGCGGCAGCGTTCTTGTCCGTGAGCTTGTTCAGATAGAAGAAATCGATCCACTTCACCGCTGCTGCTTTCACAGCCTCGTTGGCTTTCGCACTGACGGTGGCCAACGTCCCACCACCCAGTACGCCGGCCTCCGGCTTGTCTGCGAGCGGAAGCACCGTGACGCCGTAGTCGGCCGGCTTCAACGCGTTCTGCGTGACCAGCGAGCCGTAGTTCCCACCACCCGACACGTACATGCCAACCTGGCCGGAGGCGAACGCCTGGTTGATGCCACCCCAGTCGTAGAGGAAGTTCGAGCCCATGCTGTTATCGGTCCAGCGCAGATCCTTCAACCACTGCAGGACGGACGCGAGCTCCGGAGTGTCGAGCTCTGCAGTCGCCTTGTCACCCTCGAGCTTCTCGGTGCGACCGCCGTACGCATAATCCAACGTGGTGAGGATCCAGCCGCCGGTGTTGTCCGTGGTCAGCTGCGCATATCCGGCCTTGCCGGTCTTGTCCGCGATCTGCTTGGCATCAGCCCGTACGTCGTCCCACGTGGCCGGCGGCTTGTCCGGATCGAGACCGGCTTGCTTGAACAGCGCCCGATTGTAGTGCAGAGCTTGCCCGTACGCCGCGATCGGGACGGCCCACATCTTGCCGTCCTCGGCCTTCCCGGCCTTGGCCACGTTCTCATTGAACTTGCTTGCGTACGGCAACGTGGAGACCAGGCCACTGATGTCGGCGATCTGCTTGCGCTCGATCAGCCCACGCCCATCGGTGAACGGGACCGTGAACACGTCGGGCAGCGTGCCACCAGCAAGCTGCGCGGTGAAGGTCGTCGCGGTCCAGTTGTACTCCTGCGGCGCGATGTCGATCCCCGGGTTCGCCTTCTCGAACTGGGCAACCCGCTCGTCGAACGCCGCGATCGCCCCCTTGTCGAGACCAGGGTCCCGAGCAACCTTCAACGTCACCGGACCGTCGGCTTTGGGCTGTTCACTTGAGCCGGAACACGCGGTCAAACCCGCCGCCAGAGCTAACACCACTGCGATGGTTTTCATGGTCATTCTCCTTGCAGCCGCACCCACGCGGCGGTGTCGGTGGGCAGATCGCCCGTCAGGGGAGAGCTGGCGAGCAGGACGGTGGAGCCGGTCGGCAGCGGCCGAGGGGCACCGAAGTTCACCAGGCAGAGCACATCGCCGCGAGTGAAGGCGAGCAGATCCTCGCCGTTCAGCGGATGCCAGGCGAAGGACTCGTCCAGGTCCTTGCGCGCGGCAAGCATCGATCGGTAGAGCGAGAGCATCGAGTCCGGGTCGCCGGCCTGTGCCTCGACCGACCGAGACCCCCAGTCCGCCGGTTGCGGCAGCCACGGTCCGAAGCCGTGCGAGTTGAAGCCGAAGGTCGAGCCAATTGTTGTCCAGGGCAACGGCACACGGCAGCCGTCGCGCCCTGGGTCGGTTCCTTCGGACCGATAGAAGATCGGGTCCTGCAGAGCAGCCGTCGGAAGGTCTTCCACCTCAGGCAGGCCGAGCTCATCACCTTGATAGATGTAGAGCGAGCCAGGCAGCGCCCCGGTGAGCAGCGCCGCAGCCCGCGCCCGGCGAGTACCAAGGTCAAGATCAGTCGGTACGCCGAAACGCTTCGTCTCGAAGGAGAAGGACGTATCCGCTCGTCCGTACCGGGTGACCGGGCGGGTCACGTCGTGATTCGACAGCACCCACGTCGCCGGCGCATCAACAGGTGCGTGCGCGGCGAGCGTCGTACGGATTGATTCTCGGAGTGCGGAGGCGTTCCACGGGCGACCCATCAGGTCGAAGTTGAACGCGGTGTGCAGCTCATCGGGACGTAGGTAGCGCGCGAAGCGCTCGGGGTCCGCGAGCCAGATCTCGCCGACGAGCATCCGCGGCGGATCGTAGGAGTCGGCGACCGTCCGCCAGCCTGCGTAGATCTCGTGCAGGCCGTCGCGGTCGACGAACGGGTGGTCGGTCGTCGTACCGAGGTCGGGGAACGAAGGGTCCTTGACCGGCATCGTCGCGCTGTCGATCCGGACCCCGGCCACCCCGCGATCGAACCAGAACCGCAGTACCTCCTCGTGCTCCCGCCGTACGTCGGGGTGGTTCCAGTTGAGGTCGGGCTGCTCAGGTGTGAACAGGTGCAGGTACCACTCGCCCGGCGTACCGTCCGGGTTCTTGGTGCGGGTCCAGGTCTCGCCGGAAAAGCTGGAGATCCAGTTGGTCGGCAACTCCTCGCCGCCGCGGAACCAGAACCGCTCGCGCTCCGGCGAACCCGGGCCGGCCGCGAGCGCGGCCTTGAACCACTCGTGCTCGCTGGAGACATGGTTCGGGACGATGTCGACGATCGTGCGAATGCCCAGGGCGGTGGCCTCCGCGATCAGCTGCTCGGCCTCCTCCACCGTCCCGAAGGCCGGGTCGATGGTGCGGTAGTCGGCCACGTCGTACCCGCCGTCGGCCAGCGGGGACAGGTACCACGGCGTGAACCAGAGCGCGTCGACGCCGAGCTCCCGCAGGTACTTCAGGCGCGATCGAACCCCGGCCAGATCGCCGGTCCCGTCACCGTTGCCGTCCGCGAAACTGCGCGGATAGACCTGGTAGATCACCGCGTCCCGCCACCACTGATCCATCCCGGAATCCCCTGCTCTCATGGTAGGTTTAGCGCTCCACCTTCACCGGAAGGTAATCTCCGGGAAACGGAACTGTCAACAGGTCAGGGGAGGCTGCGTGCGGGTCACGCTGAAGGACATCGCGGACGAGGCCGGCGTCAGCATCATGACGGTCTCGAACGTCGTGAACGGCAACCGGGCCCGCGTCTCGGCCGAGACGATCGAGCGGATCCAGCGCATCGTCGCGGCCCGCGGGTACGTGCCCAGCGCGTCGGCGCGCAGCCTCGCCGCGAAGTCATCGCGGATGATCGGGCTACTGGTCCCGGCCGCCGACGAGGACAGCCTGATGATCAGCCCGCACAACGTGGCGATCCTCGGCCAGATCGAGCGGCAGTTGCGCAAGAGCGGCTACCACCTGCTGCTGCGCGGGATCGCTCAACCGAGCGAGGTCGGCGAGGCGCTCAAATCGTGGAGCCTCGACGGCGCCGTCCTGCTCGGCTTCCTCGACGAGGACGTCGACCGCCTCACACCAGGTGCCGTCGGCAACGTTTCGCTGCTCGCCGTCGACAGCTACTCGGACAACCCGCTCACCACTGGCGTCCGCTCCGACGACTACACCGGCGCGCTCCTGGCCGCCCGCCACCTGATCGGCCTCGGCCACCGCGAGATCGTCTTCGCCGGTCCGCCGTTCACCGGCGCGGGCGTCGTCCATCAGCGGTACGACGGCTTCCGCGCCGCGTTCACCGAAGCCGGCCTGACCTGGACCGAGCGCGTGGTCACCGTCGAGACCACCACTCACAGCACCGGCCGCGACCTCGGCCGCCGCATCCCCACCGACCACCCCGACGCCACCGCAGTCTTCGCCACCGCCGACATCCTCGCCATCGGCATCATGGAAGGCCTCGCCGACACCGGCCACCCGGTCCCCGACCGGTTCTCCGTCGTCGGGTTCGACAACCTCGACTTGAGCGAGTACGTCACGCCCAAACTCACCACCGTCGCCCAAGACATCCCCCAAAAGGCCGCCCTCGCGGTCGAGCGCCTACTCGCCACCATCGAGAAGCAGCAGCACCCCGACTCCCCCATCACCCTCGACGTCCAACTGATCGAACGAGCCTCCACCGCCCCAGCCCACACCGCCTGACTCGGTACGACGTTGAGCACGGCCCAGCCATCTCCCCGCCCCAAAAGTGGTTGACCGGTGCTCAAGGTGGACGGACCGTCGGACTTTGAGCACGGCTCAACCACTCCAGCGGGCGTCGCGTGGTTGATCGGTGCACAAAGTGAGTCCACTGGGTTGTCGGCCGCGTCATCCACAGGCAACGCAAAGCGCGGTCGGTGAGTGCGAGGGTCTTTGCGGGAGTCGGTACGACGTTGAGCACGGCTCAGCCATTTCCCCGCCCCAAAACTCGTTGACCGGTGCTCAAGGTGGACTGACCGCCGGACGTTGAGCACGGCTCAGCCACTCCAGCGGGCGTCGCGTGGTTGAACGGTGCACAAAGTGAGTCCACTGGGCTGTCGGCCGCGTCATCCACAGGCAACGCAAAGCGCGGTCGGTGAGTGCGAGGATCTCCGCGTGAGTCGGTACGACGTTGAGCACGGCCCAGCCATCTCCCCGCCCCACAAGTGGTTGACCGGTGCTCAAGGTGGACTGACCGCCGGACTTTGAGCACGGCTCAACCATTTCGAAGACCGCTCGGTGGTTGAGGGGTGCACAAGGTGATTCGGGACGAGGCGGCCCCTCCCCACACGAACGCCAAGCACACCCCAAAGCCCGTTGGGCAAGGGGTCGGCGTCATCACGCTGCCGCGGTGCCTAACGTCCGAACGATCGGAGACGGGGTGTGCGGTTGTTCGGACGTTAAGACGGCGGCGCTCTAACGTCCGAACGATCGGAGACATGGCGTGCGAGTCCTTCGGACGTTACGGACGGCGGCGCTCTAACGTCCGAAGGACCGCTGACGTGGTCTTCGGTTGTTCGGACGTTACGGACGCCAGACCCCTAACGTCCGAAGGACTGCAGACGTGGTCTTCGGTTGTTCGGACGTTAGGGACGGGGTACGGCGGGGGTGGTTAGCGGGTTACGCGGTCGATGCGGAGGCCGTGGCGGTCGAAGAGGTAGACCCGGTTCATGTCGACGGCGAAGCTGACCTGATCGCCCGGAACGTGCGGCGTACTGGAGTGCAGTTCGACGACGAGGTCGGCGCGACGGTGGGTCGGTGTGGAGATCTCGGCCATGGCCTGCTGGGCGAAGCTGCGGCGGTGCAGGAGGCCGGAACGCTTCGTGGCCCGACCGGCCCGGCGCCAGAACGACCGCCGGGAATGGTTGCTGAGGCGTTCGGGCTTGTGGCGGCCGATCAGGTCAGGGTTGACCATGTCGATCCCGGCCTCGACATAAGCGATCCACTGGTGGCCGTGGTATTCGAGCGTCCGCAGCCTGCCGGAGAGCCGGTTCGCCGATTCACCGTCGAGGGTGAGCGCGTCGCTGCGGACGCCGATGATGATCTCCTCACCACCGCGACGGAGCAGCAGCGTCGTACGGCGATCGTCCGGGTCGAGGTGGAGCGCCTGGCCGCCGCCGAGCACCAGGCTGACCCGGCCGTTGTCGGCGCGGACCGAGCTGGACAGCAGGTTGATCCGCGGTACGCCGAGGAATCCGGCCACGAACGCGGTGGCGGGGTCGTCGAAAACCTCGGCCGGGGTGCCGACATCCTCCAGCCGGCCGTCGCGCATGACGGCGATCCGGTCGGCGAGGGTCAGCGCCTCGACCTGATCGTGCGTGACGTAGACGGTGGTGATGCCCAGGTCACGAGTCATCGCGCCGATCTCCTGGCGGAGCTCGGTCCGCATCGCAGCGTCCAGGTTCGACAGCGGTTCGTCCATCAGGAACGCCGAGGGCTGCCGCACGATCGCGCGCCCGATCGCGACCCGCTGCCGCTGACCGCCGGACAGCGTCTGCGGCAAGCGATTCAGCGTCTGCTGGATCCCCAGGACACCGGCCAACTGATGGGCCTTCTCGTTGGCTTCCTCGGGTTTCTCGCCGGCCATCTGCAGCGGAAAGGTGATGTTCCCGCGGACCGTCTTGTTCGGGTACAAGGCGCCGTTCTGGAAAACCATCGCGACGCCGCGATCTCCCGGCGCCATCCAGTTCGCGTGCTCCTCGCCGAAGTACAGGTCCCCGGCAGTGATCTGCTCCAGCCCGGCCATCATCCGCAGGACGGTCGACTTCCCGCACCCCGACGGCCCGAGCAGGACCATGAACTCCCCATCGGCCACGCTCAGCGACAATTTGCTGACGGCAAGGTGTTCCCCGTCGTACGACTTCGTGATCGAGTCGAGGCGGATCGAGCTCATCAACGAACTCCAGTGGGGGCGGCAGCTTAACGGGGGCCTAACGTATAGCTGAGCCTCCACCCACTGTCCAGAGCAAAGCAAGCGATTCGCCGGGACCACTCCGCTACGCAACGGAGTCGAAACAGTCCGTACTGATCAGCTGCGGCGGTAGAGCCGGAAGGCGCTGCGGAACGAGTCGAGGACATAGCTCGGCAGCCGCAGTCCCTGGCGCTGCGCGAAGAGCAGCTCGAGCTCGACCTGGCCGACCTGCTGCGCATACTTCCGGATGCCTTCGTCACCCTCGGCGGTGATCCCCAGGTCCTCCATCACGCCGCCGAACTCGGCCCGCTGGCGCTTGTTGTACGCACCGACGACCTCGAACGACTGTTTGCGCAAGAGCCGGGTCAGCCACTTCTGCCACGGGGCCATCTCTTCCCACAGGCCGCGGGCGGCGATCTTGTAGTACGCGAAGTGACCGGGCTCCTGGCGACGGATCGGCGCGATGATCGTCGACGCGACCGCGCGCTCGTCAAGATCCAGCAGCCCCTTGTGGAGCAGGTTGTAGGCCAGGATCGCGGACTTCTCGGTGGCGACGCCGGTCAGGTAATAGAGCATCCGGCTGATGTCCTGGATCACCGGCAGATGCGCGAGCGCACCCAGGAACCGCAGCTGGAACGAGATCTTGTCGACGTTCGGCGCCGAGACCGGCAGGCCGGCCAAGGTCTGCAACCGGTCCAGCAGCAGGCCGTGGTGGATCTCCTGCGGCGACCAGACGTCGGCATAGAAGAGCTTGTCGACCGGCGGCGGGTCCGGGAGCAGCAGGTTCAGCTCGAGCACATTGCGCTCGACCTCGAGCTCGACCCGGGTCATGTAGGCCAGCACACCACCGAACCTGCTGGCCAACAGGTCTGGTCGTTTCATGCTGAAGTCCGCGCTGTCCAACGGGATCGGCGGATGCTCGTCACCCAACCGGTTGACATGCTCGAGCAGCCGCGCCTCGACGGTCTCCGCCCGGCGCGGGCGCCGGTACCGGACCCGCGAGGTCTCCGCGGCGGTCATCGGGTGTCCACTGCGCCAGCCGGCTCTTGCCAGCCGCAACATCCGTTGTTGTCCCGGCCATTCACCACGACGGATCCCCACCCCTTCGGGCCACAGCCACTGCTCGGTCAACGACGTCCCTGTCCAGGCTAACCGCGCCGGGCCCGGGATCGACTGCCCTTACGAACAAACCTCGTGTGGCCTTGACCTCACAAGGCGGCGCCGGTGTCCGGGAAGTGCAGCCAGCTTCAGCGTACCGGCAACGGCGGACAGAATGCCGTGCTGCGCAGCACGCAACGAGTCGCCAACGGTCAGATCGATCCACAACCTCCCTTCGGCGCCGACCCGTCGCCGGATGGCCGCAGCTCGGAAAGTCACAGCGAGTAACCGACTGCGGTCGCCCTCAGCCCGGTCGACCTGCTCCGGCGTACCGGGTCATAAGTTGCCTGAGGCAACACTGGCAGTACGGATACCGGCGGCCGGATCGCCTTCGTGGTAGACCCGTTCGCTGGGCTCGATGTTGTCGAGGAACTTCTGGTAGAGCACCGCGCCGTAGAGCGGCGCGATCACCGCCATCGGGGCCAACGCGCGCAGCGGATCGCTGTCGCGGAGGTGGCGCTTCCAGGCGGCTGCCCAGACGGTGGCGACGTGGTCGCGCTTCTCCGGTGGCAACCAGTCGTAAAGGCGGCGCAGGTCGGCTGCGGGATGACCGACGAAAGCGTCGGCCAGTCGACGATCGTTCGGGTCGTCCCGTCCGAGCACCCAGTTGCCGGGTGGAAGTCACCACACCCGATCCACCGTCGAGGGAAGCGACGTACCGACGTACCGATCCCCCACGGTCACCACCGCGACAACAGTCTTCGTCTCCACGTCCACATTCTCCTGACGTCAACGCTGAGCGGACCGGTTCGGCGATACCCCCTTGCGCAGTTCGGACCTGAGGCCGCATTCTGACGGGGCTCACGGGGGCGTGGGGATTAGTGTGCACTGGGGGCTTTTGTTATGCGTTTTTCCGCCGATGCGCTGCGGCGGGTGCTGGCTGTGATCTGTGTGTCACTGCTGGTGCCGCTGGTGGCGACAGGGTCGGCGCGTGCCGTGGCCGCGCCGAGTGGGTTCAGCGAGCAGACCGTGTTCAGTGGGCTGAGCAACCCGACGAACGTCGCGTTCTCGCCGGACGGCCGGGTGTTCGTGGCCGAGAAGAGCGGGCTGATCAAGGTCTTCGACTCGCTCGACGACCCGACGCCGAGCGTGTACGCCGATCTGCGGACCGAGGTCTACAACTTCTGGGACCGCGGTCTGCTCGGGCTCGCGCTGCACCCGAACTTCCCGGCGGACCCACGGATCTACGTGCTGTACACGCACGACGCACTGATCGGCGGGCAGGCACCCAAGTGGGGTACGGCGGACGCGACCGACGACCCGTGTCCGTCGCCGCCCGGTCCGACCAGCGATGGTTGTCAGGCGAGTGCGCGGCTGGCGGTGCTGACGCAGACCGGGTCGACGGTCTCCGAGCAGGTGCTGGTCGAGGACTGGTGCCAGGTCTTCCCCAGCCACTCGATCGGCACGATCGAGTTCGGTCCCGACGGCATGCTGTACGCCGGTGGCGGTGACGGCGCGAGCTTCATCTACGCCGACTACGGCCAAGACGGCGATGAGACGGCCGACGCGACCCCGGACAACCCTTGCGGCGACGGGCCCGCGCCAGTCGGCGCCACCCTCACGCCTCCCACCGCGGAAGGCGGTTCGCTCCGGGCTCAGGACCTCCGCACCAGCGGCGACCCGGTCACGCTCGACGGCTCGATCATCCGGATCAACCCTGACAACGGCCAGGCCGCACCCGGCAACCCATTGCTGTCCAGCCCCGACCTGAACGCCCGTCGGATCGTCGCCGAGGGTTTGCGCAACCCGATGCGGTTCACCTTCCGTCCCGGCACCAACGAACTGTGGGCCGGCGATGTCGGATACCAGGTCTGGGAGGAGATCAACCGGATCACCGTCCCGACCGCCGGCGTCACGAACTTCGGCTGGCCTTGCTACGAGGGCGCTGGGCGGCTGAAGTCCTTCGACGCGGCCAATCTCAACATCTGCGAGAACCTGTACGCCGCCGGCCCGGCCGCGGTCGCCGCGCCGTACTACGCCTACAACCACTCGGCGCACGTCGTACCGGATGAGACCTGCACGGTTGGCAGTTCCTCGCTCACCGGCCTGGCGTTCTATGCCGGAGGCAACTATCCGGCCGAGTACAAGGGCGCCCTGTTCTTCGGCGACTACAGCCGGCGATGTGTCTGGGCGATGCTCGCGGGCAGCAACGGCCTGCCGGATCCGGCGCACATCGTGCAGTTCGCGTCCGGCTACGGATCGACCCGGCTGGTCACCGGCCCGGGTGGCGACCTGTTCGCGGTCGACTACGACAACGGTGCGATCAAGCGGTACGTCTACAGCGCGACGAACAACCCGCCCACCGCGATGATCCAGTCCGACCGAACCAGTGGGAACGCGCCGCTGCAAGTCACCTTCGACGGCACCGCCTCCAGCGACGCCGACAACGATCCGCTCACCTATGCGTGGGACCTCGACGGCGACGGCCAGTACGACGACTCCACCGCCGCGAAGCCGCAGTACACCTACCCGAGCAACGGTCCCGTGACTGTTCGGCTGAAGGTGAGTGACGGCAAGGGCGGTACGACGACAACGTCGACCCAGATCAACGTCGGCAACACGGCACCGACCGCCTCGATCACGTCCCCCGGCCCAGCGCTCACCTGGAAGGTCGGTGACACGATCTCGTTCTCCGGCTCGGCATCGGATGCGGAACAGGGGTCACTGCCGGGTTCCGCGCTGACCTGGTCACTGATCATGCATCACTGTCCAAGTGATTGCCATGAGCACCAAATCACCTCGACGACCGGTCTGAGCGGTTCCTTCGCAGCACCGGATCACGAGTATCCGTCGTACCTGGAGCTGCGGCTGACCGCGAAGGACGCCGGTGGGCTGACCGATGTGAAGAGCGTCCGGCTGGACCCGAAGACGACCAAGCTCAACTTCGCGACCCAGCCGACCGGACTGCAGGTCACCTATCTGGACAAGAACCTGAAGGCCCCGGCGACCGCGACCACGATCACCGGGTCGAGCGGTTCGGTGTCGGCGGATCCGGTGCAGCTGGTGGGCCCGGGTCTGTCCAAGTTCGCTTCTTGGTCTGACGGCGGCGCTCGGAACCACAACTTCCTCGCGCCCGAGGCGGAGTCGACGTACACGGCGACGTACGTGCCGAAGCGGAACCTGGCGTTGAACCGCCCGGTGACGACTTCGAGCGTCTACGGCAATCGGCCCGGATCACTCGCGGTCGATGGCAACGCGGCGACCTTCTGGTCGAGCGCGCGCAGCGATCCGCAGTGGTTGCGGGTCGACCTCGGACGGGTCCAGGTGGTCAACCGGGTACTCCTGAACTGGCTGTCGACGTCGTACGCGAAGGCGTACACGATCCAGGTGCTCGAGAGCGGCCGGACCTGGAAGACGGTCTACTCGACCAAGACCGGCGACGGCTTCGTCGACAGCCTCGGCTTCACCTCGGTGAAAGCCCGGTTCGTGCAGATCAACATCACCGCGCGAGGCGTGGCCGGCAGCTACAACGGCCTGTGGGAGATGGGCGTCTACACCGACGAGGGCGACGTGACCGGCATCGCCGGCAAGTGCACCGACGTACCGCAATCACAAACCGCGGACGGAACCCAGGTCCAACTGTGGGCCTGCAACGGTACGACGGCTCAGCGCTGGCTCGTCCTCGACAACGGCACCATGCGCTCATCCCTCGGCAAGTGCCTCGACGCCCGCAGTACGGCGCCCAACAGCCCAGCCGTGCTGTGGACCTGCGACAACAATCCCGGCCAGAAGTGGACACCCCGAGCCGACGGCACCCTCCTCAACGTCCGCTCCGGCCTGTGCCTGGAACCCGCCGACGGCAAGTCCACCGACGGCACCAAACTAGTCATCAACGCCTGCAACGCCCTACCGATCCAGAAGTTCCTGCTGCCGTAAACGGCCCTCCCCGGCCGCCGCTCGGCTGCGGCCGAGGACGTCCACGGTGGTTGATCGCCGCTGCGGCCGATTTGCTGACAGCAGTGTGGCGGAGGCGGTCTGTGGTTGAGGGGGATGGTGCGGTCGGCGACCGCGGTTCCCGTTGCTTGAGGTACCGGGCTGTGGCTGAGGTCGGTGGTGCGGAGGCCGCCTAGCTGACCGCCCGGGTGGTTTGCGTGGGTGGTTCGGTAGGGGCCGGGGTGCGGTACTGACCTGTATCGACAGGCAAATGTCCCCAGCCTTCTGCGACGGTCACCTATCCAGCGACGGCACCACTACCTCAGCCACAGCCCGTCAGACCCAGGCATCGTGAACGCGATCGCCAACCGCACCACCCGGCTCAGCCACAAGCCGCCGCAACCCGAAGGCTTCAGTCGGCCGCCGCAGGTGGCCGAGCCGCCCGCACACCCTTTGCGTGGAGTTACTGCCAAATAGCGGCAGCAATCATCCGCAAACCCAGCACAATCGCGCCCAGCGCCGCTAACGTCCGAAGGACCGGAGACGGGCCCTCCGATCGTTCGGACGTTAGCGCAGCGTTCCTCGCAACGTCCGAAGAACCGGAGACGGGCCCTCCGAACGTTCGGACGTTAGCGCAGCGTTCCTCGCAACGTCCGAAGAACCGGAGACGGGCCCTCCGAACGTTCGGACGTTAGCGCAGCGTTCCTCACAACGTCCGAAGAACCGAAGACGGGCCCTCCGATCGTTCGGACGTTAGCGCTGTGCCCCTCGTAACGTCCGAAGGACCGGAGACGGGCCCTCCGATCGTTCGGACGTTAGCGCTGGTAGCGGGTGAACCCCGAGGCCGCGCTGCTGATCCGGCAGCATTTGGGCGGATATCCCTTGAAATGCACCCTTTTCCCCTCAAATTTTCAGGGGAGAAGGGTCGAGATCAGGGGATAACCGTTCGAATGTCTGGCGCGAATCGGTTGGTGAGCGCGCTGAAGGAGTGCCTGGGCTGACGGATTTCGTCCAGGTTCACCACCAGGCCAACCGGTGTTCACCGGTTGCGGCGAGGGTCTGGCTCATGTTGAGTCGGATCGCGTGGGTGGGGGCTGCGGCGTTGACCGCGGCGACGTTGGTGGCAAGCGGGGCGCAAGCGCATGAGCGGCCGCCGGTACAGGCCAAGGTGGTGGGGACGGCGACGCTGCCGGACATCAGCCTCGGGGCGTTCTCCAACTCGTTGATCCGGCACTCGGTCGGCAACGACCGCAAGGTCGACCTCGGCGGGATCGGCAGCGACATCTTCCCGGCCGGCCGGCCCGGTGAGTTCTGGACCATCACCGACCGCGGACCGAACGGCCAGATCAAGATCGACGGCGCCAACCGTCGCACGTTCCCGGTGCCCGGGTTCGACCCGGCGATCGTCCGGGTCAAGGTCGACGGCACCAAGCTTCGGGTGCTGTCGGCGATCCCGATCACCACGCGCCACGGCGACCCGGTCACCGGGCTCTCCAACCAGGAGAGCCGCGACGAACTGCCTTACACGTACGACGCCTCGACCCGGCTGGCCGTCAACCCGAACGGGCTGGACACCGAGGGCATCGTCCGCGCGAACGACGGCACCTTCTGGCTGGTCGACGAGTACGGGCCGTCGCTGGTGCACATCTCGTCCCGCGGCCGGGTGCTCGCACGGTACGTGCCGAAGGGCCTGAACCTGACCGGGACCGACTACCCGGTGATCGAGGCGTTGCCCGCGATCTTCCTGACCCGCAAGATCAACCGCGGCTTCGAGGGTCTGGCCCAGCTGCCCGGCGGAGATCTGGTGCTGGCGCTGCAGAGCCCGTTGCTCAACCCGAGCAAGAAGATCGGCGAGGCGTCTCTCACCACGCGGCTGGTCCGGTTCTCACCGCACCGCGGCAAGGTCACCGCTGAGTACGTCTACCGCTTCGACCCGGTCGGCGTCGTCGACCCCGGCGAGGACAAGACCACCGAGCTGAAGATCTCCTCGGTGATCGCGGTCGGCCACGAGACCCTGCTCGTCCAGGAGCGCACCGACAACGCGGCTCGCCTGCACCGCGTCGTACTGCGTGATCGCGACAACGTGCTCGGCACCAAGTGGGACGACACCGCGACCGCGCCTTCGCTGGAAGCACTCGCCGACCCGGTTGCGTCCGGCGTACCGGTGTTGGCGAAGAAGCTCTTCCTGGACCTGAACACGGTCGCTGGTGCTCCGAAGAAGATCGAGGGTGTCGCGCTGACCTCGAAGCACACGCTCGTGGTCATCAACGACAACGACTTCGGGATGACCGACGGCCCGGCCGCCTTCGACGCTGCCTGCAACCTCGTCGACAGCAACATCGAGACGACGTTGGTGACGATCCGCCTCCCCTGACCTGGATGTGCGCTGGGTCACATCGCGAGGTTGTCACACGGATCGTCTCGCCGGCGTCACGTGGGCATGACATTTGATGAGCTACGGCGTGAGTTCGGTGGGGAGATTGTTGAGGCGGGTTCGGCCGAGTACGACGCGGCCAGCCGGACCGTGTTCGGGACCGGCCGACCGGTTGGCGTGGTGCGGCCCCGGAGCGTGGCGGACGTCCAGGCGGTAGTGCGGTTCGCGGTGGACACGGGGCTGGCGTTGGCGGTGCGCGGCGGCGGGCACGCGTTCGCGGGATTCGGTACGAACGATGATGGCGTCGTACTGGATCTCAGCGGGCTGGCCGATGTGCTGGTGCTCGACGAACGGCTGGTGCGGATCGGCGGTGGCGCGACCTGGGGGCAGGTGGCGGATGCGCTGGCGCCGTACGGGCTGGCGATCTCGTCGGGTGACACGCGGAGTGTGGGCGTCGGCGGGCTGACGCTGAGTGGCGGGATCGGGTGGAAGGTCCGGAAGTACGGGCTCGCGCTCGACCAGTTGGTGGCCGCGGAGGTGGTGACGGCCGACGGGGACGTCGTACGGGCGTCGGCCGACGAGCATCCGGAGCTGCTCTGGGGGTTGCGCGGTGGCGGGGGCAACTTTGGAGTGGTGACGGCGTTCGAGTTCGCGGCGCATCCGACGACCGAGGTTCTGCACGGGAAGATCGCGTTCCCGGCGGCTGAGGCGGCGAGCGTGCTGCAGGGCTGGGCGGACTACGTTCGTACGGCGCCGGACGAGCTCACGTCGATCGCGACCTTCGCCAATCCCTTCCTGGGTGGGCCGAACGCGCCGGTCGAGATTCAGGTCACCTGGGACGGTGATGACGCGACGGCGCTCGACCCGATCCGCGCGCTCGGCACGGTGATCGCGGATGACGTCACACTGACGCCGTACGCGGAGATCCTGGTGGCTGGCCAGACACCGCCGCCTGGCATCGAGTTCGTGACCCGAAGCGCCTTTGTGGACAAGGAGTCCGTCTCCGAGGTGCTCAGGATCCTGGCCGAGTCCGGGGCGACCGCGGGTTCACCGATCATCGCCGTACGGAGTGTGGGTGGTGCGGTCGCGCGCGTTGCCGCCGACGCCACGGCGTACCCGTATCGGCAGGCTGAGTTGATGTTCGTGACCACGAACATCGGACCGGCCTCAGCGATCGCGGCCGCACGGCCGGCGCTGGACGCGCTCTGGGAACGGCTCGCGCCGCACAGCACCGGCGCCTACGCGAACTTCTTGTCCACGATCGAGGTCGATGCGGTCTACCCGGCGCAGACCTACGAGAAGCTCGCCGCGCTGAAGCGACAGTACGATCCCGGCAACCTGTTCCGCGGCAACCACAACATCGACCCGGACTACGATCGGCCAGGTGACGCTGGAAGATGAGATCCGGGCCGCCGCCTTCACCCTGGGCTGAGCTACTCCAGCCAGGTGGTTTCGAAGGTGGCGTTGGCGTGGATGTGCAGCGCCTCGTAGCCGCCAGGACCCGTGCGGAACTTGTGCGGGGTCTCGGCCGGTACGACGAGGATCTGGCCGGCGTGGGCGACCACCTGCTGGTCAGCGACCGTGAAGGTGGCCGATCCGCGCCGGATGATGAACGTTTCGGCGTACGGGTGCAGGTGCAGGCGAGGGCCGGCACCTTCCTTGGTGGTGGATTCGAGAATCAGTGACACACCGGCACCACCCGGTAGCTCGGTGTAGTTTTCTTCCCAGCCGTCACCGTCGTCCCGCCCGTCGGCGCGATCGACGACGAAGGCCCCGGTGTTCGCGATCTCGGTCATGGAACCCCTCCCTCGGTTGTCTCGACACCGTAGCTTCGCGGGAGGTTCTTTCAGAGTGCTTTCACAGCAGGGTGCTTTTCAAAAGCAAGGCCGTGGGTACCTGAGTTTTGACGGGTTGAGCAGCCAGCCCACGGTGGGGCCCTCGGGGCGCTGACGCATCGCGCCCCGAGGGCCCACCGACCAAAGGTCAGTCGACTTGTACGGCGGTCTCCGCGTGCCGGCGGGCCAGATCGTGGTACACGGTCGCGTTGTGATCGACGAAGAATTTGGCCGTCCCCTCCAGCGGGACGATCTTCTTCGCCGGGCTCCCCATCGCCACCGACTCCGGCGGGATCACCGCTCCCGGAGTGACGGTCGCCCCGGCCGCGATCAACGTGCGGGCGCCGACGACGGCGCCGTCCAGCACGATCGCGCCGTTCCCGACGAGGGCCTGCTCGCCGATCACGCAGTCGTGCACGAGGCACAGGTGCCCGACCGTCGCGTTCACCCCGACCTCACACCCGGTGTGCCCGGCGTGAATCACGGTGTTGTCCTGGATGTTCGCCCCGGCCCGGATCGTGATCGTGGCCAGGTCGGCCCGGATCACCACGCCGTACCAGATCGACGCCCCGGCCTCGACGACCACATCACCCACCAGCGTCGCGGTCGGCGCGACCCATGCCTCCGGGTGCACGGTCGGACTCTTACCTTCGAACGAGAACATCGGCATGCCAGGCACTCTATGTGTGCCAGCGATAGCGGCGTTCCGGACGGCCCGTCGAACCGTACCGGAGGGCAACGACCGCCTGGTTCCGTGTGCAGAAGAACTCAAGGTAGCGGCGGGCGCTGACCCTGGACAATCCGACCTGCTCAGCACACTCCGCCGCGGACAGGCTGTCGGCGGCCTTGAGCGCGGTGGACACCAGCTCGGCTGTCTCCTGGCTGAGTCCCTTCGGCAGCCGATTGCCGGCCGGTCTCGTCGGCGTGAGCACCCGATCGACGTCCGCCTGGCTGGTCACCTGATCGGGCACGCTGGCCCGCTGCCGCGCATACTGCTGCAGGCGCGACCGCAGATCCTCGAAGCCGAAGGGTTTCAGCAGGTAGTTCACCACGCCCTGCCGAACAGCACCCCGTACGGCGTCCGCCTCGCGCGCCGCGGTGATCACCAGGATGTCGCAGTCCGGCTGCGCGGATCGCAACTGGGCGATCAGGTCGATGCCGAACGTGTCCGGCAGGTAGAGGTCGAGCAGCACGAGATCCGGGCGGAGCTCGCGGATCGCGGTCAACGCCTGCTCGCCGGAGTTCGCCGTACCGACGACCTCGAAACCGTCCACGCGCTCCACGAAGCCGCGATGGATCCGGGCCACCATGAAATCGTCGTCGACCACCAGCACCGTGATCATCGGGCTCCCTCCGGCAACGGCTGCACGGACATCCGGGCCACGAACGCGGCACCGCCGTCGTCGAGGTTGGTGACCGCGACCTCGCCGCCGCGGCGCCGGCAGATCAGCCGGATCATCGCGAGCCCGATCCCACGCTCACCTTCAGCCGCGGCCTTGGTGGTGAATCCGTGCGCGAACACCTCCTGGGCCAGCTCCGGCGCGATCCCGGGGCCGGAGTCGCGGACCTCGATCTCGATACTGGCGGCATCCTGCCGCAGCTCGACCTCGACCCAGGCCGGCGACAGCGGCGTCCCGGACTGGGCGGCGGCATCGACCGCGTTGTCGACGAGGTTGCCGACCACGGTCGCGATATCGGCCGACAGCTCCGGTGCGAGCCGCTGCACCGTGGTCCGTTCGGAGACGCGGAGCTCGACGCGGCGTTCGGCAGCGACCGAGGACTTCGCCATCAGCAGCGCGGCGACCGCGGTGTCGTGGACCCGGCGGGTGAGCGTCAGGTCGAGTGACTCGCGGTAGCGATTGAGCGCACCGACGTACGCGACCACCTCGTCGTACTCACCGATCTGGATCAGTCCGGAGATCGTGTGCAACTGGTTGGCGAACTCGTGGGTCTGGGCGCGGAGCAGTTCGGCCGAGCTGCGGAACGAGCCGAG
Source organism: Kribbella sp. NPDC058245 (assembly GCF_042882005.1). NCBI lineage: Bacteria > Bacillati > Actinomycetota > Actinomycetes > Propionibacteriales > Kribbellaceae > Kribbella > Kribbella sp. NPDC058245. Next base: position 36,492 of record NZ_JBHVWY010000003.1, read on the forward strand.
TTCACGCTCCAGCTGGGCCAGTTCGGTCCGGTCGCGCAGTGTGGTGACCGAGCCGAGCGAGCGGCCGTCCTTGGCGACGTCCATCCGGTTCATCACCAGCACGCGCCCGCGCCGGACGACGACCGCGTCGCGAGCGGCATCGCCGTCCTGCTCACCGGCCAGCACCTCGCGCAGCCGGCCCTCGATGCCCAGCTCACGCAGGCTGCGGCCGACCGCGTCGGCCGGCAGGTCGAGCAGCCGCCGGCCGACGTCGTTCACCAGCGTCACCCGCAAGTGGGGGTCGAGGGCAACGACTCCCTCGGCGAGGCCGTAGAGCATCGCCTCGCGGTGTTCGGCCAGGCCGACGATCTCGCGCGGTTCGAGGCCGAGCGTCTGGCGCTTGATCCGGCGCGCGAGCAACCACGAACCGAGTAGGCCCAGCAGACAAGCGATCCCGAGATAGATCGCCAGGTACGACGATGCCCCGCGCAGCCGTTCCAGGACCGATGGCACGCGTTCGCCGACCATCACCGTGCCGATCCGCTCGCCCAGTGAACCGTCCGGCAGATTGTTCGCGTCCACTCCCTGACTGAGCACCGGGACCTGGGAGACGAGCTCCTGCTCGTCGTCGATGCGCAGCTCACCGGACCAGCCGCGACCATCCGCGACCCCCGGATCACCCAACGTCATCGCGCCATCGATGGTGGTCAGGTTGGTGGCCGCGATGATCCGGCCGTCCGCAGCCGCGACGGTGATCGAGGTGACGCCGGACTGCGTGAGCGTGGTCGTCAGCAGCGGGGCGAGTACTTCGGCCGGTACGGGGTGCCGGATTCCGAACCGCAGCGTCTGGTTGCCGGCCAGCTGCTCGGCCAGCGCGGTCACCCGGCGGCCCTCGACCCGGTTGAAGGTGGCGGCCGACTGGGCGAGCGAGACCGCGGCGACGGCGACCAGCACCACCACCACGATCGCCAGCTGCAGCACCAGCAGCTGGCCGGCCAGGGTCGGCCGCTTCCCGATTCGCAACGCCACGGCCGCATGATCACTGGTGGAACCCCGTGAAGGCCACCCTTCAGCCCGGATCGAGTCGTGACCACAATGAACTCAACCACCGCTGCGGTCACAACGCAGACGCCGTACCGTCCCTCCCCCCACCATCAACCCCAAGCGCGCCCCCTCTCCCCGACCCCCATTTCGCTGGCTAGGCACCGAGATTGGGGGTTCTGCACCGATATTCAGGGTGGAGAACCCCCGATCTGCGTGGCTAGGCAGTCAAATGGGGCGGGTGGGTGGGCGCGGTGGCTGGTGGTTCGGGAAGGGAATGGGCGATGCGGGCGAAGATTTGGGTGACGGCCGGTGCGGCGCTGGTGCTGCTGGCCGGTACGGCGTGTGGGGCGACGGCGGAGAAGAAGGATTCGGCGGCGCCTGGCGGTGGGAAGCCGGTGAGCGGGTTGCGGCTGATGGTGCCGAACACGGCCGGTGGTGGGTACGACACGACGGCGCGGGTGGCCGCGAAGGTGATGGACGACGCGAAGATCACGTCCGGCCTGCAGGTCTTCAACCTGCCGGGTGCCGGTGGGACGGTCGGGCTGCAGCGGACCGTCAACGAGAAGGGGAACGGCAAGCTCGCGCTCCAGATGGGGCTCGGGGTGGTCGGGGCGACGTACACGTCGAAGTCCAAGGCGACGCTCACCCAGACGACCCCGCTGGCGAAGCTGATCGAGGAGGCCGGGGCGATCGTGGTCCCGAAGAACTCGCCGTACCGGACGATCGGTGACCTGGTCGCGGCCTGGAAGGCGAACCCGAAGCAGTTCCCGGTCGGTGGCGGATCGTCGGCCGGCGGACCGGACCACCTGCTGCCGATGCAGCTCGCGCAAGCGGTCGGGATCGACCCCAAGCAGGTCAACTACATCTCGTACGACGGCGGCGGCGAGCTGCTGCCGGCGTTGCTGGGCAGCAAGATCTCCTTCGGGGCGAGCGGGTTCGGCGAATTCCTGGACCAGGTCGAGAGCGGGCAGGTGCGGGTACTGGCGGTGACGAGTGAGCAGCCGGTGGATGCGCTGAAGGACGTGCCGACGCTGAAGGGATCGGGGATCGATCTGGTCTTCACCAACTGGCGCGGGATCGTCGCACCGCCGGAGATCAGTACCGCCGACAAGCAGGTCTGGATCGACGCGCTCACCCGGATGCACGACTCGGCCGAATGGAAGGCCGAACTGACCAAGCATGGCTGGACCGATGCCTTCCTGACCGGCGACGCTTTCGGCGCCTTCCTGGCCGAGCAGGACAAGGCGGTCGCGGACGTCCTGACCAAGCTGGGCCTCGGGGCATGACGGTGGTCGACGCGACCGTTGGACGCCGTACGGACAAGGCGCAGTACGGCGTTTGCGGGTTTCTGGCGGCGGTCGGCGGCCTGGTGATCGTCGATGCGCTCCGGATCCAGCACATTGCCAACAGCAACGATCCGATCGGGCCCAAGCCGGTGCCGGTCGTGCTCGGGGTGCTGCTGCTGGTGATCGCGGTCCTGTACGCCGTCGACGTGGCGCGCGGGGGAACCGGCGAGGCGGAAGGTGGTGAGGACGTCGACCCCACCTCCGCGGTGGACTGGAAGACCGTGCTGCTGCTGATCGCGTCGTTCGTGGTGAACCTCGTGCTGATCGAGCCGGCCGGCTGGGTGATCAGCGGGGCGGTGCTGTTCTGGGGTTCGGCTTACGCCCTGGGCAGCCGGCACTACCTGCGGAACCTGCTGATCGCGGTCGCACTGTCGCTGATCACGTTCTACCTGTTCGCGATCGGGCTCGGTGTGAACCTCCCGGCCGGCGTACTGCAAGGGATCTTGTGATGGGGAACCTCGCGAATCTCCTGACCGGGTTCGGTGACGTGCTGACCCCGATGAACCTGCTGCTCGCGTTGCTCGGGGTGACCGTCGGTACGGCGGTCGGCGTGCTCCCGGGGATCGGGCCGGCGATGACGGTCGCGTTGCTGCTGCCGATCACGTACGGGCTGGAGCCGGTCCAGGCGTTCATCCTCTTCGCCGGGATCTTCTACGGCGGCATGTACGGCGGCTCGACGACGTCGATCCTGCTGAATACGCCGGGCGAATCGGCGTCGGTGGTGACGGCGATCGAAGGCAACAAGATGGCCCGGTCCGGCCGGGCCGCGCAGGCCTTGGCGACCGCCGCGATCGGGTCCTTCGTCGCCGGGACGATCGGGACGTTGCTCCTGGCCCTCGTCGCGCCGCAGGTGGTGAAGTTCGCGATCAGCCTGGGTGCGCCGGACTATCTGGCGATCATGCTGCTGGCCTTCGCCGGGGCGACGTCCGTGCTGGGCTCGTCACGGATCCGTGGCTTCGCGTCATTGCTGCTCGGACTGGTGATCGGGCTGGTCGGCATCGACAAGGTGACCGGTCAGCAGCGGCTGACCTTCGGCATCCCCCAGCTTGCCGACGGCATCGATGTGGTGGTGGTTGCCGTGGGCATCTTCGCGGTCGGCGAGGCGTTGTGGGTGGCCGCGCATCTGCGGCGTACGCCGGGAACGGTGATCCCGGTCGGCCGGCCGTGGATGGGCCGGTCGGACTGGCGACGATCGTGGAAACCCTGGTTGCGGGGGACTGCGTTCGGGTTCCCGATCGGGGCCCTGCCGGCCGGCGGCGCGGAGATTCCGACCTTCCTGTCGTACGCGACCGAGAAGAGGCTGTCGAAGCACCCGGAGGAGTTCGGGCACGGCGCGATCGAGGGTGTGGCCGGGCCAGAGGCGGCGAACAACGCGTCGGCGGCCGGGACCTTGGTACCGATGCTGGCGCTCGGCCTGCCCACCAACGCGACCGCCGCGGTCATGCTCGCGGCCTTCACGTCGTACGGGATCCAGCCGGGGCCGCTGCTGTTCCAGCGCGAGTCGCGCCTGGTCTGGGCGCTCATCGCCAGCCTGTTCATCGGCAATCTGATGCTTCTGCTGCTGAATCTCCCGCTGGCTCCCGCCTGGGCCAAGCTGCTGCAGATCCCCCGCCCCTATCTCTACGCGGGCATCATCTTCTTCGCCTCCATGGGCGCGTACGCCGTGAATGCCCAGCCGCTCGACCTCCTGCTCCTGCTGCTGCTCGGGCTGCTCGGCTTCGGCATGCGCCGCTTCGGACTCCCGGTGCTCCCGCTGATCATCGGCGTCATCCTCGGCCCGATCGCCGAACGGCAGGCGCGGATGTCGCTGCAACTGTCCAACGGTGAACTCCACGGTCTGGTCGGCGGCCCCGTCTCGTACGTCATCTACGCCGTCCTGCTGCTGCTCCTGGGCTGGCCGCTGATCTCCAGATATATGACGAAACGTGTCACCTATTCGTCGTGACACTGAGGTCATGACAACAATCGACAGGGCCTGGCTGGGTGTCGTCTCCGCCGACCACACGCGACGTGCGGTCGCCGGCGGCTTCATCCAGCTCAACCACGGCAAACGCCCCGGCGTAGCGCGGCTCCGACGAGGCGACGGCTTCGTCATCTACTCCCCCACCGACCTGTACGGCGACAAGACCCCACTGCGCGCCTTCACCGCCCTCGGCATCGTCGCCGACACCGAGCCCTACCAAGCCGCCCCGATGGACATGGGCTCCCACGGCACCGTCCAACCCTGGCGCCGCCACATCACCTTCGCCGAGGTCGTCCCCGTCGCCCTCACCGAAGTCAAAGACGCCCTCCACCTCACCACGCAGGCGAACTGGGGCTACCAGCTCCGCCGCGGCCTCGTCCCCCTGACCCCCCAAGACTTCACCACCCTCCAAAGGTTCATGGATCGTCCGTAGAACAGGAGGTAGTCGCCTACGCATACCGCCCAACACGCTCACTCCAGGCCGACAGCAGCGCCGATTCCCCGACACCTCCTGTCCTTCGAGCGAACCGACCTAGCATTGGGTGATGGACGAGATGAGGGGCCCGAGGCTGCGTCGCATCGCCTCAGCGGGGAACACCGTCGTACCGGCAGTGCTCGCACTGGAAGCCGCCGGGTTTCGGATCAACGAGTTGAGTGGCGGTCTGCTGGAGGCGGTGTCGTCCGAGGAGCGTTATGTCGCCCAGGATCCGGTGGAGCTGCTCGGGCTCATCAAGCTGATCGAACTGCGGGGCTGGTCGTGGCGGGCCACGGACGCGCAGATCGACGAGGTGCTGGAACGGTTCGGTTGGGGCGATTGACGCATCGCTCGGCTAGCTTCGGTGTGCCCTTTTGGGTGGGTGATTTCTGGAGCCAACTTTTGTCGGGAGGCGTGCGTCTTAGCTCGCGTCAGGCCAACTGGGGCCGGCACGTGAGGGGGTAGGACGATGAAGAAGAACGTGATGGCTCGGGTTCTGGCCAGCGCCGCGGTGGTTGGGGTTGCGGGGGTGCTCGCTGGGGTGATGCCCAGTGACGCGGCGGCGCCGAGCTACGCGTACAAGTGCTGGGGGACTTCGGCGGATCACTGCAACGTGGCGGTTCAGGCGCCGAAGGGGTGGAAGTTCACGCAGCTCGACAAGTTCCAGGCGAAGTTCACCAAGTCCAACGAGATGCTGCGCATCGACGGCATCTACGCGAAGGTGAGCCCGAAGGCTCAGGTCGCGCGGAAGACCGCTGAGCTGAAGAAGGTGCCGGGGCTCAAGATCCTGTCGCAGTCCAACGGGGTCACGCCGTCGGAGATCCAGTGGAACAACAAGAAGGTCGTCTTCTACGACGTGAAGTACACCTACACCGACGGCGCCCGGGGGCAGCGCGTCGTCACCACCCGGTACGCCGACACGCTCGACGGGGGCAAGCGGGCATACCTCGAGCTGACCGTGGGTGGGAGCGCGAAGGACCAGGCCGAGCTCGACGCGGTGCTGCGCAAGGCGACGCAGTCGGTGACGCTTGTCGGCTGAGGCCGGTAGCTTCTGATTCATGAAGCTTGCGGGGGACGACGTACCGGTCGCTGCGGCTCGACGGATCGCGCTGGGGGCGCAAGGGTTCGCGAGCGGGCGACCGGTAGGTCGGATCGATGTACGGCGGATGCGGGCGGCGATCCGGGATGCCGGCGTACTGCAGGTTGATGCGGTGAACGTGTTGACCCGCGCGCACTATCTGCCGTTGTTCTCGCGACTGGGGGGCTATTCGCGAGACCGGCTTGACGATTTGAGCTGGGGGCCGAAGCGCGAGCTCTTCGAGTACTTCTGGGCGCACAAGGCTGCATTGCTGCCGGTGGAGTACTTCCCGCTGCTCAAGCATCGGATGCGGGCGGCTGAGCAACAGGACTGGAGTGCCGAGCTCGCGCCGGAGATCACTGCGCCCTGGGCGGTGGTGGTGGGGATGCGGCGGTTGCAGGCCGAGCGGCCCGGGTTCGTCGACCAGGTGCTGACGACCATTGCCGAGCGGGGACCGCTGGGCGCCGGCGAGATCAGTCCGGACGAGGTACGGCGGAAGCGCACCGACCCGGATCCGGACCCGAGCACGGGCACGATGTGGAACTGGCAGGATGCCAAGATCGCGGTCGAGTACCTGTACTGCGCCGGCCTGGTGACCATCGCGGGCCGCCGGAACTTCGAGCGGCTCTACGACCTCACCGAGCGCGTGCTACCGGCCGCCGTACTGGCTGCTCCGGAGCCCGACGATCCGCAGCGCGAGCTGGTCCGGGTCGCCGCACGTGGGGTCGGGATCGGTACGGCGGCCGACTTCTGCGGCACGCGCGGTCACTACAAGTTGCCCACCGCAACGGCTCGCCGGATCATCGCGGAGCTCGTCGAGGCCGGTGAACTCATCCCGGTCCAGGTCGAGGGCATCAAGAAACAGAGCTACCGCTGGCACGAGGCCGTGGATCGCCCGGTCGACGCGCGAGCCCTCCTGTCGCCGTTCGGTCCACTGATCTGGAACCGCGACCGCACTCACCAGTACTTCGACTTCTTCTACCGGATCAGCATCTACACCCCCGCCGCCGAACGCATCCACGGCTACTACGTGCTCCCGTTCCTCCTCGGTGATGCGCTGGTCGCCCGCGTGGACCTCAAGGCCGAGCGCTCCACCTCGACCCTCCTGGTCCCCACCATCACCCCCGAACCCGGCGCTCCCGACCTCACCGAGCCCCTCCTCGCCGAACTCCGCCTCATCACGACCTGGCTCGGCCTCACCAACCTCCGCATCACCGCCACCACCCCCCTCGCCCGCTCCCTAACCGCCGCCGGCTGACAACCGCACCTCCACCCTCATCCGGCGGCCCCCATCTGATGGGTTCACCCATCAGGTTGTGGGTTCCCCCACCGCATGCGGGTCAGGAACCCACAACGCGCTGGGTCAACCCATCAAACGCCGCGGGTCACGACACCCGCCGTACAGGTGCACGCGCGCGGCAGCCCGCGTCGCCGTACAGGTGCACACGCCCGGCAGGCCGCGTCGCCGTACAGGTGCACGCGCGCGGCAGGCCGCGTCGCCGTACTCGAGCACCACGGGCCAGCACCTTGAGCACCCATCAACCGCGTAACGCCCGCAGGGATGGTTGAACCGTGCTCAAGGTCGAAGGGGCCGCACACCTTGAGCACCCCTCAACCACATTTGGGGCGAGCAGATGGCTGAGCCGTGCTCAATGTCGTAGGGGGTCGTCGGGTGGTTAGCGGACTGAGCGGACTTTGCTGACTAGTACGCCGGCCAGGGCTGTGACTACTGCGGAGAGGAGGTAGAGGACTGGGTAGCCGCCGAAGTGCTTGACGATGGGAGCGGCGACGACGGGGGCGAGGACTTGGGGGAAGGAGTTGGCGATGTTGATGACGCCGAGGTCCTTGGCGCGGTCGCGGGCGTTGGGGAGGACTTCGGTGATGAGGGCGAAGTCGACGGAGAGGTAGACGCCGAAGCCGATGCCGAGGACGATCGCGCCGGTGATCGCGCCCGGCCAGGTGGGCCAGAACGCGAGGATCACGCCGGCGACGGCCATCACCAGACCCGAGCAGATCACGAAGATCTTGCGGCGGCCGGTGCGGTCGGACCAACTGCCGAAGGCGATCGCGGTGGTCAGCGTGCAGACGCTGTAGATCGCGGTCAGGATCAGTACGGCGGTCGCCGCGTCAGGAACGCCGACCTCGTCCTGCAGGTAGTAGAAGAGATACAGCAGACCGATCGAGTTCCCCACGTTGAACAGGAACCGCGTCAGCCACGCCCACCCGAAGTCCGGGTAGCGCCGCGGGCTGATCCAGAAGCCGCGCAGGAACTCGCGCAGTACGAACGGCGGCGGTTGCACGGACAGGGGCGCGTCATGGGCACGCACCGCGTACGGTACGACGGACAGCACCATGAAGACGGCACAAGCGCCGTACCCGAGGGTGATGCCACCGGCGATCGTCGCGAGCGCGGTGCCGACCAGTGCGCCAGGGACCTGGGCGACGGCGACCCATCCGCCGACGACGCCGCGTTGGGCGACCGGCACCCGATCCGGGACCGTCGCGGTCTGAGCAGCCAGTACGGCGTTGCCGAACAACTGCACGAGGCACCAGCCCACGAGCATCAGCGCGACACCCTGTGCGCCGGACAGGACCAACAGGCCGGCGGCGGCACCGAGTGCACCGCCGAGCGTCCACGGCATCCGGCGGCCGAACCGCGAGGTGGTCCGGTCCGAGACAGCGCCGAAGACCGGCGCCGCGACCACCGAGACCGCCGCACCGATCCCGGTGACCAGTCCGAAGACGAACTCTTTGTTGCCAGGAGCAACCGCCTCGGACTGCTTGGCCAGCAGCACCTGGATCGGGCCGAACCAGGCGGCGAACACCCCAACGTTCGCGAGCACCACGGCGGCGGTCCAGGCTGGCCTGACCCGCACCGTGGGCTCGGTCATCATTTCTTGGCGATCACGTCGCGATACCAGTGGTACGACGCCTTGGGCGTCCGCTCGAGGGTCTCGAAGTCGACGTGCACCAGCCCGAACCGCTGCGAGTAGCCGGCCGCCCACTCGAAGTTGTCCAGCAACGACCACTGGAAGTACCCGCGCACGTCCACGCCGTCATCGATTGCCGACCGCAACGACCGCAGATACCCATCCAGGTAAGCGATCCGGCGCTGGTCGTCCACCACCCCGTCAACCGGTCCGTCGTTGATCGCGCACCCGTTCTCGGTAATGTAGATCGGGGGCAGGCGATCGCCGTACCGGTCCTTGAAGGTGCGCAGGACCTCCCCGAACGCGTCCGGCACGATCGGCCAGCCGAAGTCGGTCTTCTCGTACCCCTCGGTCGCCCGCGGCTCGAACGGCAGCCCCGGCGGCAGCGGAATACCGTCGGTCGCACCAACATCCGCGCGGCCAGTCGCCGCTCCGACCGTCACCGGTGCGTAGTGGTTGAGCCCGAACCAGTCGAGCGGGGTCGAGATGATCTTCAGGTCGTCCTCGACCGGACCCGGCATCGCGGCCTCGTACCCGGCCGGATACTTCCCGAGCAGGACAGGGTCGGCGAACAGCCGGTTGATCAGGTTGTCGTAGAGCTCGGCGGCCTCGACATCCTCGGCGCTATCGCTGGCCGGCCAGGTCGGCGCGTGGTTGCTGGCGATGCCGATGTTGACCGCACCGCCCGCCCGCAGAGCCTGTACGGCGCGACCGTGCGCGAGCAGCTGGTGATGCGCGACCGGCAACGCGTCGAACATCAACTCCTTGCCCGGGGCATGCGCACCGAGCGAGTAGCCCATCAGCGTGAGCACCATCGGCTCGTTGATGGTCATCCACATCGGCACCCGGTCCGCGAAGTGCCCGGCCAGCACCGACGCGTAGTCGGCGAACCGGTCGGTGATGTCGCGCGACAACCAACCGCCCGCGTCCTCCAGCGCCTGTGGGGTGTCCCAGTGGAACAGCGTCGGCGCCGGCTGGATCCCGGCGCCGAGCAATGTGTCGATCAGCCGGTCGTAGAAGTCCAGACCGGCCGCGTTCCCCGGCCCGGTCCCGTCGGGCTGGATCCGCGGCCAGGAGAACGAGAACCGGTAGGTGTCGACCCCGAGCTCACGCATCAGCGCGACATCCTCGGCGTACCGGTGGTAGTGGTCGCACGCGACCGCCCCGGTCTCGCCGTTCAGAATCTTGCCGGGTTCGGCGCAGAAGGTGTCCCAGGTCGAAGGACCGCGGCCACCCTCGGCCACGGCGCCTTCGATCTGGTACGCCGAGGTGGAGACACCCCAGCGGAATCCGGGCGGGAAGTTCAGGTCAGCTGTCACTCACATCATCCTCGTCGGGAGTGGTCTCAACCTTGTGGACGATCACCGCGGTGCCGTAGGCCGCGACCTCGCTCATCGTCTGCGCGATCTCGTTGCAGTCGAACCGCATCGCGAGGATCGCGTTGGCGCCCATCTGCTGCGCCATCTGGCACATTCGCATCACGGCGACGTGCCGCGACTCGGCCAGCATCTGGGTGTACTCCGGCACCTCACCGCCGCCGAGGGACCGGAAGCTGGCGGTGAAGTTCGACCCGAAGTCGCGGCTCCGCACGGTGAGGCCGAAGACCTCACCGAAGACGGTGTCCGCGACGTACCCGGGCAGGTCGTTCATGGTCGAGACCAGCACCGGGTACGGCGATCCCTGCGGTACGACGCGCGGCGCGTTCTGCGGCGCCGGCGGCGCTGGTGCGTACCCCGGACCCGGCTGGCCGTAGCCCTGCGGCGGCGGCCCCTGCTGATACCCAGGCGGCGGGGGCTGGTAGCCGGGCGGCGGGCCCTGCTGGTACCCCTGCTGCTGCGGCGGGTAGGGCTGGTTCGGGTTCGGGGGATAGTTCTGCGTCATGCACTCATCCTGACATCACTGCCGAAATGCCTGCAGCTCATACAGCGAATACCCGTACGACGTCGCCCGCTGAGTGCCCGTCACCTTCACATATCGCGCTTGGGCAGCCGGGAACCGCACCACGTCTTCACTGCCGTTCCCAGCCGTCGTGGCATACACCTGTTTCCACGTAGACCCGTCCGTGGAGACCTCGACGCGGTAGCCCTTCGCGTACGCCGCCTCCCAGTTCAGCACCACCCGGCCGACCTGCTGGGCGCTGCCGAGGTCGACCGACAACCACTGCGGATCCGACCAGTCACTGGCCCACCGCGTGCTCGGGTTGCCGTCGACCGCGTTCTGCGGCGGCGAGTTGTACAGGCCCGTCTCGTGGCTGCTCGCCGTCGCCGTCTTGCCCTGGGCAACGTTGCTCACGTCGTCGCCCCGGTGCGCCGGGAACTCGACCACCTGCTGGTATGTCGGCCGGTTGACCCATGCGATCCGGTCCTGCGTGATGCCGCCCATCGGCTGGTGCTCGATCTGGTCGGCGCAGAACTGGTCACCCGCCGCACATCCTGCGGTCGCCGGGTACGTCGTCGTCGCGGGCACCTTGGTGGCCGCCAGCAAGGAGTCGGTGAGCACCGAGCGGCAGGCCGCCAGCGCACCACTCCCGCAGTACGTCACCGGCTGGGCGGCCTTGACCGGGTCGCCGAGCACCTTGCGGAGGTCGCGCTGGACGAAGCCCCACCAGCCGCTCTGGAACGACGAGCCCTGTGCACTCGGCCGCTCGTCGATCTTCAGGTTCGCGACCAGAGCGCCGTACAGGTCGGGGCCAAGGTCCTTGAACTGCGCGGGGACGAGGATCGGCCACCACGCGTCGAGGATCCGGATCGCCTCGGCGTTGTCATAGGTCTTCGAGGATGCGTTCGGTGTCTTGCGATGACTGCCGGACTGCTGCCAGGCGGTCAGCTTGGCGACCGCGTCCGCAACTGCCGGGTCGGTGATCGGCGCGCTCTTCAACACGCGGAGCAGATACGGCAGCACGTAGTCGGCGCGCAGGTCGACCGTGGCCGCGCTCTCCATCGCCTCCACCAATTCGCCGCGGGTGAACTTCCCACCGCCGTTGATGACCGCCTTGATCCGGTCGTCGAGCGGCTGGTTGCGGTAGATCCCGTTGTAGCCCCACTGGCCGTCCGCGGCGGAGAAGCCGGGCGCCTGCTTGTTGTTCCAGCTGGTCAGGTAGTCCTGATTGACGACCTGCGGATGCTCGGCCGGCGGCGTGTACGTCGCCCGGTTGGTGGCCGAGTTCCAGCCCTTCCACTCGTAGGTGCTCCAGGTCGGCAGGTTCGGGTCGGCCCCGGCCGCGCGGACCGGGTTGTCACCGGAGTTGTAGTACGCGATCGAGTTCTTGTCGGTGTAGAACCAGTTGAAGGTGTAGCCGATGCTGGCCGCCGCCTTCTTGAAGTCGGCCGCGGACTTCATCTTCTCCGGGTCGTTGAACTGCATGAACCCGAGCGCCGAGCCCGCGTCGTTGCCGTAGGTCGACCGGTTCTTGGTGAACAGCACCGGTTTGCCGCCGACCGTGCCGCGATGCGTGACGATGCCGAACTTGGTGCGCAGGGCAACCAATGTGTACGAGCCCGCCGGTTCGGAGGACCCGAGGCTGGAGTACCACGCGTTGTTCCGCTCGAGCCGTTCGATCGGCGTGCACTCACCCCGGAAGACGTAGTACGACGAGCTCTTCGTCGGCGTACCGCCGTTCGGCTCGCAGAGCGGGACCGCGAAGGTGTCGGTGATGTCCTGGCCGGCCGACGTCGCGCTCCAGGAGTAGTCCGGTCCGCGGCCGATCAGCGTGTAGAAGTTGAGGCCGGAGAACGCGATGCCGCGAGTGCTGACGCCGGGGCCCTGAAGCTCTTGCCGCATCAGGAGCTGCGGTGCGAAGTAGCCGGTCTGCGGGCCGTAGACCGCGACCGGGTTGCCGCTCTCGGTGTGCGCGCCGGAGACCAGCAGCGCGTTCGACATCGCCTTCTTGCCGTAGCCCTCGGGGAAGACGCCACCGTTGAAGATGCCCTTGAGACTCTCGGAGCCCTTCGGTGCTGCCTTGGGTGCCGCCGTCTTGTTGACGGTCTGGTTGATCACCTCGGGCTCCGGCGTGACCGAACCGCGGTCAGGCATCGCGCGGCCGGCCGGGTTGGGACCGGTCGTGCCGTACGGGAAGGACGTGCCGTCGTGCACCGTCGTACTGGCTTCGGGGTCGTTCTGCGAGCGGAAGGACTCCCAGACTTTGGTGCCCTGGGCAACGCCGTACTTGGCCTGGGCTTCCAGCAGGGCAAGGGCGGAGGTGACCTCCGAGCCGCCGCCGGTGCCGAAGATGCCGGCCACCACGGCCGCGGTGGCGACCACGTCGGTCACCTTCCACGGACTCGTCGGCCACTGCAGACCGAGCGCCACGTATTCACCGGGGTACGCGATGCCGATCGTGTTGATGTAGTGGTTGACCCCGTCGACCCAGGCCTGGATGTCCTGCTGCATCTTCACGCCTTCGGCGCCGTACAGCTCGTCGGCGTCGTCGAACTGACGCTGCAGGTCGGCCTCCGTGTACGGCGCGGTCCGCCAGAACTCCTGCTCGAACGCGCGGTTGGCCGCCGCGCCACCAGCGAACGGCGTCAACTGGCCACGACCGAGGTGCCGGAACACGTCCATCACGAACAAGCGGTCCTGCGCACCGGCGAAGCCGGCCCCGAACATGGTGCCGAGGCGTGTCGTACCGGTGATGTGCGGGATCCCGCGCGACTTGTCCCGGACGATCGTGACGTCCGCGCGCGGCTGGATCGTGCTCGCGACATCATCCGGCTGCACGCCGAACGAGGCGTCGTCGAAGTACGGCGCGAGGCCGTCGTCCTGGATGCCCTGGGAGTTCCAGACCAGGTCCTGGTAGGGCTTCACGGTGTCGCTGAAATGCGGCGGCCGGATCCCTAACGCCTTGAAACCAAGGAGATCCGTGAAGGTCGCGTTGCCGTTCTGTCCGGGCGGCAGGATGTCGCGGCACTGGTTCGCGCAATAGTCCACCGGTGCGGCAGCGGGCGCTGCCTGCGGGACAGCTTGGGTCGTCGGCACGGGCAGAGCGGCCAGTACGGCGGTAGTCGCCGCGACTGCGATCGCTGTCCGAAGGGTGCGGGTCCTGGCTGCGGGGCGGGGCACGGAGTCCTCCCTTGGTCGAAGAAAATGAGAATGACTCACTAGTAGCTTCGGGTCAAGACTTCGGAGAATAGGGTGGGGTCGTGCACTGTTCAAGCACGGACAGTGACCACTACTGTGTCGATCACCATGAGCATTCATGACCGTTATCGGCTGAGTGCGGTGATCAACGCCAGGGGCACGTACACGCCGCTAGGGGTGTCGCGGAGCTCCGACGGGGTGGCGGACGCCGTCGCACAGGCACTACCCGAGTTCTTCGTGATGGCCGAACTCGGTGACCGGGCGAGCGAGACGATCGCCCAGGTCACCGGCGCCCAGGCCGGCGCCGTCGCGCACTGCACCGCGGCCGGACTCACGCTCGCCGTCGCGGCCACCATGACCGGTATCGACCCGCGCCGGATCGCCTCGTTGCCGGACGCAACGGACATGCACAGCCGGGTGGTGATGCCAGCCTGTCACGTGGTCGACTACGGCCACTCCAACCTGCAGGGCATCCGGCTGTCCGGTGCCCAGGTCGACCTCGCGGGCGCCGAAAACCGTTGCAGCATTGAAGATCTCGAGGCCGAGCTCGACGGACCGGACGTTTGTTGCCTGGTCCTCGTATCGTCCCGGCTGACCGATGGTCCCCCGATCGACCTGGTGGCGGCGGTCCGCGCCGCGCACCGTCGCGGCGTACCGGCAATCATCGACGGGGCCGCGCAGTTCCCGCGGGTGGCCGATCTGATCGCCACCGGTGCGGACCTGGTACTGGTGAGCGGGCAGAAATATCTCGCGTCGCCCACTGCTGGTCTGATCGCGGGGACCTGGCCGTTGGTGCAGGCGGTTCGCGCCCAGGAGAAGGGCATCGGGCGCGGCATGAAGCCGACCAAGGAAGCGATCATCGGAGTGATCGCCGCCCTTGAAGAATGGCAGGCCCGCGACCGGATGAAGTGGGAGGCCGACGAGCTGTCGAAGGTGACCGCCTTCGCCGAGGCGGCAGCGCGAATCCCTGGCGTGACGGCGGACGTCGTACCGGATCCGACTGGTCTGCCGGTTTCGCGTGTGGTGCTGACCGTGCCCGACGCCCACCACGTCGCTACCGAACTCGAAGCCGGCAGCCCGTCCATCTACGTGATGACCGATCAACTGGCCGACGACCAACTGATCCTCGAACTCGTCCCACTCGGCAAGGACGAGGTGGCCACGATCCTGGCGAGGCTTTGGTCCTTGCTGACATAGCAAAAGCCCCGACCTCCTTCGCAGGAGATCGGGGCTCTTCGCTTTTATGTCAGTGCTGGTACGACTTGCGGGGACCGCTGCTGCTGTCCCGACGGGGGCCGCTGCTGTCGCGACGCGGGCCGCTGTTGCCACGGCGCGGGCCGCTGCTGCCGCCGCCGAAGCGACGACCGCCACCACCGCTGCCGCGCTGCGGCTTCGGGGCCGGGAGGCGGACCGGGTAGCCGGACGGCGTCTTGCCGCCGGTCAGCTCGGTGACCAGCTCGTCGCCCGGACGGGCGCGGACCGGCTTGGCCTCGACACCGGCGGTCTCGGCCATCCGGATCATGCCCCGACGCTGGTGCGGCAGGAGCAGGGTGACAACCGCACCCTTGCCACCGGCGCGAGCCGTCCGGCCGGCGCGGTGCAGGTAGTCCTTGTGCTCGGCCGGCGGGTCAGCCTGAACGACCAGGCCGACGTCGTCGACGTGGATACCGCGCGCGGCGACATCCGTTGCCACGAGCACCGGAACCGAACCGTCCTTGAACTGGTCCAGGGTGCGGTTACGCGCGCCCTGGGTCAGGCCGCCGTGCAGCGCCGCGGCCATCACGCCACGGTCGCGCAGCTGGGTGGCGACGCGGTCGGCGCCCAGCTTGGTGCGGACGAAGACGATGGTGCGGCCGTCGCGGCTGGCCAGCTCGGCCGTCAGCGACTGCTTGTGACCCGGCTCGATGACGAGCAGGTGGTGCTCCATCGTGCTGACCGAGGCCTGGCCGGACTCGGTCGAGTGCTGTACCGGGTCCTTCAGGTAGGTCTTGACGATCTTGTCGACGTCGTTGTCCAGCGTCGCCGAGAACAGCAGCCGCTGACCGGTGGCCGGCGTCATGTCCAGCAACGTGGTGACGGCGGGCATGAAGCCCATGTCGCACATGTGGTCGGCCTCGTCGAGGACCGCGACCTCCACCGCACCGAGGTCGGCAGCGCCCTGCTCACACAGGTCGATCAGCCGGCCGGGGGTGGCGATCAGCAGGTCGACGCCGCGGCGCAGCGACTCGATCTGCTTCGGGTAGGGCAGCCCACCCGCGATCAGCTTGAGCGTCACACCCATCACGTGGGCGAGCGGCTCGAGCGCGTCGTGCACCTGCATCGCGAGCTCACGCGTCGGGACCAGGATCATGCCGCGCGGACGACGCGACTCGGTGTGGCCACCGGCCAGCCGCATCAGGGTCGGCAGACCGAAGCCCAGCGTCTTGCCGGAACCGGTCTGGCCGCGGCCGAGCACGTCGCGACCGGCCAGGGCGTCCGGGATGGTCGCTTCCTGGATCGGGAACGGCGCGGTGATGCCGTCGCGGGCCAGCCGCTGGACGAGCCGCGGCGCGAGACCGAGCGCGGCGAACTTGTTGTCCTCGGCAACGGTGCCCAGGTCTTCCGGCACCACTTCCTGGCTGCGGTTGTCCTGGTAGGCGGGGCGTTCACGATTCACGTAGGGCTTGTCCTCACGGCGCTGCTGGAACGAGGGGCGCTCGTCACGCTGCTGGTACGACGGCTTGTCGTCCCGGCGCTGGTACGACGAACGATCGTCGCGCTGCTGGTACTGCGGGCGGTCGCCGCCGCGGGCGCGGTCATCGCGCTGCGGGTAGGACGGCCGGTCATCACGCTTCTGGTACGACGGACGCTCGTCACGCTGCTGGTAAGCAGGCCGGTCGTCACGACGCTGGTACGACGGCTTGTCGTCCCGCTTCTGGTACGACGGACGCTCGTCACGCTGCTGGTACGCAGGCCGGTCGTCACGCTTCTGGTACGACGGACGCTCGTCACGCTGCTGGTACGCAGGCTTGTCATCACGACGCTGGTACGACGGGCGGTCGTCGCGGCGGGGCGCCGTACTCCGGTCGGAGCGGTAGCCCTTGGCCGGCGGACGGCTGTCGCCACGGCCGGCGCCATCGCGCTGCCCACGGTCGGAGTACTGCGAAGGTCCGCCACGACGCTCGGGGCGGTCGTCACGTGCTACCGGCGCGGTCGAAGGGGTGTCACCCATCCGCTCGCCGAACGACTGGTTCTGGAATTTCTTGTGCCGCGGCTTCTTCGAACCCGCGTCGTCAGGGTGGTGCTGAGTCACAATCTCTCTCTCGAAAATCGCGGACGACACCCCGAGTGGCCCGCACGCAGTGCCGGGCAGCATTTTGCTGACCGGACTGAACGAACAGGCAGGAGATAGGCATCGACCTGCGGGTGCTATCGCGTTGCACCCTCGGCGCCGGACATTTCAGCGGGTGCTGAAACCGACGGGTCGGAGCGCCTGGAAAGTACTCTGGTGACGCGACTCGCGCACCGACACCTGACAAGTGTACAGGAAACGGGCCCTACCCCTGACCATGAGACCGATCACCAGACCAGTAACGCAACTGGGCTCTCGTGAACGCCACCCTCCGCACGGCAGGTCACGGGGCCCCCCGTAACAGGACCGTACTTCAAGCGAGCTTGAGTTCTTGGAGTGCGGTTCTAGGGTGGCGGTATGGCGGAGGAGAACGTCCCGAGCAAGGACCACTGGCTGTCCATCGGGGAGATTGCTCATCGGTCCGGGGTAGCGGCATCGGCGTTGCGGTTCTACGAGGACCAGGGCCTGATCGACTCCCGGCGGACGGCGGGCAACCAGCGGCAGTACCAGCGCAGCACGCTGCGGCGGATCGCGTTCGTGCAGGCGGCCCAGCGGGTCGGCCTGGCGTTGGCCGAGATCCGCGAGGCTCTCGACTCGCTCCCCGACGACCGCACCCCGACCCGGTCGGACTGGAGCCGGCTGTCGAAGGGCTGGCGCAGCCGGCTCGACGAGCGGATCACCGAGCTCGAGCGGCTCCGCGACGACCTGGACGGCTGCATCGGCTGCGGCTGCCTCAGCCTCCAGCGCTGCAACCTCTACAACAAGTCCGACCGCCTCGCCGAGCGCGGTCCGGGCGCCCGCATCCTCAACGTAGGTATCCCCGGCGAATAGGCGGCCGGTTCAGGCGCGGCCGGATGAACAGGTAGTACGTCGGCGGCGCCGCCACGATCAATCCAGCCACCCCCATCTTCCAGCCGTAGAACCAAGGATGCTGCGGCCGCTGGTCCAGCGGAATCGTGGCCACCACCGAGTCGACGTACTGCTGAATCACCGCTCTGTCGGAGGTGTCTATCCCGTCGGCTCCCAGTTGTTCGGCCGACTTCACCAGGTGGTCGTCCTGCTCCTCGGTGAACCCCGGCAGCTTCTGGTGACTCCCGCCGTACCCGCAGGTGAGCGGTGCGCCGGAGTCGACACTGAAGGCGACCTTGTTGTTGCCACACTGGTCCCCAGGATGCTTGAACCCGACCTTGTACGTGTAACTGTCGGCGTACTGGCTGACGAACCCCCAGAACGCGAGCGTGATGCCGCCACCGAACCAGGCCATCACCGCGAGGATGCCGATGAGAAACAGCAGGAACTTCCCCAGCCACCGCATGGAGGCAGCCTATGACGGGCGGCCGGGACCAGTCCCGGCCATAGGCGCGGGGTTATGGACGGCATACGACCGGGAGCGGGTTTCGCGGGTTAACCCCCGAGTATTTCCCGAACAGGTGCGGAAAAAGAGCGGGCGGGGCAGGCTCCGGTCTGTAGCGATCCGTAGCCCACTGGTCGCTTTCCGCCACTGATCCGGAGTGAGGCCCTCCCATGTCGCATCGCCGTATCCTGTCCGCTCTCGCAGGACTCGCCGCCGCCGCACTCGCCGTACCGGCCCTTGCCGCCGCAGCCCCCGCCGCCGCCCCCGTGAACGTGTCGACCGAGGCCTCGCGGGCCGCCTACATCGGTTCGCCGCAGGACGAGGCAGCCACCAAGGCGTTCTACGACGCGGTCATGAAGTCCGTGCGCGCCAAGCAGGCCAAGGCCAAGGCGGCCGGCCAGAAGCTCGACGCCGTCACCGTCACCTACGCCGTCGATGCCCCGACCTTCGCCGGCCAGATCAGCTCCAGCACCCAGATCTGGAACTCGTCGGTGAGCAACGTCCAGCTCGTCGAGGGCAGCAACTACGACTTCTA
Source organism: Kribbella sp. NPDC058245 (assembly GCF_042882005.1). Lineage (NCBI taxonomy): Bacteria > Bacillati > Actinomycetota > Actinomycetes > Propionibacteriales > Kribbellaceae > Kribbella > Kribbella sp. NPDC058245. The sequence continues at coordinate 55,603 of NZ_JBHVWY010000003.1, forward strand.
CTACACCGAGGGCAACGACTCCCGCGGTTCGTACGCCTCCACCGACGGCCACGGCAGCGGCTACGTCTTCATCGACTACGCCCAGGCCCAGCAGTACGACAAGACCAGGATCGTCGCCCACGAGACCGGCCACGTCCTCGGCCTCCCGGACCACTACTCCGGCCCCTGCTCCGAACTGATGTCCGGCGGTGGCCCCGGCCCGTCCTGCACCAACCCCAACCCGGACGCCAACGAGCGCTCCCAGGTCAACTCCCTGTGGGCCAACGGCAAGGCGGACACCACCGCCTTCCACATCGCCCGCTGACCCACTCCCATCTCTCCGGCTCGACCTTCCCGGCAGGGGCAAGGTCGAGCCGGAGTGTCTTTTGTTGCACGAAGTGGCAACGGGCCCCACCCAGCCACGTCAGCGCCGTACGCTGACGAAATGCGGAGATGGGTGGGGATCTTTCTCGCGGTGAGCCTGGGGGTAGGGGCGCTGACGGGTTGTGGTGTGCCGGCCGGTGGGGTGTTCGGAATGCTGGCCGACGGGACTGCCGTCGTACAGATGTGTGAGGGGCAGATCGACGGGGCCACCCTGTATCTGCCGGACCCGCACGTCTCTGAGGGCGAGGAGCCGCACGACGAGACCATCGGCAAGTGGATCGCGGATCCGGCTGTCTCCGGGTTCTCGCAGTTCAGCCTGGCGAAAGGCGGGAACGGCTGGACGCCGAACGGTCGGCTGAAGCCACGCGATCCGAAGAAGCGCTACTCGATCTACGGCTGGTCCTACGACAACAAGTGGTCGGCGGCCGGTATCGACTTCAGCCTGGAGGAGCTGGCGAAGCTGAAGCCCGGCGAGTTGGTCAGCCTGCCGACCGACATCCCGGAGGAAGACGTCGACGTGCCGAACCGGGTCTGGACGTTGACGGACTTCAAAGCCAACGCCTGCAAGGCGTACGGCTACTAGCGCGCCGGTCCGGTCGTGTTGCGGACGACCAGCTCGGGGCGGAACAGGAACTCCGTTTTGGGAGTCGCGTGACCTCGAACCTCTTCGAGCAGCGACTGTACGGCGGCCAGTGCCATCGACTGGACCGGCTGGCGAATCGTGGTCATCGGCGGATCGGTGAACTCCATCATCGGAGCGTCGTCGTAGCCGACCACCGACAGATCGGCCGGGACCGTGAGACCGCGTTGACGGGCCGCGCGGATGACGCCGAGCGCCATCATGTCGGAGCCGCAGACGATGGCGCTGGCGCCGGCATCCAGGAGCGGTTGGGCGGCAGCCTGGCCGCCTTCGACGCCGAACATGCTCAACGAGACGAACGGGTCCAGGTCCTCGTCGGTGACGCCGAGCTGGGCCTTCATGGACGTGCGGTAGCCGGCGAGTTTGCGCTGGACGACGATGAACCGCTCCGGACCGGAGGCGAAGCCGATCCGACGGTGGCCGAGGGCAACCAAATGCGAGACGGCGAGCTCCATCGCGGCGTTGTCGTCCGAGGAGACGAAAGGCGCCTGGACCTCCGGCAGCCAGCCGTTCACGAACACCACCGGTAGGTGTCGCTCGACCAGCGACTGATAGCGCTCGTGGTCCGCGCCGGTGTCCGCATGGAGACCCGACACGAAGATGATCCCGGAGACACCGCGCTCGAGCAGCATCTCGACGTACTCCTCCTCCGTTGCGCCGGAGGGAGACTGCGTGCACAGGACCGGTGTGAAGCCGCGCTGCGACAGCGCCGACTCGATCACCTGGGCGAACGCCGGGAAGATCGGGTTGATCAGCTCCGGCATGACAAGTCCGATCAGGCCCGCCGACCGGCGCCGCAACCGGGTCGGACGCTCGAAGCCCAGCACGTCGAGTGCCGTCAGTACCGACTGTTTCGTGTCCTCCGCAACCCCCGGCTTGCCGTTCAGTACCCGAGAGACCGTCGCCTCACTGACCCCCGCCTTGGCCGCGATATCCGCCAGCCTTGCTCTCGTGCTCATTCCTCCGCCTCGCTTCGCTCAGCTCCGGATCGAGCAAAGACGCTGTGTTGTCTGGTTCGCTCGCTCCGCTCGCTCACGCGGGCACGATACAGACCGTCTCCTGACATTGCAGCAAGAAGTTGCAAGAAATTGCAGGCTGAGACTGCGCGGGAGTGTCCGGTTGGTGAACAGAATGGACACGTCACACCCCGCATCCCTTGTCAGGAGGAGCCAGCCGGGCGAGGATGAGCGCACCCCCGCCCGGGGGCCTTTACTCGGATCGTCCGGCACGTTCCTGCCGGTGAAGGGATGTACCCAGTCATGGCTACTGTGTCTTTCAAGGCCGCCACCCGGATCTACCCCGGTGGTGACACCCCCGCCGTCGACAAGCTCAACCTCGAGATCGAGGACGGCGAGTTCATGGTTCTCGTCGGCCCGTCCGGATGTGGCAAGTCCACCTCCCTGCGGATGCTGGCCGGCCTCGAAGAGGTCAACGAGGGCTCGATCTACATCGGCGACCGCGACGTCACGCACCGGCCGCCGAAAGAGCGCGACATCGCGATGGTGTTCCAGAACTACGCCCTGTACCCGCACATGTCGGTCGCGGACAACATGGGCTTCGCGCTGAAGATGCAGGGTGTCTCCAAGGAGGACCGCGCCAAGCGCGTCCTGGAGGCCGCCAAGCTGCTGGGCCTCGAGGAGTACCTGGACCGCAAGCCGAAGGCCCTGTCCGGTGGTCAGCGTCAGCGCGTCGCCATGGGCCGCGCCATCGTGCGTAACCCGCAGGTCTTCCTGATGGACGAGCCGCTGTCGAACCTCGACGCCAAGCTCCGCGTCCAGACCCGCACCCAGATCGCCGAACTGCAGCAGCGCCTCGGGGTCACGACCGTGTACGTCACACACGACCAGGTCGAGGCCATGACGATGGGCGACCGCGTCGCCGTACTGAAGGACGGCCTGCTCCAGCAGGTCGACACCCCGCTGAACCTGTACGACAACCCGAAGAACCTGTTCGTGGCCGGCTTCATCGGCTCCCCCGCGATGAACCTGCTCAAGGGCGACCTGGTCGAGGGTGGCGTCAAGCTGGGCGACTACACGATCCCGGTCGCGCGCGACATCCTGGCCAAGGCCGGTAGCGACAAGACCGTCTCGATCGGCGTCCGTCCGGAGGCCTTCAAGGTCTCCGACAACGGCCTGCCGGTGAAGGTCGCCGTCATCGAGGAGCTCGGCGCCGACGCCTTCCTCTACGGCACCGCCGAGCACGACGGCAACCACCAGCAGATCGTCGCCAAGATCGGCGCCCGGATGAACGTCGAGAAGGGCTCCCTGATCCACCTCGAAGCCCAGACCGACAAGCTGCACCTCTTCTCCTCCTCCACCGAAGAGCGCCTCACCGCCTGACCCACCAGCCCTACCGAAAGGCCCCGGAGCTTCCGCTCCGGGGCCTTTTGCCTGCAACGGTTCGCTACGGGCTGCGGCCGGGGTCGTCCGGCGGTGGCTGGTCGCCGCTGCGGCCGTCCTATGGGTGAGTTTTTCGGGTCCAGACGCCGAAAAACTCACCCAGAGCGAGCAGACCGACCGCGGATCTGGTGGGTTACCCCATGAGATTGTGGGTTCTGGACCCACATGCGGGTGCAGAACCCACAACCTGATGGGTGAACCCATCAGATGCGGACGCATCGGAGCGCTCCGGAGGTGGCGATCCGGAGTGTGCGGGTGGGGCTGTTAGTTGACGTCTCGGCGTTGGAAGACCAGGGCGCCGATGGTGATGAAGACGAGGGTGAGGATGCCTAGGTACCAGGCACCGTGTTCGAAGGTGAGGGTCTTCTCCAGTTGGTCGCAGATGTAGTTGCCGTCGGACTGCGTGGTGCATTTGTTGACGTTGTAGGTGGTGTCGTGGAGGACGAAGGCGTCGAAGTTCTTGCCGAGCAGCCATGGTTGGGCGCTTTGGAGGAAGCTGCCGAAGACGCCTTCTACCAGGACGATGTAGCCCATGACGAGACCGATCGCGGCGGCGGTGTGGCGGAGGACCAGGCCTACGATCGCGCCGAGTACTGCGCCCATTGCGGTGGTGACGACGACGCGGACCGCCGTACCGATGATGTGGCTCCAATCGGTGCCTGCGGTTGAGCCGAGTTGGGCGGCGACCACGTAGGTGCCGAGGGTTACCGCGGCGGTGATCACCACGCCGAGTGGGACGAACCAGAGGCCGGCGGCGGCGATCTTGCTGCCGTACACGCGCATCCGGCGTGGTTCGAAGGTCAGCCAGTTGCCGATGGCACCTGAACTGAACTCGGCCGCGACGAAGCTGGCACCGATCAGGAACGCGGCGAAGAGCAGGAAGTACGACGAGCCCTGCAACAGGTTCGGGATGAGTTGGGCGAAGACCGCCTGTGGTTTGCCGAACTCGGAGGCCTTGGGCTCGGGGTAGCCGCAGACCTCGTTGACGTTCGCGCCGGGGTTGGCGTTCGGGTCCCAGCTCTCGCGGCAGTCGGCCTCGTTCTGGACGTGGTGCGCGACCCAGTCCTTGTGCGCACTCTCGAACTGCAGTTGGGACTGCTGCTGCTCGACCGCCGAGAGCGGCCGGGCCTCGCGCCAGCTGACGAACAGCAGGAAGGCCGTGATCAGTACGACGCCGGCCACGCCGATCAACGTGATCCGGCGCGCCGTCAGCCGGCGTAGTTCCACTCCGGTCAGGCGGATCACGCCAGCCCCTCCCCTGCGGTCAGCTCCAGGAACACCGACTCCAGGTCGGCCCGGATCGGGACCAGTTCGTTCACGTACAACTGCGCGTCGGCCAGCCGCTTGGTCAGCTCCGCGGGATGTTCGACCCCGTCCACGAGCAGATAGTTGCCATCGGCCCGTACGGCGAGTCCGGCCGCGGTCAGCACCCGGGATGCTTTCTCAAGATCAGTCACACCGACCTTCACCGTGGTCGTCGTACCGCCACCGATCACTTCGGCGACCGTGCCGGAGGCGAGCAGTCGGCCGTGGCCGATGATCGAGACGGTGTCCGCGACCTGCTCGACCTCGGCCAGGATGTGGCTGCTGACCAGGACCGTCTTGCCTTGGTCACCGAGCCCGCGCATGGTCTCGCGGATCTCCCGGATACCGGCCGGGTCGAGGCCGTTGGTCGGCTCGTCGAAGATCAGCAGGTCGGGATCCTTGAGCAGGGTGGCGGCGATCGCGAGCCGCTGCTTCATGCCGAGCGAGTAGCCCTTGAAGCGGTCCTTGCCACGCTCGGCCAGCGACGTCTGCTCGAGCACCTCGGCGACCCGCTGCTTCGGGGCCCCGATCGCCGCGGCGAGCAGCTCGAGGTTCTTGCGGCCGGTGAACGCCGGGAAGAACTTCGGCGACTCGACGATCGCACCAACCCGCCCGACCACCTCGGGAAGTCTCGCTGGTACCGGCCGGTCGAAGACCGTCATGGTGCCGGCGTCGGCGCGGATCAGCCCCAGCAGCATCCGGATCGAGGTGGTCTTCCCCGAACCGTTGGGACCGAGGAAGCCGTGCACACCTCCGACCGGAACATCCAGGTCGAGTCCCTGCACCGCAACCACGGTCCGGCCGCGCCGGGTCCGGTACGTCTTGCGCAGACCGCGCGTACTGATCGCCAGGTCAGGCATGCCACCCCTCTCACGTCGTCCCCTGGGCCAGGGGACGAACATCCTTGCAGAGAGAGACTCCGCCCACGGGTGTTTGGTTGATTCCTCGCCGTGGTTGCCGGTTTGATGCAGGATTGAACGGATACAGTCGACGCCTCGAGGAGCCCCGTGAACCCCCGACCTCCACTGCCGCCGTTCACCGCGGAGACCGCCGTACAGAAGGTCCGTGCCGCGGAGAACGCCTGGAACAACCAGAATCCCGAGGCGGTCTCGCTCGCCTACACGCCGGATACGTACTGGCGGAACCGGGACACGTTCGTGAACGGCCGCGAGGAGGTCGTTGCCTTCCTCACCCAGAAATGGGCGCGCGAACTGGACTACCGGCTGATCAAGGAACTGTGGGCGTTCACCGGCGACCGGATCGCGGTCCGGTTCGTCTACGAGTGCCGCGATGCCGACGGACAGTGGTACCGCTCGCACGGCAACGAGAACTGGGAGTTCGACGAGAACGGGCTGATGCGGGTCCGCCGGGCCAGCATCAACGACCAGCGGATCGAGGAGTCCGAGCGGCTGTTCCACTGGGACGCCCCCGGACCGCGTCCGGACGATCACCCGGGGCTGACCGACCTCGGCCTCTGACCCAACGTCCGAAGACCCGCCGTACCTGGTCGGCGTGTTTTCGGACGTTAGCGGTAGGGATACCCCCTCTAGGTATTGATGCGGACTTGCATTGGATACCGGGAGGGGGTACTTTTTTGCCTGTCGACATACCCCATAGGGGTAGCAGTTCGTGAGAGAGGGCCACCGCCATGACCGAAGAGCACACCGCCGACGGACACGTTCACGGGTACACCTCGGAGAAGTCCAGCCACCTGAAGCGGCTGCGCCGGATCGAGGGCCAGATCCGCGGTCTGCAGCGGATGGTCGAGGAGGACAAGTACTGCATCGACATCCTGACCCAGGTGTCAGCGGCTACCAAGGCGCTGCAGTCGTTCTCGCTCGAACTGCTTGACGAGCACCTGTCCCACTGCGTGGTCGAGGCCGCGCAGAAGGGTGGCGCGGAGGCCGAGGAGAAGGTCCGCGAGGCCTCCGACGCGATCGCCCGCCTGGTTCGTAGCTAACACATCTCTGTTTCGAGGAGCCACATATGACCACCACGACCTACTCCGTCAACGGCATGACCTGCGGGCACTGCACGTCGGCCGTCACCGAGGAGCTCACCAAACTGGACGGCGTCACCGAGGTGACCATCGACCTGAACGCCGGCGGCACCTCCGCCGTGCACGTGACCAGCGAGACCGCTCTCGACGAGACCGCCGTACGCGAGGCTGTCGACGAGGCGGGCTACGAACTGGCCGCGTCGTGACCCGGGCCGTCGCGCTCCGGCTCGGCGTGTTCGCCGGTGCGCTGGCGCTCGCCTTCGGGGCGGCGTTCGCGATCGGCTCCGCCGTCGACCCGGTCGCGGCGGCCGATCCGGCCCCCCAGCCCGACGGTATGGCGGACATGGGCGGCATGGGTGCACACAGCGCGGCCGGTGGACAACTGCCCGGGCTCGCGGTCTCCGATGCCGGCTACACGTTCGCACCCGCGACAACGTTCTTCACCGCCGGCGCCAAGACTGTGCTGCGGTTCCAGATCAAGGGTCCGGACGGGAAGCCGGTCACCGGCTACACCCCGACCCACGAGAAGGAACTGCACCTGATCGTCGTACGGCGGGATCTGTCCGGCTTCCATCACGTGCACCCGACGCGGGACGCCACTGGCACGTGGTCGATTCCGTTCACGTTCACCGCCGGTGGGACATGGCGCCTGTACGCCGACTTCCAGCCGGCCGGCCTCGACCGCAACCTGACACTGGGGACTGACGTCAACGTGTCCGGGCTGTATGTCCCGGTCCCGCTGAACGAGCCGGCCAGCAGCTACAGCGTGCACGCCTACGACGTGACGCTGGCCGGGAATCCCGTTGCAGGGAAGGAATCCGAGCTCACGTTCAAGGTCAGCAGTGGCGGCAAGCCCGTCACCGACCTGCAGCCGTATCTCGGGGCGTTCGGGCACCTGGTGTCGTTGCGCAGCGGCGATCTCGCCTACCTGCACAACCATCCGGCTCAGCACGCCGAGGTGGGGATGAAGGGCGGGCCGGAGATCAAGTTCGCGACCACCTTCCCGACGAACGGGACGTACCGGCTGTTCCTGGACTTCCAGCACGCGGGTGCGGTTCACACGGCCGAATTCACCGTGGAGGTCGGCAGCGACGGAACGCAGATCGTGCCGACCGCACCTCCGGTCGAAGAGACCCCGCATAGCCACGGAGAGGAGACGCAACACTCATGAGCGAATCCGTTGAACTTGTCATCGGCGGCATGACCTGCGCCTCCTGTGCGATGCGGGTCGAGAAGAAGCTGAACCGGATGGACGGCGTGACCGCGACGGTCAACTACGCCACCGAGAAGGCCAAGGTGACGTACGACGACGGTGTCACGACCGATGATCTGGTCGCCACCGTGGAGAAGACCGGGTACACCGCTGCCCTTCCCACTCCGACTGTTGCTTCGGGCAACGAGATCGAGGTGGACGAGCTGCGGCCACTGCGCGAGCGATTGATCGTAAGCGCCGTACTGGCTGCGCCGGTGATTGCCTTCGGCATGATTCCGGCCCTGCAGTTCAACTTCTGGCAGTGGGCGTCGTTGACACTCGCGTTCCCGGTCGTGACATGGGCGGCTTGGCCGTTCCACAAGGCGGCCTGGACGAATCTGCGGCACGCGGCCGCAACGATGGACACGCTGATCTCGGTCGGCGTGCTGAGCGCCTTCGGCTGGTCGCTGTACGCCCTGTTCCTCGGCTCGGCCGGTGCGCCGGGGATGAAGATGCCGTTCACGCTCATCCCGTCGCGGGGTGGTGGCGCCGAGGAGATCTACCTCGAGGTCGCGGCCGGTGTCACGACGTTCATCCTGGCCGGCCGGTACTTCGAGGCGCGGGCCAAGCGGCGGTCTGGCGCTGCCCTGCGTGCACTGCTTGAGCTGGGCGCGAAAGACGTTGCTGTACTGCGGAATGGGGTCGAGACCCGGATCCCGGCCGAGCAGCTGATGGTTGGCGACGAGTTCGTCGTCCGGCCGGGCGAGAAGATCGCCACCGACGGCGTGGTCGTGACCGGGAGCAGCGCGGTCGACGCGTCGATGCTGACGGGTGAATCGGTGCCGGTCGAGGTCGGTGCGGGTGATGCTGTTGTCGGCGCCACCGTGAATGCGGGCGGGCGGCTCGCGGTCCGGGCGACGCGGGTCGGCGGAGATACCCAGCTGGCGCAGATGGCGCGGCTGGTCGAGGACGCTCAGAACGGTAAGGCCGCCGTACAGAGGCTTGCGGATCAGGTGTCCGGGGTATTCGTCCCGGTCGTGATCGGGTTGGCCCTTGCCACGTTGGGCTTCTGGCTCGGCAACGGTTCGCCGGTCGAGGTCGCGTTCACGGCGGCGGTCGCCGTGCTGATCATTGCCTGCCCGTGCGCGCTCGGGCTGGCCACGCCGACCGCCTTGCTGGTCGGTACTGGGCGCGGCGCTCAGCTCGGCATCCTGATCAAGGGTCCCGAGGTGCTCGAATCCACGCGTCGCGTCGACACAGTGGTCCTCGACAAGACCGGCACCGTGACCACGGGCCGGATGGAACTGGTCGACGTACTGCTGGCTCCTGGTCAGGATCGCGGTGAGGTACTGCGGCTGGCCGGAGCGCTGGAGCACTCGAGTGAGCACCCGATCGCACAGGCCGTCGCCCGCGCCGCTTCGGCCGCGGGCAAACTGCCCGAGGTCGAGGACTTCGGCAACGTCGAAGGCCTAGGCGTCCAAGGCATCGTCGACGGTCACGCGGTCCTGGTCGGCCGCACCCAGCTCCTGGAGGAGTGGAGCCAGCACCTCCCCGAAGACCTGGCCCATGCCAAAGAACACGCCGAAGCCGAAGGCAGTACGGCGGTCGCCGTCGGCTGGGACGGCAAAGCCCGAGCCGTCCTCGTGGTCGCCGACACCGTCAAGCCGACCTCAGTGCAAGCCATCAAGGACCTGAAGGCACTGGGCCTTCGCCCGGTCCTGCTGACCGGCGACAACGAAGCTGTTGCACAGAAGGTCGCGGCGGAGGTTGGGATCACCGAGGTCATCGCCGAGGTCCTTCCCGCCGGCAAGGTCGACGCCATCAAGCAACTGCAAGGCGAAGGGCGCGTCGTCGCCATGGTCGGTGACGGCGTGAACGACGCAGCTGCGCTGGCCCAAGCAGACCTAGGGCTCAGCATGGGGACGGGCACAGACGTGGCGATCGAGGCCAGTGATCTCACGTTGGTCCGTGGTGATCTGCGGGCGGCAGCGGACGCGATCCGACTGTCCCGCAGCACCCTCCGAACCATCCGAGGCAACCTCTTCTGGGCCTTCGCCTACAACGTGGCGGCCCTGCCGCTAGCCGCCGCCGGCCTCCTCAACCCCATGCTCGCCGGCGCCGCCATGGCCCTCAGCTCCGTCTTCGTCGTCTCCAACAGCCTCCGCCTCCGCCGCTTCCGCGCCCTCAGCTGATCCCCATTTGGTGGGCTGACCCATCCGCTTGTGGGAGGGCCAACCGCACGCGGTTGGCCCTCCCACAACCCCGTGGGCGGGCCCACCAAATGGGGACGGGCGGACGGGCGGACGGGCGGACGGGCGGGGGACGGGTGGGTGGTTAGCGGAGCCAGGCTGTGGTGTCTGGGGGGAGTTGGCCGTTGTCGAGGGGGCTGCTCGTCAGGAGGAGTTCTGTGTGGGGTGGGAGGGGTATGGGGGACGCGGACAGGTTGGTGATGTTGGTCAGGTGTTCGCGTTGGAAGACCAGTACGCCGGGTTCGGACGGTTGCCAAGTGAGGGATCCGTCGCCCAGGTGGTGGCGGCGGAGCGCTAGGCCGTTGCGGTAGAGGGCGAGCATGGAGTTCTGGTCGGCTTGCTGGGACTCGACCGTCAGGTTCTTCCAGTCGGCCGGTTGCGGGAGCCACGGCGTACCGGATCCGAAGCCGAAGGGGGGTTCCTTGCCTGACCAGGGCAGGGGGACCCGGCAGCCGTCGCGGCCGCGGTCGGCGCCCAGCGAGCGGGCGAAGATGGGGTCCTGGAGAAGCGCGTCGGGCAGGTCTTCTACCTCGGGGAGGCCTAGTTCTTCGCCTTGGTAGACGTAGACGGCGCCGGGCAGGGCCATCGCCAGCAATGCGGCCGCGCGGGCTCGGCGTTCGCCGAGGACCAGGTCGGTGTGCATGCCGTGCTTGCGGTCCTGGTGCGAGAACGACGTGTCCGGGCGGCCGTACTTGGTGACCGGGCGGGTGACGTCGTGGTTGGAGAGGACCCAGGTGGGCGGGGCGCCGATCGGGACGTGGGTGGCGAGGGTGAGGTCGATGGAGGCCTTGAGCTCGTCGGCTTCCCAGGGGCGGGAGAGGAAGTCGAAGTTGAAGGCGGTCTGCATCTCGTCGGGGCGCAGGTAGAGGGCGAACCGTTCCTGGTCCGGCATCCAGATCTCGCCGACCAGCATCCGGTCGCCGTCGTACGTGTCGGTGATGCGGCGCCAGTCGCGGTAGACGTCGTGCAGCTCGTCGTGGTCGGTGTAGGACTCCTCGACGCTGTCCAGGTCCTTGAACAGTACGGCGGCGCTGTCGATCCGGATGCCGTCGACGCCGCGGTCCAGCCAGAAGCGGAGGATGTCGTGGAACTCCTCGACCACCTCCGGGTTGCGCCAGTTGAAGTCGGGCTGCTCGGGGGCGAACAGGTGCAGGTACCACTCCCCGTCCGGTACCTGCGTCCATGCCGGGCCGGCGAAGATCGACTGCCAGTCATTCGGCGGCAGGTCGCCGCGCCCCGGGCGGAAGATGAAGCGCTCGCGCTCCGGCGAACCCGGACCGGCCTGCAGGGCCTGGACGAACCAGTCCTGCTGGTCCGACCCGTGGTTCGGGACGATGTCGATGATGGTGCGGATGTTCAGCGCGTGCGCCTCGGCGATGTACGCCTCGGCCTCGGCCAGCGTGCCGAACGCCGGATCGATCGCGCGGTAGTCGGCGACGTCGTACCCGCCGTCGGCCATCGGCGACGGGTACCACGGGTTGAGCCAGATCGCATCGACGCCGAGCTCCGCCAGGTACGGCAGCTTGGCGCGGAGACCGGCGAGGTCACCGATCCCGTCACCGTTGCCGTCGGCAAAGCTGCGCAGGTAGACCTGGTAGATCGCTGCGCCACGCCACCATTCGTCGGCCATCGAAGCTCCTTAACCTTTGAGGGAACCGGCCGTGAGGCCGGCCATGATGCTGCGCTGGAACACGAAGAAAACAAGGATTGTCGGCAGGCTGGCGATCACCAGCGACGCGATCAGCACGTTCTGCGGCATCTGCGCGGACAGCGACGCGATGCCGACGCTGATCGACATCTTGTCGGTCTCCGGCAGTACCAGCAGCGGCCAGACGAAGTCCTTCCAGACCGTTACCACGGACAGGATCGAGACCACGCCGAGGATCGGCCGCGACACCGGCAGCACGATCGACCAGAGGATCCGCATCGGCGACGCACCGTCGATCTCGGCCGCCTCCAGCAGCTCCTTCGGGATCGAGTCGAAGAACCGCTTGAGCAGGAACACGAAGAACCCGTTCGCTGCCGCCGGCAACCAGATCGCCCAGGGGGTGTTGAGCAGGTCGAGGTGGAAGATCGGCAGATCCTTGGCCACCAGGTACGTCGGTAGCAGGAGCACCATCGGCGGGATCATCAACGTCGCCAGCATCAGCGCGAGCACGACCTTGCCGAACATCGGCCGCAGCTTCGACAACGAGTACGCCGCGGTCACGTCGACGGCGAGGGTGAACAGCCACGCGCCCCCGGCGTACAGGGCGGTGTTCTTCAGGAAGACGCCGAGCTGGAGCTGGTTCCAGGCCTCGGCGTAGACGCCGAAGTCGAAGCTCTTGGGGAAGAAGCTCGGCGGGATCTGGGCCAGCTCGTCGGGTGACTTCAGGGCGCCGGTGATCATCCAGTACAGCGGGAAGACGAAGGCGCCGGTGAAGCCGACCACGGTGATCACGAGGATCGTCCAGTAGAGGGCCTTGCCGCGCGGGTTCTGCAGGGACAGCGGGGACACCAGGGTTCTCATCGCTCCGCCTCCCGGGAGACTCGCAGGTAGATCGTGGAGAACACCATCAGCACGATCATCAGCATCAGGCCCAGGGCGCTACCGCCACCGAAGTCACCGAAGTTGAAGGCGTACTGGTACATCAGGTAGGCGACCGTGACGGTCGCGTTCTCCGGACCGCCGCCGGTCAGCAGGTACGGCTCGATGAAGACCTGCATGGTGGCGACGACCTGCAGGAGCAGCATCACCAGCAGGATCAGCTTGGTCTGCGGGATCGTCACGTGCCAGACCCGCCGGAACAGGCCGGCACCGTCGAGCTCGGCGGACTCGTAGAGATCGCCGGGGATGCTCTGCAGCGCGGCCAGGTAGATGAGGGTGCCGGTACCGAGGTTCATCCAGGTCGACACGAGCACGAGGCTGATGAGCGCCGTACTGGTCGAATCCAGCCAGCTCAGTGTCGGCAGGCCGACGGAGTCCAGCACCTGGTTGAACAGGCCCGCGCCCGGGTCGTAGAACCACTTGAACAGCAGTACGGCGACCGCCGGCGGCAGCATCACCGGCAGGTACACGACGAACCGCAGGTAGGCCTTCGCGTGCTTGAGCTCGTTCAGCACGATCGCGAGTACGAACGGAACGGCGTACCCGACGACAAGCGCCAAGCCGCTGAACACCGCGGTGTTCAGCCAGGCCTGCCGGAACGCGGGATCCTCGATGACGTTGCGGAAGTTGTCGAACCCGACCCACTTCCCCGGGTCCACGAAGTTGTTCTCCTGGAAGCTGAGAACGACCTCCCGGATCATCGGGTACCAGGAGAACAAGGCGAAACAGATCAGTGCGCCGCACAGGAATCCGTACGCCGTGAGGTTCCGCCCGACCGCGCGTTTCAAGGCGCCGCGGGGGTCCTCGTCCGGGCGCGGGCCCGCCGCCCTCGACTGAGGACGGCGTACCCGCTCTTGGGTGACAGTCATTACGTGTTCTTTGCCAGGATCTTGTTGGCCTTGGACTCGGCGTCACTGAGCAGCTTGTCGATGTCGGCGTCCTGACGAGTCAGTACGGCGGACATCGCGACGTCGAGGACGGCGTACAGCTCCTGGGCCTTCGGCGGCTCGAGCTTGTTGGTGATGCTCGCCTGAGCCGTCACGTACGGCGTGAAGTGGTCGACCGGGACCGTGGCGTACTGCTTGCGCAGGGCAACGATTTCCTTCCCGGGGGCGGAGTCGCCGTACAGGTCCGGGATCGGCAGCCCGACCGGGCGGCCCTGTTCCTTGGCGCGCTGGTAGTTGAACTGGCCCTGACCCGGCGTCAGCTCGTGGTACTCCAGCCAGAGCAGACCGGCCTTGATCTTCTCCGGGGTCGCCTTCGGGTTGAACATGTAGCCGTCACCACCGCTCAGCGACGACTTGCCCTCGGACTCCGGTACGGCGGTCACTCCGTAGTCGTCGAACTTGCCCTGGAAGTCGTTGTTCACCGACTGCACCACGTCCGGTGCGCCGATCATCATGCCGAGCTTGCCGGAACCCATCATGCGCATCAGATCTTCCCACTGCAGCAACTGCTTGCTGCCCATGGAGTTGTCGTTCCAGCGCATCGCCTTCAGGTTCTCGAGCACCGCCTTGCCCTCGGGGCTGTTGAACGCGGCGGTCTTGCCGTCGTCGCCGACCATCGAGCCGCCGCGGGCGTAGAGCGACGCGGCGAAGTGCCAGCCGCCGGTGTTGCCTGCGGAGTACTCACCGAAGCCGACGTACCCGGCGCCCAGACCGGCGATCTTCTTCGCCGCCGCCTGCACCTCGGCCCACGTCTTCGGCGGGCTGTCCGGGTTCAGACCGGCCTGGGTGAACAGCTTGCGGTTGTAGACCAGGCCCATGTTGTAGTTGTTGCGGGGCAGGCCGTAGGTCTTGTCGCCGTCCTTGAAGACGCCCTGGACATCGGGGCGCAGGTCCTTGGTCGCCTTCACCGAGCCGACGTACTGGCTGATGTCGGCGGCCTGGCGGGCCTTGATGATCTTCTGCACGTCGGTGTAGTAGACGTAGAACACGTCCTCCTGGGAACCGCCGGCCAGCTTCGCCTGGAAGGTGTCCGGGTTGATGCAGGGGAACGCGTCCTTGCTCTGGATCGTGATGTTCGGGTGCAGTTTCTGGAACGCGACGACGTCGGCGTCCCAGCCTTCGCGTTCCTTCGCGTTGCTCTTCGGCGGCTGACAGCCGACCGTGATCGTCACCGGTCCGTCCGCTCCGCCGGAGCCCTGGGCCCCTGGCTTGTCGTCCCCCGACCCGCAGGACGCGGCCACCAGCCCGAGTCCCATCACCAGCAACAGGCTGAGCCCGCGGCGCCTTGTCGTCATTGTTGAACCCTCTCCCTCGACTCTGCGCCACACCGTAGGGTTGTCGACACATGAGCGCAATACTTCAAGAGAAGATTGCAAAAACGTGACTTACTTCAGAATCTACCCCGCCTGAACGCACGAATGCCCCGTTCACCTGGGGGTGAACGGGGCATTACAGGCAGTGAGCTAGGCCACTAGGGACGCGGGCGGGCCCTGGCGGTCGAAGCCCGGACGACGAGCTCCGGCTCGAAGAGGAGTTCGTCAGCGGCGACAGCGGCGCGCTCGATCAGCGCCATCAGCATCTCGACGGCCGCGCGGCCCATGGCGTCGATGGGCTGGCGAACGGTGGTGAGAGGCGGGTCGGTGCAGTTCATCATCGCGGAATCGTCGTACCCGATCACCGAGACATCACCCGGTACGTCGAGTCCGGCCCGGCGGACCGCGCGGATGGCCCCGAGGGCGAGGATGTCGCTGGCGCAGACGATGCCGGTGACGCCGGCGGCGACCAATCGGGTGGCGGCTGCATGACCGCCCTCGAGCGAGAACATCGTGTGCTCGACCAGCTTCGGATCCGCCTCCTCGGAGGCGAGGAACGCGTCGAGCTTGCGCCGCGACGGGATGTGGTCGCGCGGCCCGAGAACCATGCCGATCCGCTTGTGACCGAGCGTGCGCAGGTGCCCGATCGCCATCTCCGCGGCGACATGGTCGTCCGACGACACCTGCGGGAAGCCGAGGTGATCGACCGCCGCGTTCACCAGGACGGTCGGCAGCTTCCGCTCCTGGATCAGCTCGTAATGGGCATGCGGCGCATCCGCCTGCGAGTAGAACCCACCGGCGAAAACGACCCCGGAAACCTGCTGCTGGAGGAGGAGGTCGACGTAGTCCGCCTCGGACACACCACCGACCGTCCGGGTGCAGAGCAAGGACGTGAAACCTTGCTGCGCCAACGCTCCCCCGACGACCTCGGCGAACGCCGGGAAGATCGGGTTCTGCAACTCCGGCAACACCAGACCGACCAGCCGGGCACGGTCTCCCCGCAGCTGCGTCGGACGCTCATAACCCAGGACGTCGAGCGCCGTGAGCACCGCTTCCCGGGTCGCCTCGGAAACTCCGGGCTTGCCGTTCAGCACCCGGCTCACGGTGGCCTCGCTGACGCCGACCTTCTTGGCCACCTCTGCAAGTCGTCGAGTCATAACGCAAACTCTACGCCTATCTACGCAATTTCTTGCAAGGACTTGCGTGCTCGCTGAAGTCTCAACATTCCTGACAGACTGTCGGTCGTGCCTCGCTTCGTCGCCACTCGTCCGGACACCGGTCTGCTGTCGCTCCCGTGGGACGTCCCGCTGGAGGACTGGCCCGAGGAGCAGCTGGTCGCGCTGCCCCGCGGTATCTCGCGGCACGTGGTCCGGTTCGTCCGGGTCAACGGCACGGTCTACGCGATCAAGGAGGTGCTCGAGCACCTCGCGCTGCACGAGTACCGGCTGCTCCGCGACCTCGAGCGGCTGGAGTCGCCCTCGGTCGAGCCGGTGGGCGTCATCACCGACCGCATCGACCGCAACGGCGAGCCGATCGACTCGATCCTGATCACGCGGCACCTGCAGTTCTCACTGCCCTACCGCGCGTTGTTCTCCAGCACGCTGCGACCGGACACGGTCAACCGGCTGATCGACGCATTGGTCGCGCTGATCGTCCGGATGCATCTCCTCGGCTTCTTCTGGGGCGACTGCTCGCTGTCCAACACGTTGTTCCGACGAGACGCCGGCGCGTTCGCGGCGTACCTGGTGGACGCCGAGACCGGCGAGCTGCACCAGGAGATCTCCAGCGGCCAGCGCGCCCACGACCTCTACACCGCCGAGATCAACCTCTTCGGCGAGCTGTCCGATCTGGAGGCCGGCGGCCTCCTCGACGAGTCGCTCGACCCGCAGGAGATCGTGCAGACGATCCAGGACCGGTACGAGGCGCTCTGGGCGGAACTGACTGCCCCCGAGGAGTTCGCCACCGACGAGATGCACCGGCTGGACTCGCGGATCCGGCGGCTCAACGAGCTCGGCTTCGACGTCGCCGAGATCGACATCATCACCGACTGGGACGGCAGCCAGGTCCGCATCCAGCCGAAGGTCGTGGACGCCGGTCATCACACCCGCCGCCTGATCCGGCTCACCGGGCTCGACGTCGAGGAGAACCAGGCCCGCCGCCTGCTCAACGACCTCGACTCGTACGCCGCCGCCACCGACCAGCAGAACGAGGACGAGGAGATCGTCGCCCACGAATGGCTGACCGACGTCTTCGAACCGGTCGTCCGCTCCGTCCCGCGTGATCTGAAGCGCAAGCTGGAGCCGGCCGAGGTCTTCCACGAGGTCCTCGAACACCGCTGGTTCCTGTCCGAACAGGCCGGCCACGAGGTCGACACCATGGAAGCGGCCCGCTCGTACGTCGAGAACGTCCTGAGCGCCAAGCCCGACGAGAAGCTGGCGCTGCCGCCCGCCCCACTCCCCGGCAGCACCCTCGACCCGGATCTCGACTGAGCCAGGCTGGACATCCTCAGGAGCGGACCGCACAGCCCCACCGACCCGGGCCAAATGTCCTTACCGCCCTATGAGGTCATCCCTCCGCAGCGCTAGCGGCCCACCTTGCCTGATATCTGGCAAGCTGCCTGACGATGGCGAGATCGCCTTTGTGGTAACAAGTTTCCCGTGGGCGCACTTTTGTTTCCACAAAGCGATCAGACCCGCGATCCACCCGCGATCACCCCGGCTAACGTCCGAAAGATCGGAGGCGTGGTCGCCGGATCGTCGGACGTTGACTGCTCGCGGGTCCCCATTTGGGGCTCTTCTGACTCACTCGTGGGTGGTGCGGCGTACCGGTCTCTTCCCCGTGTGGTGGGGCAGTTGACCGGCGTGCTGGTGGGCTGGCTGGGCGCTGTTTCACCATGGGCAGTAGGTGACCTGGTTGCAGTTGCTAGGGGTGTGGACAGGAAACGGGGACTGTGAACAAGGCATAGCTTGTTCAAGGTCCCCGCGGGGTGTGCGCACCCCCGGGATATATCCGGCGCTCCCCGGATATCGGACCTGTGCCACCGTCTAACCTGCCGCGCGGCTGCTCGTGCAGGTGATGCTGAGCGTGAAGTGTCCGAGCCGCGCAGAGTTAGACGGTGCTGGCGGTCCGCCCCCGGCCACCCCACACCAACTCTCCCCGCATCCTCCGCCCCCCGGGCGAGCACGGTGGGTTCAGTCGGCGTGCAGAAACAGCGGTCCGACGTCGAGTGGAGGGAGATTGCCGCCAGAAATCGATGTCAGCAGCACGGTGCGTCCAGTCGGCGACGCACCCCCCACTCGCCGATCGCATCGCCTGAGACCCTGCGATCGGACGGCAACCCGCCGGTCCGACAACGCGCGAACCACCCACACCTACGTCACAAGCGCCACTTTTTGGGGTTCTCGCGCTCAATGTGGTGACCCGGCGTTGCCGGGGCTGCGGCCGCTCCGGCGCCTGTGATGGATCCGCCGGTTTGCGTACACACCGACTGTTAATACGCTTACCAGCAGCCCTCTTCGGCGCCTGCGTCACCCTGCAGCACGCCCGCTCCGCCGCCTACCAACAGTCGGTCTGTACAGCCCGATCACCCCCCCGCCCCCATTTGGCTGGCTGGGCACTGGGGTTGGGGGTTATGCACCCGTATTAACGGTGCTTAACCCCCGATTTGCCTGGCTAGCCAGGCAAATGGGCGAAGTGTTAGCGCGGGGGCATGCGGAGGGCGCCGTCGAGGCGGATGACCTCGCCGTTGAGGAGTTGGTTGTCGAGGATGTGGGCGACCAGGGCGGCGTATTCGGAGGGGCGGCCCAGGCGGGAGGGGTGCGGGACCTGGGCCTCGAGGACGGTGCGGGTCTCCTCCGGGAGGCCCGCGAGCATGGGGGTCTCCATGGTGCCGGGGGCGATCGTCATCACGCGGATTCCCTTGTCGGCAAGGTCTCTCGCGGCGGAGAGGGTGAGGCCGACGATGCCGCCCTTGCTGGCTGCGTACGCCGCTTGGCCGACCTGGCCGTCGTACGCGGCGATCGAGGCGGTCATCACGATGACGCCGCGGTCGCCGGCGTCGGCGGCGTCGAGGGCGATCATTCGCTCGGCGGCCAGGCGCATGACGTTGAAGCTGCCGATCAGGTTGACCTCGATCACCTGACGGAAGGTTGCTAGCGGCAACGGTCCTTTGCGGCCGACGACGCGGCCGGGGGTGGCGATGCCGGCGCAGGTGACGACCACGCGCAGGTCGCCGAGCGATGCCGCCGCGTCGAGGGCTGCGGTGACGGCGGCTTCGTCGGTGACGTCGGCCGGGGCGAAGACGACCCGGTCGCCGAGCTCGTCCGCGACCGCCTTGCCGGCGGACGACGGGAGGTCGACGATGACGACCCCGAGACCATCCGCGGCCAAGCGCCGTACCGTCGCTTCTCCGAGCCCGGAACCGCCACCGGTGACGAGTGCGACATCGGACGGGCTGAACTTCATGAAGCGCTCCTTGGTGGTGTGGATCGTCGGGTGCTTGAGTGCTGGTGGTGTCCAGGTGGGTGCAGCGCAAGGCAGAGGAGGTGCCTCGATGCGGTGTTCATCGTGGCATCTCCTCTAACGCAGCGATGTGCCCGCCTGGGCGCCGCCAGCGCCAAGCAATCGGCGATCCACACCACCTAGCAAATCGCGGCTGATCACCAGTCGCTGGATCTGGTTGGTTCCTTCGAAGATCTGGGTCACCTTGGCCTCGCGCATGTAGCGCTCGGCCGGGAACTCCCGCGTGTAACCGTAGCCGCCGAGGACCTGGACGGCGTCCGTGGTGACCTTCATGGCGGCGTCGGTGCAGATGAGCTTGGCGATCGCGGCCTGCTGGGTGAAGGGACGGCCGAGGTCGCGGCGACGGGCGGCCTGCAGGTACGTCGATCGGCCGGACTCGACCGCGGCCGCCATGTCGGCGAGCAGGAACTGGATGCCCTGGAAGTCCGCGATCGCGTGGCCGAACTGCTCCCGCTGCTTCGCGTACGACGCTGCTACGTCGAGCGCGGCCTGAGCCAGCCCGATCGCACAGGCGGCGATGCCGAGGCGGCCGGAGTCGAGCGCGGACAGAGCGATGCGCATCCCGTCGCCCTCGGCGCCGATCAGATTCTCGGCGGGGATCCGGACCTGGTCGAAGTTCACCAGCGTCGTGGTCGAACCGGTCAGGCCCATCTTCCGCTCGGGCGCGCCGAAGCTCAGGCCCTCGGCAGGCGCCGGCACGTGGAAGGCGGAGATGCCGCGCTTCGGGTCGGGCGACGTACGGGCGAAGGTCGTGTAGAAGTCGGCGTGCGAGCCGTGGGTGATCCAGGACTTGGTCCCGGTGAGCACGTAGGAGTCGCCGTCGCGGACCGCCTTGGTGGTCATCCCGCTGATGTCGGAACCGGCTTGCGGCTCGGAGAGCGCGTAGGCGCCGAGCAGGTCGCCGTCGACCACGTCGGGCAGCAGGCGGGCCCGCTGCTCCTCGGTTCCGAAGGTCGCCAGGGCGTAGCTGGCCATGGTGTGGACGGACATCCCGACGCCGACCGACATCCAGGCGGCCGCGATCTCCTCGAGCATCTGGAGATACACCTCGTACGGCTGCGCAGCACCGCCGTACTGCTCCGGGTAGGGCAGGCCGAGCAGGCCCGCCTTGCCGATCGTGCGGAACGCGTCCCGCGGGAACGACTCGGTCTCCTCGGCCTTGGCGGCGAACGGCGCGAGCTCGTGCTCGCACAGGTCACGGACCAGGGCGAGCAGATCAGTGGATTCCTCGGTCGGCAACGGGCGATCGACGCTCATCAGGCACCCCTCCCCGGGTCTGCCGAAATGATACCAGCAATGATACTGACGGCCATACTTCAGTATCGTTCTATGCTATCTCGTTATGACGACAGTCGTGCCGGGGCGCCGCACGCGCAGGCAGAGCGAACTGCTCGACCGCCTCCTGTCCCTCTTCCTCGACCAGGGCTTCAGCCGGTTCACCCTGGACGACCTGGCCGCCGAGCTGCGCTGCAGCAAGACGACCCTGTACGCGCTCGCGCCGAGCAAGGAACAGCTCGCCGTCGAGGTGGTGAAGCACTACTTCAAGAACGCCACCGCGCAGGTCGAGTCCGCGGTCGCCCGGCAGACCCGGCACGACCGCCGGATCGCGGCGTACCTGAACGCGGTCGCCGACGCGCTGCGGCCGGCCAGCCGGACCTTCCTGGACGACGTCGCGACCTTCGCCCCGGCCCGCTCGGTCTACGAGCGGAACACCCGGATCGCCGCCGACCGGGTCCGGACGCTGATCGAGGACGGCATCAACAGCAAGACCTTCCGGCAGGTCGACATCGCGTTCGCCGCCGAGATGATCGCGCACACGATGCAGGCCATCCAGCGCGGTGACATCGCCCGCCGTACCGGCCTGAACGACGCCGAGGCCTACCGGGAGCTGGCGTCCTTCGTACTGCATTCGCTGCGGTTGGACTGAGTCGGTAGGTTTTCTGGGTGGAACTCAGGCTGGGCCCGTTGCTGCGGTACGTCGACGAGACGCGGGCGACCGTCTGGGTGGAGACCTCCTCGCCGTGCTCGGTCGAGGTGCTGGGTCATACGGCGCAGACCTGGTCGGTGCACGGGCATCACTACGCGCTGGTGCTGATTGACGGGCTGGAGCCGGACAGCGTGACCCCGTACGACGTGCGGCTGGACGGTGCGGTGGTTTGGCCGCTCGCTGACTCGTCGTTCGGGCCGAGCGTGATCCGGACGCCGCGGGCGGACGGGACGTTCCGGATGACGTTCGGGTCGTGCCGGCGGTCGGCGCCGTTCACAGCCGAGGGGTTCAAGCAGTTCGGGCCGGATGCGTTGGTGGCGCTGGCCAACGGCTTGGAGGAGTTGCCCGATGCGCTGCTGCTGCTCGGGGACCAGGTGTACGCCGACGACCCGTCTGACGCCGTACTGGAGCGGCTGCGGGACGCGCATGGCGGGCGGCAGGGCTCTGAGGTGGCCGACGAGATCGGGAACTTCGAGGAGTACACCTGGCTGTACGACGACGCCTGGCTGAACCCCGCTGTGCGGTGGCTGTTCTCGACCGTGCCGCTGTGCATGCTGCTCGACGACCACGACCTGCGCGACGACTGGAACACGTCACTGACCTGGCGTCGCTGGGTGACCGCGCAGCCGTGGTGGCGGGACCGCGTGGTGGGCGCCTACGCGTCGTACTGGGTCTATCAGCACCTGGGGAACCTGTCGCCGGAGCAGCTCGCCGAAGACTCGACGTACAAGGCGATGCTGACGCTGCCTGATGATGCGGAGCGGACGGCGTACCTGGAGAGCTTTGCGTGGGCTGCGGACGAGGATTCAGTGACGGCACGCTGGAGCTTCTACCGCGACTTCGGTACGGCGGCGCGCGGCGTACGGCTGGTTGCGGTCGACTCGCGGTGTTCACGACACCTGGAGCCGACTGAGCGCGCCATGGTCGATGCGCACGAGTGGTCGTGGGTGCGTCGCGTTGTGCTGGACGCTGGGCGACCGATTCGCCATGTACTGCTGGCATCGACGCTGCCGTTCCTGCTGGCGCCAGGGCTGCATCACTTGGAGGGCTGGGACGAGGCGATCTCGTCGGGAGCGTGGGGACCGCGCGGGGCTCGTGTTGGCGAGCGGATCCGGCAGGGGATGGACCTGGAGCACTGGGCGTCGTTCCGGAAGTCGTTTGATGATGTGACCGAGCTGCTCGGCGCACTGGTGAGTGGTGAGGACCCACCGGCGTCGATCCTGATGCTGTCGGGTGATGTGCACTGCAGCTACGTCGCTGAGGCTTCGCTGCGGGAGGTGGAACACCCCGGTACGGCGATCCGCCAGCTGACGATGTCGCCGTTCCGGAACCCGGTGCCCCGGCACGTGCGGTGGGCGAACTACCTGCTCGACACTGGGTGGATGACGTGGCTACTGCACCGGCTGGCGCGGTCGGCCGGCGTACGGGATGTGGCGGCGGACTGGCGGCTCGCGCACGGGCCATGGTTCGGGAACGGTGCGATGACGGTACGGCTGTCCGGAGACAGCTGGGCGGTCGACGTGGACCACGCCGTACTGGATGGTGACCAACAGCGACTGGCCCGCACGCTGAGTTACCCTCAGTCCAGCGCCTGACCGGGGTGGTGGGGCGGGGAAGGTATTAGGTAAGGCCATAAGTTGCCATTCGCGCCCGGTGGGCCCCTTGTCATGGGAGGTTGATCGGCATGAGATCTTCGACCATCCGCCGCAGCGCCGCTGCCCTTGTCGCAGCTGCGCTCGCCGTCACCGCCGTACCGGCCGCCCAGGCCGAACCGGTCAAGCCGCCGCGACTGTCCGCAGCCGCCATCACGTCCGCGCTCGCGAGCGACGTGACCACGCCGGGCACCGCCTGGCAGACCCAGCCCGACGGCACCGTTCTGGTGTCCTACGACTCGACGGTGACCGGCTCCAAGCTGACCGACCTCACCGCGAAGACGCGCCGTCTCGGGGATGGCGTCGTACTCGAGAAGCTGCCCGGCAAGCTGCAGAAGTACTCCACCGGCGGTGAGGGGATCTACGGCGGTGAGTACAGGTGCTCGCTCGGCTTCAACGTGTACCGCAACGGGCGGTACTCGTTCCTGACCGCGGGACACTGCGGCAACATCGCCTCGACCTGGTACGCCGACGCGGACCACCAGGTGAAGATCGGTACCCGCCAGAGCTCCAGCTACCCGGGGAACGACTTCGCGCTGATCAACTACCCGGTGGGCATCAAGAAGCCCGGCGGCAGCGTGTACCTGTACAACGGGAAGTCGCAGGACATCACGCGGGCGACCACGCCGGCGTTCGGGACCTACGTGTACCGGGCCGGGGTGACCAGCGGGCTGCACAGCGGGACGGTGCGCGGGCTGAACGCGACGGTGAACTACGGCGACGGCCAGATCACCGGGCTGATCCGGACCAGCGTGTGCGCCGAGCCGGGTGACTCGGGTGGTCCGCTGTTCAGCGGGCGCAGCGCCTACGGGCTGACGTCGGGTGGGACCGGTGACTGTAAGACACCGGGTGGCGTGACGTACTTCCAGCCGGTGACCGAGGCCCTCGCGGCGTACGGGGTTGTCGTGTACTGACTTTTCCGCCGGAGCGTGCGGGTTATCCCTCACGCTCCGGATCTAGCTGAATACTCAGCGGTTGACGCGGGTAGGAGTGCTCACGGTTGAAGTCAAGGACGCACCCGCCCCGAGCGCGTCCTCATCGTGAGGAGGCTGAAACCGTGAATGTTTCCCGCCGTACCACCGCCATCCTGGCAGCCGCCGGGCTCGCCGCCGCCGGACTGCTCGCCACCGGGCAGGCCTCGGCCGCACCCGCCCTGCCGTCCCCGGCCGCGATCACCTCGACACTGAACTCCGAGGCCCGGATCCCGGGTACCGCCTGGCAGACCAACCCCGACGGCCGGATCATCGTGTCGTACGACGACACCGTGACCGCGTCGAAGCTGTCCGCGCTGACCAAGGTCACCGACCGGTTCGGTTCCGCGGTCACGCTCGAGAAGATCCCCGGCAAGCTCACCAAGTACATCGCCGGTGGGGACGCCATCTACGGCGGGCAGTACCGCTGCTCGCTCGGTTTCAACGTGCAGGACAACGCCGGCGCCTACTACTTCGTCACCGCCGGCCACTGCGGCAACATCGCGTCCAGCTGGTACGCGAACTCCGCCAAGACCACGCTGCTCGGCACCACCTACGGTTCGAGCTTCCCGGGTAACGACTACGCGATCGTCAAGTACAGCACGTCGTACACCAACCACCCCGGCACCGTGGACCTCTACAACGGTTCCAGCCAGGACATCACCTCCGCCGGTAACGCCTCCGTCGGCCAGGCCGTCAAGCGCTCCGGCTCCACCACGGGCGTCCACTCCGGCACCGTCAACGCCACCAACGCCACCGTCAACTACGCCGAAGGCACCGTCACCGGACTCATCCGCACCAACGTCTGCGCCGAAGGCGGCGACTCCGGCGGCGCCCTCTTCGCCGGCACCGTAGCCCTCGGCCTCACCTCCGGCGGCTCCGGCAACTGCTCCTCCGGCGGCACCACCTACTTCCAGCCCGTCACCGAAGTCCTCTCCCGCTACAGCGTCCACGTCTACTGAGTAACCGCGGGAAGAAGTGAGAACTGGCGGTCAGGTGACCACTCACCTGACCGCCAGCTCGCGCCATCAGTGGTGGCAGGAGACAGGAACTGGTGGGCGGAGACCCCGTGCCACAGGTCTCTGGCCACCACTTCTTGTCTCCGGTCCACCTACCCGCCTTCCTCGGCGCCCCCCATTTCGGTGGTTATCCCCCCAGTTGGGGGGTTGCCCCAGTGAAATGTCAGTGGGGCAACCCTCCAACTCAACAGGCCAGCTGGGCCGCGCTGAACACCACCAACCAAATTTCCGCGGCGGGAATGGTTGGTAGGTGCACAAAGCAAGCCACGCAGTGCCTGTACGCCGCTGAGTGGGCGGAGTGTGTCATCGACTGTGCGGACCGTGTCGTCGGCAATCGGTTGCCAGCGACAGTCTTCGCACAGTCGACGAAGGCGCCCGCGATGTGATGACTAGGAGCCATCATGTGCAAAGGCACGGCGCTCACGCCACGAAGGTGTGCCAGACGTCGACGAAGTACTCGCGCTCATCGTCCTCGACCGGCGCATCCGCGAGTTCGAGTTCCGACCAGGCGATGAAGCTGGCGGCGTTCAGGAAGTCGTCCACCACCTGTTCGAGCGGCACGTGCCGAACCGTTGCCCCGAACAACAATCTGTCCGGTGGCAACGAGGTGATCGAGGAGCGCAGCTGTCCCGCTTGCTCGTCATGCCAGACGTAGAAGACCGCAGGCGTCGCCTGCCCAGCCTCCGCGAACCTCACCCGCAAGGCAGCAACACACGTCTCGTACGCCGCAACAACCTCCGCCACGGCCAGCTCCGCCCGCTCCTCCTCCGGGCTCTCGAGCAGCCAGGTGTTGTCACGAGTCTCCTGCAGCGAATCAGCCGGATCGAGCCGATACTCCTCAGTCGCCAGTTCGCCAATGAACCGCAGCAGGCTCATTGGCGTCTCCATCTCCGATTGCCCGTTATTTCGGGCATATGCCCGTTTTTGTGGGCATAGGGTCAGGCTTGGCGGCGGCGGGAGATTTCGTAAAGGGCTACGCCGGTGGCGATGCCGGCGTTGAGGGATTCGGTGGCCGACGTCATGGGGATGGAGACGATGAGGTCGCAGTTCTCGCGGACCAGGCGGGCCAGGCCTTTGCCTTCGGAGCCGACGACGAGGACCAGGGGTTCGGTGGCGGCTTCGAGGGCGGGGAGTTCGACCTCGCCGCCCATGTCGAGGCCGATGACCAGGAGGCCGGCGTCCTTGTAGGACTTGAGGGCCCGGTTGAGGTTGGTGGCCCGGGCTACCGGGATGCGTGCGGCGGCGCCGGCGGAGGTTTTCCAGGCGGAGGCCGAGACGGAGGCGGAGCGACGCTCGGGGACCAGGACGCCGTGGGCGCCGAAGGCGGCGGCGGAACGGGTGATGGCACCGAGGTTGCGGGGGTCGGTGACGCCGTCGAGAGCGACGATCAGGGGGACCTCGTGGGCGTTGTAGGCCCGGTCCAGCAGGTCGTCGGGATGGGCGTACTCGTACGGCGGGATCTGCAGCGCGACACCCTGGTGGGCGCCGCCGGCGGTGACGCGGTCGAGCTCGGGGCGCGGGACCTCGAGGACCGACATGCCGTGCTGGGTGGCGATCAGGAGGGCCTCGCGCAGGCGGGCGTCGCGCTCGGTGCCTTCGGCGATGTGCAGGGCAGCAGCCGGTACGCCGGCGCGCAGCGCCTCCACGACCGGATTGCGCCCGTAGACCCACTCGACGATCGAGTCGAGGTCCTTGCGGGCCGGACGGCGGCGGGTGTCGCGCTCCTCGGCGCGCTCCTTGGCCTTGGCCCGCTTGTGGGCTGGGTGCTTGGTGCGGTCGACCGCCTTCGGCGTCGGACCGCGGCCCTCCAGGCCCTGGCGGATACGTCCGCCGGACCCGGCTGTCGGGTTTCCGCGCTTCTTCCGGATGGCGCCCTTGCGCTGGCTACTGCCTGGCACGTCAGTTTCCTTCGATCGTGGTCGGCGCCGCGAGCGTCCAGCGCGACCCCTGGGGTGTGTCCTCGACGACAACGCCGAGCGCCTTCAGCCGGTCGCGGATCGCGTCCGACGCGGCGTAGTCCTTGCGTGCACGGGCGGCCTGACGCTGCTCCAGCAGCGCCTGTACCAGCCCGTCGACGACCTCGGTGAGCTCGTCGCCGGCCGCGGCGCGGGACGCCCACGGCTCCGCCAGCGGGTCCAGCCCGAGCACGCCGAGCATGCCCCGAACCGCCGCCAGCGACTCCCGCAACGCGGCCGAGTCGCCGTCGGCGACCAGCTTGTTCCCGTCGCGGACAGTGTTGTGCAGTACGGCGACCGCGGCCGGCGTACCCAAGTCGTCGTCCATCGCCGTCACGAAATCCGACGGCAGGTCGACCGCAGGTGCGACCCCGCCGGTCACCTCGGTCGCGCGGGTGACGAACCCGTCGACGCGCTGGAAGCTCTTCGCGGCCTCGTCGAGCGCCTCGAACGAGAACTCCACCACCGAGCGGTAGTGCGACTGGACGAGGTAGTAGCGCAACTCGATCGGGCGGACCCGCTCGACGACGTTCCGGACGACGGCGCTGTTGCCCATCGACTTCGACATCTTCTCGCCGGCCGTGGTGACGAGCGCGTTGTGCATCCAGGTCCGGGCGAACTTCTGGCCGACCGCGGTCGCCTGGGCCAGCTCGTTCTCGTGGTGCGGGAACCGCAGGTCCAGCCCGCCGCCGTGGATGTCGAACTCGTCGCCGAGGTACTTGCCGGCCATCGCCGAGCACTCCAGGTGCCAGCCCGGGCGGCCGCGGCCCCACGGGGTCGGCCAGGAGGCCGTCCGCGGCGTGCCCTCGGTGTAGCCCTTCCAGAGCGCGAAGTCGCGCGGGTCGCGCTTGCCGCGCGGGTCCGCGTCCTCGGCGGCCTCCATGTCGGCGATCTTCTGGTGCGAGAGCGCCCCGTACGCCGGCCATGACTTCACGTCGAAGTAGACGTCACCCGATCCGTCCGGAGCGACGTACGCGTGCCCGGCCTCGATCAGCTGGTCGATCATCTCCAGCATCTCCGGGACATGCCCGGTGGCGCGCGGCTCGTACGTCGGCGGGCGGCAGCCCAGTACGTCGTACGCCCAGTGCAGCTCGCGCTCGAACTCGTACGCGTGCGCCCACCACTGGACGCCCCGTTCGGCCGACTTGGCCAGGATCTTGTCGTCGATGTCGGTCACGTTCGCGATGACCGTGACCTCGTAGCCCGAGCGCTCGAACCAGCGCCGCAGGACGTCGAAGACGACCTCCTTGTAGATGTGCCCGACGTGCGGGGCACCCTGCACCGTCAGCCCACAGTGGTAGATCCCGACCTTGCCCGGATGGACCGGTACGAAATCCCTCACTGTTGCCGTCGCGGTGTCGTACAAGCGAAGTGTCACCGGTCAAGAGTACGGGAAATGGCACTTCTCCTTGACAAGATGTCCGGAGCACCCCCAGGAGGACCCTTGTCGAACCAGTACGGCCCACCCCCGCAGCAGTACGGCCCACCGCCCGGCCCGCCCCCGCAGTACGGCCCACCGCCGCAGCAGCAGTACTGGGGACCTCCGCCCGGCCCGCCGCAGTACGGCCCACCCATGGGCCCACCGCCGGGAGGACCTGGCTTCGGCTTCGGAGGGAACGGCTATCCGCCGCCGAGGAAGAAACGGAGCAAGGCACCGTTCATCGTCGTACCGGCCGTGCTGCTGTTCGCGGGCGTGGTCTCGCTCTACCTGTTCGCACTGCATGCCAAGCAGGAGCGCAACAACTACTCCAGCCCGTCGCCGACGTACACGTCGTCGTACTCGCCGAGCGAGGACCCGTCGTACTACCCGAGCAGCACCCGGCCGACGGTGACGCAGCCGACCGTGGCGCGGCCGACCCAGCCGCGGCCGACCAAGACCACGCCGCCGCCTCCGTCGGACCTCGACCTGACCGCGCGGAACAAGCTGTACAAGACCGGCGTCCAGAAGTCGGTGAACTGCCGTGCGCCCAACTTCGTCCCGACCAGCGAGGCGAACGCCCGCAAGTACTACGCGGCCGTCATCGCCTGCCTGAACAAGGCGTGGCCGGCGCAGATCCGTAAGTCCGGCGTCCAGTGGGAGGGCGTCAAGATGACGACCTACTGGGGCACGGGCTACAGCCCCTGCGGCAGCCGGACCCTGCGCTCGTACTACTGCAGCTCCAACAACACGATCTACATGGACGCGAAGTCCGATGTCGACGCCTGGAAGAAGTACACCAACTTCGCCGAGGGGCGGAACTGGGTGCGGGCCAAGATGATGGACACCCCGGCCCACGAGTACGGGCACCATCTGCAGGACATCACCGGCATCCTGGACGCCAACTACCGGCTCAAATACCAGAAGAGCGGCGACAAGGCGCTCGAGCAGAACCGGCGGATGGAGATCCAGGCGACCTGCTTCGGCCACGTCTTCCTGGGCGCGAACCGCAAGACGATGATCAGCAAGGGCGTCCGCAAGGAGATCGACTACCTCAACCACAACTCCGGCGACGAGTACGACACGATCCGCGACCACGGCAGCAAGGCCATCCAGCCGTACTGGGCCGACCGCGGGTACAACACCCGCAACCCGGCCTTCTGCAACACGTTCACGGCCAGCCCGCGGCTCGTCCGGTAAATACTCACGGTAACTCTGATCCGAAAAGGTTGATTCTTCCGATACCCGGGTAAACCTCTGCCGAGCGCTCTGTCCGCCCCTCGCTCTGTGGAGGTTCACCGTGAAGTCAGTTCTCACGGGTGCCGCCGTCACTCTTGGCCTGCTCCTGGCCTCGATCGGCTCCGCCCAAGCCACCGCCGGTACGCCCGGCAGCACCGCCGCACACCAGCCCACCCCGCAGGCCCGGCAGCACGGCATCGACCGTGCCGGCGACGCCTACGCCGGCTGGTTGCAGAACACGACCACCAGCGCCGCACCGACCGAGATGGCGCCCGCCGCCTCGGTCGAAGGCATCGACGTGTCCGGACACCAGGGCAACGTCAACTGGTCGGCCCAGTGGACCGCCGGCAAGCGGTTCGCCTACGTGAAGGCGACCGAAGGCAACTACTACACGAACCCGTACTTCGCCCAGCAGTACAACGGTTCCTACAACATCGGCATGATCCGTGGCGCGTACCACTTCGCCACTCCCAACGACTCCAGCGGCGCCAACCAGGCCACCTACTTCCTGGCCCACGGCGGCGGCTGGTCCCGCGACGGCAAGACGCTCCCCGGCGCCCTCGACATCGAGTACAACCCGTACGGCGCCACCTGTTACGGACTGAGCGCGTCCGCCATGGTGAGCTGGATCCGGGACTTCGTGAACACCTACAAGAGCCGTACCGGCCGCGACCCGGTCATCTACAGCAACCTCGACTGGTGGAGCCAGTGCACCGGCAACAGCACTGCCTTCAACTCGACCAGTCCGCTCTGGGTGGCCCGGTACGCGTCCGCGCCCGGCACACTGCCTGGCGGCTGGCCGTTCTACACCATCTGGCAGTACAGCTCGTCGCCGATCGACCAGGACCGCTTCAACGGCGACATGTCCCGCCTGACAGCGCTCGCGAACGGCTAGGCGCCCTAAACGGGTTGCACGGTCTCATAGTCTCGATTGGTGACCTACACGTTGCCAATCGAGACTGACCGTCTCACCCTGCGCCGCTACGTTGCCACCGACTACGACGACCTGCTGAAGCTCCAGTCCAACCCGGAAGTCACCCGCTTCCTGCTGTACGACCCGAAGACACCGGAGCAGGTCCAGGAGTCCCTGGCCGGCCGGATGGCCGACGTACCGATGGACGGTCCGGACCAGGCGCTGACCGTCGCCGTCATCCTGCGGGAGACCGGGCAGCACCTCGGTGAGGTGACGTTGTTCGTCGAGAACTTCGACCACCAGGGCGGCGAGCTCGGCTTCGTCTTCCACCCTGAGTCGCACGGTCACGGGTACGCCGGGGAGGCGTCGGTCGAACTGCTGCGGCTCGGGTTCGAGGAGCTCGAGATGCACCGGATCATCGGCCGGCTGGACGCCGCGAACACCAGCTCGGCGAAGCTGCTGCAGCGGCTCGGGATGCGCCAGGAGGCGCACTTCGTCCGGAACGAGTTCCTCAAGGGTCAGTGGACCGACGAGGCCGTCTTCGCGATGCTCCGCGACGAGTGGATCAAACGCTCGTAAGTAAATAACCGATTACACCCGCCTTCGCGGCACGCGTTCACCGCGACAACCGTAGAGGCCGGGTCTACGGTCGGAAGATGACCGCCCCCCGTACCCTCACCGCCCTGTTCGCCGGTGTGGTCGTGCTGACCTCGGCAGTGCTGCCGAGCGAGGCCGTGAAGGTAGCCCCACCGCGACAGATCGCCTTCCACACGTGGACGTCGGACGCCGACTTCCTCGCCGGTGCGCACTCCGGCACCACTGTCACCGACGGTTCGCTGACCTTCGGCCAGGCGACCGGCAGTACGGCGTACGTCGATCCGTTCGGCGACGGGACCGCCAGGAACTACGACCAGGCCAGCTGGGTCTCACCGCCGGTCAGCACCGGCTTCGGGGTGACCGAGCTGATCGCCTCCTGGAACGCGACCACTCCGCCCGGGACCTGGGTCGAAGTGTCGATGGCGGCCAAGACGAACCTCGGTGCGACCACCAAGTGGTACGTACTCGGCCGCTGGACCGGTGGTGACGACACCGGCGCCGGTGACATCCACCGGACCTCCGTACCGAGCCAGGGCGATGCCGACGGCCGCGTAGCCGTTGACACCTTCGTCGCGGCCAAGGACCGCTGGATGGACCGCTGGCAGCTCAAGGTGACGCTGTACCGCTTGAGCGGTTCGACCCAGGCGCCGCTGGTCCGCTCGGTCGGCGCGGTCTCCTCCCGGCTGCCCGCCGACGCGAAAGTTGCCGTCAGCCCCCTTGGCGGCGCGGAGGGCGTCGTACTGGATGTGCCGACGTACTCGCAGGAGACGCACATCGGCCACTACCCGCAGTGGGACAACGGTGGTGAGGCCTGGTGCTCGGCGACCTCGACCGCGATGGTGCTGGACTACTACGGCGCCGGTCCGACGGCTGCGGAGACCAGCTGGGTCGATCCGACCGACGCTGACCCGCAGGTCGACCACTCGGCCCGACATGTCTTCGACTACGCGTACGACGGCGCTGGCAACTGGCCGTTCAATACCGCGTACGCCGGTAGTCGCGGCGTCGACGCGTTCGTCACCCGGCTGCGATCCCTGACCGAGGCGGAGCAGTTCATCAAGGCCGGTATCCCACTGGTGGCCTCACTGTCGTTCAAGAAGGGCGACCTTCCCGGGGCGGGCTACGGAACCAACGGCCACCTGATGGTGATCGTCGGCTTCGCCCCGAACGGCGATGTGGTCGTCAACGACCCGGCGTCGCACCTGATCAAGAGCAACGACGCCGTCCGTACGACGTACGACCGGGCCGCCTTCGAGAACGCCTGGGTGCCGCACTCCGGCGGACTGGTCTACGTCATCCATCCCGCCGGTACGCCGCTCCCACCGCATGAGCCGCAAGCCAACTGGTGATACCTACCGAGCGAACAGTGCGCCGGTGAGGTTGGTGGTGAGGTTCCGCAGCGAGTCGGGCAGGTTCTGCAGGTGCCAGCCTCGCGGACCGCGGTACCAGCTGAAGCCTTCGTCCTCATCGGCGTCGTCGTCGGTCGCGACCAGTGCATCGATCCAGCGCTCCGAGCCACCGAGCACCACTGCGTACGGGAGAGCCCGTGCGCAGAGCTCGGCGTGCTGGTCGACCGGCAGCTCGCTGACGTCCATCTCCGCCAGCTCACCGCGGATCGCAGCGATCTGGCCGAGGACCCGACCGGCCGCCGGAGCCTTGGCCGGCATGTGCCGACCGATGAACAGCAGTCCGACGCCCACTGCGATCACCGCGAGGCCGACGAGGCCCCAGCTGGTGAGCAGTGCGAGCAAAAGAGTCAGCACGAGGCCGGCAACGGTGGTCCCGATCCCAACGGTCGTCCACAGCGAGCGGGTCCGGTCCGGGCGCTCGTTGAACCACCCGCGCTTGACCACTCCGTCGTACAGGGCGTCTTGCACCTGAGCCAGGTTGGCCCGGACCTGGCGGCCCAGCTCGGAAACCAGCACCGAGTCGGAGTCACCGAAGATGGCGCGGATCAGCACGTTCTCGTAGCGCTGGAGCTCCTCGGACGGAGCGTTCGACACCCGGCGCAGCTCCCAGTCGGGACGCGCGTATTCACTGCGGTGCTCGAGCTCGACGATCGTGATGTGGCCGCGGACAGCCAGGTCGATGATGGACGCGGTCACGTCCACCGGGTCGATCCGCTCGTCGATCAGCGTGCCGACCTCACCAGGTCGCAGGTCTGACGGCGGCGTGAAGTCGATGCGCGCATCCTGTCCAAGGCTGAACAGCGAAGCCGGTACGACGCGTCGCGGGTCGACCTCGTCGCGGCCGCGGACGCGGTAGAGGAGCAGCAGCGCCAGCGCGCCCAGCACGAGCAGACCGACCGCGGTCAGCAGCTGTGCGGTGTCAGTGGAGAAGGCCCGCGAGAACGTCCGGCGGTACTCGACGATCGAGTTGGCCGCGATCTTGCCCTCGGGGAAGCCGATCGTCATCCGGACCGTGTTGCCCGGCGGCAGACTGGCCTGCTCGAACGTCGGGCCCGACACCTCACCGGTCTGGGCCAGCGTGCACGGGGTGTTGCTGTCGATCGAGCCGACGAAACACGAGATGTGACTGGTCTCGGGCACGCTGTACTCGACGTGCACCGACTGGATCGTCAGGTTGATCCCGCTCAGCGGGGAGAACTGCATCTCGGTGCCGTTCAGCGTCTTGGCGACCGCACCCTTGACCGTGTAGGTGACGTCGAGCTGGGTGTCGCCGCTGAGGTCACCGACGGCGATCGAGGTGACGTCACCGTCCTGCTTCTGCTCGATCTTCCGGTCCGTGCCGCCGGTCTTGACCTTGACGTCCTCGACCTGCTGCACGTGATCGATGTTGTCGGCCAGGTGCTGCCGGGTGAGCAGGAACCGGCTGAAGGTGCCGGTGACGTTGGTCAGCTTCCAGGTCTCCGAGACCCGGAGCAGCCCGTCCTCCTCGACCCGGACCTGGGCCGCGTAACTGGTCACGACCGGATCGGCCGAGGTATGGGTGGTTGCTGCGCCCGCCGGTACGCCGGTCAGGGCGGCAAGACCGAGAGCACACAGGGAAGTCCCGAGGAGACGTAGACGCATCGACCAATCACACCGTAGAGAGAGGGTCAGTGGACCCGGGCACCATACCGTGACGGGGGCCTCCGGCCGTGTTCGTGCCGGTGGCAACGACCCCACGGCTCCGCTACCGTCTGGCGGGTGTCAGGCAATCAGTGGGGCCCACCGCCGGGCCAGTACCCCCAGCAGCCGCCACAGGGTCAGTACCTGCCACCCGGACAGCCCTGGCCGCAGCAGCCTCAGTACGGCGCTCCCCAGTACGGCGCTCCTCAGTACGGCGCTCCTCCTGGGCAGCAGTTCGGCTGGGGCGCGGGTGGTGGCCCGCGGCCGCCGCAGAAGAAGGGTGGCGGCGCTAAGTTCGCCCTGACCGTGGTGGGCGTGATTGTCGCCGGTGTGGTCGGACTGGTCGGCGTCTCGACCTTCCTGAAGCACAACGGCAGCAGTGACGGGCCGTACACCAGCCAGCCCGAGCCGACGTACACGACCAGCTACAGCCCGTCGTACTCGCCGACGGGCTACACACCGTCGGCCCAGCCCTCGACGCGGCCGTCAGCCACCCAGCGACCCACGACCACGAAGCCGGTCCCGAAGCCGACGGCGCCTCGCTCGACCCGGCCGACCAAGAAGCCGGTGGTCGTGACGGACCTCGACATCGTCGCGCGGAACCGCCTCTACAAGTCCGGGGCGATGCGGTCGGTCAATTGCAAGGAGTCCTCGGCCCGGCTGGCCACGGCCGCCGGTGCCACGACGAACTACCGGAACCTGTGGAACTGCCTGAACCGGGCCTGGCCGTCGCTGGTCACCAAGTCCGGCGCGAAGTTCCGGCCGCCGAGTGTGCGCACCTTCAGCGGCACCATCAACACCCCCTGCGGCACTTGGTACGACAGCGGGCCGCCGTTCTACTGCGGTTCCACCGAGACGATCTACATGAACCTGACCGAGGACGTCGGTGGCTACAACCAGTACCCGAACCAGTCGTCGAAGGTGCTGGCCCGGATGTGGATGCTGCACCAGTTCGCCCATGAGTACGGTCACCACGTGCAGGAGCTGACCGGCATCTTCGACGCCGCGCACCAACTCCGGTACGACGCTCCGTCGACCGCGAAGGAGCTGGAGGTCAGCCGCCGGATCGAGCTGCAGGCGTCGTGCTTCAGCGACATCTTCATCTCCGCCAACCGGAACAGCTACCCGATCTCCGGCCAGTCGGCCGTCCAGTGGCGCTGGCTGATCGGGAACGTCACCGACAAGCAGAACGACCACGGTGACGCGGTGAACCACAAGTACTGGGCGCTGCGCGGCTACAACACGCGCAACCCGGCTTCGTGCAACACCTACGTCGCGTCGCCGAAGAAAGTGCAGTAACTCACCGACCGGCCGTGGTGGCTGGCGCCAGACCCCAGGATCACGCAGAGTATGTCCCGGGGGCGTACGGCGGCTGTCCGGGGGGACGATGGACCGTGCGCGGCTTCGGCACCCCGAGAAGCGCCGGAAGCAGTTTGTCGACGGCTACACCCAGCAAGGTCGTGAGGAGTTTCGATGTCGGACAGCGGGAACCCACCACGGGGGGACGAACCGGCGGACGGCGAGAACGCCGCTCCCCCGGAGCGCGGTGACGCGTCGTCGCCCAAGTGGTGGACCGGGAGCGAGGCGAAACGTGAGTTCCAGGACCCGTCGGGGTCCGAGGAGCCGCGCCCGGCGAACAACTGGTTCGGCGACGGCTGGACCGCCCGCCGCCCCGACGAGACGACCCCCGGCCGCTCCACCCCGCCCCCGCCGAACCGCCCGACCCAACCCGCGCCGAACCAGACGGGTCCTAACCAGCCCGGCCCTGGCCAGGCTGGTCGGCCGAGCCAGCCCGCTGCCAGACAGCCGAGCCGCCCCAACTCGCCGCAGCCTGCACCCGGCCCGGCCCGTCCTCCCCAGTCAGGTCCCGCGGGACCTGGTCGGCAGCAACCGCCGTACTCGGCTCCCCCGCAGCAGTCCGCACCCCAGGCCCGCGCACCGCAGCAGCCGCCCGGCCATGGGCGTCCGGTCCAGTCCGGTCCCGCACAAGGCGGTCCGCCGCCTCAGCAGTCCGGAGGCTCCTACCTGTGGAGCCCGCCTGAGCCGCAGGCTCAGCAGTCGAGTGGGCCTCGCCACGCCGCCGGTGGCGGTCCGGTCGGGCCGATGGGTCAGCCGGTGCAGCAGCCGCCGACCTGGCAGTACCCGCCGATTCCGATCCCGCAGCCCCCGGGCGCCGGCCGCCGTCGCAAGCCGCGCAAGACACCACGCGCGTTGCTGATCGGTCTGGTCGTGCTCGCGGTCGTCGTGGTCGGTACCGGTATCACCCTGCTGATCGGCAACCTCAGCGACGACGAAGCGGCCCCACCGCCCGCCAACCCGCCGGTCGCCGAGACCCCGTCGACCAACCCGTCACAGCCGGCCGAGACCCCGTCGGAGGACCCGCAGCCGTCAGCGACCCCGACCGGTCCCGACACCGCGGCCGCCGACAAGGTGGTGACCAACAGCAACCTGTACGCCGTCGGTCTGCTCGCACCGTCGAAGTGTCCGGAACCCCCGTTCGTGCCGACCAGCTTCGCGCTGGCGACGAACTACTACAACCGGCTACTGGCCTGCGTGAACGCCACCTGGGTCCCGGCGATGAAGAAGGTCAAGGTCAAGTACCGCGGCCCCAAGGTCGCCGTCTACAACGGCAAGGTCGCCTCCCCCTGTGGCGTCCAGCGCAGCGTCCGTGCGGCGTACTGCGGTGCGAACGAGACCATCTACATGCCGTTCGCCGTCGACGCCCGCGCCTACCGGTCGAACCCGCTCTACGCCCGCGCGCTGATGCTGAGCACGTTCGCCCACGAGTACGGGCACCACGTCCAGAAGCGGACCGGCATCCTGGCCGCCTCCCTGGAGCGCGCCCAGAACATGAACGCCGGCCAGAAGCTCGAGGAGAGCCGTCGCCGCGAACTCCAGGCCAGCTGCCTGGGCGCGGCGTACCTGGGCATCAACTCGGGCTTCATCCCGATCACCGGGCCGCTGTTGCAGGCCTACCGTTCCCTGATCTCCAACAGCGGCGACGACTTCGCCCGCCCCCGCGTCCACGACCACGGCAACAAGGCCAGCAACTACCAGTGGAATATCGCCGGCTTCAACACCAAGCGCCCCGGCAGCTGCAACACCTTCAAAGCCGGCCAAGCCCGCGTGGCCTGATCAGTTCGTGCCTTCGAAGGCCCATTGACCGATGTTGGCGACCGTTCCGCCCCAGAACGGCGCCACGCCGCCCACTGCGATCGACTTGTTGGTTGCCGCCACCGAGTGATCGGAGTACAGGGTCAGGACCGGTAGGTCGTCCTGCCAGAGTTTCTGCAGCTGGTTGTAGATCTTCTGGCGAGCGGCGAACGCCGGTTCGGCCTTGCCGGCGGCCAGCAACTTGTCGCTCTGCGGGGAGTTGTAGCCGGTCAAGTTGAAGGATCCGTCCGACCCGTACATCGACGACACGTCCGGGTCGACGTTGAAGTTCAGGCCCATCAGCACCATGTCGTGATCCTTCGCGCGCGCCTTCGCCAGCGTGGTCGGGAAGTCGTAGTTCGTCTGTACGACGTTGAGTCCGATCGCCTTGAAGTTCTGCAGCATGATGTCGGCCGAGCGTTCCCGGATCTCGTTGCCGGTCGGCACCACGAAGTTGATCTTGGTCGCGAAGTTCCAGCCCGCCTCGGTCAGCAGCTTCTTGGCCAGCGCGGGATCGTAGGTCAGGTTCTTCAGATCCTTGTTCAGGTAGGGACTCTGGCTCGTGTACGGCCCGTCGACCACTTCACCGTTGCCACGCAGCAGTTCGTCGACGATCTGCTGCCGGTTGATCGCGTGCGCCAGGCCCTGGCGCATCCGCGGGTCGGGGAACTTCTTCACGTTGAACTGGATCGTCTGGAAGCCGATGTTCGGGTTCACCTTGGTGTTCACGCTCTGAATCCCTTGAACCGTCTTCAGGTCCTGGAACGGGATGTTCCCGATCCCGCCGCCGGAGTTCATCAGGATCGCCCCGGACTGCAGCTCGCCGGCGAGATTGGCGGCCGGCATGATCTTCATGATCACGCTGTTGATCTTGGGTGCGCCCAGGTAGTAGCCGGGATTGGCGACGTACTCGATGCTGGCGTTGGCGGTGTACTTCGAGAATTTGTAAGGCCCACTGGTGACATCGGGGAGCTGGGCGAACTTGCTGTCGTCCACCTTCGCGGGCTCGATCTTCCCCAGCACGTGCTCGGGAACGATGACGACCTTGGTCCCGATCAGTTCCTTGATGTAGTTGGGATCCACCGGCGACTTGGTGGCGAAGACCACCGTGGTGTCATTGGTTGCCGACAGCCCCGGAATCTTCGTCTGCCCCTTGGGCAGCTTCCCGGTCGCGTCGACGCCCTGCAGCGCGGAGACGTTGCTGCCGAGGCTGGTCAGCGAGTCCCGGTTGGCGATCAGGTTCAGCGTGAAGACGACGTCCTTCGCGGTGATCGGCTGGCCGTCGCTCCACTTGGCGCCCGGGTGCAGCTTGACCGTGAACGTCTTGTTGTCCGTGGTGGTGATCGAGTCGGCGAGCTTGGGCACGAACTTCAGCGGCTCGGGCTGATCGACCAGCGTGTCCATCGCGAACCGGACCGCCCACTGGCCGCCGATATCGGCCTGGTTGATCGGATTCATGCTGGCCGGTGGATTCACGGTGCCGATGTAGAGCGTGTCGCCGGCCCCGCTGGTCCCCGAGCCGCCGGAACAACCCGCAGCGATCAGCAAGGCGGCGGTGGTCAGAGATGCGATCAGGATCTTCGGTGCTCTCACGGTGGGTTCCCTATCTGTCCGGCGGGAGGGTTACTTGTACGAGCGGGACTCGAGCGAATCGCGGAGTCCGTCGCCGACGAAGTTGATCGACAGCACGGCGAGCAGGATCATCAGGCCGGGTGGGATCCAGATCCAAGGCTGGCTGGAGAGCACGGTGATCGACTGGGCGTCGCTGAGCATGTTGCCCCAGCTCGCCGCCGGCGGCCGGACGCCCATCCCGAGGAAGCTCAGCCCGGACTCGAGGATGATCGCCTGCGCCACCCCGAAGGTCGCGTTCACGATGATCGGCGACAACGCGTTCGGCAGGATGTGCCGGAACAGGATCCGCGGTGTGCCGTAGCCGAGCGTCACCCCGGCCTGGACGTAGTCGGTCCGCTTGATCGACAGCACGCTGCCCCGGACCAGCCGCGCGATCATCGGCCAGGCCAGCAAGCCGATCACGGCGATGATGGTGAGCAGGCTCGGGCCGAGGATGCTGACCAGGATCAGGATCACCATGAAGTACGGGAAGGACATGAAGATGTCGGTGACCCGCATGATCACCGCGTCCACCCAGCGACCGTAGTACCCGGCGAGCAGGCCGAGCAGAACCCCGATCAGCACGTAGACGGCGACCGCACCGACGCCAACGCTCATGGAGACCCGGGCGCCGTAGATCAGCCGGCTCAGGACATCACGACCGACCGCGTCCGTGCCCAGCAGGTGATCCGCCGACGGTGCTGCCTCGAAGGATCCGAAGATCTGGTTGGGATCGTGAGGTGCCAGCAACGGCGCGATTGCCGCCGTCAGCACCATCAGCGCCACGAGCACCAGCCCGGCGACCGCCATCCGGTGCCGCAGGAAACGCCGTACGACCAAGCCTGCCGACGATCGCTCCCGGCCCAACGCGGCCGCAGCACTATCCGGTACGACGGACTCCGGCGTACCGGGCCTCAGCGTCACTGTCATGGCATCTCCCGGAGCTCAGGCATAGGTGACCCGCGGATCCACCACGGCGTAGGCGATGTCGGTGAGCAGGTTGGCGCCGAAGACCGCGATCGCGGCGATCAGGTTGATCCCCATCAGGACCGAGTAGTCGCGGGCCCCGATCGACTGGATCGTCAGCAGCCCGATCCCGGGCCATTGGAAGATCTGCTCGGTCACGATCGCACCGCCGATCAGGGCGGAGAGATCAACGCCGATCACCGTCACGACCGGGATCAGCGCGTTCCGCAGCGCGTGCTTGTTGGTGATCACCGACCGGCCCAGCCCCTTGGCCTTCGCGGTCCGGATGTAGTCCTGCCCGAAGGCGTCGATCATGCTCGAGCGGACATAGCGGGTCATGTTCGCCGCCGTCGCCGTGGCCAGTACGGCGACCGGCAGGATCAGGTGGTTGACCCGATCGGCGAACCCGCCACCACGGCCCAGCGTGATCATGTTCCCGGTCGGCAGCCAGCCGAGCTGCAGCGCGAAGACGAAGATCAGCACCAGCCCGAGGAAGAAGTGCGGCACCGAGATACCGAGGAAGGCGGCGCCGACCACGCTGTAGTCGGTCGGACTGTTCTTCTTCCGGGCCGCCAGGATCCCGATCGGGATCGCGATCAGGTAGGCGACGACAAGCGACGTACCCATCAGCAGGAGGGTCGGTCCGAGCCGCTCGCCGAGGAGGTCGGTGACCGGCGCCCTGTTCTGGAAGGAGACGCCGAGATCACCGTGGAACAGGCGAACCAGCCAGTGGAAGTACTGGACGAAGATCGGCTGGTCGAGGCCCAGCTCGGCCTGGACCCGGGCCACGTCCGCCGATGTCGAGGTCGGAGTGAGGTAGAGATCAGCCGGGCTGCCCGGTGCCAGGTTGATGATCAGGAAGTTGATCAGCGTGACACCGATCAGGACCGGGATCCCGATCAGGAGCCGCCGGATCAGGTAGGCGCCCATCAGCCCACCACCTCCGCTGTTTTGCTTACAGACAAGGGGAAATGGCACGCCACCGGATGCGCTTCGTTGCTCAGTCGCGGAATCTCGCTCCGGCAGATCGCTTGTGCGGAAGGGCATCGGGTGTGGAAGACACAACCGGCGGGCGGCTTCGCCGGGCTGGGGACGTCACCCTCGACGATGATCCGCGGCCGGTCCCGCAGATGGGGATTCGCCTCGGGATAGGCGTCGAGCAGGATCTCCGTGTACGGGTGCCGCGGTCCGGCGAAGATCTCCTGCGTCGTACCGACCTCCATGACCTTGCCGAGGTACATCACCACGATCCGGTCGCTGATGTACTTGATCGCGCCCAGGCCGTGCGAGATGAAGACATAGGTCAGCCCGAACTCGCCCTGCAGATCCTTGAGCAGGTTCAGGACCTGAGCTTGGATCGAGACGTCCAGCGCCGAGACCGGCTCGTCGCAGACGATCAGCTTCGGTTCGAGCATCAGGGCCCGAGCGATTCCGACCCGCTGCCGCTGGCCGCCGGACAGCTCGTGCGGGTAGCGGTTCAGGTACAGCCGCGGCAGACCGACCACCTGGATGATCTCGGCCGCTTTGGCGTGGGCGCCTGCTCGCTTCATCCGGTGATGCGCGATCAACGGCTCGGCCAGGAGATCGCCGATCCGGATCTGCGGGTTGAGCGACGAGTACGGGTCCTGGAAGACCATCTGGAGATCGGTGCGGAGCCGTCGCATGGTGCCGGCGGAGAGGGTGGCGATGTCCGCGCCCTCGAAGATCACGGAGCCTGCCGTCGGCGTCTCGAGCCGGAGGATCGCGCGGCCGGTGGTCGACTTCCCACAGCCGGATTCGCCGACGATGCCGAGCGTCTCGCCCGAGTACACGTCGAAGCTGACATCGTCCACGGCGCGCACTTGTCCGACCGTCCGGGCGATCACGCCTTTGCGAATCGGGTAGTACTTCTTCAGGTTCCGCACCTGAAGCAACGGGACGCGCGTCATGCCGACGCCTGCTCAGCCGGTACGTCGTACAGCCAGCAGCGGACTGTGTGATCACCCGGTCCGTCGGCGATCTGGAGGAGTTCGGGACGGTCGTCGCGGCAGCGGTCCATCGCCTGCGGGCAGCGTTCGTGGAACCGGCAGCCGGTCGGCATCTGCAGCAGGCTCGGTACCGAACCGGTGATCGAGGTCAGCCGGTCGCCGGGTGGGGCGGTGATGTGCGGGACCGATCGCATCAACGCGATCGTGTACGGATGCTTCGGCTCGTCGAAGAGCGTGAAGACATCGGCCTGTTCGACCACCTGACCGGCGTACATCACCGCGACCCGGTCCGCCATCTCGGCGACCACGCCGAGATCATGCGTGATCAGGAGCATCGCCGTACCGGTCTCTGCACTCAGATCCCTGATCAGCTTGAGGATCTGGGCCTGGATCGTCACATCCAGGGCGGTGGTGGGTTCGTCGGCGATGATCAGCTTCGGCGCACAGCTCAGCGCCATCGCGATCATCGCGCGTTGCCGCATCCCGCCGGACAACCGGTGCGGGTAGTCGTCGACGATCTCCGCCGCCCGCGGGACACCGACCTTCGTGAGCAGCTCGATCACCCGCTCCCGCGCCTGCGCCTTGCTCAGCCCGAGGTGCAGGATCATCGTCTCGGAGAGCTGGTCGCCGATGGTCAGCACCGGGTTCAGCGAGGTCATCGGCTCCTGGAAGATCATCGCGATCGAGTTGCCGCGGATCCCGCGCAGCTGCCGCTCCGGCAACGTCGCGAGGTCCTGGTCCTCGAACCGGACCGAGCCGGCGGTGATCCGGCCGTTGTCGGCCAGCAGCCCCATGATCGACAGCGCGGTGACGGACTTGCCGCTGCCCGACTCACCGACCAGGCAGAGCGTCTCCCCGGCCGCCAGGCCGAAGCTGACCTCGTCGACGGCCGTGACCGCGCCTTGGTCGGTACCGAACTCGGTCTTGAGGTTGCGGACCTGGAGCAGTGCCGGGGTCGTCGACAAGCGGATCCTCCGGGGCAGATGGGAGATCGCGGTAGCCCAAATGGTCCCCAGCGCGCCTATTCAGTCATATTTTCTCGAAGAGGTTGCAGGGAACTTGCATACGGTGCGTCCTCGTGCAGTGATTTTGCGTTATGGACGAAGTAGATTTCGCGCTGGTGAACGCCCTGCAGATCAGTCCACGGGCCGGCTGGTCCCAGCTCGAGGCGATTGTCGGGGTGGATGCGACCACGCTGTCCCGGCGCTGGTCACGCCTGGTCGACAGCGGTCTGGTGTGGAGCTCCTGCTTCGCCGTCACCCCACCGGAAGGACCCCGGCGGTCGAGCGGGGTGATCGCGCTGGTCGAGGTGTCCTGCGTGGCCGGCGAACGCGAGAACGTGCTCGACCGGATCGCCCCGAATCCGTCCGTCCTGACCATCGAGTGCACCTCAGGGTCGCGCGAGCTGATCCTGACCCTGTCCTTCCTGTCCGTCGCCGAGGTGGACCGGTACGTCGCCACGGAGCTGGCCACGGTGCCCGGTGTCCTCGCGACCAGGACGCACTTCACCCGCACGTTCTTCAAGGAGGGAACGAGTTGGCGGCTCGGCGTCCTTAACCAGAGCCAGATCCGCGCTCTGAACGCACTACCGGCCAGCGGTATCGACGCACCGGCCCGGCCGACTCCCCTGCACGAACAGGTGATCAACGGCCTCGCCGGCGACGTCCGCCGCTCGGCCACCTCCATCGCCGACGAGATCGGCAAGAGCGTTGCCACGGTGACACGTGCGATCGGCCAACTCCTGTACGCCCCCTGGGCCCGGACCCGCGTCGACCTCGCCCACAACGTGGTCGGCTACAACGCGTCCGTCATGGTGTGGTTCAGCGTCCCGCACCACCAACTGGAGACTGTCGGCGCGGGCCTCGCACTCCTGCCCGAGACGCGCATGTGCTGCTCGGTCATCAACAGCGCGAACCTCACCGCAGTCCTGTGGATGCGCGACCTGCTGGAGTTCGACACCCTCGAGGCAAAGATCGCCCGCGCCTTCCCCACCGCTCAGATCGAGGACCGCTGGATGCTCCCCCGCTTCGCCAAGCGCCTGGGCCACATCCTCGCCCCCACCGGCCGCCACGCCAAGTTCGTCCTCCCCAACCCCCCAGCCCTCCCCTCCAACTGGCACGACCTCCCCTAGCCCACCCGCCTTTACGGGTACTCGCTGCCGCTATCAGCCCGCCGCCATTTGAGGGGGTATCCGCTCAATGTGCTGGTTCTCTGCCCAAATTTCGAGGGGAGAACCAGCAACTTGAAGGGAGATCCCCTCATTTTCCGTGCAGCGCCGACGACCCGAACCCCAAGCAACCTTCACCTCTGA
This sequence comes from Kribbella sp. NPDC058245, assembly GCF_042882005.1. Classification (NCBI taxonomy): domain Bacteria; kingdom Bacillati; phylum Actinomycetota; class Actinomycetes; order Propionibacteriales; family Kribbellaceae; genus Kribbella; species Kribbella sp. NPDC058245. The sequence goes on from NZ_JBHVWY010000003.1 coordinate 99,947, forward strand.
TCGTCGGCCGCAGCGGTTGACCGCGCCAGGGGCGGCGCTGGGGAGTTCCACCTGTCGACTCCGGTCTGTAGCGCACCCCAGCTCGGCCGCTATCCCCCTGCCGAAATTTGAGGGGGTATCCGCTCAATGTGACGGTTCTCCGGTCAAATTTTGAGGGGAGAACCAGCAACTTGAAGGGAGATCCCCTCATTTTCCGTGCAGCGCCGACGACCCGAACCCCAAGCAACGTTCACCTCTGGTCGCCGCCTGAACCCACAACCCCAGCCACAGCCCGGAAGCTCAGGCGGCGGGAACGTGGTCGCCGACCGAACCATCCGGCTCAGCCACAGACCCGCCCCGCCACTCGTCTCTGTAAGCCGGCCGCAGCGGCGCCCGGCCACCGCGTACGCCGCCGGCCGCATCCGAGCGGCGGGAACTCCCGGTGCACCACATTCCGCCCGTGGATCGCATCGGCGCGGGACCACGTGGGTGCCGCGCCAAAGGCGCCGGAGGCGGTGGCTCTAGAAGAGGCGGCGGGCGGTGGCTAGGGAGCCGCCGAAGGAGGTGACGAAGTTGCTGAGGGACTCTCCGATGTCGGAGAGGTGCCAGTTCTCGGGACCGGAGTACCAGCCGATGCCGGCGTCCGGGTCGTCGTCATCGTCGGTGGCTGCGATCTCGGCGGCCCACTTCTCGGTCAGGCCGAGGACAGCGGCGTACGGGAGACAGCGGGAGGCGAACTCGAGACGGTGGCTCTGTGGGAGCGAGGCGGACGTCTCGTCGGTCAGGTAGCGCTGCAAACCGGCCACGCGACCTAGGACGGCCGCACCGCGTGCAGTGCGGGCCGGTGCGGCCTGACCGGCCAGTGCGAGCGCCAGACCAGCCAGCATCACCGCAAAGCCAACCAGCCCGAACTTGCTCACCACAGCGAGCACAATCGTCAGTACGACGCCCGCCCCGAGCAGCACGAGTCCCGCAGTGGTCCAACGACCCCGTACGGCGTCTGGCCGGCTCGCGAACCAACCCTGCGTCACCACGTCGGCGTACAGCTGCTCACGCACCAGGTTGAGCCGCGGCCGCAGGGCCGAGCCAAGCTCAGACACGATCACCGTGTCACCGTCCGCGAAGACCGCGTCCAGCAAGGCCTTCTCGTACGACAACAGCTCCGGCCCACCCTGGTGCTGGCGGCGCAGCTCCCAGTCCAGCTTGCCGAACTGGGACTGTCGCGGCAGCTCGACAATCGTCAGGTAGTTGCGGACAGCAAGGTCCAGCAGCGTCGCGGTGATGTCGACGACATCTGCCGTCTCATCCACCACAGTCCCCACCTGCCCGGGACGGATCCCGTCCGGCGCAGCAAACTGCGGACCGTCCGCACCATCAAGGACCGGACGCTCAGGTGCGCCCTCGCCCACCTTGGCCGCGTCCCGGCCGCGCAAGAACCACAGAGCCGCAGCACCGAGCAGTCCGATGCCCAGCACGATCACAGCAAGCCCGATGGTGCTGGAGTCGACACTGAACGCCCGCCCCAGCGACCAGCGGGTAGCGAACGCCGCGTTCGGCTGCACAGTCGCCTGGTCACTCAGACCGGTCAGGAACGTCAACCGCCCACCAGCCGGTACGCCGTTCTGTGTGATCTCCAACGCAGCGGACTCCGCCAGCTGAGACGACGTACACGGCATGCTCGACCCGACACGACCGGCGAAGCACGTCACCCAGGTGGCGAACGGAACGCTGACCGACAGCGTCGCCTTCGGGACCGCCGTCGAGAACCCCTGCACCACCGGCCAGCTGACCTCACGGCCCTCGACCGACTCCGCCACCACGTTGCCGACGGTGTAGCTGTAGACGACCGTCGTCTTGCCGGACGCGTTCACCGTGATCCGGCGGCCGTCGTCGATGCCCTCGTTGACCAGCCCCTGCGCCGGCTGACCGTTCACCGTCGCGGTCACGTCACTGACGTCGTACGTGCGGTCCCGCTCGGCGTCGGCGCGGACCCGGGTGGTCAGGGTCCGGCTGAACGTCGAGCCGCCGGCGGTCAGGTCGACGGTCTCCTTGATCTGGAGCTTGCCGTCCTTGGTGAGCGTCGCATCGGCGGAGTAGCCCGAGATCTGATCGTCCGCAGCCTGTGCGGGCAACGTGCTCAAGGCAACGATCGGTGCGGTCAGACAAATCATCAGGGCGGCCGGGAGGACGCGGCGCTTCAGTGACATGGGTTGAGAGTAGTCTCGTGCCGGTTCGTCGAGCGAAATCAGGAGGGCAAGTCCGGTGAGCAGCCCGTACGGCGGTCCCCAGGACCGGATCGGTCCCCCACCCGGCGTGCTCCCGCCGCCCCAGGCCACGCAATGGCAGGGCCAGCCCCAGTACCAGCAGCAGTACCAGCAGCCCGGTCAGTGGGCGCAGCCGTACTACGGATCGCCCGGCGGACAGTTCAACGGCTTCCAGCCACCGAAGCGCCGTGGCGGCGGACTCCGGCTGATCGTGTTCAGCATCTCCGTGCTGATGTTCCTGGGTGTGTCACTGGTCGTCATCGTGGCCCTGCTCGGCCGCGGCAGCGACACCAGCGCCGATCCGGGTGTGAGCGGTCCGTCGATCGTGCCGACGCCCACCACCAAGCCGGCGCAGGGCACTGCCGAAGACTTCCTGCTCAACGCGAGCATCTACCGGACCGGTCCACTACCGGTGCAGGACTGCAAGGCCGAGAACCTGGGCAACGGCAGTCTGGCCTCCCAGAAGGTCTACTACCAGAAGCTGTTCGCCTGCCTGAACGAAGCGTGGCGGCCGATCTTCAAGGAGCTCGGCAAGAGCGACCCCGACCCCGGCCTGGTGGTGTTCGACAAGCCGGTAGACACGCCCTGTGGCCGCTTCGCTCCGCTGTCCGGTCGCGTGCTGGCCTTCTACTGCTACGGCAACCATGTGATGTACACCGACGTACTGCAGATGAACAAGGCGTTCGGGTCGAAGCAGGACCTCGCGTACCTGATGACGATCGCGCACGAGTACGGCCACCACGTGCAGGGCGAGAGTGGTTTGTTCTACGCCCGTGCGGTCTATCTGCAGGACCACCCTGAGCAGAAGCTGGAGTCGTCGCGGCGCAACGAGCTGCAGGCGTCCTGCTTCGCCGGTGTGTTCAGCAAGGCCGTGGAGCAGTCCTACCCGCTGACCAACCGGCTGGACGAGTTCAAGGAGCAGTCCAGCAACAGCTTCGGTGAGAGCCCGGACACGCCCGAGGACGAGCGGACCCACGGTCTGGCCACCAGCCAGGGCTTCTGGATCCAGAACGGCTTCAACATCGGCGCGAACAAGGCCTGCAACACGTTCGCCGTGAACACCGACCTGGTGAAGTAGTCCACTGGCTGCTTGACGTTCCGGCGGCGTTAACCGGGCGGCGTATCATCCGCCCGTGACGTTGCGACGCGGGGACCTGGCGCCGTCGGCGCGGACATTGGTGGACGTGCTGTCCGAAACAGCCACCAAGTACGCCGACGAACCCGCGCTGGACGACGGCAGTGTGAGCCTGAGCTATCGCGAGCTGATGGTCCAGGTGGAGAAGTTCGCCGCCCGCCTCACCGCGGCCGGCATCGGGCCCGGCGACCGCGTCGGCGTCCGGCTCTCGTCCGGCCACAACGACCTGTACGTCGCCATCCTCGGCACCCTGCAGGCCGGCGCGGCGTACGTGCCGGTCGACGCGGACGACCCGGAGGAGCGGGCTGAGCTGGTGTTCGGTGAGGCCGCGGTCGCCGCGACCGTCGCCGACGAGCTCGAGCTCACCATCCTGCGTGAGCAGCCGGCTCCGCTCGTGGAGAACGACAACGACAACGCCGACGGCTACTACGACTACCCCTACTCGGCCCGGATGGACTCGACCGAGGTCGCGCCAACCCGTCGTACCGGAGAGGGCCCGGAGCCTAGCGACGACGCGTGGCTCATCTTCACCTCGGGCTCGACCGGCGTACCGAAGGGTGTCGCGGTGTCCCACCGGTCCGCGGCCGCGTTCGTGGACGCAGAGGCGCGGATGTTCCTGCAGCAGGAGCCGATCGGCCCGGACGACCGCGTGCTGGCTGGACTGTCGGTCGCGTTCGACGCGTCCTGTGAGGAGATGTGGCTGGCCTGGGGCCACGGCGCCTGCCTGGTCCCCGCGCCGCGCTCGCTGGTCCGCAGCGGCATGGACCTCGGCCCGTGGCTGGTCGCACAGGGCATCACGATCGTCTCGACCGTGCCGACGCTGGCCGCGCTCTGGCCGGCCGATGCGCTCGACCAGGTCCGGCTGCTGATCTTCGGCGGCGAGGCCTGCCCACCTGAGCTGGCCGAGCGGCTCGCCGTCGACGGCCGAGAGGTGTGGAACACCTACGGCCCGACCGAAGCGACCGTGGTCGCCTGTGGCGCGCCGCTGACCGGTGAGGGTCCGGTCCGGATCGGCCTGCCGTTGGACGGCTGGGACCTGGCCGTAGTCGATGCCGACGGCAACGAAGTACCCGAGGGCGGGATCGGTGAGCTGATCATCGGCGGCGTCGGCTTGGCCCGCTACCTGGACCCGGCCAAGGACGCGGAGAAGTTCGCGCCGATGCCGTCGCTGGGCTGGGAGCGCGCTTACCGCAGTGGCGACCTGGTCAAGAACGAGGCGGCCGGTCTGCTCTTCCAAGGCCGGGCGGACGAGCAGATCAAGCTCGGTGGCCGGCGGATCGAGCTGGGTGAGGTCGACGCGGCCCTGCAGGCCCTACCGGGAGTGTCCGGCGCGGCCGCCGCCGTACGGGCGTCTGCGGCCGGCAATCAGCTTCTGGTCGGGTACGTCGTTCCGGACGAGCCGGAGGCGTTTGACCAGAAGGGCGCGACCGAGCGGCTGCGTGAGGCTCTGCCCGCCGCACTGGTACCCCTGCTGGCGGTTGTCGACACACTGCCCACCCGCACCTCCGGCAAGGTCGACCGCAACGCACTGCCCTGGCCGCTGCCCGGCATGGACTCTGACAGCCCTGCTGCCGAGCTAGACGGTACGGCGGGGTGGCTGGCCGAGCGCTGGACCAAGGTGCTCGGTGCCACGGTCACAGGGACCGACAACGACTTCTTTATGCACGGCGGCGGCAGTCTGGCCGCAGCACAGCTGGTGTCCGCGCTGCGCGAGCGCTACCCCGAGGTGACCGTCGCAGACATCTATGAGTACCCGCGACTGGGCGCACTGGCTGATCGGCTCGACGACTCCACTCAAGTACTGGCGGAGCCGGTCGAACTGCGGGACATCCGGCCGACACCGCCGGCCACTCAGCTGCTGCAGACCGCACTCACGCTCGTGCTGCAGACCGTGGTCGGTGTGCGCTGGCTGGTCTACCTGTTCACGCTGAACAACCTGCTCGACCAGTTCGCCGGTCCGCTGCCGTGGATCCGGACTGTGTCGTGGTGGTGGATCCTGGCCGGCTGGCTGCTGCTGATCACCCCGGCTGGCCGGATGGGGATCGCAGTGGTCGGCGCTCGGCTGCTGCTGCGGGGGCTGAAGCCAGGCACGTACCCACGCGGTGGCAACGTGCACGTCCGGCTCTGGGCCGCGGAGAACCTCGCGGACGCAGCCGGTGCGGCCAACCTGGCCGGTGCGCCCTGGATCGCGTACTACGCCCGCGCACTCGGCGCGAAGATCGGGCGCGGCGTCGACCTGCACACTCTGCCGCCGGTCACCGGCATGCTGACCATGGGTCGTGGTGCCTCGATCGAGCCCGAGGTCGACCTGTCCGGCTACTGGATCGACGGCGACCAACTGCTCGTCGGTGCGATCACTGTGGGCGCGGATGCGGTCGTCGGCTCGCGTTCGATGCTGCTACCCGGTGCTGAGATCGGCCGCAGCGCCGAGATCGCGGCCGGTTCCGCTGTGTCCGGCAAGGTCCCCGCGAACGAGCGCTGGTCCGGCTCGCCCGCCTCCCGCGTCGGTCGCGCCCGGCACCCCTGGCCCGACGAGCGCCCCGCCCGCGCGCCCTGGTGGGTAGCGGCGTACGGCGCTCAGTCCGCAGTGATGTCGTTGCTCCCGGTCGCCGCTGCCGCCGCAGCGCTGGTCGTACTCGGCCGCGCGCTGCACGGCACCGAGACGCTCGGCCAGGCTGCACTACGGGCGCTTGGCGCGGTCCCGTTGATGACACTGGTCGCCTTCGTGACGCTCGCCGTACTGACCCTGATCGGCGTTCGTCTGCTCGGGATCGGGCTCAAGCCCGGTCACTACCCAGTGCGGAGCCGGGTCGGCTGGCAGGTGTGGGCGACCGAACGGCTGCTGGACACCGCCCGGACGCTGCTGTTCCCGCTCTACGCGAGTCTGGCGACACCGTGGTGGCTGCGGGCGCTCGGCGCGAAGATCGGCAAGGACGTCGAGGCGTCGACCGTGCTGCTGCTGCCCAAGATGACCACAGTCGGCGAGGGCGCGTTCCTGGCCGACGACACGATGATCGCGTCGTACGAGCTCGGTGGCGGCTGGCTGCACGTGGCCGGCGCGAAGGTCGGCAAGCGCGCGTTCCTGGGCAACTCCGGGATGGCCGCGCCCGGCCGGAACGTCCCGAAGAACGGACTGGTCGCCGTACTGTCTGCGGCTCCGAAGAAGTCCAAGGCCGGTACGTCGTGGCTGGGCTCGCCGCCGGTGAAGCTGCGGCGGCAGGCGGTCGAGGGCGATCAGAGCCGCACGTTCCACCCGCCGTACAAGCTCAAGGTCGCGCGGGCGTTGGTCGAGCTGTGCCGGTTCGTCCCGATGATGTGCACGGTGCTGATCGCACTGGGCGTGCTGTTCGGGCTGCAGGCGCTCGACATCTGGCTGGGCCCGTGGGCAGCGCTGCTGCTCTCCGGCGCGGTCATCCTCGCCGCTGGCGCGGTGGCGGGCGGAATGGCGACGGTGGCCAAGTGGGTGATCGTCGGGCGCACCCGCGCGGTCGAGTACCCACTGTGGAGCTCCTTCGTCTGGCGCAACGAGGTGGTCGACAGCTTCGTCGAGCTGGTCGCCGCACCCTGGTTCGCCAACGCAGCCGCCGGTACGCCGGTGCTGGCGCTCTGGCTGCGGTCTCTCGGAGCCAAGATCGGCAAGGGCGTCTGGTGCGAGACGTATTGGTTCCCGGAGGCCGACCTGATCACCTTGGGCGACGGTGCCACGGTGAATCGCGGCTGCGTGCTGCAGACGCACCTGTTTCATGATCGAGTGCTCTCCATGAGCACAGTCACCTTCGGGCCGGGAGCAACGCTCGGACCGCACGGCATCGTCCTGCCTGCGGCGTCAGTAGGTGCAGGGGCTACTATCGGCCCGGTGTCTCTCGTGATGCGCGGTGAAGGAGTGCCCGACGGAACCCGTTGGGCGGGCAACCCGATCGCCCCCTGGCAGGGCTGATGGTTCTGCGTGGTCACGGACAGCCAGGAGACTCGTCCGCCGGTGATCCCTACACGCCGCACCACGGCAACGGCGGGTACCACGTCGAGTCGTACGAGCTCGATCTGGACTACCGCGTCAACAGCAACCGGCTGTCCGGCAAGGCCAGCATCACTGCGGTCGCCGAGCAGGCGCTGACCCGGTTCGCCCTCGACCTGTCCGGACTGCGCGTCTCCAAGGTGGCAGTCAACGGCCGCCGGGTCTCTCGCTACACGCACCGCGCAGGCAAGCTGCACATCACCCCAGCGAGCACTCTGATGGACGGTGCCGAGTTCACCGTCGACATCCAGTACGCCGGGAACCCGAAACCGGAGGACAGCCCGTGGGGCGGTCTGGGCTGGGACGAGCTCACTGAGGGTGTCATCGTGGCCAGCCAGCCCAGTGGGGCGGCCACGTGGTTCCCCTGCAACGATCACCCGGCTGACAAGGCGCACTACCGGATCACGATCACCACTGACTCGCCGTACTACGCACTGGCTAACGGACGCCTCGTCTCGCGACGTGTGAAGGCCAGCCGGACCACTTGGGTCTACGACCAGGCTGCACCGATGGCGACGTACCTGGCGACAGTGCAGATCGGCCGGTACGACGTACAGGACCTGGCCGCTGCTCCGGTCACGACGCGGGCGCTGGTACCGCCGGGTGAGCTGCGCGAGTTCAAGCACGACTTCGGTCGACAGCAGGACATGATGAAGCTGTTCTGCCAGCTCTTCGGCTCATACCCGTTCGGCGGCTACACGGTTGTCGTGACCGACGACGATCTGGAGATTCCCCTGGAGGCACAGGGCGTCTCGATCTTCGGCAGCAACCACGTGGACGGACGCCGTACGTCAGAGCGGCTGGTAGCACACGAGCTGGCACACCAGTGGTTCGGCAACAGCCTCACGCCGTCGGCCTGGAAGGACATCTGGCTCAACGAAGGCTTCGCCTGCTACGCCGAGTGGCTGTGGTCAGAGGAGTCCGGCGGTCTGAGCGCCGACCAGCAAGTGACCAAGGCTCACACGCGTCTGCGCGGTCTGCCGCAGGACCTGCTGCTGTCGGACCCAGGTCCCGAGCTGATGTTCGACGACCGGCTCTACAAGCGCGGTGCGATCACTCTGCACGCCGTCCGGCAGTACCTAGGTGACGAGGCCTTCTTCGACCTGCTGCGCACCTGGACCAAGACCTACCGGCACGGCTCAGTCAGTACGGCGGACTTCCGGTCACTCGCGACCACGTTCGCCCCGGATGCCGACGTACTGGATGCATTGTTCACGTCCTGGCTGGATGGCTACGAGTTGCCGGCACTGCCGAGGGCTGCGAGGAAGCGGCGTTCGTGAAGTACGTCCCGCTGGAGTTCTTCGCCGGTGTCACCGCGATCCTCGTGCTCGCGATCATCGCCGGGAAGCCACTGCGGCGGCGCGGGACGCCACAAGGCCCGGTCTGGCGCTACATCGGGCTGGGCGCGACGCTGTTCTTCCTCGCCGGCGTGCTCTACACGTTCCCGCCGCACTCGGTCCTGCTGGCGGTACTGGTCATGCTGGCCGGCGTCGTGTTCTTCTCGTTCGGGATCGCGATTCTCGGCGGCGGGAACTTCGGGTACTTGGGCGCACTGGCGAGCGGTCTCGCGGCGGTTCCGTTCCTGATGACGCCGACCCCGGTCGCGCTGGCCCATGTCGGGACGCGGATCAACTGCACGGTGCGCGACTACCACCACTTCGGCGTCTCCGACTTCACCGCGGACTGCCCTGATGGCCACAGCTACGACTTCAAAACCTCGAAGCTGCACGAGTTCCCGGGCGGCCAGGTCCAGGTGATCGTAGACCCGCACGGCGTCCTGCGCGCCCAGTTCGTCGGCCAGGAACACGTCACGCGCGATCTGGTCGCCGGCATCGGCGGCCTGGTCGTTGCCGCCGGCATCGTCGTCGCGGCCGCTCTGCAGCGCCGGCGACGACACGGACACGTCGACCACGTAGTCAGCCCCCGCTACACCTCCGGCCCCTAGCCCCGCCGCGCAAGCTCCCCGAGTAGCGTCCGAAAACCCGGAGACGGGCCCTCCGATCCTTCGGACGTTAGCGGTCAAGCTGCCGGGATCGCGGCTGGCGGCATCACGGCTGGCGGGATCGCGTGGGGCCGGGCCGGCGGTTGGGGTTGCCGCACGGAAAATGAGGGGATCACCCTTCAAGTTGCTGGTTCTCCCCTCGAATTTTGACCAGAGAAGGTCAACTTCAACGGATAGCCCACCAGATGTCGAAGGCCGACGAGCGCCGGCGGGTCAGGAACTGCGGGCGACCTCGGCGGCGGCTTTGAGGAAGCGTTCGGTGAGGGGCGTGCGGGTGGACCAGGCAGCGCCGATCCACCAGGTAGCTGCACGGCCGGGCAGCGGGACGAGGCGGACCTCGCCCGGGGCGATGCGTTCAGCAGACAGCGGTACGACGGATGGTCCCGCCCCGGCCGCGGTGAGGGCCAGCATCGTCTGCAGGTCGCCCGCCTCCTGAAGCACTTGCGGGTGGCAACCGAGTTCGGCGTACAGGCCGTTGATCTGTGCGGTGAGGCCGGGACCGCGACCCGGTGCCAGGCGGACCAGCGGGCGATCGTCGAGCCAGCTGGCGAGGTCGCGGGGTACGGCCTGGTCGATCGGCAGCGCCAAGGCCAGGCGGTCCTTGCGGAGCCGGAGATGTTCGAGGCCGGCCGGGACCGGCAGGCGGACGAAGCCGATCTGCAGTCGGCCGGCTTGGAGGCGCTCGTACTGCTCGGCCGAGGACAGGTCTTCGAGTGACACGGAGACCCTCGGCCACTGGCTGCGGAAGAGGGCGACCGCTCGCGGTGCCAGCTCGATCCCGGACAGGCCGAAGCCGATCGTGAGAGTTCCCTCGACCCCTGCGGCGACCTGGGCAGCACGCCGTTCGAAGGCCTCCGAACGCTCGATCAGTTGCAGAGCATCAGGCAGCAGCAGTTCACCCTCCGGAGTCAGGCGGGCGCCGTGCCGGCCGCGGACGAACAGCACCGAGCCGAGTCGCCGCTCCAGGACCTGGATCTGCTTGGTGAGCGCGGGCTGACTGGTCGCCAGCTCGTCGGCCGCAGCCCCGAACGTCCGCAGTCTGGCGACCGTGATGAAGGCACGCAGCAATCGCAGGTCCATAACCCCAGGATATGGACAATCGATAAACATGGACAGATTGTGATGGATGGTTGGGCGTGCGAGGGCCCCGCGACTGGGTGCCGTGGGCAACCGGCGTCAGTAGATGAGGGCTGTTGCCATGGCGACGATGCCTTCGCCGCGGCCGGGGAAGCCCAGGCCGTCGGTGGTGGCGGCGCTGACCGAGACCTCGGCGTCGCACGCGGCGCTCAGCACCTTCTCGGCCTCTTCGCGGCGGACGCCGATCCGCGGCCGGTTGCAGACGATCTGGACCGTCACGTTGCCGATCTCGAAGCCGGCCGCTCGGACCCGCCGCGCAGCCTCGGTCACCAGAGCGACCCCGGCAGCCCCGGCCCACTCGGGCTCGGCCGTGCCGAAGTTCGATCCCAGATCACCAAGCCGGGCAGCGCTCAGGAGCGCCGTACAGATGGCGTGGGCGGCGGCGTCACCGTCCGAGTGGCCGGCCAGCCCAGCGGGCTCGTCCGGCCAGTGCAGTCCGGCCAGCCACATCGGCCGGCCCTCCTCCAGCGGGTGGACGTCGATGCCGTTGCCGACCCGGGGGATCTTCACACCACTCGCCTCTCCGCCAGCAGAGCCTCTGCCAGCAGCAAGTCCTGGGGTCGCGTCACCTTGAACGCGTCCGGCGACCCTTCGACCGTCAGCACGGTCACTCCAAGCGCCTCACACAGCATCGCATCGTCGGTCGCGCCGACCACACCGGCCGCATGCGCCCGCCGCAGTACGTCGGGCGCGAAGCCCTGCGGAGTCTGGACAGCAACCAGCGTCGACCGGTCTGGCGTGGCAACCACTTCACCGGACGGCCCGACTTGCTTGATCGTGTCCGTCACCGCAACAGCCGGTACGACGGCCTGCGCGCCGGCGCGGACAGCCGCGACCACACGCTCGATCGCGTCGACCGGGACGAACGCCCGGGCCGCGTCATGCACGAGGATGCAGTCGATCCCCTCGACCGGGACCAGCTCGAGCGCGGTCCGCACCGAGTCGGAGCGCTCGGCGCCTCCGGCAACCACGAGCAGCTGGGTATCCCCGACGTACGGGGTGAGCTCTTTGGTGACCGTCTCCTCGGTCCCCGGCGGGACTGCGATCACCAAACAGACAAGGTCGGCGGCGGACGCTGCCTTCAGTCCACGAACCGCGTGGACCAGCAGCGCGTCGCCACCGACCTCTCGAAATGCCTTCGGGGTCTCACCACCGAGCCTCAACCCGAGACCTGCCGCCGGAATGATCGCCGCCGTACTCATGACGGGACGGATTCCGACAACAGGATCACGGGTGCAGACTCGACCTGTGGATCAGGACGCGAGAACCTCGTCGAGGATGGCTTCCGCCTTGTCCTCGTTGGTGTGCTCGGCCAGCGCCAGCTCGGAGACGAGGATCTGGCGAGCCTTCGCCAGCATCCGCTTCTCACCGGCCGACAGACCACGGTCACGCTCGCGGCGCCACAGGTCGCGGACGACCTCTGCCACCTTCATCACGTCACCGGAGTGCAGCTTCTCCAGGTTCGCCTTGTAACGTCGCGACCAGTTGGTCGGCTCCTCCGTGTGCGGAGCCCGCAGCACGTCGAAGACGCGCTCCAGACCGGCCTGATCCACGACGTCACGCACGCCGACAAGATCGAGGTTGCACGCGGGGACCCGGACGACCAGGTCGTTCTGAGCGACGATCCTCAAGACCAGATAGGTCTTGTCCTCACCTTTGATCTGACGGGTCTCGATGTCCTCGATGACGGCCGCACCATGGTTGGGGTAAACAACCGTCTCGCCGACTGTGAAAGTCATATGTCACGTGCCCCTTTCCGAGTCCTATCCTACCACGCAGTCGCTGGTCCGGTTCGGACGTTTGTGCTGGTCAGAGGCCATTTCCCGCCTTGACAAACAGTGTCGGCCATGCCTTGTACGCGCGAGAACCGTTGCCCAGGGCCCACCCGGCTGCGAGCGTTCCGGGCCCGGGCACTACGCTGTGCTGCGCCGGAGGCCGTGCACCGAATCCAGGACTCGGACACCGCCGAAGGGCCCCGAAACAGCTTGCAGGAGAGGGATTCCAGTGCCGATCACGTTGTCCGCGCGGTCCGTCCGGCGCGCCGCGCTGGCGGGCGCCGCCGCCACTCTCAGTATCGCCCTGGCGGCCTGTGGCGCGAGCTTCAGCGCCCAGACCTCCCAGCCGTACCAGGCGGCCGAAGGCACCAACGCCTCCTCCGGCGGCATCGTGGTCCGCAACCTCCTGGTCCTGGCCTCCGAGGACGGCAAGGGCGAACTGCACGGCGTCGTCGTCAACAACGGCACCGCCACCGACACCCTGGTCTCGGTCACCCAGGCCGCCCCCGGCACGCCCGACGGCCAGGACGGCAGCGACCAGCCCGGCGTCGTCACCTTCGGCAAGTTCGAGGCCCTGCCCCTCCAGGTCGGCGCCGCCCTCACGCTCCCGCAGACCCCCGGCGTCGAAGCCCCCGCCACGACCCCGAGCACCACGCCGACCGCCGTCCCCACGGACGCCCCGACCGCCACCCCGGCCACGCCCACCGCGGCCCCGGCCAAGCCTTTCTCGGTCACCGGCGCCAAGCCCGGCCAGATGGTCAACGTCACCCTGACCTTCGCCAAGGCGGCCCCCATCACCACCTACGTCCCGGTCCTCACCGAAGACCACTACACCCCCACCCCGCGCGACGACGCCCCCGCGGGCGAGCACTAGTCCCACAGGGGTTCCAGACAGGCCGAACGGGCCGCTCCCGGCGCGGGGCGGCCCGTTCGTCGTACCGGCGGGGCCTGTGGCCGAGGTCCCGTCGGACGTTCAGTTGGCGGCTTGGGCAGCCTTGGCGAGGTTGGGGATCATCTTGTCGAGGACCCAGGGGACGCTCAGGACGCTGACCGAGCTCATGCCGGAGATCAACTGCTGGTCGTCGAGGGCGTAGGCGCTGCCGCGCTTGACCGCACCGAGCGAGGAGTAGATCGGGTCGGCGGCGAACTTCTGCGGGCCGAGGCCGTCGACGTACGCGATCAGGACGTCGGCATCGGCGTCGGCGATCTTCTCCTTGCTGATGGTGACCGCGAACTCCTTCTTGGTGTTCGCCTTCTCCAGGGTCTCGACGCCGGGGGCGTTCACGAAGCCCATCTGGTTGAGGATCTGCACACGCGGGTCACCGGGCATGTAGATGTAGTTGTCCTTGCCGAAGGAGCCGACCGTGATGGTCTTGCCCTTGAACTCGGGGTGCTCGGCGGCGACCTGCTTGACCTTGTCGTTCAGGCCGGTGATCAGCTTCTCGGCCTCGGCCTTCTTACCGAGGGCCTGACCGACCAGCAGGGTCTGGTCCTGCCAGGTGGTCTGCCACGGGGCGCCGGGATACGCGACGGTCGGCGCGATGCCGGACAGGGTGTCGTACGTCGCCTTGTCGAAGCCCTCGTACGGCGCCAGGATCACGTCGGGCTTCAGGGCGGCGATCTTCTCGAACGGATACTTGTCACCGGTGTCGAGGAGCTGGGTCTTGGCAGGGTCGAACCAGTCGGCGTCCCACGCGCTCACGCCGGCCGCGGTCGGGCCGTAGGTGACCTTGGGGATCGCCACCGGGGTCTCACCGAGGGCGTGGACGATGTCCTGGGCGTTCCAGCCGAGGGTGACGATGCGCTGCGGCTTCGCGGGAACGACGGTGTCGCCGAAGGTGTTCTTCAGCGTCACCGGGAAGCCGGTGGACGCCGTACTCCCCGGTCCTTGCGGCTGTGCGTCGTCGCTGTCACCGCACGCGACGAGCAAGCTGGATGCGATCAGTACGCCGGCGGCCGCACTGATCACCCGGCTTGCCCTGATCGCAGGGAAGGGGGGCCATGCCATAGGAACTCTCCTCAGTCGGATCCTCAACTAAGGACAGCCTAAGCTAACTGCAACGGTGATGGCACCCGCGGGGCCATGACCCAGGACACAACCCGGTCAGGAGTCGAACTTGTAGCCCAGGCCGCGGACGGTGACCAGGTGCTGCGGGTTCGACGGATCCTTCTCGAGCTTGGACCGCAGCCGCTTCACGTGGACGTCGAGGGTCTTGGTGTCACCGACGTAGTCGGCGCCCCAGATCCGGTCGATCAGCTGCCCACGGGTGAGCACCCGCCCGGTGTTGCGGAGCAGCATCTCGAGCAGCTCGAACTCCTTCAGCGGCAGCCGGATCTCGGCGCCACCGACGGTCACGACGTGCCGCTCGACATCCATCCGGACCGGCCCTGCCTCAAGGGTGTCCGGCAGCAGCTCAACGTCCTGACCCCGCCGCAGGACGGCGCGGATCCGGGCCAGCAGCTCGCGCGGACTGTAGGGCTTGGTGACGTAGTCGTCCGCACCCAGTTCCAGCCCGACCACCTTGTCCACCTCGGTGTCCTTGGCACTGACGATGATGACCGGGACGTTGCCCCGGCTGCGCAGCGCCCGGCACACCTCGGTACCGGACAGGCCCGGCAGCATCAGGTCGAGCAGCACGATGTCCGCGCCGGCCCGGTCGTACTCGTCCAGCGCGTCCGGCCCGGTCTCCGCGACGGCGACCTCGAAGCCTTCCTTGCGCAGGACGTACGACAACGCGTCGCTGTAGCTCTCTTCGTCTTCGACGACCAGCACTCGGGTCACGAAGCTGTCTCCTTTGTGATCTGCCCTGACGGGGTAGGCGTCAGAGTGACGGCCGGCTCCTCCTGGCTGGGGGAACCGGTCTGGCCCTCCGCGGAATCGAGCCGCAGTGGGAGTCTCACGGTGAATGTGGAGCCTTGCCCTTCGACACTCCACACCCGTACGTCGCCGCCGTGAATCGAGGCGATGTGCTTGACGATGGACAACCCGAGCCCGGTGCCGCCGGTCTCCCGGCTGCGGGCCCGGTCCACCCGGTAGAACCGCTCGAAGATCCGCTCCAGGTCGCTGGTCGGGATCCCGACCCCCTGGTCGCTGACCGTCACCTCGACCAGGTCACCGATCGGGTGCGCGGCGACCGCGACCCGGGTGCCGTCGGGGCTGTAGTTGACCGCGTTCTCCACCAAGTTGCCGATGGCGATGGACAGCTGGTCCTCGCTGCCCATCACCTCCAGGCCGGGCTCGGTCTTCACGACGATCTTGATGTCGCGGTCCTCGGCGTCCACCCGGCAACGGTCGACGGCGGCGTCGATCACCTCGTTGATGTCGACCGAGTGCGGGTGCTCGAGCGGGTCGTCGCCCTGCAGCCGGGACAGCTCGATGATCTCCTTGACCAGGCGGCTCAGCCGGGAGGCCTCGATCCGCATCCGGTCCGAGAACCGCTGCACCGCCTCCGGGTCGTCCGAGGCCTCGGAGACCGCGTCGGCGAGCAGGATGAGCGCGCCGACCGGGGTCTTCAGCTCGTGACTCACATTCACGGTGAAGTCGCGCCGGATCGCCTCCAGCCGCCGTTCGCGCGTGCGGTCCTCGACCAGCACCAGCACCAACTGGCTGCCCAGCGGTGCCACCCGGGCGCTCACGTACTGCGTGGCGCCGAGCCGGCCGCGGACGATCTCCAAATCCTGCTGGCGAATCTCGCCGTCGCGGCGGACCGAGCGGACCATCGTCAGGATGTCGTCGACGACCAGCCGCTCACCCCGGACGATGCCGAGCACGTGCGCCGGAGCGCTCGCCTGGAGCACCTGGTCCTCGGGACCCATCACGACCGCGGACGAGCGCAGTACCGACAGAACCGTCGCGACTCCACCCGGTACGGCGGGGTCCGGGGACTCGGGGATCTTGCGCTGAGAGCGTTCGGAAAGCATCATCGCGCCGAGTGAAAGGAGGGCCAGGGCTGCGCCAATGACGCCGCCCAGCACCGCAGCCAGCGTGGGATCCACAGCACCGATGCTACGCGGGCAACCAGCAGGGAAAGACCGAATGAGCACCGGATGACCGGGACACGTCTCAACTGTTCATCAGGCGTTCACCACTCGTCGCCGACCGGCAACCTCGACGGCATACCGTCACCGTTGGGCGGGTACTGGCCTGTCCGGCACCGGGCCACGGGCACACCACAGATCGGAAACGAACACAATGCGTGACAGTTACCACGAGCAGCTCGACGACATCCTCGCCGAGCTCGAGCGGATGACCCGGACGGTCTCGACCGCTGTCCGCCGGTCCACCGCCGCCCTGCTGGAAGCCGACATCCGGCAGGCCGAGGACGTCATCGCCGCCGACATCCAGCTCGACGCCGCCGGTGAGGGTGTCGAGGAGAAGGTCTTCGAGCTGATGGCCCGCCAGGCCCCGGTCGCCAACGAGCTGCGGATGCTGGTCGCCGCCCTGCGGATGGTCGCCGACCTCGAGCGGATGGGCGACCTCGCCGCCCACGTCTCGAAGATCGCCCGCCTGCGCTACCCCTCCCCGGCCATCCCCGCCGAGCTGCACGACGTCATCGCCGAGATGGGCTCCGTGGCCGGCCAGATGGTCGACGCCGCCGGTGACGTCATCAAGACCCGCGACGTCGACGCCGCCACCAAGCTCGAGGCGACCGACGACGAGATGGACAAGCTGCGCAGCAACCAGTTCCGCCAGATGATGGACGACAGCTGGCCGCACGGCGTCGAGGTCGCCGTCGACATCGCCCTGCTCGGCCGCTACTACGAGCGCATCTCCGACCACGCCGTCTCGATGGCCCGCCGCGTCGTCTACCTCGTCACCGGCGAGCTCCCCGTCGCCATCGGCGGTACGGCGGCCGGCTCCGGCGCCGGTGCCTCCACCCCCAACCCCAACGGCAACAACTGACCCACGCCGTACAAAGTAGCCCTCGGCAACCACTTGGTCGCCGAGGGCTTCTCGTTGCGCGGACCCGTCTCGGCCCCCTGCCCGGCTAACGTCCGAAGACTCGCGGGGCGTGGTCGGCGTGTCTTCGGACGTTAGCGCTCATGCGATCAAGCCCGTACGACGTTGAGCACGGCCCGACCACCTCGGGGCGCGAAATGTGGTTGGTGGGTGCACAAGGTGTGCTGCCCGTAAGACCTTGAGCACCGCTCAGTCATCTCCGCGGGCAGGAACTGGTTGGTGGGTGCTCAAGGCGACCCGCTTCCACAAACCACACCTTCGGCCGCCCGAAAAGCCCCATTTGATGGGCTGACCCATCTCGTGACGGGAGGGCTAACTGCATGCGGTTGGCCAACCCGCCACCAGACTAGTCAGCCCACCAGATGCGTTCTGCTGACTAGCACAGTCGACGCCGAATCACCCCGCCCCAGTAGCAGGGAGGCGGTTGTCCACAAGGAAAAAATCGGCGGCTGGACTGGGTGGCCGGCTGGATACGTTCTTTGGCATGAACGCATCAGATATCGCCGACCTGCTGGCCAACCCCTACGATTTCAAGGATCCGACATCGCTGACTGGTCCGGAGTTGCTGGCCGAGTTGGACGCGCTCCACGCCCGACAAACGTTACTTCTCTGGATACAGCTCCGGCTGCTCGAGAGCAATCCGGAGGTCGTCGCGACTCATCCCGACCTCCAGGACAAACTCGACTTCCTTCGGACGCTCGACCTCGAGGAGGTCAGCGGCCCTGGTTCTTGACGGCTTCGATGGCTTCGGCGGCGGCCTTCGGGTCCAGGTATTCGCCGCCGGGGGTGACGGGCTTCAGGTTTTCGTCGAGTTCGTAGAGGAGGGGGAGGCCGGTGGGGATGTTGAGGCCTACGACGGTGGGCTCGTCGAGGTTGTCGAGGTGCTTGACGAGGGCGCGCAGGGAGTTGCCGTGGGCCGTCACCAGGACCGTCTTGTCGGCGCGGAGGTCGGGGACGATGGCGTCGTACCAGTAGGGGAGCATCCGGGCCACGACGTCCTTGAGGCACTCGGTGGCGGGGATGATCTCCGGGGCGAGGGCCGCGTAGCGGGGGTCGCCGGCCTGGTCGAACTCGGAGCCGCGCTCGATGGCGGGCGGCGGGGTGTCGTAGGAGCGGCGGAAGAGCATGAACTGCTCCTCGCCGAGCTCCTCGAGGGTCTGCTTCTTGTCCTTGCCCTGCAGGGCGCCGTAGTGGCGCTCGTTGAGCCGCCAGGAGCGGCGGACGTCGATCCACTGGCGCTCGGCGACCTCGAGGGCGATGTTCGCGGTGCGGATCGCCCGGCGGAGCACGGAGGTGTGCAGGACGTCGGGGAGCAGGCCGCGGTCGCGGAGCAGCTCACCACCGCGGTGCGCCTCCTCGACGCCCTGGGCGTTCAGGTCGACGTCGACCCAGCCGGTGAAGAGGTTCTTGGCGTTCCACTCGCTGTGGCCGTGGCGGAGCAGGATCAGGCGATAGGTCATGAGGCGAAGCCTACTTGGGCTCCAGCCAGCCCTTGAAGGCGTCCAGATTGCGGGTGGATTCGCCGCGCGAGATCCGCCAGTCGTACTCCTTGCGGATCGACGTGGCGAAGCCGAGTTCGAGGATCGTGTTGAACGACGAGTCGGCATACTCCAGTACGGCGCCGAGCAGGCGGTCGACCTCGGTCGGGGTGATCGCGTGCAGCGGGACCCGGCCGTCCAGGTGGATGTCGCCGAGGTGGTCGATCGCGAAGGCGACGCCGTACATCTTCAGGTTCTTCTCGAGCAGCCAGCGGTAGACGGTCTCGTGGTTCTCGTCGGGGTGCCGGGCCACGAACGCGTGCACCTGGACCGCCTGGGCGCCGACCGTCAGCGCGACCGTGGTCTTGAGCTTGCGCTCGCCCGGCAGGTCGGCGCTGAACACGCCTGGGGTGGTCTCGGTGAACTCGATCTCGTTCTCGGTCAGCACCTGACGGATCACATCCGCCGCGGACACTCGCATTCAGAACACCTCAGCAGCCATCGTCTCCGCCGCGGTCCGGTACGCCGCCAGCGTCTTGCGAGCGGTCAGTTCCCAGCCGAAGCCTTGCGCATGCTTGACCGCCGCCCGGCTCATCGTCTCGCGGGTGACCGGATCCGTCGCGATCCGGGCCAGCGCGTCGGCGAAGTCGTCGACCCCGTGCCCGTCGACCAGCAGCCCGGTCTGGCCATCCGCCACCGCAGTCGTCAGCCCACCCACGGCCGCCGCGACAACCGGCGTACCGCAGGCTTGAGCTTCTAACGCGACCAGACCAAAGGATTCCGAGTACGACGGTACGCAAACGACCGACGCGGCTCGGTACCACTCGGCGAGACCACTGCGCTCCATCGGCTTCACGAACCGGGTCACGTCGTCGACCCCGAGCGCCCGCGCCAGCTCGGCATGCGCTTCCGGGTGCTCCATCCCGTTCCCCGACGGACCGCCGATGATCGCCACCACCAACCGAGAACGCAGCGACGGGTCCCGCTCCACCATCCGAGCAGCAGCGCGGATCAGCAGGTCCGGCGCCTTCAACGGCTGGATGCGCCCGACGAACGCCAGCACGATCGCGTCCTCCGGTACGCCGACCGTGCGCCGGGCCGCGGCCTGATCGCCAGGGACGAAGACCTCCAGATCGACGCCAGGGTTGACGACTTCGACCTTCCCCGGTTGAGCGCCGTACAGGCTGATCAGTTCCTGGGCCTCGTCCGGAGTGTTGGCCAGCAGGCGATCCGCGGACTCGACCACCTGTTCCTCGCCGATCAACCGAGCGGGCGGCTCAGGTACGTCGCCCTCGGCCAGGCTGGCGTTCTTGACCTTCGCCATCGTGTGCATGGTGTGCACGAGCGGGATCGCCCAGCGGTCGCGCGCCAGCAGACCGACCTGCCCGGACAACCAGTAGTGCGAGTGGATCACGTCGTACCAGCCGGGCTCGTGGATCGCCTCAGCGCGCAGCACGGCGCGGGCGAACGTGCACAGCTGGGCCGGGAGCTCGTTCTTCGTCAGGCCCTCATAAGGACCGGCAGCCACGTTGCGAACCGTCACGCCAGGCAGCAGCTCGACGCGCGGCGGGAGCGCCGAGGTGGTCGCCCGGGTGAAGACGTCGACCTCGATCCCGAGCTCCGCGAGCTGTTTGGACAGCTCCACGACGTACACGTTCATGCCGCCGGCATCACCGGTCCCCGGCTGGTCCAGCGGCGAGGTGTGCAGACTGATCATCGCGACCCGCCGCGGCGGACGGTCGGCGGACGGCGGCAGACTCACTCCGCCAGCGTACGCCGGTAAGTAGAGCTACCTCCCCCATGGGAGGCGGACTGAGCCCACTGTGCTGCGGGCCGTGCGCCGAAAGCATGAAGACATGCACAAAGTCCTCGCCGAAGTACGCACGTGGCATCGCCCGCTGATGCTGATGGTCTCCGCCATGGCCGCCCTGGTCCTCGTCGCCGCCGTCGGTCTGCTGGTCGACAACCGCACCATCCTGAACGAGTCCGTGTGGCTCAAACCGTTCAAGTTCGGCATCGCCTTCGTCCTGTACGGCGCGACGCTCGCCTGGCTGTTGTCCCGGCTGCGCAAGGCCAAGCGGTTCGGATGGTGGGTCGGGACCGTGTTCGCGGTCACCGGCGTGATCGACGTCGGCTTCATCGCGGTGCAGGCCGCGCGCGGCACGTTCAGCCACTTCAACTCCAACGCTGACACGTTCAACCAGGTGGGGCAGCAGGTCTTCATGTCCGGAGTGCTCGGCCTGTTCGGCGCGAGTCTCGTGGTCGCGATCATGCTGCAGTTCCAGCGGGTCGGCGACGCACCGCTGAACCGGGCGATCCGGACCGGCATCGCGCTGGCCGTGGCCGGCATGGGCCTGGCGTTCTACCTGGTCGGCTCCACCGGCACCAAGACCCAGACCACGGATGCTTACGGCAACCCGGTCACCCTGTCCGGCAGCCATGGCATCGGCGTTGAGGCGGGCGGTCCCGGTCTGCCGCTCACGCACTGGAGCACGGTCGGTGGCGACCTGCGCGTCCCGCACTTCATCGGGCTGCACGCGATCCACGCGCTGCTGGCTGTCGTCGTCCTGCTGAGCCTCCTTGCGGCCCGGGTGACCTGGCTGCGTCCGGAGCGGGTTCGCGCCCGGCTCGTCGGTGCGGCTGCCATCGCCTACACCGGTCTGATGGTAGCGACCAGCACGCAGGCCTTCCGCGGCCAGTCGGTGATCCATCCGGACGGTCAGACGCTGGGGATCTTCGGTGGATTCGTCGCAGTCGCAGTCGCCGTAGTAGCGCTCGCGATCACGACAGCCCGTCGTACCGAACGTCCGGTCACCGAGGAGCGGGTGCTGGTCTCTTGAGACCGATACCACGAGTGGCGAGCCAAGGCCGCGTGCTGTCCCGCGCCTCTCGCCCGAGTGTCGGAAGCGTGTCCTCGAGTGGAAGGACCGTGTTGCCAGATACCGATTGCCAGCGGCAATCTCCTCCCACTCGCCGTCGCCACACCGGTTCACAGAACCCTGCCGCCATCCACCGGACAGCTGATTTGGTCTCACGCCACCAGTGGTGGCGTGAGACATCTTGTGACTGCCGGAGACCTGTTGCCAGAGGTCTCCGGCCCCAATTTCCTGTCTCCGGCCGCAAGTGGTGGCTTGGGACAACAGCAACCCCGGCCCGTCTGCCGCTGCACTGGTCACCGGGGGTGGTCCTGCTCCGGCCAAGTGGGCGTGGGTGAGACGGGCGAACCGGATGCGCCGGACGTTTGCGAGACTGAAGGTATGACTGCGAACCGTCCTCTTGCCGTGGTGACCGGAGCGAGCAGCGGGATCGGGGCGGCGACCGCCCGCCGGCTCGCCAAGGATGGCTTCGAGGTGATCGCCGCCGCCCGGCGGCTGGATCGGATCGAGGCGCTGGCCAAGGAGATCGACGGCCGTGCGGTGCAGTGCGACGTCACGTCCGCCGAGGACGTGGCCGCACTGGCCGCGACGGTCGGTGACCGGCTGGATCTCCTGGTGAACAACGCCGGCGGCGCGTTCGGCGCCGAGCCGGTCGCGGAGGCCGATCTGGACGCGTGGCGGCGGATGTTCGAGGTGAACGTGATCGGCGTCGCCGCCGTCACCAAGTCGTTGCTCCCGGCCCTTATCGCCGGGCAGGGCACGATCATCGTGATGGGTTCGACGGCCGGTCAGGTCGCCTACGAGAACGGCGGCGGGTACGTCGCCGCCAAGCACGCCGCGAAGGCGGTCGTCGACACTCTGCGGCTGGAGCTGTTCGACCAGCCGGTGCGAGTGAGCGAGATCGCGCCCGGCATGGTGAAGAGCGAAGGCTTCGCGCTGACCCGCTTCGAAGGCGACCAGGCCAAGGCCGACGCCGTGTACGCCGGAGTCGCCGAACCGCTCACCTCCGACGACATCGCCGACATCGTCAGCTGGGTCGCCGGCCGCCCGCCGCACGTCAACCTCGACCGCATCACCGTCCGCCCCCGCGCCCAGGCTGCACAGCACAAGGTGCACCGCGTGCAGTGAAGCGTGGCCCGCGGATCATGGACCGGCAGGCGCCCGCCAGGCGACGTTTTCGTGGATACGAACGGTGACCGGTAGGATAGAGCTGCTGTGCCTTGCGTCGAGTGGCCGAGATCTCGTGACTCACCAAGACGATTCACGACACACCGTAGCCACCGCCTGACACCCAGTCTACTGCTTGGAGCGCTTCCCCATGCCTGTCCGTAACGACCTGCGCAATGTCGCGATCGTGGCCCACGTCGACCACGGCAAGACCACCCTGGTCGACGCGATGCTGTGGCAGTCCGGCGCCTTCGGCGCCCACCAGCACGTGGACGAGCGGGCGATGGACTCCGGTGACCTGGAGCGCGAGAAGGGCATCACGATCCTCGCCAAGAACACCGCCGTCCGGCACAAGATGGCCAACGGCGAGCAGATGACGCTGAACATCATCGACACCCCCGGCCACGCCGACTTCGGTGGTGAGGTCGAGCGCGGCCTGTCGATGGTGGACGCGATCGTGCTGCTGGTGGACGCCTCCGAGGGCCCGCTGCCGCAGACCCGGTTCGTGCTCCGCAAGGCGCTGGCCCGGCGGATGCCGGTGATCCTGGTGGTGAACAAGGTCGACCGTCCGGACTCGCGGATCTCCGAGGTCGTCGACGAGACCTACGAGCTGTTCATGGACCTGCTCGACCACGACGCCGACCAGAGCGCCCTGGACTTCCCGGTCGTCTACGCCTCGGCGCGCGCCGGCCGGGCCTCGCTGACCGCCCCCGCCGACGGCACCCTGCCGGACTCCGAGGACCTCGAGCCGCTGTTCGAGACGATCCTGGCCAACGTTCCGGCCCCGGAGTACACCGAGGGCGCGCCGCTGCAGGCCCACGTGACCAACCTGGACGCCTCGCCGTTCCTCGGCCGGCTCGCGCTGGTCCGGGTGCACGAGGGCACGCTGAAGAAGGGCGCCCAGGTCGCCTGGTGCCGCCACGACGGTTCGATCCAGAAGGTCAAGATCACCGAACTGCTGGTCACCGAGGCGCTCGAGCGCGTCCCCGGCGACTCGGCCGGCCCGGGTGACATCGTCGCGATCGCCGGTATCCCGGAGATCATGATCGGCGACACCCTGACCGACCCGGACAACCCCAAGCCGCTGCCGCTGATCACCGTGGACGAGCCGGCCATCTCGATGACGATCGGTACCAACACCTCGCCGCTGGCCGGCCGGGTCAAGGGCACCAAGGTGACCGCCCGCCTGGTCAAGGACCGGCTCGACCGCGAGCTGGTCGGCAACGTGTCGCTGAAGGTGCTGCCGACCGAGCGTCCGGACACCTGGGAGGTGCAGGGCCGTGGTGAGCTGGCGCTGGCCATCCTGGTCGAGCAGATGCGCCGCGAGGGCTACGAGCTGACCGTCGGCAAGCCGCAGGTGGTCACCCGCGACATCAACGGCAAGAAGCACGAGCCGGTCGAGCGGCTGACGATCGACTGCCCCGAGGAGTACCTGGGCACCGTCACCCAGCTGCTCGCGGTCCGCAAGGGCCGGATGGAGCAGATGACCAACCACGGCACCGGCTGGGTGCGGATGGAGTTCCTGGTCCCGGCCCGCGGCCTGATCGGCTTCCGGACCGAGTTCCTCACCGACACCCGCGGTACCGGCATCGCGCACCACGTCTTCGAGGCCTACGAGCCGTGGTTCGGCGAGCTGCGCACCCGCCCGTCCGGTTCGCTGGTCTCCGACCGCACCGGCGCCGCGACGACGTACGCGATGATCAACCTGCAGGAACGCGGCACGATGTTCTGCGAGCCGGGCACCGAGGTGTACGAGGGCATGATCGTCGGCGAGAACTCGCGCGCCGACGACATGGACGTCAACATCACCAAGGAAAAGAAGATGACCAACGTCCGCTCGAACGCGGACGAGTTCGAGAAGCTGGTCCCGGCCCGCAAGCTCTCGCTCGAGCAGTCGCTGGAGTTCTGCCGCGAGGACGAGTGCGTCGAGGTCACGCCGGACGCGGTCCGGATCCGCAAGGTCGCGCTGACGCAGATCGAGCGCGCCAAGCTCGGCCGCAAGAACAAGGCCTGACACGTCTTTTCGCAACACGGTTCGGCAACGTCGGTCCTGAGGACGCGCGCTGAAATACAGGGGTGTGATACACCCTTTTTCGGCGCGCTCCGGAAAGTTTCTTCCGGATCGTTACCAACCAGACGTCCGCTGCCGACGTCTGACTCTGTGAAAAGCAAAACTTCAGTTGGGGGAAGGAAAGACCATGGGCATTCTGCGTAAGCTCGGCGCCACCATGACCGCCGTCGCATTCGTGGGGGTCGGCGCTCTCACCGCCGCCACGACGGCCGAGGCCGCGACCGTGGCACCCAAGACCGCCGTGGCCGTGCCGCAGAAGGCAGTCGCCAAGACCAAGTACATCGGTCGCTACCACCTGGACCCGCGGTGCATGAAGGGCCGCACGATGTGCATCAACAAGAAGACCCGCAAGCTGGTCTACCTGGTCAACGGCAAGACCGTGTACGTCCTGGACGCCCGCTTCGGCACCAGCAAGACGCCGACCCGCAACGGCGCCTTCAAGGTGCAGCGCAAGTCCAAGAACCACGTCTCGACGCTCTACAAGTCGAAGATGCCGTACGCGATGTTCTTCAGCGGCGGCCAGGCCGTCCACTACTCGTCGGACTTCAAGGCCCGCGGCTACAACGGCGGCTCGCACGGCTGCGTCAACATCCGTGACAAGGCCAAGCTGGCCAAGATCTTCGCCCAGATCAAGGTCGGCGACAAGGTCGTCGTCTACAGCGGCTGATCCACAGCACTCTCACAGCGGCCGGGGCCTACGCCTCGGCCGCTGTTGCTTTCCCGAACGCCTTGTACAGCCGCGGTTCCACCAGACAGAACTTCGCCGTGACCACCCCACTCGCCGTACGACGAAGTGTCCGCACGGCGATGTCCGCCGCGGACTGGGCCGGCCAGCCGAAGATCCCGGCCGACACCGCCGGCAGCGCCAGCGTCTTCACGCCGAGCTCGTCCGCGATCCGCAACGCATTGCGGTAACACGACTCCAGCAGCGCCGGATCCTGTTGCCCAGCGGTGTAATTCGGCCCGACCACATGGATCACGTACGACGCGGGCAGCCGCCCGGCCGTCGTCCACGCCGCCTCACCCGGTGCTGCTCCCCGGGGGTAGCGCTCGATCAGTTCGGCGAGGATCTCCGGACCGCCCGCTCGGTGGATCGCGCCGTCGACGCCGCCACCGCCGCGCAGGGCGTGATGGGCGGCGTTCACGATCGCGTCGGCGCCCACCGTGGTGATGTCCGCCGTACTGAGAATGATGTCCATGCGGTGCTCCGGTCACGAGTTGCACACAAAGGGTGCGGTTGGCCTGGTGGGCAATTTACGCTGGGGGGTCAACAAAATTGGCTGTGAGGACGTCCTACGGGGTAACGGGGACAAGGTCGACGGAAGGATGTCCGATGCGCGCGCTGATCATTCGCAACGTGGTGGCCGGGCTGGTGGCCGGGGCGACGGTGGTGGCGGTGGCTGGGGCCGGAGTGGTGGCCAAGGCCGCGTCCGTCGAGGTCAAGGCGGTGCCGTTCGAGGTCAGTGGGCAGCTGCCGATCTATCCGAAGGCCGTCTACAAGTACGGCGCTGTCAGCGTGAGCGTGCGGAAACTGGAAGCCCGCTTGATCCAGTTGAAGCTGCTCGACAAGCAGTACCTGGACAACGAGTACGGGACGATGACCCGGAGTGCTGTGAAGAAGTTCCAGCAGTCCAAGGGGATTCCGCCGCTCGGGTATGTCGACCAGAACACCTGGGCCAAGCTCACGGCCGCCACGAAGGAGCCGACCCAGAAGGAGCTCTACCCGCCGGTGCCGGTGGTCGACGGCCGCAAGCTGGACGCCCGCTGCTCGACCGGGGTCGCGCTGTGCATCGACAAGACGACGCGCAAACTCCGGTACGTCGTCGATGGCGTGGTGAAGATGCAGATGGACGTCCGCTTCGGTGCCGTGAAAACGGCGACCCGCGAGGGCGGCTTCACGGTCGGCTGGAAGAGCCGTGACCACGTGTCGAAGCTGTACGACTCGAAGATGCCGTTCGCGATGTTCTTCAGCGGCGGCCAGGCGGTGCACTACTCGTCGGACTTCGCGGCCCGCGGCTACAACGGTGCGTCGCACGGCTGCGTGAACGTCCGGGACCTGGCCAAGATCAAGATCCTGTTCGACCAGGTCCACGTCGGCGACAAGGTGATCGTCTACCGCTCGTAGGCAGCCCTCAGAGCGGACGGGGGCCGCGCCGGCGGCGAATCCCCCAGCCGCCCCGGCCACGGCCGGTGGCGGCGCGCAGGGCGGGCCGGGCGTCGACCAGGTAGACCCCGGCGGCGGCGATCCCGATCAGGCCGAAGAAGCTCAGCCATCCCTGGAAGAGCTGGCTCAGCGAGAAGACGACCAGGATCAGCACCCAGCCGGGCTTGGTCAGCTTGTCCGCGGCGATGAACACCGCCCGCGGCCGGAAGGCCGCATCGACGAGCGCGACCAGCTTCAGCGCGAGCAGCACCCACCAGATGATCTCGAACGGGCCCGCGAACCCCGGGAAGAGGTTCGGGAACGTGGCGAGTGGGAGCATGCCCCGAGCCTAGCCGAAAGACCGGGCGGCCCACCCCTGTGATCCACAGGTGCGGGCCGCCCAGGCGCAAACATTTACCCAATGAGGGGTGACTACTACGCTCAGTCGCCGATCTTGGCGGCGGCGTCGGTGGTGGCCCTGGCGGCCGTCTTCGCGGTCTTCTTCGCGGCGGTGGTGGTCGCCTTGACGTTGCGCTGCGCGGTCTCGGCGGTCTTCTTCACCGTGGTCCGGGTGGCCTTGGCCTTGCTCACCGTGGTCTTCGCGGCGGCCTCCAGGTCCTCGGTGGCCTTCTGCGAACGGATCCGCTCGACCAGCTCCTTGCCGCGGCCGGCCAGGTCCTCGTAGGTCTCCTCGGCCTGGCCCAGAACGGTGGTCAGACCGGCCTGCGCGACGGCCGGCAGCTCACGGAGCTTGGCCGGTGCGGTGCGGGCGTCGGCGACGAGCGCCTCGAAGCGCTTGGTCAGCTCGGCCTGGCGCTTGGTCAGCTCAGCGGTGAGCTCGCTCTGCCGCTTGCTGAACTCGGCCTGCACGGTCTTCTGGTCCAGCTTGGCGAACCGGGTCGTGACGTCCTCGCTGACCGCGCGGAACTTCTCCACGGCCAGGTCGCCGGCGCCGGCGATCGCGTACAACGGGGTGACAGGGGTGCGGGTAGCCATCAGGCTTCTCCTTGAATTTTCGGCGAGTGGGTACTGCGGGGTCGTGCAGGGGTCTTCTTGGCCGTCGCGGCCGCCTTCTTCTTCGGCGGCGCTGCGACAACGGTCTCGTCGGCGGGTGTGTTCTCACGGACGAAGGAGCCGTACACATCCAGCAGGACCCGCTTCTGGCGCTCGTTGAGCGCCGGGTCGAGCAGGATCGCGTCGACCACACCGGAGGCGCGCCGACCATTGGCACTGCCGTCCGAGCTGTCGTCCGGATCAAGGATGCCGGCCCGTACGTACAAGGTCTCCGCAGAGATCCGCAACGCCTTCGCGAGCTGCTGCAGCACATCGGCCGACGGTTTCCGCAGGCCGCGCTCGATCTGGCTCAAGTACGGGTTCGACACACCTGCCAGGTCGGACAGCTGCCGCAACGACAACTGCGCCTGCCGCCGCTGCTCGGCAAGGTACTCACCAACGGAGCCCACCGAACCGGCAACACGATCACTCAACCTGGCCATGTCCCCAGTGTGCTAGCAGTCTGCTTGCAATTGCAAGCAGACGCGCCGTGACCTCACTCACGCACTGGGTAATGCGCCGTTAACCGAGCGCGGGAGCGTGCGGCCGAACCGACCCCACCGGTACGCCGCCACCCAGCAACGGGAACTCCAACTGCTGCTCGATCACCTCGTGCTCGATCCCCAGCTTCCGCAGCACTGCTGCCATCACCACGGCCCGTGCCCGCGGCGTACCGTCGTCGATCTTGACCGCGATCCCACGACCGTCCTCGAGACCCACCGCATACACGGCCTCGGCACCCACCTTGCAGAACAGGCCCGGGATCGCGCGCATCAGCGCGGTCTCGTCGCGCATACTCCCGCTGGCGTACTCGGGGTACGCCCGGCAGGCGTCCTTCACCTTCGCCTCGAGGGTCCCGGGCGCGGCAGCGGCGAACAGACCGAACGACCGCGCCAGGCCGGCCAGACTGATCGCGAGGATCGGCGCACCACAGCCGTCGACAGCGACGTACGAGACCTTCTCCCCCGCGGTGTCCTCGACCGCTGTGCGGATGACCTGCTGGAGTGGGTGATCGGGAGCGCGGTAGGTGTCGAGCGGCCAGCCGTTGACCACGCAGGTGAGGAGCATCGCCGCGTGCTTGCCCGAGCAGTTCATCGCGATCGATTCCTGGCCGTGCCCGGCACGCACCCAGGCGTCGCGTACGGCGTCTTCCAGCGGGTACGCCGGAGGGGTCTGCAGCGCGGACTCATCCAGCTTTCCAAGGGCGAGGATCTCGCGGACACCGTCGATGTGGAACGGCTCACCCGAGTGGGAGGCCGCTGCCAGCGACAGCAGTTTCCCCTCCAGGGGAAGGCCGTGGCGGAGCATCCCCAGTGCCTGCATCGGCTTGTTGGAGGAACGGGGGAACATCGGCTGGTCGGTGATACCGACCGACCAGGAGACACTGCCGTCGGGGTCGGTGACCACGACGGAGCCTCGGTGGTGGCCTTCGACGAAACCACTGCGGACGACATCGGCCAGGATCACAGGTTCGCTCACGGCACGAACTGTACGGCCTGGATGTCAGGTGCAAAAAGCGATCTTGCGAATGATCCGGCTCACAGCCGGGAGCGGACGTGCAGGCCGACCTCAGGGTCGACCAGGAGCTCCTGGGTCGCGGTGACCGTCGGCTGGTCCACGGCGACCACCTCGAGGATGGCTTCGGGGTCGACGTTGCGCTTGACCAGTGCGAGCGCGATCGGGCCGAGCTCGTGGTGCCGGGCCGCGGAACCGATGAACCCGATCTGCTTCTCACCGGCCCGTACGGCGTACCCGTGCGTCGGCAGGTGGTCGACCGAACCGTCCAGCAGCAGACGCACCAGGCGGCGCGGCGGGCGGCCGAGGTTGTGCACGCGGGCGACCGTCTCCTGGCCGCGGTAGCAGCCCTTGTCCAGGTGGACGCCGACGCCCAGCCAGCCGAGCTCGTTCGGGATCGCTCGCTCGTCCATGTCCAGGCCGAACCGCGGATGACCGGCCTCGATCCGGAGCGCCTCGTACGCCCAGATGCCGGCTGCCGGACCCTCCAACGCTGCGAGCTCTGCCCGCGGCAGGAAGACCTCGTGTCCGCCCAGCGAGTCCGCGCCGGAGCGGGTCAGATGCTCGCCGGTAGCCGGTCCCGGCCGCCAGACGATCGCGTAGTCGTCCGTCACGTCGGTGATCTCGACACGGGACATGAAAACCATCTTCTGCAGCCACTCGATGAGCGCGACCGACGCACCCGGTTCGGTGTGCACCCAGAACGTTTCGCCGTCATCGACGCCGTACATGGCGTGCTCGACGTGGCCGGTCGGGGACAGCAGGAGCGCGGTGGTCGACGTACCGGGCTTGAGGCCTTCGAAGTACTGGGAGGTGATCGCGTGCAGCCAGGTCAGCCGGTCCGGGCCCTTGATCGTGACGACGTCGCGGTGCGACAGGTCGACGAAGGCCTCCCCCGCGACGATCGCGCGTTGCTCCCGCAGATCCGAGCCGTAGTGCGCCGCGACTCCGGCGTCGAGTCCATCGGCCTCGACGGCGGCGGGCCGGTCGAGCAGGGGGCTGCGGGTCCGTGACATGTCACCAGAGTACGTCGCCCGGCGTAGGGCGATCGCCTCCCTCCGTGGGATGTGGACAGGGTGGGCTTGCGGCCAGGCTGTGGGTAAACACAGTGGAAGGAGACAGACGATGAGCGACAGGCGATTCCGGTTCGGGGTGGCGGGTAGCCCGACGAGCGGCGCGGAGTGGATGACGACGGTACGGCGGGCGGCGGAGCTGGGGTATTCGACCGTGCTGATGCCGGACGGGCTGCAGCTCCCGTCGCCGTTCCCGTCGCTGGCGATGGCGGCCGCGGTGGCTGACATCCGGGTCGGCACCTTCGTGGCTGCCGCGCCGCTGCGGACGCCGCGGCAGACCGCTTGGGAGGCGCACACGCTGACCTTGCTGACCGACGGGCGGTTCGAGTTCGGGATCGGTACCGGACGGCCGGTCGCCGAGAAGCAGACGGCCGACGTCGGTCTGCACTGGGGTACGGCTCGCGAACGCCGTGAGCAGGTCATCGAGACGCTGGAGATCCTGCGCGAACTCGACGGCGAAGTCCGGACGCCGATCATGCTCGCGGCCGGCGGCCCCAAAGCCCTCGCCCTCGCAGCAGAACGCGCCGACATCGTGTCCCTGGCCAAGGACGCCACCACACCCCGCGAGGAGGTCGCCGCCCTGGCCGCCGAACTCCGCATCCTGGCCGGCTCCCGAGCCGACGACATCGAACTCGCCATGAACCTGCTCGCCGCCGGCACCCGCCCCCTCCCG
Source organism: Kribbella sp. NPDC058245 (assembly GCF_042882005.1). Lineage (NCBI taxonomy): Bacteria > Bacillati > Actinomycetota > Actinomycetes > Propionibacteriales > Kribbellaceae > Kribbella > Kribbella sp. NPDC058245. The sequence goes on from NZ_JBHVWY010000003.1 coordinate 131,263, forward strand.
CCCTGGACCAAACGAGCCGCCGGCGTAGACGCCGACACCCTCGAGTCCATGGACTCCCTGATGCTCCTCCGCGGCACTCCCCAAGAGATGGCCGACGAACTCCAACGCCGCCGCGACACCATCGGCGCCACCTACATCTCCGTCAACGCCGGCTACCTGGAAGACCTGGCCCCGGTGATCGAACTCCTGGCCGACAAATAGCGGACCGCCCCCACTGACCAACCTCCCCCACCAGGTCTCCCCACGCTCACCACCCACCGAATCCACCCCGCGCGCGGAGGTTGGACAGTGGTGGGCGTCCGCACCCACCCCAGCACCACCCTCAGTTGTGGCGGCCTGGCGGTCCGCGGCGATCGCCGTACAGACGGTCCGCGATCGTCGTTCAGCCCTGCCGGGCGCAGCGAGCGTCGTACAGGCGGTCCGCGGCGACCGCCGTACCGGCCTGCGGGCCGCGGCCATCGTCGTACGGGCCTGTGGGCCACACTCCGCCGCGACGACGCACCTGCCCCTCCGCGCATTTCAGGGGATCTCCCCTCAAGTTGTCGCTTCTCTGTTCAAAATTTGAGGGGAGAACCGGCAATGTGGAGGGATATCCGTTCAAATGCCGCCGGGGCGGGCTGACCGGACCGGGTGGGCGTGATCCCGGGACAAGGACCGGGTGGGATCAAGGCGGGGGGTGCGATCAAGCCGGGGGTGCGATCAAGCCGGGGTGGGCAGGGCACTGCCCGCCGGGCTGTGGCTCCGGCGGGCAGTGTGGGGGGGTGGAGGGGTGGTCAGGAGGTTTTCGGCTCGGCCGGTTCGGGGACGTCGCCGGCGTGGGTGTCGCCGGCGGCGAAGGCGGCTTCGTCGAAGGGGTCTTCGCCGGCGAAGACCTGGCGGGCCTGGTCCTTGTCGAAGTCGCCGACCCAGTGGCCGACCAGGACGGTGGCGACGGCGTTGCCGGCGAAGTTGGTCAGGGCGCGGGCCTCGGACATGAAGCGGTCGATGCCGACGATCAGGCCGACGCCGTCGACGAGTTCGGGGCGGTGCGACTGGAGGCCACCGGCCAGGGTGGCCAGGCCGGCGCCGGTGACACCGGCGGCACCCTTGGAGGCGATGATCATGAAGACCAGCAGGGAGACCTGCTGCCCGAGCGAGAACGGCGTGTTCATGGCCTCGGCGATGAACAGTGACGCCATCGTCAGGTAGATCGCCGTACCGTCCAGGTTGAACGAGTAGCCGGTCGGGACGGTGATACCGACGACGGACTTGCCGACGCCGAGATGCTCCATCTTCCCGATCAGTCGCGGCAGCGCGGTCTCCGACGACGAGCTGGACACGATCAGCAGGAACTCGCGGCCCAGGTACTTCAGCAGCTGGAAGATCGAGATCCCGGTGACCGACTTGAGAATGGTGCCCAGGACAACGATCACGAAGAGCGCGCAGGTGATGTAGAAGGCCACCATGATCTTCAGCAGGCTGACGAGCGCGGTCGAACCGGCCGCACCGACGACCGCGGCGAGGGCGCCGAAGGCACCGATCGGGGCGGTCCACATGATCATCGACAGGATCTTGAAGACCAGCTTCTGGATGTGCCCGATCCCGACGAGGACCGGCGTGCCCTTGGAGCCCAGTGCCTGGAGTGCGAAGCCCACCAGCAGGGCCACCAGCACCGTCTGCAGCACCTGCCCCTCGGTCAGCGAGGACAGCAGCGACTTCGGGATGATGCCGAGGATGAAGTCGGTCGTCGTCGCATGTGCACCGGCGACCTGCTTCTGGCCGGTCTCGCGGAGCTTGTCGGTCAGGTTCAGGCCGGAGCCGGGCTGGACGATGTTGCCGACCAGCAGACCGATGGCGAGCGCGACCGTCGACATCACCAGGAAGTAGACGAGCGCAAGGCCACCGACCTTGCCGACCGACGCCGCCTGGCGGACCGAGCCGATGCCGATCACGAGCGTGCAGAAGATGATCGGGCTGATCAGCATCTTGATCAGGTTCACGAATCCGGTGCCGAGCGGTTTCAGCTCGACCGCGAAATCCGGGAACAGCAGTCCGACACCGATGCCGAGCAGAGCGGCGACGATGACGGCGATGTAGAGGAAATGGGTCCGGTCGTTACGGACCGGGGTGGTGCGCGGTTCGGGGCTCGCCATGGTGGGACTCCTGTATCGGCCGGGCGGGCAGTGCGGGGCTTTGAAGCTACCGGGAGGGGTTTAGTAACTGTGACGTGACGCACAGGAGAAGTGCGCGTTTCGTTCATATCGTTCTCGGTGCAGACTGTCCGGTGTGAAACACCGGCCGTGGGAACTTCGTCGCCAGGTTCTCTGGCTGCAGACGGTCACGGTCTCGATCCTGATCGTGATGGTCTGGGCGTCCCTGGTCAGCCGGTCCCGCGCCCAGGCCCACCGCGACGCGGCCGCCGCCGGTACGACGCCGGAGGGCTGGTGGGACCTGCTCCGTTCCGACGTCCGCCCGATGCTCGGCATCGCCAGCTTGATCCTCGGTGTCGCGATCGCCGGTAACGCGCTCGTCACCTGGCGGGTCCGGCAGGCCACCCGCGGCATCGGCACCCAGGCGCTGGCCCGGATGCTCGACTTCTACGAGGGCGTCCTGCACGCGGCTCGGGAAGGCCTGATCCTGCTGGACTCCGACGGCCGGGTGCAGCTCGCGAACGACGAGGCGCTCCAACTCCTCGGCCTCAGAGCCGTCCCACCTGGTACGCCGATCGAGGAGCTCCACCTCGGCACGCCCCTGGCGGAACTGCTCCGCGACGGCAGGACGGCGTACGACGAACTCCACCTCGGCGCCGGCGGCGTACTGGTCGTGAATCAGCAACCGTCGCGGTCCGGCCGGATCGTCACACTGCGGGACCACACCCAGCTGCAGCGATTGTTGGGTGAGCTGGACGCGGTCCGCAGCCTGGCCGAGTCGCTGCAGGCCCAGAACCACGAGGCGTCGAACCGGCTGCACACAGTCGTCAGCCTGATCGAGATCGGCAAGCCCGAACGGGCCAGGGAGTTCGCAGTGTCGGAGTTGCAGTTCGCCCAGGCGATGACGGATCGAGTGGTCGGCACGGTCGGCGACCCGGTGCTGGCCTCGCTGCTCCTCGCCAAGCTGGCCCAGGCCCAGGAGCGCGGCGTCACGCTCACCCTCGAACTCGGCCACGAGGCGCTCAACACCCGGCTCCCGGCCCAGGACGTCGTCACCGTCGTCGGCAACCTGCTCGACAACGCGATCGAGGCCGCCCGCGGCGGACCGGCACCCCGCCGCGTCGAGCTTCGAGCCGGTACGACGGCCGACGCGATCGACCTGATCGTCACCAACACCGGCGCCGAACTGGGTGCGACCGAGCTGGCGCACATGTTCGAGCGCGGCTGGACCACGAAGGCCGAGCCAGGTCATGGCCTCGGCCTCGTGCTCGTCCGCAGTACGGTCGAGCGCTGGCAGGGCACCCTGATGGTCGACCCGGATTCCGAACTGGCCGACGTACCGGCGCTGACCGTGCGCGTCCGGCTGCCGCGGGCGGTGAGCGCGAGTGCCTGACCTGCGGGTCCTCGTGGTCGAGGACGACCCGGTCGCGGCCGAGGCCCATCGCACGTACGTCGATCGCCTGCCCGGCTTCACCTGCATCGGCATCGCCGGTACGGCGGCCCGCGCGCTGCAGGTGCTGACCCGGCCCGGCGTGGACCTCGTGCTGCTGGACATGAATCTGCCGGATGGTCACGGCCTGGACGTGGTTCGCCGAATGCGGGCCCAAGGCAACCAAACCGATGTGGTCGCGGTCACCGCGGCCCGCGAGGTCGCGGCAGTACAGGCGGCGGCGCGGATCGGCGTGGTGCAGTACGTGCTGAAACCCTTTGCCTACGAGACATTGCGTGACCGGCTCACGGCGTACGCCCGGCAACGCCGCGCGGCCGAGGCCGGCCAAGTGGTCGCCGACCAGGACGAGGTCGACCGTTTGTTGCACCCGGCAAGGACTTCATCAGTCCCGAAGGGCCTGGCCGGTTCCGTCCTCGACCGCGTCGTACAACTACTCGGCAACCGCGAAGGCTGGACCGCCGAGGAGATCGCCACCTCACTAGGCACGTCCCGCATCACCGCCCGCCGCTACCTCGAGCACCTCGCGGACCAAGGCCAAGCCCTCCGCACCCAACGCTACGACGGCCGCTCCGGCCGCCCCAAAGTCGAGTACTCCTGGGTAGCCGAAAGCTAACGTCCGAACGATCGGAGGGCCCGTCTCCGGGTTTTCGGACGTTACGTGGTCCGGGAGCTAACGTCCGAACGATCGGAGGGCCCGCCTCCGGATCTTCGGACGTTAAGTGGGTCCAGGAGCTAACGTCCGAAGGATCGCAGTACGTGGTCGGCGTGTTTTCGGACGTTGCGAATCGCTCGAGATTAGCGTCCGAAGGGGTGCAGTGCGTGGTCGGCGTGTTTTCGGACGCTAGGAAAATCAGGAGCGGACGAGGGTGGCCCAGAGGTGGGGCTGGAGGGGCTGGCCTTCGGCGGCCATGTCGTAGGCCCACATGAGCTCGCCCTTGACCAGACCGTAGAGGCGGTGGCCGGCGGTGACTTCCTTGGCCGTTTCGGTGCGGGCGACCACGTCGGTGCGCATCTCGACCTTGGCGCCCTCGATCTCGCCGTACCAGATCTCGGCGAAGCCGGTCGGGTGCGCGAGGATCACCTCGAGCTTGTTGTCCGGCTTCGGCCGCCAGAAACCGGTCTCGAGCGCCAGCGGACGCTCGCGCTTGCCGTCCTCGCCGACCACGTAGGTCTGGCTGACGTAGTGCAGGAACGGCTTGCCGTTGTGGCTGAAGTCGATCTGCTGCCCGAACTCGAACTTCTCGATGGTCGGGTAGTCACCGTGCCCGCGGCCCTCCCAGCGACCGAGCAGCCAGGCCAGCGGCATCAGGTCGGGGTGCAGGTTCTGCGGGATCTCGAACGCCATCGGGGTCGCTCAGCTCGCCTGGCGGCCGCGGAACAGCCGGTAGACGACGTAGGTCGAGAACCAGCCCATGAAGAGCGTGACCAGGACCAGCAGCGTGGTGAAGATGACGTGGAGCACGATCCCGAGTCTAGAGGATGGTTCGCGGGCCTTCGGCTACCGTGGCGTGATGTCCCGCACGCTGGTGATCAAACTGACCGCAGGTGCCGAAGAGGCCGAGCGCGCCAACCAGGCCTTCACGGTCGCCGCCACGGCGGTCGCAGCCGGTGCAGAGGTGTCGCTCTGGCTGACCGGTGAGGCGGTCTGGTTCGCCGTACCGGGCCGGGCCGGGGCCTTCGAGCTTCCGCACGCGGCACCGCTCGCCGACCTGCTCGCAGCGGTCCTGGAAGGCGGTCAGCTCACGGCGTGCACGCAGTGCGTGAAGCGTCGGGACCTGACCGAGGCCGACCTGCTCCCCGGGACCCGGATCGCCGGAGCGCCCACGTTCACCGAGGAGATCCTGGCCGACAACGCCCAAGCCATCGTCTACTAGCACCGCGTCTACTGACCTCTGCTCAGCTCGGGGCCGTCCTTGCCGCGACCACCGCGGTTGGTGGCTCTCTCGTGAGCACGGCCGGGGTTGTCGCCGCCGCGACCGCCCAGCGCCTCCGCGTCGGGCCGGCCTTGTACGGCGCCACTCGGGTTCGGCGCACCGGAGCTGTACTTTTCCTGGGCCTGGCGGATCTCGTCCGGTGACATGCCGCTCCGGCTCGACCCGTCCTGGGGGTTGGCGCCCTGCTGGTTCTCCCGGTCGATCCGTTCCCGCTCCAGCACCTGATCGACTGCCTGCACGCGTCCGTCGGGCTCCTCCGCCTGCTCGGCCGCCTGGTCCGCCACCTCGTGGTCACCGCCGGTCGCGAAGGCCTCCCCGGTGCCGACGTCAGCCTGCTCGCGGTCCTCGTCCTGCCGCTCGGTCTCCTCCTCGCGCCGGCTCTCCGGCCCGTCACCGTCCCGGCCCTCCTGCTCGGTCGACTCGGTCTGCTGCTCGCGCTCTTCCCGCTCCTGCGGGTCGCGCTCCTCCTGCTCGCGGGCCTGTTCCTGCGTCTGCTCCTGCGTCTGCTCCTGCGCGTCCTGAGCCAGGCCGGGCTGCTCCTGCTGGGACTCCTGAGCCTGCTCCTGGCGCTCTTGCTCCTGCCGGGCCTGCTCGCGCTGCTCCTGCTGAACGCGCTCCTGCTGGGACTGTTCCTGCTGGACCGGCTCCTGCTGGGACTGCTCCTGCTGGGACTGCTCTTGCTGGGACTGCTCCTGGAGCGGCTCCTGGCGGGTCTCCACCGGGTCCTGCCCCTGCTGGTCACCGGCCTGCTGCTCGTCGACCTCACGCGGCGAGAGCTCCCCACGCTGCTCGGCCTCGGTCCGGGCCTGCTCCATCTCGTCGCTGAAGCCCAGACCGTCCCGGTTCGCCTCGAAGTCGGAGCGCATCTGCTCGCTCTTGGCCTCGAAGTTGTCGTGGATCTGCTGGCTCTCGGCCTCGAACTCCTGCTCCATCTGCCGGGCGTCGCGCTCGTAGTCCGCAGCCGCAGCAGCCCCCGCCGCGTCGACTCCGACCGCCTCGGCCGGTACGTCGGCCCCCGGCGTACCGGTCTCGCCTTCGCGCTCGCCGCGGCTCTCCTCCTGCTCGCGCCGCTTGCGCTCCTCTTCCTCGCGACGGCGCTCCTCTTCCTCCTGGCGCTGCCGCTCCTCCTCTTCGCGCTCGCGCTGCTCCTGCTCGTCGCGCTCCCGCTCGTCCTGCTGCTCCTGCTCGTCCCGCTCGTCGCGGTCGTCGGTGACCTCGTCGCGCTCGCCCCGATCGTTGCGCGAGTCGTCGGGGTTCCCGTCGCGGTTCAGATCCTGGTTCGCCTCGAGCTCCCGCTGCCGGTCGTCGAGCTGGCGGCGCAGGTCGGCCTCGCGCTGCCGCAGCACCTGCAGCTGCTGCTCAACGCGTCCGTACTGATCGGCCGGAGCCCGGTCGTTCATCGCCCGATCGATGTCCGGGTGGTGCTGCCGGACGTTCCGGATCTCCTCCATCAGCGAGCGCGGCATCTGCGCCTGCCGGTTCCGCTCGAGCTGCTGGCGGAAGCTGTTCAGCTGGCGGGCAAGCCGCTGGACCTGCTTCAACAGGATTTCCAGCATCTCATCGGCTTCATCAGCCATCAGGCGACCTCGCTCGCATAGACGGAGTACCCGAAACCGGCCTGCGGGGTCTCCGCATCAGGTTGCGTGGCATACAGGTGGAACTCGGCGCCGGGCTTCAGCCAGACGGCCAGATGCCGCCGCCGGTTCCGCCACTCCGGCGGCACCCGCGGATCCGATCCAGGTCCGACGTACACCGGGGCGCCCCAGTGCCGGCGGCCACGCTCGATCTCGGCCGGCCAGTACTCGTCCAGGCCTTCTTCGGCCAGCTCGAGCTCCCCCGGTCCGATCTCGTACGCCGACCAGCCACTGCGCGGGCTCTCCGGCAGTACGGCGTCCGGCAGCAACAGCATGACCGTCTCGCGCGGGGTGACCAGGCCCCAGGTGAACCGCTCGGGGTCGATGTTCCCCGGCGCCCACGGCTGCCAGCCAGTGACAGCGGTGACCCGCAGGACGCGCTGCCGGATCGCTTCCGGGCCGGCCCCGGGCGGTCCCCACACCGAGGTCCAGTCGGACACCTCGGCCAGGTCCGCCATCGCGCGTTCGTCGTCCTCGGACGACCGCTGCTGCGTCTGCACCTGCCACTCACTCCTCTCGCCTGATCTGACCCAGCCTATTGCTTGAACGGTCCGTGCACCCCCTCGATAGACGTGCCGGAAGGTGCAACGGATCCCGTTCGCGAGCAGTAACCGTTCAGCGCCGCTCAGCCGCCGGGATCTGCGGTGTAGTTGAGTCATGAAGCTTCCGGCCCCTCCGACATTCCGGTCGCCGCTGCACCATCCCCGGGTGGCCACGGTGATCGGGCGCTGGCTGGCCGTCGCCGTACTGGTCTGCTTCCTGACCGGTCTGTTCAGCCATTTCCAGCAGCAAACGCCTACCTGGCTGCACATCCCGAGCCGCCCGGCGTCCCTGTACCGCGTCACGCAGGGACTGCACGTGCTGAGCGGGACAGTCGCCGTACCGTTGCTGCTGGCAAAGCTCTGGACCGTCTACCCCAAGCTGTTCAGCAAGCCCGACCTCAAAGGCATGCTGGAGAAGGCGTCGATCCTCGTCCTCGTCGCGGCGATGGCCCTCGAGCTGTTCATCGGCTACCTCAACACCCTGCAGTGGTATCCGTGGCCGTTCCCCTTCAAGGAAACGCATTACGCGCTGGCCTGGATCATCATCGGTTCCCTGCTGGTCCACATCGCCGTCAAGCTCCCGCTGATCCGCACCCATTGGCGCCGTACGGCGGAAGTCGTGGCCGAGTCGTTGCCTCCAGCAATCACCGGGCTGACCCGGCGCGGGCTGTTCCGCACGGTCGCGGGCGCCGCATCGCTGGTCGGTCTCAGCACGATCGGCCAGTCGGTTCCCGCCTTCGGCCCGGTCGCCGTCCTCGCGCCCCGCAAGCCGAACGTGGGCCCGCAAGGTCTGCCCGTCAACCGGACCGCCCACGATGCCGGCGTCGTCGGTATCGCCGCCGACTGGCGCTTCACGATTAGTGGCCCTCAGCAACTGTCCTACACGCTCGACCAGCTGCAAAGCCTCCCGCAAAGCCGTTCCGACCTGCCGATCGCCTGCGTCGAAGGCTGGAGCCAAGGCGCCCGCTGGGAAGGCATCCGGATCCGCGACCTGCTGCACCTCTGCGGCGCCCCAGCGACATCCCGCGTCCGCGTCGTCTCGATGGAGAAGGGCGGCTTCTACGCGACCACCGAACTTCCGCCCGAGTACGCCGCCGACCCGCTCACCCTGCTCGCGCTCCGGCTGAACGGCGCTGAGCTCGCGCTCGACCACGGCTTCCCTGCGCGCATCATCGCGCCCAACCGCCCCGGCGTCCTGCAGACCAAATGGGTGCACCGACTGGAGGTCATCTCATGAAGACCCGCGCCGCCCTGGCAGCCGTCGGCGTCGGCTTCGGCCTCTGGGGCGTCTGGCTGATGTTCCAGTCCTTGCAACTGCCGCAGCTGATCCGCTTACCGCTCTGGCTCGGCGGCGTGGTGATCGCGGACGACTTCTTCCTCGTCCCGACCACCGTCGCCATCGGCTGGCTCGTCACCCGCTGGTCGATCGGCCCCGGCCACCACCGCACGGTCGGCGCGGTCCGAACCACCTTGCTGTACGTCGGTATCACGACCCTGATCGCGATCCCGCTCCTGCTGCGGCAGGGCAAGGGCGCCAACCCGACCGTCCTGCCCCGCGACTATCTCCGCGACTGGTTATTGCTCGAAGCAACGATCATCGTCAGCGGGACCGTCATCTTCCTGCTTCAGCGATCGCGCTTGACGTTCAGAAGGTCACGGGCCTCGTCCGGCGACATCGGCGGCCGCTGAGCCATCGTCGCGAGGGCGGCGGCGCGCTCGACCAGTTCGGCGTTGTGGTTCACCGGCTGCCCCTTCGCCAAGGTCAGGGTGTCCTCCATCCCGACCCGGAGGTGGCCGCCCTTCGACAACGCGGCCAGGGCGACCGTGATCGCCGTACGCCCGATGCCGGTCGCGGACCAGGACGTCACCGCGGCCGGCAATGCGTTCACCGCGGCCACCAGAGCGTCCGTCGTACCGGGCATGCCACCGGGGACGCCCATCACCAGGTCGCAGTGCACGCGACCGCCGTACGGGAGGCCGAACTTGTCCAGCAACCGGTGCAGCGCGGCGACGTGGCCGAGATCGAACAGCTCGAACTCCGGGACGATCTCGCGCTCCTGGCTCAGCTGATAGAGCTCGGTGACGAACGGCCACGGGTTCATGAAGACGTCGTCGCCGAAGTTCACCGTGCCCATCGTCAGCGAGCACGAGTCCGGCTCGGCGTCGAGCACCCGCAGCCGGTGGTCGTAAGGATCGGTGACCGCGCCGCCGCTCGAGAGCTGGACGATCAGGGCGGTGTTCGCCCGGATCGCGGCGACCGCCTCGGTCAGCCGGCCGACGTCGAGCGTCGGGCGGTGCTCACCGTCGCGGATGTGCAAATGGATCATCGCGGCCCCGGCCGCCTCGCAGCGCTTGGCGGTCTCGACCAGTTCGTCGAGTGTCGTCGGGAGCGCGGGGCAGTCCGCCTTCGCCGTCTCGGCGCCGGTGGGGGCAACGGTGATCATCGTCGAGGCCATGGAACAAATACTGCCAGATCATCGGCCGAGGCGGGATATTCAGCGGCCTGACGACAGACTCGCAGGATATCTTCCGGCACGGCAGGATAGAGGCCATGAGAGCAGTGGTGCAGCGAGTCAGTCAGGCCTCCGTCACCGTCGACGGGGCCGTGGTCGGCGCGATCGACGAACCGGGCCTGCTGGTCCTGCTCGGCGTGACCCACGACGACACCCCCGCGACGGCGAAGACCCTGGCCGCCAAGATCTGGACCCTGCGCATCCTCCACGACGAGCGCTCCGCCGCCGACGAGCAGGCGCCGATCCTCGCCATCAGCCAGTTCACCCTGTACGCCGACACCCGCAAGGGCCGCCGCCCATCCTGGAGCGCGGCCGCACCCGGCCCTGTCTCCGAACCCCTGTACGACGCTTTCTGCGCCGCGCTGGAGGAGTTGGGCGCCAAGGTGGAGCGCGGCCGCTTCGGCGCCGACATGAAGGTCGCCCTGGTCAACGACGGTCCCGTCACCCTGATCCTCGACGCCTGACATGAACCAGGCCCGTCTGGTCGCCCGCCGACTGCCACAGGCGCCCGGTGTCTACCGCTTCCGCGACGACCGCGGACGGGTCCTCTACATCGGCCGCGCGGTCAACCTGCGCCGCCGCGTGCTGTCGTACTGGACCCATCTCGGCGATCGGCCGCAACTGGCCAGGATGGTGAACCGGATCGCCCGCGTCGAGGGCGCCTGGTGCGACTCCGACCACGAGGCGGCCTGGCTCGAGCGCAACCTGCTCGAACACACCAAGCCGCGCTGGAACATCTCCGAAGGCGGCTCGGAGGTGGTCGGGTACATCCGCTTCGACGCGGACGGACCGCGGTTCACGCACGACCTCGGCTCGACGAGCAAGCACTTCGGCCCCTATCTGGGCGGCCTGCGCGTGCGGCAGGCGATCTCGGCGCTGCAACGCGTGATCCCGTTGCACTACACGACCGACGCCACCGGGTCGGTGCGAGAGTTCGCGAAGCTCTTCGGCGTCGGCCCCGATGATCGGGAGACGCTCACGCAGGCCGCGTACGCCGTACTGGATCGGGAGCCTGCTGCGGTGGAAGCGGTTCGGGGCGAGTTGATGCGGCGGCGCGACCTGGCGGCGGGAGCACTGCGGTTCGAGTTCGCGGGGAAGTTGCAGGACGAACTCGCGGCATTCGAGTGGATCGTGGCCGAGCAGAAGGTGTCGCGGCTGACAGCCGACGACGCCGATGTGTTCGGCTGGGCCGACGGGGTCATGGTCGGCTTCGGGCTGCGCGACGGGCGGGTCCGGACCTGGACCCAGCAGGCGATGACCGAACGCACCGCTCGCAACCGGGTGGCGGCGACTCCGGTCGGGTGGCAGTTGTTTGCCCAACGCAACGCTGAGCTCGCTGCGCTCCTCTTGAGATAAACACAGCCCGGCATGAAGAAAACCACCCCAGACCTTGACAGGCCCGGGGTGGTTCTCAAATTTCTGAGACGGTGAGGTTCGACTCAGACAGTTGGCTGAATCAGCCGATGACGCCCGCGGCGGAGTGGCCGACGACAACCTTGGTGTTCAGGCTGTAGACGTCGATCACGAGCGCGTTCACGGAGATGTACCGCTGCTGCTTCTTGACCTGGTTGAAGGTCAGCTTGGCGATGCCGGGGATGTCCAGCGTGGAGTTCACGCCGGTCTTGACCGGGTAGGTCTTACCGTTCACGGTGATCGAGGCGATGTTCGACTTGTAAGCAACGGCGTACTTGCCGTCCTTGGTCTTCGAGGCGTAGGCCTCGGAGTTGATCGCACCGATCGACAGGTTGCCGACCTTGACGCCCGCGACGTGCGAGGTGAAGGTGACGGCGGCCTTGTTCTCGTTCTGGTAGCCGTTCTTGGTGGTGTACGCGGCACCGACGTAGGCGACCTTCGGGATGACGACCTCGCCGACTGCCTGGCGAATCGTCTTGCCCTCGGTGCCCTTGCAGGTGGCCTGGTACGACGTCGGGCCGGAGACGACCAGCTTGTCGACGTTCGCCTTGGTCACGTAGGCGTCACCGAAGACGACCGCGGTGGCCGGCTTGGAGATCTCGGCGCGGGTCTTCAGGACCGCGACCTCGATGCCCTCCGGGATGTACTTGTTCTTCACGTTCGCGAAGAGCACGACGCCCTGCGCGTACGAGTAGATGCCGTTGGCGGACTTCACGCCACCGACCCGGTTCAGCACGATGTAGCCCAGGCCCGGAACCGCGACCTTGGTGTTCGGAGCCGGCTTCAGCAGCGACGGCACCGAGATGTTGCCGATCTTCACGCCCGCGTAGGTCGTGTTACCGGTGTAGGACAGCTTGCCGTTCTTGTAGACCGCCGTGGTGGTCGTCTTCACACCCGTCAGGTGCAGCAGGTCGCCCACCTTGACGTCGACGGCGGACGCGTTGCTGGTGACGCCGTTCCCGCTCTTGTCGTTGAAGGCGTGGGTATCGGTCCGCACAGTGCGCGCGATGGCCTGGTTGTTGACGTTCGCCGCGGCGACGTCGTTCGACATCTTCGCCGAAGAGTCCGTGGTGCAGCTGATCGTGCTGACGGTCTGCGCGCCACCGTTGACGATGCCGCCCTTGGCCTCAACGCCGATGCCGTATCCGCTGTAGCCGAAAACCGGCGACGCGGACGCCGAGCCTGAAGTCAGCGCGATCGTAGAAGCGACGCCGACGACCGCCGCTACACCGACGGCGGCGAGCTTCTTGTTGATGCGGGGTCCCATGACCCCTCCTCCCTGAGTGATGACATGACCCGTAGCGCGGGCCAGGACACAGAGCACAACTCGGGCGGTTGCGGTAGGTAACGAGCCTGATGCGCTCCGAGACCAAACCGTGACCTTCGAGGTCGTTGCCCCGGCAGCCATAACCCCGGTCGAATGACCGCGGCCGCCTTGTCCACAAGGGTTTCCGGGCATACCGAAGGGCCCGGACGCGCAAGGTCCGGGCCCTTCGGGAACTGCCTCAGGGTGGGCTACCGTCCCGTGACGGCGGCACCTTCAGTAACGAGCGAGATGTCAGACGGTAACGGCCACTTCCGCGACCGCGCCATACTGGGCGACAACCTGGCGGTCGACCGGGTCGGCCTTCGGCGCCAGCGTGCGCAGCGTCCACTCGCCCGGCTTGGCGAAGAACCGGAAGTGCCCGGTCGCCGACGTCGGTACCTCGGCCGTGAACTCACCAGTTGCGTCCAGCAACCGCACGTAGGCGCCGCCGACCGGCTCCTCGCCGCGCAGTACCTGGCCCTGGATCACGGCTTCCTTGTCCACATCGACGCCCTTGAGATCAAGGCCGCCCTTCTTGGCTCCGCACATGTCAGGCCTCCCCGGGCTCGTCGCCGAGGGCGACCGGTACGCCGACCAGCGAGCCCCACTCGGTCCACGAGCCGTCGTAGTTCTTGACGTTCTCCTGGCCGAGCAGCTCGTGCAGCACGAACCAGGTGTGCGCCGAGCGCTCGCCGATCCGGCAGTACGCGATGGTGTCCTTGCCGAAGTCGACCCCGGCGTCGGCGTACAGGGTCTTCAGCTCGTCGTCGGAGCGGAAGGTGCCGTCGTCGTTGGCCGCCTTGCTCCACGGGATGCTGGCCGCGGTCGGGATGTGACCCGCACGCTGGGCCTGCTCCTGCGGCAGGTGGGCCGGGGCGAGCAGCCGGCCGGCGTACTCGTCGGGGCTACGGACGTCCACCAGGTTCTTGACGCCGATGGCCTCCTGCACCTCGTCGCGGAAGGCGCGGATGTTCAGGTCCGGCTCTGCTGCGACGTACTCGGTGGCCTCGCGCTTGACGGCCTCGTCGGTCAGCTCGCGGCTGTCCAGCTCCCAGCGCTTGCGGCCGCCGTCGAGCAGGCGGACGTCACCGTGGCCGTAGAGCTTGAAGTACCAGAAGGCGTAGGCGGCGAACCAGTTGTTGTTGCCGCCGTACAGCACGACCGTGTCGTCGTTCTTGACACCGCGACCGGAGAGCAGCTCCTGGAACTGCTGCTGGTTGACGAAGTCCCGGCGTACCGGGTCCTGCAGGTCGTCCTTCCAGTCCAGCTTGATCGCACCGGCGATGTGGCCGGCGTCGTACGCCGAGACGTCTTCGTCGACCTCGATCAGGACCACGTTGGCGTCGTTCTTGTGCTCTTCGACCCAGTCGGCCGAGACGAGCGCGGATTCCCTGCTCATGTGTGCTGCCTCTCTTAATTGGTAGCGGTGGTTGGCGTACGAATGCGTTGGATCAGCAAAAAGGCCTCGCAGCCGAGGCAGAGCCCCACTGCCGCGTTCACGAACGCGGCGACCAGGGCGAATCCGGTGGCGACCACTCCGAGCACGGTCGCGCCGCTCAGGTAGCCGATCAGGCCGGCGATCGCGAAGATCAGCCCGACCAGCTGTGCGAACCGCGGCGGCGCCGCGTCCTCCAACTCCTTGGGCGGTGCCAGCCGCGGACGGATCAGCCGCTTGAACAGCTGCCCGTACGGCGACGCCTGGACACCGAACACGACACCGATCGCGAAGACCAGCGTCTGGACCGCCAGGATCCACGGATTACCGAGGATCAGGGTCAACGCCAGCAGAACCGCGGTCACACCGGCTGCGAACCGGAGCCCTCGCGGGTCCACCTGGGGAGAGGCTTGCTTGGCCGTCTGGTCGGACATGACGACTCCTGGAGGAGGAGTGGTTCGAGCCGGACCCGCCCGTGCTGTGCGGGGGAGACGACGTACGCGGAACCGTGCTCAGATGCCGGTTCCGCAGCGCTCGGGACGCCGCCTGGTCAGCGGCAACGACACAGCGACGAGCGCATGCGGCAGTTGTCCACTGCGCGGCGCTTGGTCAGCAAGGTCGTGTACTCCACGGTCCGAGAGTACGGACATCGTGACGGCCGGTTCACGGTTGTCCCACTGGGTGAGACAACTGTTCACCATGCGGATGGCGTTACGTGCGAACGACGTTCGTCTCAGCGACCTTGTCGTGCAGCGCCTGCTTCTTGTCGTCCCACAGCGGCCACAGATCGTCGAGCAGTGAGACCAGCGCGAGCAGAGTGCCGACCACCGGGATCAAGCTGAGCAGGCTGATCGCGGCGAAGAAGCCTGCGCGCTTGGCGATCGCCACGTTGCTCGGCAGGCCCGGGCGTTCCCGCATCCGGACAGCGATCCCCAGGGCCATCTTGCCCGGGGTCGCACCCTTCTTGGTCAGGAAGAGGAACTCGTACGCGAACGAGACCGCGATGCTGATCAGCGTGATCGGAATGATCCACTTGTAGACCTCGGGCGGAATTGAGGAGGTCGGCGGCGGCCCACCGGCCTGCGCCGAGTCGAGCACGTCCTGGAAGTAGTCCAGCGCCCATTGCATGTACTGCCAGATGAAGTAGCCCGTGAACGGCAGCGCGACGATGCCTGCAAGGATGTTGTCGATGATGCGGGCGGCAACGCGGCGCCACCAGCCCGACAGCGGCTGGCCGTCCGGAGTCGTGAAGCGGTTCTGGCCGGGGTAGCCATAGCCGCCTTGCTGCTGCGGATAGGCCCCGTAACCCTGCTGCTGCGTCTGCGGGTACGCCGGGTAGCCCTGCTGGCCCGACTGACCGAACTGGGCCGGCTGACCGTACTGAGGCGGCGGCTGCTGGGGACCAGGCTGCCCGTAGACCGGCCGGTCCGGCACAGGAGGCTGCGCCTGGCCGCCGCCGTACACCTGGCCGTGCTGCGCGGGCTGCCCGTACTGCGGCTGGCCCTGCGCGGGCTGCCCGTACTGGCCCTGGTACGGCGACGGCTGCTCCCGCGGACGGCGCTGATCTGTCCAGACACTGCCGTCCCAGTAACGCTGCTGGGTGGGGTTCTGTGGGTCGTCGTACCAACCTGCTGGGAAGCTCACGGGCAAAGCATTGCCCACCAGCAGGGCAAAGCGCCATCCAGGTGCAGGTATCAGTTTGGCTGGTGGTCGATCGCGGTAGCGAGGGCCGCGATCACATCCGGCTTGCGCGGGGCACCGCTCGCGCGCTTGACCACCGCTCCGGTGCTGTCGAGCACCAGCGTGGTCGGCGTCCGCAGGATGTCGAGCTTCCGGACCAGGTCCAGGTGCGACTCCGCGTCCAGCTCGACGTGCCGGACTCCTTCGACCATGCCCTCGACCTCGGCCAGCGTCCGCCGCGTCACCCGGCAGGGCGCGCAGAAGGCGGAGGAGAACTGCAGGAGAGTGGCCCGCTCGCCGAGCTCGACACCTACGTCGGCTGCGGAGATCCTGTCCACTTCACTCGCCTTCCCCCGGAATCGCCCGTCGATCCAGGATTTGAGCACGCTGAGGACCACTCCGGCGACGAGCGCGCCGGCCAGCACCCACAGACCTAGGCTCACAACAAACCAGAGTACGTCGGTGGTTTTTGAGCTCCACCCGCTGTATCACTAGGTGGACAATCAGTCCTCGGGGCGGGACCGCAGGCGCTTGGTCTGGCCGCGGCGGGTTTTCGCATCCAGCCTCCGTCGCACCGAACCCTTGCTGGGCTTGGTCGGCCGCCGCGGTGGTGGCGGGGGCGCGATCGACTCCCGCAGCAGCGCCGCCAGCCGGGCCCGGGCAGCTTCCCGGTTCCGCCACTGCGACTTGTACTCCGAGGCCGCGATCGTCAGCACCCCGTCCACGAGCCGGGACTCCAGCCGCTCCAGCGCGCGCGTCTTCAGTACGCCGGACAGAACCGTCGTACCGGCCAGATCGAAGCTGAGCTCGACACGGCTGTCGGTGGTGTTCACCGACTGCCCGCCCGGCCCGCTCGACCGGGAGAACCGCCAGCTCAGCTCTCCCTCGGGGATCACCAGCCCCGGTCGCACGATCAGCCCCGTCTCCTCCACAGGCCTATTAGACCGTGTTGCCCCTGATCCTCGTTACCCTTTTCCCGTGCAGGAGACGGGGCGGGCGGAGCAGGAAGAGCCCGAAGAGCTTCCGGAGCTGGCGAACTTCAAGGTCCGCGGGCGTTCGGTGAAGACATGGGTGATCGGTGCGGCCGCCGTACTGCTGGCGGTCTCGGCCGCTTTCGGCGGTCTGGGCAAGGCTTCGGCCGAGGTTCCGCCGCTGACCGCTGGTACGGCGGTGGATGCCGGCCAGTTCGCCGTGACCGTCGACCGGGTGGTCACGGTGAAGGATCTGAAGCCGCTGTTCCAGCCGGAGCCGGGTGGCGCGCTGATCGCGATCGTGGCCCGGATCAAGGTCACCGACCACATCGGGACGACTCCGCCGTCGGACCTGTTCCGGCTGGTCGGCGTACCGGGGATCAAGGAGACCGAGGCGCCGATGGGGACCACCACCATCGACGACGAGACGATGAACCCGGTACTCACCCCGGACACCGAGCAGCAGGTGGCCTTCGTCTGGAAGCTGCCGAAGCTCTCCGAGCTGCCGACCGAGGTCAAGGTCACCGTGCAGGGCTACGAGCACTCCGACGAGTCGATCCTGGACCACCACGAGAAATGGTTGCCGGACGCAATCGCCGCCGAGGGCACGATCAAGGTCAAGGACAACACGAAGTGACCGGCCGCAAGCTCCTCAACGGCGTCCTGACCGTCGCCGTCCTGGTCGCGATCATCGGCCTCTACCGGCTGACCCCGACCCAGAAGGACATCCAGGACCCGACGCCGGTGAACGGCATCGTCGGTCGCGCGGTGGACGCCGGCCGGTTCAAGCTCACCGTCGACGCGGTGCGGGTCGGCAAGACGCTGAAGATCCCGAACAGCGCGCCGGACCGCAAGACCCCGACCAGCTTCGTCGTCGTGGACGCGACCGTCACGGCGACCCAGGAGCCGATCCACCTGAACCGGGTGCAGATCCGCAGCTCCGACGGGATCACCTATCTCGGCGCCAACCGCAGCGGCCTGGACCGGGTCGACCTGACCGGGTTCCAGTTCGCGCCGGGGATCCCGGCGCACGGTGCGTTCGTGGTCGAGATGCCGGCCGACAAGTTGCCGGGAGCAACCTTGCAGGTGATGGAGAAGTCGATCATGAACGACCTCGAGCCCGAGGTGAACATCCCGCTCGACGTGAAGAACCCCACCGTGGGCGCGGTCGTCACCTTCACCAAGGCGAGCGACTCATGAGCAGCGCACGCCGCGCCCGCCGGGGCTGGTTCAGCAAGAACGTCGCCGCTCTCGCGTCGCTCGTCGTCACCGTGCCGCTGGCCGGGTGGTGGACGACGCAGTCGGACTACAAGTCCTGGTACGACGCGGAGCCGCGTGACGCGGTCGTCGTCGCGGACGGTGGAACGCCGTACGAGGGAGCGGTTTGGTACGCCGCCAGTGTCGAGGAGAACCCAGAGCCCAAGCGGGCCGGTGCGGCTGATCCGCTGCCGCCGGGCACCACCCGGATCCGGGTGCATTTCCGGCTCAAGCTCGACGACCTGAAGGTCCTGGACGAGCCGGGTCTCGGCGGCTGCCAGGTGCACCTGCGCGCGCCGGACGGGCGGATCTGGGACGAGGACATCCTCGCCGACGACTACCAGGACCGGCCGAACGGCTGCACCGGCGGGTACGACGAGAAGCCGGAGAGCTGGCGTGGTCCGCTCGCCCAGTACTACGTGAAACCGGTCGCCGGGAAGCCTTACGAGACCGTGGCAGTCTTCGTCGTACCGAAGTCGGTCGCGGCCGGCGTGCAGCCGACGATCACGTGGGCTACGGAACTACCTGAGTATCTGGCATTCCCGAGGTAGCGGCGGTCAGGTCGGCGACGCCGCCCTGCTCGCTGTCGGCCTGCTCGACGACGGCGTGCGTGCCGCGATCGAAGTACCCGGCCAGGCCACCGATCATCCGGTCGTACGCGGCCGCGAGCAGGCTCACCTGCAGCATGATCTTCAGGCCGTCGGTCAGCAGGCTGAGCGGCTCGTCGATCACCAGCCAGAACGGCAGCGTGTGCGGGCCGAGCACCCAGAGCTTCAGCGCGATCCACACCCCGCTGGCCGCGAACGTGACGATCGCCCAGGCCAGGAAGTAGCCGAGCATCGGGCGCAGCCCGGACCGGATCACCAGCCGGAACGCGTTCACCACCGGCGTCCAGCGGTCCTTCCAGTCCGCGACGACGGAGTTGCCGGCCGCCTGCACGAAGCGCGGCGTCTGCTGCCAGCGGTTCGTCAGCCGGTCGAAGCGCCAGCGCGGTTCCTTGTGCGCCTTGTGGACGGCGCGGCCGTAGATCACCGCGGTCATGGTGATCCACATCAGCGGTAGCACCGCGGCGCTCCACAGGTCACCGACACCGGCCGCGATGAACCCGGTGACGGCGTCCCAGATCTCGCGGACCTGGTTCACACCCAGCGCGTGGTCGAGCACCCAGATGTAGGCGTCGTGCCCCCACTGCCAGATCTGCCGCCCCTCCAGCCACTGCTTCGGCGAGGGAACGTACGACGTGGCCTGGTAGGCGACGACGAAGATCCAGAGTGCCTCGAGGTAGGTGATGAACAGCTTGCGGACCGGGCCTTCGTTCTCCCGCTTCCACTTCTTGAACACGAAGCGCAGCAGGTAGGCCACGACACCGAGGCCGATGAACAGCCAGGTCGACAACGACTGCAGCCCTTGGGACGGCTCGGAGACGGTTCCGCCACCGAGCATCTTGCCGAGGGTGTCGTTCGCCTGGTGCACGGCCAGCTTGTACTCGTAGTCGAGCGCCTCGGACTGCAGGAACTTGTACGCCGCGTAGAACGCCAGGAACGGCAGCAGCGCCGCGGCCAGTGCGTCGACCGGGCGGCTCTCCTTGCCGGGCTCGACGCCGTCCGGGGCAAGCATGCCCTCGGCAACGGCCCGGCGGTGGAACGGCAGTTCACCGCGCAGCACCAGGAACATCCCGACGTACATGGCCAGTGAGACCACGACGATCAGCGCCAGCACGGCGAGACCGGCCGCTTCGGCCTTGGCGCCCGCCTGGACCGCCACCCACTGCAGGCCGCGGTGCGCGAGCTGGGCGACCAGAAAGACCGCCAGCAGCCTCGGCCACGCCTTGCCGAACAAAACCCCCGCGCGGCCCACCGTGGTGAGCAACGACCCCGACTCCATCGCCACGCGCTGAATCTACCTGCCCATAGGGGCGTCGCTCGTGCTCAGGCGGGGGCTTCGGCCGTTTCGCGCTGGGTGGTGGTCGGCGGGACCACGAAGCGGTAGCCGACGTTGCGGACGGTACCGATCAGCTGCTCGTGCTCCGGGCCGAGCTTGGCCCGCAGCCGCCGGACGTGGACGTCCACAGTCCGGGTGCCGCCGAAGTAGTCGTAGCCCCAGACCTCCTGGAGGAGCTGCTCCCGGGTGAACACCCGCCCGGGGTGCTGCGCCAGGAACTTGAACAGCTCGAACTCCTTGTAGGTCAGGTCGAGCGCGCGCCCGTTCAGCTTCGCGGTGTAGGACGCCTCGTCGATCACCACGTCACCGGTACGGATCAGGCTGGTGTCCGGGTCCTCGTTGCGGGTCGCGGCCAGCCGGCCGATCACCAGTCGCAGCCGGGCCTCGATCTCGGCCGGGCCGGCCGTGTCGAGCAGCACGTCGTCGGCGCCCCAGTCCGCGTTGACGGCGGTCAGGCCACCCTCGGTGACGACGAGGATCAGCGGTACGTCGATGCCCGTCGTACGGATCAGGCGGGAGACGCCGCGGACGGCGACCAGGTCCCGCCGCGCGTCCAGCAGGACGGCGTCCGCATCGGGGGCGTCCACCAGGGCGGCGACCTCGGCGGGCAGGATCCGGATCTGGTGCGGTAACAACGCGAGCGACGGCAGCACCTCGGTAGAGGCCTGCAGTGCGTTCGTCAGCAGAAGCAACGTGCTCACGTTGTCCCCCTGTGCCGGTCATGGTGCGCGGCAGACCCAAGGGCGTCATTGCCGGGGCCCGCGACACTGGATAGCAACAGCAAGCTGACATAATAGCGGAAGACTTAACCGATTAGTGAGGTCGCCTCCACATGCCGGAAGTCACCATCAGGTACTTCGCCGCCGCGCGCAGCGCTGCCGGTGCGGCCACCGCGACCGCGCAGGCTGCTTCGCTCGGCGATCTGATCACCACCGTGTCGGCCGATCGCCCCGAGCTGGCACGGGTCCTCTCGCTGTGCACCTTCCTGCTGAACGGTGAGCGCGCCACGCCTGCCACGCTGCTGCCCGCGGGCGCTCAGGTCGACGCCCTGCCGCCCTTCGCCGGAGGCTGAGCGGGGCTGGACTCTCAGCCGATCTAGACCGGTGCTGTGACACGAGAAGTGTGGTGTGACTGGTGAGGCGACGGTCTTTTACGACTGTCAAGGATCCTGCTACCTTGCGTATTCCGTCGTTCCACGGAAGGTCACCGATCCTCGATGGCGCACGTTGCTCCGACCTCGCATCGCCGCGCGACCCGCGCTTCGCACCGCGGTCACCGCACAACTGACGGACCGATCCGCCGGTCCACCTGGCTCGGCCTCACCTTCGCGATGATCCTCGGTCTCGTGCTCAGCGGCCGGGCGCACGTCGGCATCCATGCGGCCGGCGTCACACTCCTGGTGATGCTGGTCCCGCTCACGCTGGCCGTCTTCGGTGCCGCCTTCCGGCGCGGCTTCGGCGGCCTGTCCGCGATCACCACCGCGTGCGCGCTGGCCTTCGTGCTGCTCAAGTTCTTCCTGTAGCACTCCGCTTCCGGCGAGTGCGCCGCGCTGAGGCGACGCACTCGCCGGCGTCAGGTCAGGAGCCGATCGAGATGCGGTCGGTCGCGCCCGGCGTGTACGGGTCGTGCGCGGTCAGGTAGTTGGCGAAGGCATCGATGTCGAGCCCGCCGAAGACCTTGTTCGTCGCGGTCTTGAACGCCCCGAACCCGTCGCCACCATCGGACAGGAAGTTGTTCGTGACGATCCGGTACGACGTCGCGTCCACCAGCGGCTGTCCGGCGATCTTCACCGAGCCGGCCACGATCTTCGACCCCGCCGCGGCGGCCGGGTTCCAGGTGTAGGTGATGCCCGCGACCTGGAGCACCTTGAACTTGCCGGCCTCCGGACCGTTCAGCCCGGCGAACTGCTGCTCGAGCAGCGCCGTGATCTGCGCGCCGGTCATGTCCATCGAGACGAGGAAGTTGTTGAACGGCTGCACCGTGAAGGCCTGCCCGAAGGTGACCTCACCGGCGTTCGACGCGAGGTCGGCCCGGATCCCGCCCGGGTTCATGAACGCCGCCACCGGCGCCTTGCCGCCCGACACCACCGACGGGTCGGCCAGCTGACCGTCCGCGATCAGGTTGCCCAGCGGGGACTCCAGCGAGTCGTCCGGGGTCCGCGACACCGCCGTACCGGTGATGTGACCGATGACCTTGTTCGAGATCGGGGCGACCAGCGTCTGGTACTTGCTGACCAGCTCGCTGACCCGGCGGTCGGCCGGCACGTCACGGGTGACGATCTCGTTGTTGGCCAGCGTGTTCAGCCGGTCGACGTCACCGGTCGCGTTGTCGATGCTCAGCCGGACCTCGGTGATGAGGCGGCCGAACGACGAGGCGCTGGTGACGAGCCGCGGCTGACCGGCCTTGTCCGGCAGCGAGCAGTTGTAGCCCTGGTGGGTGTGACCGGAGATGATCGCGTCGATCTCCGGGTCGAGCCCGGCGTTGATGTCGACGATCGGGCCGGAGATCCCCGGGCAGCTGTCGTACGCCTTCGGGTCGGCCGGGAAGCCGCCCTCGTGCAGCAGCACGACGATCGACTCCACACCCTTCTTCTTCAGCTCCGGGACCAGCGCGTTCGCCGTCTCGACCTCGTCCTTGAAGGTCAGCCCCTCGACGCCGGACTTGGTGACGATGTTCGGCGTGTTCTCCAGCGTCATGCCGATGAAGCCGACCTTGCGGCCGTCGTCGAAGGTCTTGATCGTGTACGGCTTGAACAGCGTCTTCTTGGTGTTCTCGTAGAACACGTTGGCCGACAGGTACTTGAAGTCGGCGCCCTGGAACGGGTGCTTCTTGTCCGGGCAGGAGTTCTGGTTGTTCTGCCCGTCGCCGTCCTTCAGGCAGCCACCGCTCTGCATCCGGAGCAGCTCACGCCAGCCCTCGTCGAACTCGTGGTTGCCGACCGAGGTGGCGTCCAGACCCATCTCGTTCATCGCTTCGACGGTCGGCTCGTCGTGGAACGCGGCCGACAGCAGCGGCGACGCCCCGATCAGGTCACCCGCCGCGACCGTGACCGAGTCCTGCCCCTTCGCCTCGGCCTCGAGCCGCAGGTCCTTCAGGTGCGTGGCGAGGAAGGCCGCCCCACCGGCCGGAACCCCGTTGATGTTGCCACTCGAGCCGGTCGGTGCCTCAAGGTTGCCGTGGAAGTCGTTGATGGCGAGCAGCTGGATCTGGGTGTGCGTCGGCTTCGGTCGTGCCGGGTGTGCCTGGGTCACGGTTCCCCCCGTGGCCAAGCCGAGCACCGCAACCGCGCCGACGGTGACCAGGCCGACGGCCCGCCGTCGGTTCAGCCACTTCATGTCTCGTCCTGTCAAGGCCATGTCAACTCCGTCGTTGTAGCGAGCACCGCGAGATTTGCCGCGCAGTCCCGAGAAATTACCTGAGGAGTCGTTGACCTTCCAAGGACTTGAGCATGAACTGAGCCGGACCTTTTACGGTATTCCCGTGACCCTCGAAGCAGTTCCCTCACCGTTGCCCCCGGCTACCGCCTCCGCCGTCACAGAGCTCGCTCACACGGCCGCACAGAGCGACGGCGTGAACCCGCTCGACGAGCGCACCCTCCTGCACCTCGACGGCGAGCATCCCGGCGACCTGCACGTCCTCGCCTACGACGGACATCTCGGCACCATCGAACCCACCACCCGCAACCTGATCGGCTACGCCGCCCTCTCTCCCGAAGGCTCAGCCGAACTCGTAGTCACCCCCGCAGCCCGCCGCAAAGGCACCGGTACGGCGCTCCTCCGCATGCTGCTCGACCACGCCGGCCCCCGCCTCGCCGTCTGGGCCCACGGCCGCCTCCCCGGCGCCGACGAACTCGCCGCCCGCCTCGGGCTCGAGGTATCCCGTGAACTCTTCTTCCTCCGCCGTACCCGCGCCGACCTCCCCGCCCCGGTCTGGCCCGACGGCATCACAGTCCGTACCTTCGTCCCCGGCCAGGACGACGCAGCCTGGCTCAAGGTCAACAGCGAAGCCTTCGCCACCCACCCCGAACAAGGCTCCTGGACCCAGTCCGACCTCACCGACCGCCTCCACCAGCCCTGGTTCGACCCCGAAGGCTTCTTCCTCGCCATAGATGCCGAAGGCAACCTCGCCGGCTACCACTGGACCAAGGTCGAAGACGGCGTCGGCGAGGTCTACGTCGTCGGCGTCTCCCCCACCCACCAAGGCGCCGGCCTAGGTAAAGCCCTCACCCTCCAAGGCCTCACCCACCTCCAAACCACCCGCGCCCTCGACACAATCACCCTCTACGTCGACGGCACCAACACCCCAGCCCGCCACCTCTACGAAACCCTCGGCTTCACCACTGCCGCCCAGCACGTCCAATACACCCCCGTGACCGACGCCACACCGAGTTCACCCTCTCACTCCGCGTCATAATCCCCACGCCCACCCGTCCCACCACCAACCAGGAGCCGTCCGCGCCTCTAACCCCCCAGCCGGACGGCTCCTGGCCTTATCCACAACCTCGCTGACGACCGCGCGTTGCGGCGTACCGACGAACGGGTAGTCGTCGGCCGTACCGCGGACATCACGGCGTACCGGGTGTTCCCAGATGCCGCCTCACAGCGACCACTACCCGTTGATCCGTACGCCGCCCGCACCCCGGCTTCGCCGCGCCCGCGCCTCCGCCCTCCGCCCTCCGCCCTCCGCAATTTCAGCGGATCTCCCCTCAATGTGCTGGTTCTCCCCTCAAAATTTGAGCAGAGAACCGTCCACTTGCGGGGATATCCGTTCAAATTGCCCCGGCTGGTACGGCGGTGCTGGCGCGAGCGTTGCCCCGGCTGGTACGGCGGTGCTGGCGCGAGCGTTAGTGGAGGGCGGTTCGGAGGTGGGTGGTTAGGGCGGTCAGGGCGGCGGCGGTGGCTCCGGGGATGGTTACCAGGTTGTAGTGGCCGTGGGGGAGGGTGTTGTGGGCCAGGTGGGTTACGTCCACGCCTGCGGACTTGAGGGCTTCGGCGTACTCGACGCCTTCGTCTCGGAGGGGGTCGAAGCCGGCGGTGGTGATGAGGGTGGGCGGGAGGCCGGTGAGGTCTTTGGCGAGGAGGGGCGAGACGACGGGGTCGGGGCGCAACAGCGGGTCAGGGGTGTAGAGCTCGCGGTACCAGAGGATGTCTTCCTCAGTGAGGATGAGGTTCTCGCCGAAGAGGTCTCGGCTGGGGCGACGGCCGACCAGGTCGACGGCGGGGTAGAGGAGCACCTGCAGCGCCGGTCGGGCGAAGTCGCGAGCGACGGACTGCTGCGCCACCACAGCGGCCAGGTTCCCACCGGCGCTGTCGCCACCTACCGCCACCAGAGCAGGATCGACACCCAGGTCCTCGGCGTGCTCGACAGCCCAGGTGAAGGCCGCGATCGCATCCTCAGCGGCAGTAGGGGCCGGAGCCTCCGGAGCCAGCCTGTAGTCGACCGACAACACGCGGATGCCGGCGTCGTCGGCAATGATGCGGCACAGCGAGTCATGAGTGTCGAGGTCGCCGACGACCCAACCGCCACCGTGCAAGAAGACCAGCAGACCACGCCCGGCGTTGCGGGGAACGTAGAGCCGCGCACCGAGCTGACCATCCGCGCCGCGGACGGTGAGATCGGTCACACGCTGTAGCTCCCGTGGGTGACCGGCGATCAGCTTGTTCACGCTCCGGAACGACGACCGGGCCGCGGCCGCCTCCGATTTCGTTGTGCCGGGCAACAACCCGTCCACGCGCACCAGCAGCTGGATCTCGGGGTCCAGGGTGTTCCCGTCGATCTGGATCGGGGCGCCGGCGAGGCGCCGCCGGACGGCGGTGGGCAGCGCGTAGAGCGGTGTCAGCGCGTTCGCCTGTACGGCGGACACGGTGCTGCGGAGCAAGGCGTCCAGTCGAGGGTTCACAAGGAGTGACGCTAGCAACAAGATCCAGGCCGGTGCCGACATGCCCTCCGCCACCTCGTGTTCACCAAAGGATGGGATGCTGTCCAACGTGGCTGGAGATTTGCTGGCGTCCCATAATCGCGAGTACGACGTCGAACCGCCGTACGACATCGCGGCGGCCGGTGATCTCCCGGCGGATCGCTTCTCCGATCGCGAGCTGAGCTGGCTGGCGTTCAACCAGCGGGTGCTGGAGCTCGCCGAGAACGACACGGTCCCGTTGCTCGAGCGGGCCAAGTTCCTGGCCATCTTCGCCAGCAACCTGGACGAGTTCTACATGGTCCGGGTGGCCGGTCTGAAGCGCCGGATCGCGGCCGGAGTCGCGGTGAAGGCGGCCAGTGGGCTGCTCCCCCGCGAGGTGCTCGACCGCAGCCTGTCCCGCAGCCGCGAGCTGATGGACCGGCAGGCCGACACCTGGCGCAAGGTGGTCCAGCCGGCGCTGACCGAGCAGGGCATCGACATCCTGCGCTGGGTCGATCTGGAGCACAGCGAGCGCGAGGAGATGACCCGGTTCTTCCGGGAGCGTGTCTTCCCGGTGCTGACCCCGCTGGCGGTCGACCCGTCGCACCCGTTCCCCTACATCTCCGGCCTGAGCCTCAACCTGGCCGTCGTGGTCCGCAACCCCGACACCGGCGGTGAGCACTTCGCGCGAGTGAAGGTGCCGCCGCTGCTGCCGCGGTTCGTGCAGGTGGCCGAGGGCCGTTTCGTCCCGCTGGAGGACGTGATCGCGGTCCACCTGGACCAGTTGTTCCCGGGCATGGAGGTCACCCAGCACCACACCTTCCGGGTGACCCGCAACGAGGACCTCGAGGTCGAGGAGGACGACGCGGAGAACCTGCTGGCAGCGCTCGAGAAGGAGCTGCTGCGCCGCCGGTTCGGGCCGCCGGTCCGGCTCGAGGTCGAGGAGTCGATCGACCCGCAGGTGAAGGCTCTGTTGCTGTCGGAGCTGGGGATCAAAGAGGCTGAGGTGTTCGAGCTGCCCGGTCCGCTGGACCTGCGTGGCCTGTTCACGATCGCTGGTCTGGACCGCGCCGAGCTGAAGTACCCGGCGTTCGTCCCGTCCACCCACCCGCACCTGGCGGAGGTGGAGACAGCCAACCCGGCGGACATGTTCTACGCGCTCAAGCAGCGCGACGTCCTGGTCCACCACCCGTACGACTCCTTCTCGACCAGCGTGCAGCGCTTCATCGAGCAGGCGGCCGCCGATCCGCATGTGCTGGCGATCAAGCAGACGCTGTACCGCACCTCCGGTGACTCCCCCATCGTCGATGCCCTGATCGACGCGGCCGAGGCCGGCAAGCAGGTGCTGGTACTGGTCGAGATCCAGGCCCGTTTCGACGAGACCGCGAACATCAAATGGGCCCGTCAGCTCGAGCACGCCGGCTGTCACGTCGTGTACGGCGTGATCGGGCTCAAGACGCACTCCAAGCTGTCCATGGTGGTTCGGGACGAGCCGGACGGCCTGCGCCGCTACGTGCACATCGGCACCGGCAACTACCACCCCAAGACCGCCCGGCTCTACGAAGACCTCGGTCTGCTCAGCAGTGACAAGGTGGTCACCGAGGACGTCGCCCACCTGTTCAACCACCTGTCCGGCTTCGCCCGCAACGCCGGGTACCGCCGGATCCTGGTGGCGCCCCAGTCGGTACGGCGTGGTCTGATCGAGCGCATCGACCGCGAGGTCCAGCATCACCACGCCGGTCGTCCGGCACGGGTCCGGATCAAGGTGAACAGCCTGGTCGACGAGGCTCTGTGTGACGCGCTCTACCGGGCGTCGCAGGCCGGCGTACCGGTCGACCTGTGGATCCGTGGCATCTGCACCATCCGGCCGGGTATCGAAGGGCTCTCGGACAACATCCGGGTCCGCAGCATCCTGGGCCGGTTCCTCGAGCACAGCCGGGTGTTCTGGTTCGAGAACGGCGGCGAACCCGAGGCCTGGATCGGATCGGCCGACCTGATGCACCGCAACCTGGACCGCCGCGTCGAGGTGCTCGTGCAGCTGAAGGAGACCGACCACATCGCCGAGATCCGCGAGATGTTCGACATGGCGCTCGACGAGGGCACGCAGTCGTGGTGGCTGCAGCCGGACAACACCTGGGAAGCCCGATTGACCACGCCGGAGGGCGAACCGCTGCGCGACCTGCAGGAAAGACTGATCGCCACCCGTGGCCGCCGCAGAACTGCCGATCCGATTACGTAGGTTAGAGATATGAGCAACCCAGCGACCGTCATCGCTGCGGGTGGTGTGGTCTGGCGTGAGCGCCGCGGCACCCGCGAGGTGCTGCTGGTGCACCGCCCCCGGTACGACGACTGGTCCCTCCCGAAGGGCAAGCTCACGCAGCACGAGCATGTGCTGCTGGCGGCCCGACGGGAGATCGAGGAGGAGACCGGCGTACAGGTGCTTCTCGGCCCCCCACTCGGTGTGCAGCGCTATCCGATCCGCAAGAACGGCAGCGAGGCGGAGAAGCTGGTGCACTACTGGTCCGCCGTACCGACTGCGGACGGTGCCTTCCAGCCGAGCGACGAGGTCGACCAGATCGAGTGGTTGCCAGTGAAGGACGCGCGTGCGCGCCTCAGCTACCCCCGCGACGTGGACATCGTGGACACGCTGGACGGCATGGCGCCTGTCGAGTCCACGTTGGTGCTTGTGCGCCATGCGGAGGCAGTGAAGCGCAAGGACTGGGACGGCAAAGACACCCTCCGCCCACTCACCTCCACCGGTACGGCGGTCGCCACGCGGCTGAGCGACGTACTGGCTGCTCTCGGCGCCGACCGGCTGATGAGCAGTGACGCTGAGCGCTGCACGTCCACACTGCTCCCGTACGCCAGTGCGATCGAACGGCACATGCACCTCTGGCCAGAGATCTCAGAGCGCGGGTACGACGCCGATCCGCACGCCCTGCGTGGTCTGCGCGAGCGGGCCTGGAAGGCCGGCCGGGTGACCGCCGTGTGCTCGCACCGGCCAGTGCTGCCCGCACTCCAGCGCGAGCTGGGGCTGAAGGTGGGCAAGTTCGCCCCTGGCGCCTTCCTGGTCGCCCACCGGCTGACCGACGGCCGGCTCCTGCACGAGCGGTTCCGCGCTCCGTAGCGTCTCGCAACACCAGAGACACGGCTCGGTGTCGATCCAGGCACAGCCGCAGGGGTGTCCGGGGGACACTGGAAGCGACGGGTATGTTCCTACCGAGGAACCGGCGCCCCACCGGGTGCCGGTCTGAGGAGAGGTCGCACCATGACGATGATGCGAGAACTGACACTGATCGGGATCCGGATGGAATCGCCCAACCGGGCCCCGGTGATGATGCTGCGCGAGACCGAGGGCTACCGCTACCTGCCGATCTCGATCGGTTCGGTCGAAGCGACCGCGATCGCGTACGAGGAGCAGGGCCTGCGCCCGTCCCGGCCACTCACCCACGACCTGATGCGGGATCTGATCGAGGCCTGGGGCGTGCACCTGGAGGCGGTCGAGATCGTCGAGCTCCGGGACGCGGTCTTCTACGCCGAGCTCCTGCTGGACAACGGCGCCCGGGTGTCGGCACGACCGAGCGACTCGGTGGCGCTCGCGGTCCGTCTGAACACCCCCATCCGCTGTACCGAGCAGGTCCTCCTCGAGGCCGGCGTGGCCACGCCGGAGGAGGAGCAGGCCGAGCTGGAGCGCTTCCGCCAGTTCCTGGACGGCGTCGCCCCGGAAGACTTCTCCAGCTGAGCGGTTGCGCAGCACAACGGGTTTTCCGGTCTACACCGTAGAACTGTTACCTTCTGAGTCACGTACTGGCGGCAGGGGTGATCGTCAGGCGTTCTCACCTGGGGATCAGATGCGTAAATTTGCCCTCGCGGCGACGGCTGTCGCTGCCCTCTCTGTCGGTCTGCAGACCCCCGCCTTCGCCGCGGCTCCGGACGCACCGACCGACTTCAAGATCTCGTTGGTGGACATGCACGTCCACCTGACCTGGGCGGACGACAACGCCAAGAACATCGTGTACGTCGAGCAGGAGGGCCAGGCGCCGTACGCCGCCGCGACCGTCCTCGAGACCGCACCGAACGACCTCTCGCTGCCGGCCTTCCGGATCAAGGAGTCGGACAAGACCCGCCTCATCGTCAAGAGCGAGGTCGGCGGTGAGCTGAGCGAAGGCGCCGTGTCGGACTGGTTCGACACCCACCGCCCCGCCGCGCCGGCGCTCAAGGACGCCAACCTGGCCGCGAACCTGACGACCACGCTGAGCTGGACGCTGGGTGCGGTCGCGGACTCGACGCCGAACGACCCGCTGGACGTCCCCGGCGACGGCGCTGTCACCGCTGATGTGGACCTGCCGGGCGCGAACGGGGCCACCGTCAACTTCGACCGCGGTGCGACGTCGGGCACCATCGCGCCGCAGGCACGTCCCGCGGCGATCAAGCTGAGCGCCTACAACGACTGGGGTTACGGCCCGTCGGACACCAGGATCGTCCGCCTCGGCACCCTCGGCGCCGGCGTCACCGTTCCGGCGAGCGCGGTCTACGGTTCGCGCCTCGGTATCAAGAGCACGCTGGACCTGTTCACCAGCGAAGGTCGCGAAGAGCGCGCCAGCGGTATCCCGGTCGAGCTCCAGGCTCGCGCCACGGCCACCGCCCCCTGGAAGACCTACGGCCGGTACGCCGGTAACACGACGGCCGCCTTCGACACGGGCATCGCGTCCTTGGGCAACCGTCAGTACCGCCTGTGGGTCCCGGCCCGCAAGGCCGTCAGCGCGAACACCATCGCCCTGACCCCCGCCATCTCCACTTCGGCCAAGTCCTCGAAGACGCTGATCAAGTTCGTCAGCAACGGCTTCACGCCCGGGACGGCCAGGCCCGGCGCCAACTCGGACCTGACCGCAAAGATTCAGCCCGCCTCCACCGTGAAGGGTGTGCTGCAGGAATGGGGCGGCAAGACCTGGGGCAACGTCTTCGCGGTCCAGTTCAGCAAGGGATCCCTGGTCGTCCACGGCAGCGCCGGCACCGACCGCGGCACCTACAAGTTCCGCATCAGCCTGCCCGCGGTCACCGTCAACGGCCTGACCCTGAGCCCGACCACGAGCGGTGCCTTCACGCTCACCGTGCGCTGATTGCACGAAGCTGCAAGCCGTCGGCTTACCTGATCCGCCAGTACGTAGGCTATTTTTTCCTTCGCGTACTGGCGGCAGGGGTGATCGTCAGGCGCTCTCCCCTGGGAAAGACACATGCGCAAAATCGCAGTAACGGCGGCTGCCGCCGCCGTCCTGACCGCCGGCCTGCAGGTACCCGCCTGGGCCGCGGCCCCCGCCGCTCCGACCGACGTCACCGTCGGCTGGTCCAGCGGAAAGATTCAGCTGACCTGGAAGGACGCCGGCGAGGCCAACAACGTCTACGTCGAGTACCCGGGCACCTCGGTGGTCACGCTCCTCGCGTCGGTGCCCTCGACCGATGCGAACGACGTAGTGCTGGCGACGACCCTCGGAAACACCGATCGGGCCCGGCTCGTCGTCAAGTCCGTCACCGGAAGTGAGCTGAGCGAAGGCGCGGCCACGCCGGAGTTCGACACTCAGGTCCCTGGGCAGCCGGTGCTTCAGGACGCCAGTCTGGCCACGAACCTGACGACCCAGCTCAAGTGGT
Organism: Kribbella sp. NPDC058245; assembly: GCF_042882005.1. Lineage (NCBI taxonomy): Bacteria > Bacillati > Actinomycetota > Actinomycetes > Propionibacteriales > Kribbellaceae > Kribbella > Kribbella sp. NPDC058245. Next base: position 163,010 of record NZ_JBHVWY010000003.1, read on the forward strand.
CGCAGCCGGCCGTCGTGGACCCGAACCCGGGTGACCCGCTGGACCTGCCCGCAACGGGCGAGACGCTCAAGGCGTTCGTCGACCTGCCTGGCGCCGCCACGAACAGCTACGACCTCGACAAGAGCGCGACGTCGGCCACGATCCCGGCGCAGGCTCGGCCGGCATCGATCCAGCTGCTCGCCAGCAACGAGTGGGGCACGACCCGGGCCACCAAGAGCGTGCGGCTCGGCACCCTCGGCGCCGGTATCACCGTGCCGTCGAAGGCGCTCTACTCGGACCGGCTCGGCATCAAGAGCACCATCGACCTGTTCACCAGCGAAGGCCGCGAAGAGCGCGCCAGCGGCATCCCCGTCGAGCTCCAGGCCCGCGCCAAGACCACCGACGCCTGGAAGACCTACGGCCGGTACGCCGGTAACACGACCGCCGTGTTCGACACCGGCATCGCGTCCCTGGGCAACCGCCAGTACCGCCTCTGGGTCCCGGCCCGCAAGGTGGTCAGCACCAACGTCATCGCGCTGACCCCGGCCACGTCGACCTCGGCCAAGTCCTCCACGACCCTGGTCAAGTTCGTCAGCGGCGGCTTCAGCCCGTCGGTCGTCCGGGTTGGCGGCCGCTCAACCTTCTCGGTGAAGATCGCACCGGCCGTGACCGTCAAGGCGCATCTGCAGGCCTGGACCGGGAGCAGCTGGGTCCCCGTCGTCGACGTGCCGCTCACCAAGGGTTCGTACGTCGAGCGCGGTGACATCGAGACCGACCGTTACACCCTCCGGGTCCGCATCGTCGTCCCGACGATCGGCGTCAACGGCCTGACCGTCAACGCCAACACGAGCCCTGCTTACAACCTCACCGTCAAGTGACCGGGCTCGTTGCACTAGGCACCATTGCACGAAGCTGCAACGAATAAGCCTTGCATGATCCGCCAGTGCGTGCGCTACTTTTCCTGCACGCACTGGCGGCAGGGGTGATCGCCAGGCGCTCTCACCTGGGGTTCCACATGCGAAAGATTGCTCTGACCGCGGCCGCTGCCGCCCTCCTGACCGCCGGCCTGCAGGCACCCGCCTGGGCCGCCGCTCCCGACGCACCGACCGACATCACCATCGCCTGGGCCGACAGCGAGAACATCAAGCTGACCTGGGCCGACGACGGCTTGGCCAACGCGGTCTACTGGCAGTTGCCGGGCGGCGACGAAGTCAAGTACGTGGATCTCTCGTCCACCCATACCAACGAGGTCCTGATTCCGGCGAGCGCTCTCGCTCCGTCCAAGGATCACGTGAAGCTGATCGTCAAGTCTGCCAACCCCGATGGAGAAAGCCCCTCGGCTCCCTCACCCGAGTTCGACACTCTCGTCCCGGCCACGCCGGTGCTGCAGGACGCGAACCTCGCGGCGAATCTGTCGACTCAGATGAAGTGGGCGCAGGCCGCCACCACGGACGGCACGCCGAACGACCCGCTGGACAATCCGGCGTACGAAGGCGTCGAGATCTCGGCCCTGCGTTACGACGGCACGTCTGACAGCCTTGGCCACTGGGATACCAGCACCACGTCGGCCACCGTCGCGCCGCAGCCGCGGCCGACCACGCTCACCTTGAGCTCGACCAGCCCATGGGGCAAGGCCAAGGGCGCCAAGACGGTGAAGCTCGGCACGCTCACTGCCGGGATGACGGTTCCCGCATCGGCGCTGTACTCGAGCCGGCTCGCCATCAAGAGCTGGCTGTTCATGCACAGCACTGGGAGCATCGTGGAGCGCGCAAGCGGTATCCCGGTCGAGCTCCAGGCCCGCGCCAAGTCCACCGACGCCTGGAAGACCTGGGGCCGCTACTCCGGGAACACCACGGCCGCCTTCGACACCGGCATCGCCTCGCTCGGCAACCGCCAGTACCGGCTCTGGGTCCCGGCCCGGAAGGTTGTCAGCAGCAACATCATTTTTCTGACTCCGGCGGCCTCGACGGGCGCCAAGTCCTCCAAGACCCTGGTCAAGATCGTCAGTGGCGGCTTCAACCCGACCGTCACCCGGCCCGGCGCCCGCTGGACCTTCTCGCTCAAGGTCCTGCCGGCCGTGACCGTCAGGGGCACCTGGCAGTACTGGAACTGGGACACCAACACCTGGTACAGCGACGGCAAGATCCAGATCACCAAGGGTTCCTACTACTACCGCAGTGACCCTGACTCCGAGCTCGGCACCATCCGCCTCCGCGTCGTCGTCCCGACGGTCGTCGTCAACGGCCTGACCGTCAACGCCAACACGAGCCCCGGCTACAACCAGACCGTTCGCTGATCAAGCCCTCCCCACACACCGCCACAGCACCTGCTGCCGTGGCGGTGTGTGCTTTTGAAAGGTTCCCCATGCGCAAATTCGTCCTCGCGGCGACCGCCGTCGCCGCTCTCTCCGCCGGCCTCCAGACCCCGGCCTGGGCCGGGGCGCAGGACGCACCGACCGGAGTCACCATCAGCTGGACGACCGATCGAACGATCCAGCTCGAGTGGGGTGACCAGGGCGAAGCCAATATCGTCCGGGTCGAGTACGAGAGCTCGCATCGGATCGAGTGGCTCGCCGGCACGGAGGCTCAACAACTCAACCGGGTGATCCTGCCGCCGACGCTCGACGCAGCGGATCGGGTCCGGCTGCTCGTTTCCAACGGCGACGACTTCAGCAATTCGACTCCGACCGGCTGGTTCGACACCCGGCGCCCGTCGGCTCCGGGTCTGCGCGACGCCCAGCTGACCGACCAACTGAAGGTCAACCTGTCGTGGACGACCCCCAGCACGGCGGACCCGACACCGGGCGACCCGATGGACCTCCCCGTCGCCGTGACCTTCGAGGCCCAGGCGACCCTCCCCAACGGCGCTTCCGACAGCTTCGGCTTCGCCGCCGGTACGACGTCCGGCGTCGTACCGGCGCAGGTCCGTCCCGCGGCCATCAGGCTGGTCGCAAGAAACGAGTGGGGCGAAACCCCCGACACCAAGATCGTGCGAGTCGGCACGATGGGCGCCGGCATCAGCGTCCCCGCGAGCGCGGTGTACTCGTCGCGGCTCGGCATCAAGAGCACGCTCGATCTCTTCACCAGCGAAGGCCGCGAAGAACGCGCCAGCGGCATCCCCGTCGAACTGCAGGCCCGCGCCAAATCCACCGACGCCTGGAAGACCTACGGCCGGTACGCCGGTAACACCACAACCGCGTTCGACACCGGGATCGCCTCACTCGGCAACCGTGAGTACCGGCTCCTGGTCCCGGCCCGGAAGGTTGTCAGCGGCAACGTCATCGCCCTGACCCCGGCCACCTCCACCTCGGCCAAGTCCTCCAAAACGCTGATCAAGTTCGTCAGCAAGGGCTTCACCCCGGCGCACCCCGCCCGCCACGCCCGCGTGGACATCACGGCCAAGATCCAGCCCGCCGCCACCGTCCGCGGCACCCTGCAGGTCCTGCTCAAGGGCAAGTGGAACAACGTCTTCCCGGTCCAGTTCACCAACGGCACCATGCTCACGCACGCCAACGTCGGCAACGACGTCGGCTCCTTCAGCTACCGCATCGCCCTCCCCGCCGTCACCGTCAACGGCCTCACCCTCAACCCCACCACCAGCTCCCCCTTCCCCATCACCATCGGCTGATTGCACGAAGCTGCAATCAATTCAACTTGCACCATCCGCCAGTGCGTGCGCTATTTTGCAAGCACGCACTGGCGGCAGGGGTGACCACCAGGCGTTCACACCTGGGGATCCCATGCGCAATCTCACGGCCGCCACGGCTGCCGCCGTCCTCCTGACCGCCGGCCTGGCCAGCCCAGCCTGGGCCGAGGTACCGCCGCGACCGACCCAGGTGCGGGTCTCGTGGGTCGGCGACCAGATCCGGGTGACCTGGCAGGACCAAGGCGAGGCGAACATCCTTCGCGTATACGGCGGGGGCAAGGCGGTAGTGCTCGGCAGGCCTGCCATCACCGACCCCAACGAGATCCTGGTGTCGCCCGGCATCTTCCCCGAGGATGAGAGCACTCAGGTCTCGGTAACCTCAACCGATGCCGACGGCTTTGAAGGACCGAGGGGCGGGAGCACGTCCTTCGACACCCGGCGACCGTACCGGCCGGAGATCCGTCAGCCATCGATGCGGCCGGATCTTTCGGTCGCGCTGGTGTGGTCCCAGGAGCCGATCGTGGATGCCAACCCGGGCGACCCGCTGGATCGCGACGATGCGACATGGGTCAAGGCGACTGTCACCGGACCCGGCGCCGAGCAGCCACAGCACTATCCGATGCCGCTCGACGACGACCTGCCTTTCGACGTTCCGGCCCCGCCGCAACTGTCGACGATCACGCTGTCCGCAGGGAACGAGTGGGGTACGTCGCCCGGCGCGGGACCCGTCCGCGTCGGCATCACCCGCATGGACTCGAAGATCCTTCCCCAGCAGGCCTACAACACGGACTTCGTCGGAGACGTCACGCTGCACCGCTACCTCTGCGCCTGCCCCGAGGACCTCACGCCGGATCAAGACGCTGTCGAGGCAGAGGTGCAGGCACGGCCGAACAGTGCGGCCCCCTGGAAGACGATCTACCGCAACGCAAGAACGCCTGGGACGCCGATCCCCATGTCTGCCCTCTCGAAGGGCAGCCAGCAGTACCGCATCTTCGTACCGGCCTACACCACCAGGTCCTGGATCAACCGGCCGCTCGTGGTCATGCGACCGGTTTCGAGCTCGGTGAAGACTTCACTGACGCTGGCGCTCTTCGGCAAGACCGGGTTCTTCCCGGCCTCGGCACCGGTGAGCGCGACCACCAAACTGATCGTGCAACTGTCGCCGCAGGTCGACATGAAGGCCGCGCTTCAGCGCTGGGACGGCAAGCAGTGGCGCTACGCCCGCGAAGTCGCACTGGCCAAGGGCCACGCGGACATCGCGATCCGCGCCGCCGGTCGCGGCACCACCACGAAGTACCGCATCCTCACTCCGCGAGTGATGGTCAAGGGTCTCCCCGTCGAGGCCAGCACCAGCTCCCCCTTCACTCTCACCGTCCGCTAGGAACTCAGCACATGCGCAAAACACTGGCCACGACGGCCGCCGTCGTTCTCCTCACCGCCGGGCTGTCCGGCACCGCCTGGGCCGCTGCCCCGGACGCACCGACCGACGTACAGGTGTCCTGGGCCGATAACGGCAAGGTCCGCGTCACCTGGAAAGACAACGGCGAGGCGAACCGGATCTTGGCGGTCTATCCGGATACCGGGTACCTCGTGGCCGAGACGACGGCCAGCGCGTCCAACGAGGTCTTCCTGAACCCAAGCTCCTTCGAGGCCGGGAACCAGGTTCGTATCTCGGTGCGGTCGGTGGGGGCAGATCAGACGTACAGCGAGCCGGCCCACAGCCCACTGTTCGACACCCATCGTGTGCCCAAGCTGGTGATCAACAGGGCCGAGTCGCTGTCCACCACCTCGGTGCGGGTGTGGTGGCAGCGGGACACCTTCGTGGACGAGACCCCGAACGATCCGCTCGACCAGCCGGCCGGCACCTGGGTGAAGGCGACCGTGACTGGTCCTGCCGCGGGCCAGCAGACGGAGTATGTGGTGCGGGGCGTGACGACGGCCGATGTCCCGGTGCGCCGTGGTCCGCTGACGATCAAGCTCTCCACGGGTAGCGAGTGGGGACCGACACCGGCCGGCGAGTACCAGACCGTGCGCGTCGGAACCATGAGCGCGACCTCGAAACTGTCCCCGCCGGCCCGTTTTACGGCCACCAACTGGGACAGCAAGCTGCTGGCCACCTTCCCCGAGATCATCCGCAACGAGGTCTTCGAGGTCGAGGTCCAGGCTCGTCCGAACAGCTCCAGCCCCTGGAAGAAGGTCAGCCGGAACGGCGGCCAGATCGACGGCAAGCTCTTCTTCACATCCGCGGGCGCGGCGGGCGCTCAGGAGTACCGGCTGTGGGTCCCCGCGGGTTTCCTGTACCGCGACGACGTCATCCTGCTCACTCCGCCGGCCTCGACCGCTGCGCAGTTCGTGCGGAAGTACGCCGAGATCGGCACCAGCTACGCGGCGGACACGGCGCGGGTCGGCGTGACCGTGCATCGGAAGATCATCGTTTCGCCCGCGCTACCGCTCAAGGCCGCGCTGCAGAAGTGGGACGGCAAGCAGTGGCGCTACGTGCGCGCTGTACAGCTCGACAGCAAGGGCAAGGCCGACCTGGCAATCCGCGCCGCCGGCCGCGGCACGATCCAGAAGTACCGCATCGCGACCCCCGCCGTGAAGGTCAACGGTCTGCCGGTCGAGTTCACCACCAGCCAAACCTTCACCCTCAAGGTCGTCTGAGATGCGTAAGTACGCCGTACTCGCGGCTTCCGCCGTACTGATGACTGCAGGTCTGGCTACGCCTGCTTGGGCAGCCTCGGAGGCGCCTACCGATGTGCAGCTCAGCTGGGACGACGGCAAGATTCGGGTGACCTGGAATGACGACGGGGCGGCGAACAGCATTCGGGCCGTGTACCCGCGGACCGGTACGAGTGTCATCGTCGGTGGCCGGATCGAAGGCGAGACGAACGAGCTCGTACTGACGCCCGGCAAGCTGCGCTTTGACGAGGACCAGGTTCAGATCACTGTTGCGAGCGGCCCGGCTGGCAACTGGGGGACGCCGACCGCGTCCGCGGCATTCGACACACGGCGGCCGGCTTCTCCGGACGTTTACGACGCCGAACTGCTGGCCGATCGGTCGGTCCGGGTGCGGTGGCGGCCGACGGTGGCCGAGGACAAGACGCCCGGCGACCCGCTGGATGGTGCGGCGGATGTGTTCGAGGCACGGGTCGAGAAGCGGTACGGCGGGGATCCCCTCGGCACGTATCCGGTGGCGAACGGGGTCACCTCGGTGACCGTTCCGGCGCAGTCTCAGTTGGCCACGATCGACATCTTCACCAGGAACAACTGGGGCGAGCTCTACCCCACCGGGCGCGCGGTCTACGCCGGGACCCTGAAGGTGGGGATCGCCGTACCGGCGCAGGGGATTTTCAGCGAGCGTCTGAAGATCGAGAGCACGCTCGTCGGCACCAGTGAGAACATCGACTTTCCGGTGGAGCTGCAGGCGCGGCCGACCAGCACTGCGGTGTGGAAGACGGTCGGCCGCTACACCGGCGGCACGCAGGTCGCCTTCGAAACAGGGATCGCGTCGCTGGGTGGACGCCAGTATCGGCTGTGGGTTCCGGCCCGGAAGAAGATCGGCGGCAGTGCGATCGAGCTGGTACCGGCCGGCTCGACGTCGGCCAAGTCGTCGCAGACCATGACACGGTTCGCGGTCGCCGGGTTCACCCGATCGACGGTCCAGGTCGGGGTGACAGTCAACCTGTCGGTGAAGATCCAGCCGGGCCTGACCGTGCGCGGCACCTTGCAGCACTGGGCCAACGGCGCCTGGCGCACGGGCCCCGCCGTACAGATCAAGAACGGTACGGCGCTTGTCCCGTTCAAGGCAGCGGGTCGTGGCACTACCACGCGCTACCGCGTGACCGTACCGAAGCTGGGCTATAACGGACTGCCGTTGGCTGCGTCCGTCTCCAAGACCTTCACTCTTACCGTTCGCTGATCGAGCTAGGAATCCCTCATGCGCAAGATCCTCACCACCGCCACAACGGCGGCCCTCCTCACCGCAGGCCTCTCGACCCCAGCCTGGGCAGCCGCTCCGGACGCACCCACCGACGTACAGGTCGCCTGGGTGGGTGACAAGATTCGCGTGACCTGGAAGGACAACGGCGAAGCGAACGTGGTCCGGGCGGAGTACGTGAACGAGGGTCAGAGGTTCACGAAGGCCACGCCGGCGGCCGGCGCGGACAACGAGGTCGTGCTGAGCCAGACCGCCTTCCTCAACCGCGACCGCATCCGGGTCACAGTCGAGTCGAAGGGCGCCGATCAGACCCTCAGTGCCGCCGCTGTGAGCCCGTTGTTCGACGCTGTCGTTCCGGTGTACCCGATCGTCGAGGACGCGGACCTGCTGGCCGACGGATCGGTGCGGCTGGCCCGGTGGACACAGCCCACGATCGCGGACCAGACTCCCGACGACCCGCTGGATCGACCAGCCTCGGAAACGTATCTGGGAGCCCAGATCGTCGTACCGGGCTCACCCAGCGAGCGGATGTTGATTCCGGCCGGGGCGACCTCGTTCACGGTGCCGCCGCGACCGCGGCCTGCCACGATCACCCTGTACGCCGGGAACGAGTGGGGCGAGTCGTACTTGTCGAACGGCGACGGCCCATGGCTGGAGCGCAGGGTCCTGGTGGGGACGATGTCGGCCTCGACCGCCGTGCCCGCGATGGGGATCTACAGCCTGCAGATCGGTATCAAGACCACACTCAAGTCGGACCTGGCCAACATGCCGGTGCCGGTGCAACTGCAGGCCCGCCCGAACAGCGCGTCGCCGTGGAAGACCTACGGCCGGTATACCGGGAACCTCCGCGACCCGTTCTTCACCGACATCGCCTCGCTGGGCGAGCGTCAGTACCGGGTGTGGGTGCTGCCGGCGAAGCAGATCACCCAGTCGGCGATCAAGCTGACGCCGGCTGCCTCGACCACTGCCCGGACCTCGAAGTCGACCGCGAACGTCATCACCTACGGCATCGAGCCCTACGACACGGTCGCCGGGCGCATGGTCACGCTGAAGGTGTGGGCTCAGCCTGCGGTCAGCATGAAGGCGGCACTGCAGCGACGCGAGGGCAAGACCTGGAAGTATGTTCGCGAACTGCCGCTCACGAACGGGAAGCTCACGCTCCAGTTCCGTGCCACGCGCCAGAACCAGACGTGGTACCGGGTCATCACACCGCCGGTGAAGGTGAACGGTTTGCCGGTGCTGGCGGGGACTTCACTCGAGTACCCGTTCACAGTGCGCTGAGCGTTACCGAAATGTGAGCAAATGGTCGTTTTCCGGCACGGAGAGTGACGAGCGCTAACTCAGTTCACCTGATGGCTGCCTGGTGGCACGCCGGGCGTCGTTTACGGTGCCGGAACCGTTCACCGGTCGTTTACCGGCGACGGGCCACCCAGTCATCTGGTCTCCCTACCGTCTGTGGAAGTTCAGAAGTCTTGATTCCCGCAGAAGGGCAACACTCTCGTGTTCGTGAATCGCCTGCTCCGCGTCGGCTCCGTCGCCGTGGCATCCCTCGGTGTGCTCGCTCTGAGCGCCTGTGGCAGTGACCCGGAGCCGTCCGGCTCCTCGAGCCCGAGCACGGGTTCCTCCTCGACCGGCGCGGCCGACTGCCCGCAGGGCACGCTGAACGCCGAAGGCTCCTCGGCGCAGAAGAACGCGATCGAAGAGGTCATCAGCAAGTACAACGAGACCTGCGACAAGGTCACGGTGAACTACAACCCCACCGGTTCCGGCGCGGGCATCAAGCAGTTCAACGCCAGCCAGGTCGACTTCGCCGGTTCCGACTCGGCACTGAAGACCGAGTCCAAGGACGGCGGCGAGACCGAGGCCGCGCAGGCCGCGAAGCGCTGCCAGACCAACCCGGCGCTGAACCTGCCGATGGTCATCGGCCCGGTCGCGATCGCCTACAACCTCGACGGCGTGCAGAAGCTCGTCCTCGACGGTGCGACCGCCGCGAAGATCTTCCAGGGTGACATCAAGACCTGGAACGACCCGGCGATCGCCAAGCTGAACGCGGGCGTGACGTTGCCGACGGCCCCGATCTCGGTGTTCTTCCGTTCGGACGAGTCCGGCACCACGGAGAACTTCACCAAGTACCTGAAGGCCGCCGGTGGTGGCGCCTGGAAGGGTGAGCCGGCCAAGAAGTGGACCGGTACCGGCGCGGGCAAGGAGAAGTCCGCCGGTGTCGCCGAGGGCGTCAAGAGCACCAAGAACTCGATCACGTACGTCGAGTGGTCGTACGCCGTCGACAACAAGCTCGGCGTCGCGCAGATCGACAACGGTTCGGGCACCCCGGTCGAGCTGTCGGCCGAGTCCGCCGGTAAGGCGCTGGCCGCCGCGAAGCCGGCCGGCACCGGGTCCGACCTGGCGCTGAAGCTGGACTACGCGACCAAGGAGGCCGGGGCCTACCCGATCATCCTGGTCACCTACGAGATCGCCTGCAGCAAGGGCCTGCCGGCCGAGAAGACCGCGCTGGTGAAGAGCTTCCTGAGCTACTTCGCCGGCAAGGACGGCCAGGGTGCGCTGACCGAGCTGAACTACGCGCCGCTCCCGGAGGAGATCCGGGCCAAGGTCGACGCGGCCATCCAGACGATCAGCTGAACCAGCCGATCCGCTGAGTAAGAACCTGCAGTGATGCGAGCCCCGGCCGGTCCGAAAAGGACGGCCGGGGCTTCGCCTCGTCGGACCGATCCCCGCAGTCCATGACCCAAGGCGCTTGGAGCACCATCGATGAGTAGTCCAGACGGCACGGCCCCGCCCGACCGGCCGGAGGAGCCGGCCGCCGCCGGAGCAGAACCACAGATCGAGGATCTGGTCGTCGGGCCTACCGGCCCGGCCCCGCACTTCGACGCCATCGCCACCGCGCACGCCGACGGCGAGACCCCCAAGACTGCCGATGAGACCGGACCGAAGCTCGAGCTCGGCCCGGTCGGTCATCTCGGCGACCGGTTGTTCTCCGGCCTGGCCCGCGGTTCCGGCGCCCTGGTGGTCGCGATCGTGGCGTTCGTCGGCATCTTCCTGCTGGCGCTGGCGATCCCGTCGCTGGCCGACAACAACACGAACTTCCTGTTCTCCCGGGTCTGGGAACCGGGCGGTTCCGATCCGAGGTTCGGGATCGCCGCGCTGTTCTACACCACGGTGATCAGCTCGATCATCGCGATGCTGATCGCCGTACCGGTCGCGATCGGGGTCGCGCTGTTCGTCACGTACTACGCGCCGAAGCGGATCGCCACCCCGGTCGCGCACGCGGTCGACCTGCTGGCCGCGGTGCCCTCGATCGTGTACGGCCTGTGGGGTCTGCTGTTCTTCGCCCCGATCCTGCTGCCGGTGATCAACGGCATCTCGGCGGCACTGGGCTGGATCCCGGTGTTCGAGAAGCCGATCGGCGACAACGTCGGGGTGATCTTCACCGTGTCGGTGGTGCTGGCGATCATGATCCTGCCGGTCGTCACGGCGATCAGCCGGGAGATCTTCGCGCAGACCCCGATCGCGCACCGCGAGGGCGCGCTGGCGCTGGGCTCCACCAAGTGGGAGATGATCCGGATGGCGGTCCTGCCGTACGGGCGCTCCGGGGTGACGAGCGCCGCGATGCTCGGCCTCGGCCGCGCGCTCGGTGAGACCGTCGCCGTGATGATCATCCTGACCGTGCCCAACGGCAACGACCCGTGGAACTCGTCGATCTTCGCCGGTGGCGAGACCTTCGCCTCGAAGATCGCCAACAACGCCGCCGAGTTCGACACCCCGGAGAAGACCGGCGCGTTCATCGCGGCCGGCCTGGTGCTGTTCGTGGTCACGTTCCTGGTCAACTCCGCGGCCCGCATCATCGTCGCCCGCAGCGCCCCCGGCGCCAAGCGTCCGCGCCGCAACCGCCGCGCAGGAGAAGGAGCGTCCGTATGACGGCCATCGTCGAGAACCGCCCGGCCTACGACGGCAAGGAGCTGGACCTCACCGGCAAGTCCGGTGCGCGCGCCTTCAAGAACGTGCTGGCGACCGTCCTGATCGTGGCCGCCTTCGTGATCGCGCTGATCCCGCTGGTGTGGATCCTCTGGACCGTTGTCAGCAAGGGTTATCACCTGCTGCTGAGCGCCGACTGGTGGAGCCAGTCGCAGCGCGGTATCACCGTCCGCCGCGAAGGCGGTGGCGCGTACCACGCGATCATGGGCACGCTGATCATGTCGCTGATCACGGCCGTGATCGCCGTACCGATCGCGGTGCTCGGCGCGGTCTACCTGGTCGAGTACGGCAAGGGCACGAAGGCCGCGCGGGCGGTCAGCTTCATGGTCGACATCCTGACCGGTGTCCCGTCGATCGTCGCCGCGCTGTTCATCTACGCGGTCTGGATCACGATCCTCGGCTTCAACCGGGTCGGGTTCGCGGTGTCGCTGGCGCTGGTGCTGCTGATGCTGCCGGTCGTACTGCGGTCCACCGAGGAGATGCTGAAGCTGGTACCCGACGAGCTCCGGGAAGCGTCGTACGCGCTCGGGGTGCCGAAGTGGAAGACGATCCTCAAGGTGGTCGTGCCGACCGCGTTCGGCGGCATCGTCACCGGCGTGATGCTCGGTCTGGCCCGCGTGATGGGTGAGACCGCACCGCTGCTGATCCTGGTCGGCTACTCCAAGAACATCAACACCAACCCGTTCAACGGCTTCATGGGCGCCCTGCCGACGATGATCAACCAGGACCGGACCGAGCTGGCGCTGCAGCCGGCCGCGGACCGGGTCTGGGCGGCGGCCCTGACGCTGATCCTGCTCGTTCTTGTTCTCAACATCCTGGCCCGGCTGGTCGCCCGGTTCAGCACCATCAAGTCGAAGTAACCAGAGAGGTTCTGAGTCGATATGGCAAAGCGCATCGAGGTCAGCGGCCTCAACGTCTACTACGGCGATTTCAAGGCCGTCGAGGATGTGTCGATGACGATCGAGCCCCGCTCGGTCACGGCGTTCATCGGCCCGTCCGGCTGCGGCAAGTCCACCTATCTGCGGACCCTGAACCGGATGCACGAGGTGATCCCGGGGGCCCGCGTCGAGGGCAAGGTGCTGCTGGACCAGCAGGACCTGTACGCGAACGGCGTCGACCCCGTCGCCGTACGGCGGGTTGTCGGCATGGTGTTCCAGCGGCCGAACCCGTTCCCGACGATGTCGATCTTCGACAACGTCGCGTCCGGCCTGAAGCTGAACGGCGTCAAGGACAAGAAGAAGCTCACCCAGGTGGTCGAGGAGTCCCTGAAGGGCGCCAACCTCTGGAACGAGGTCAAGGACCGCCTGGACAAGCCGGGTGCCGGTCTGTCCGGTGGTCAGCAGCAGCGGCTGTGCATCGCCCGGGCGATCGCGGTCGAGCCCGAGGTGATCCTGATGGACGAGCCCTGCTCGGCCCTGGACCCGATCTCCACGCTGGCGATCGAGGACCTGATCGAGAAGCTCAAGGACAAGTTCACCGTGGTGATCGTCACGCACAACATGCAGCAGGCGGCCCGCGTCTCCGACCAGACGGCGTTCTTCAACCTGGCCGCGACCGGCAAACCCGGCCGGCTGATCGAGATGGGCGCGACCAAGGCGATCTTCTCCAACCCCACCGAGAAGGCCACCGAGGACTACATCACCGGCCGCTTCGGCTGAGTCGTCGAGGTCACGTACCCGCGCCCGGCGGCGCGGGTACGTGACCCTGAACCTGTGGCCCGGATAGTCTGCAGGGATTCTTCGACGTTTCAGAAGGGACAGTGGTGAGCACTCCGACGCCTCCCGGCGATGACCAGAACGACCCGCAGGACACCCCGGGCCAGACTCCGGGCGGCCAGCCGGGACAGTACGGCCAGCCGGGCTCACAGCCTGGTTACGGCCAGCAGCAGCCCGGTTACGGGCAGCAGCAGCCGGGCTCCTACCCAGGTCAGCCCGGACAGTACGGCCAGCAGCCCGGCCAGCCCGGCTACGGCCAGCAGCCGCCGCAGGCACCTGGCTACGGCCAGCAGACGCCGGGCGCCTACGGGCAGCAGCCCGGCCAGCCCGGCGCCGGTGCGGGCGGCTACGCCTCCTACCCGGGCGGCCAGAACTCTGGCTACGGGTACGGCGCCCAGGCCGCGCCGAGCAACACCCCGATGATCCTGTCGATCATCGGCATCGTCTGCTGGTTCTGCTGCTCCCCCGCAGCGATCGGCCTGGGTCTGTTCGCGCAGAGCAAGTATCGCGAGCAGGGCCAGTCGGACACGCTGGCCAAGGTGGCCTGGATCGGCGGCATCGCCTTCCTGATCCTCGGCATCATCGGCTACGCCACCGGTCTGGTCGGCAACCGCTGACGTTCAAGGCTTGACGGTCGCCGGGTGGCTCACGCTGCCCGGCGCCAGTCATTTCAGGGATGCAGTCAGTTCAGGTTGCGGGCGAAGCCGTACACGATCAGCAGCGCGACGACGGCCTTGGTGAGCCAGTCGACCACCCGCGGGTTCATCGTCAGCCGTGGCAGCCGCACCAGGCGCAGGGACTCCAGCGCCCAGGACAGCACCTGGTAGCCGACGGCAAGGCCGATCAGCGGGCCCAGCACCAGTACGACGGGGTTGAAGTGCCAGGCGGCGTTCAGATCGCCACGGAGCAAGGCCGCAGCCATCCGGGTCGACCCGCAGAGCGGACAGTTCAGACCGGTGGTGGCGTGCAGCAGGCAAGGAATGCCGAGCCCGGTCAGCTGATAGACCCCAGCCAATGCGAAACCACCGACACCGACCATCGCGAGCCCCTGCACGCGCCGGTCCACCGGCTCGACCGGTCCAGCGGGGCGGAGTACGACGCCATGGCTCACCGCACCACAGTAACCTGCCTTGCAGCCCGTAGTTGAGCACCAGAGAGGAATTCAGGTGACCACCCCTCCGTCCGGCCCGTACGACGGTTCCACGCCGCCCGGTCAGCCCAACCAGTACCCGCCTGGCCAGCCGAACCAGTTCCCCCCGGGGCAGCCGAACCAGTACCCGCCCGGCCAGCCCGGTGGTGGGTTCCAGCCCAGCGGGCACATCCAGCCCGGCTACAACCCTTATGCGCAAGGCTCTTCGGGACAGGGCGGCTACCGCTTCGCACTGCCCGGTCAGCCGGTCGGCTACACGACGCGGGTGGGCGCCTCGCTCATCGACAGCGTCCTGCAGGGTTTCCCGACCGGGATCGCCCTGATCGTCACCATCTCGATCAGCACCAACCCCAAGTACTCGGACAGCGCCGGGCTGCCGCTGACGCTCGGCTTCATCGCCTCAGCGGTGATCTGGTTCCTGAACCGGGTGGTCCAGCAGGGCCGCACCGGCCAGTCGCTGGGCAAGAAGATGACCGGGTCGCGGGTGATCAGCATCCAGACCGGTGAACTGATCGGCTTCGGCCCGAACCTCGGTCGCGAGATCTGCGCCTACTTCTTCAACTACCTGTGCTTCATCAACCTGCTCTGGCCGTTGTGGGACGAGAAGCAGCAGACCTGGCACGACAAGATCGTCAACGACATCGTCGTCAGCACATGAGCGTTCCGTACGGCTACACCCCCGTGCCGCCGCTGGCGGAGTGGCTGCCGCGCGTCGGCGCGGCTTTGATCGACAGACTGATCGAAAGCGTCCCGGCCGTCATCGGCTACACCTTGTTCATCGTGAACGTCTTCTCCCGGATGGATCTGGAGGACGACGCCCCGCAGGCCTGGTCCGTGATCGCCTTTCTTCTCGGTATGGCCGTCTCCTTCGGCCTGTGGCTCTGGAACCGGGTGTTCCGGCAGGGCAATACCGGGCAGAGCGTCGGCAAGAGCGCACTGAAGCTTCGGCTGGTCGACGGTGCCACTCTGCAGCCGATCGGCCCCGGCAAAGCGTTCGGTCGGGACGTGCTGGCCGCAGTCTTCGCCTACGTCCCGCTGATCGACTCGCTCTGGCCGCTGTGGGACGAGCAGAAGCAGACCCTGCACGACAAGGTGCTCAACACCTACGTCCAGTCAGTGGGAGAGCAGGAAGCCGGCGCAGGTTACTGACCAGAGCACACTGGTGAAGGTGCCGATGATGAAGCGCTCGGCCACCGCTTGCGGTGTGACGGAGGCAGGCTGGTCAGGACTGCGCAGCTCGGGGTAGCGGGCCAGTCCCTTGATTGCCAGCACGATGGCCAGCCCCTCCGGCCAGCCGGCCACCAGGGCCGCGAAGATCGCACCACGCTCGAGAGAACCGATCAGAGCGCCGCCACGCAGCACCTCACCGGCCTTCTGCGTGGACTGGGCCCTGGTGTTGCCCCGGTCCGCCAAAGCAAGCACAGAGGTCGTCAGCGGGCCGCCGCCGGTCACTGCGAGTCCTCCGGCCAGCAGGAGCAGCACATTCCACCAACGCTCGTCCCAGCCGACCACACCGTGCCCGTAGAGCAGCACCAGACCAGCAGCGATCAGACAGGCCAGCATCAGGCCGCTGAGCACGATCTCCAGCGTCGCACCAGCCTTGGGCACCCACGCCAGTACGGCGAGGATCAGCCCGGCTCCGGTGAGCGCCAGGACAAGTGCCGTCACGCAGCGACCTCGACGCGGCCGAGCAATTCGGACGCCAGCAACCGTCCACGCTGCTCCTCGACCACTCCGGCCGCCTGAGCCCGTTGGGTTACCGCAGATTGGCTGATCCCCAGTTTCACGCCGATCTCCCGTCGTGTCAGTCCCTCTGCCAGCAGGTCGGCAACAGCCCACCCGCGGTCGCTGCGCCGTCGCAACACCGACGCCAGCAACCAGAGCACAGTCTCCACCTGATCGGCCAGCAGCGCGTCCGACCCGCACACGTTGACGTGGTGCGGGCTGGCCTTCGCCTTCGTCACCGCATCCCGGGCGTGCACGAACGCGTCACCGTTACCGGCTCGCGTACTGCGCGGCAGGGGATCGAAGACGTCGCCGATCCCGAGGCCGACGTACCAGTGGTCCCGGCGGATCAGGTCGACGATCAGGTCGATCGTTGCCGTGGCCTCCGACAGGATCCCTTGGACTTCGTCGCCCGCGGTCCGCTCGAACTTGCGGAGCAGGCCGGGCTGCCGGGGCCGGCGATTCAGATTTTTCAGTAGCTCGGGTACGAGATCACCGCTGATTCGGCTGCCGCGCTGATCTACCGTGAGAACGAAGACCACTGCCCTGCACCTCCTTGCCAACGGGTTAAGGCTACAGTCTTATTCACGCTGAGTGAAGGCAAAAACCTGAATCGGTTCACCCGATCACTCCCCGTAATCACCCCGCAAGGCAGCCGATTCCCCAATTCTCCGCTCAATCGGGGCACTTCCGCATCTCGACGCACCCACCGATTTCACTCCGCGTAAGGCCGAAAAGCTCACTTTTCCTGCCCCAAAGGCCCAGAAACCGCCGTACCGGGCCCCCTCGGCCTACGGTGCCAAGGTGGCGATACGAACCCGGCGGAAAATCATCCTGGTGGCGGTTCTGGCCCTTCTGGCCGCACTACTCGGCGCGGGCGTCGCCGCGGCGACCGTCCCGTGCTCGTTCCCGACCCCACCGGCCCCTGGTTTGATCTCCGACGGAGTCGGCACGCTGCCGGCCACACCGAGTGGCGCGGTGACCGCTTCGGACGGCGTGCAGCTCGCGTACTACGCCGAGCTCCCGGCCCATCCGACCTCGACGCTTGTCTTCTTCCACGGCTCCGGCGCGAACAGCCGAGCCGGCTATCTGCCGCTGGCCCGGCAACTCGTCCGGTACGGCGTCGCGACGTACCTGGTGGATATCCGCGGCCACGGCGCCTCCGGTGGTCCACGTGGCGATGCGCCTTCCCCACAACAGGTCTGGCAGGACACGGCCGACGTGATCGGTTTCGTCCACGACCGCTGGCCGGGGCTCCCGGAATTCGCCGGCGGACATTCGGCCGGGGCCGGATTGATCCTCAACAGCCTGAACCGGTTCCCCGACCCGATCGCCGGGTACGTCTTCCTCGCTCCGGACTACGGACTGCATTCCGACACCGAGAAAGTCGATCGGGGCAGCAACTTCGCGACCATCTGCACCCGGATCTTCATCGCCAATGCCGTCACCGGCGGCCGGATCGACGGTCATACGAAGGCGCTCGGTTTCGCTTACACCACAGCCGAGCTGCGGGAATCCGGGATGGTGAACCGGTACACGGTGAACATGGCGCTCGCCCAGAATGCCGACCAGGCAGCAGATGACCTGCAAAGCATCAAGGTTCCGGTCGGTGTTTGGGTCGGCGCCGACGACGAGGTGTTCGATGCGACCAAGCTGGCCGAGTTCTCCCGGCAGGCACCGCACGCGGACGTGACGATCCTGCCGGGAGAAACCCACCTCAGCCTGCTCGACACCTCAGCAGCTCAGGTCGGACCCTGGATGCAGCGTCAGTCGGCCAGTGGTAGATAGACCTTGCTGTCATTGGCTTTGAAGGTCTCGGACATCTCGTTGAAGCCGGCCTCGATGGCTTCGGTCGACGTCAGCCCGCGCTCCTCGGCGTACTTGCGGATGTCGGCGGTGATCCGCATCGAGCAGAACTTCGGACCGCACATCGAGCAGAAGTGCGCGGTCTTGGCGGGCTCGGCCGGCAACGTCTGGTCGTGGTACGACCGAGCGGTGTCGGGATCCAGAGAAAGGTTGAACTGGTCCTCCCAGCGGAACTCGAACCGGGCCGTCGACAACGCGTCGTCCCAGGCCTGCGCACCCGGGTGACCCTTGGCCAGATCGGCCGCGTGGGCAGCGATCTTGTAGGTGATCACCCCGGTCTTGACGTCATCGCGGTCCGGCAGCCCGAGGTGCTCCTTCGGCGTGACGTAGCAGAGCATCGCCGTACCGAGCCAGCCGATCTGCGCTGCCCCGATCGCGCTGGTGATGTGGTCGTAGGCCGGCGCCACATCAGTTGCCAACGGCCCCAATGTGTAGAACGGCGCCTCACCGCACAGCTCCTCCTCGAGCCGTACGTTCTCCGCGATCTTGTGCATGGGCACGTGTCCGGGACCTTCGATCATCACCTGTACGTCGTGCTCCCAGGCGACCTTGGTGAGCTCCCCCAGCGTCCGCAGCTCGGCGAACTGGGCTTCGTCGTTCGCATCCGCGATGCAGCCCGGCCGGAGCCCGTCACCGAGCGAGAACGTCACGTCGTACTCGCGCAGGATCTCGCACAACTCGGCGAAATGCGTGTACAGGAAGGATTCCTGGTGATGCGCGAGGCACCACGCGGCCATGATCGAGCCGCCACGCGAGACGATGCCGGTGATCCGTCGCGCGGTCAGCGGCACATACCGCAGCAGTACGCCGGCGTGCACCGTCATGTAGTCGACGCCCTGCTCGGCCTGCTCGATGACGGTGTCGCGGTAGACCTCCCACGACAGCGCAGCCGGATCACCCTTCACCTTCTCGAGTGCCTGGTAGAGCGGCACGGTCCCGATCGGTACCGGCGAGTTCCGCAGGATCCACTCGCGGGTCTCGTGGATGTTCTTCCCGGTGGACAGGTCCATCACCGCGTCCGCGCCCCAGCGGGTGGCCCAGACGAGCTTCTCGACCTCGTCCTCGATCGAGCTGCTGACGGCGGAGTTGCCGATGTTCGCGTTGATCTTCACCAGGAACTTCTTGCCGATGATCGCGGGCTCGACCTCCGGATGGTTCCGGTTGACCGGGATGACGGCGCGACCGCGCGCCACCTCGGACCGGACGAACTCCGGATCCATGTTCTCCCGGAGCGCGACGTACCGCATCTCCTCGGTGATGGTGCCGGCTCGAGCATGCGCGAGCTGGGTCAGGTTCGTCCGCCCAGCGATCCACTCGCGCCGCAGCGCGGGCAGACCAGACTGTACGTCGATCTGCGCCGACGCGTCCGTGTACGGCCCGGACGTGTCGTACAGGTCGAAGGACTCGCCGTTGGTGAGGTGGACACGACGCGCCGGAACTCCCAGTTCGCCGCGATAGATCTTCTCGGAGCCCGAGATCGGGCCGGTGGTGACAGTCGGTCGTACGGTGCCGATAGTTGTCACTTGCTGTGCTCCCTACGCCGGAATTACCCGGACAGGTTCGGCGGTCGGCGGCGCCGGATCGATCCAGCCGCCCTCTCAGCCCACTACGGTGCGAGCTCCCGCGATCTCCAGTTATCACCAATACCTTAGTAGGCTCCTACGATGCGCGACTTTGTGTACCCGCCTGTCGTCGGTTTCGCCCGTACGGCGTTCAAGGTGCTGGAGGTGAACTTCCAGCTGTCCGGGACGGAGAACGTGCCGCGGACCGGCGGCGCGGTGATCGCGCTGAACCACATCAGCTACGTCGACTTCGTCCTCGGCGGGTACGGCGCTGTGCCGAGCAAGCGGCTGGTCCGGTTCATGGCCAAGGAGGTCCTGTTCCGCAACCGCTGGTCCGGCCCGTTGATGCGGGGCATGCACCACATCCCGGTCGACCGCGGTGCGGGCGCGGCGTCGTACGAGCAGGCTCTTGACTATCTGCGGGCCGGTGAGGTGGTCGGGGTGTTCCCGGAGGCGACGATCAGCCGGTCGTTCGAGCTGAAGGAGTTCAAGTCCGGCACGGTCCGGATGGCGGCCGAGGCCGGCGTACCGGTGATTCCGCTGATCCTGTGGGGTACCCAGCGGATGCTCACCAAGGACCACCCGAAGGACTTCTCCCGGCACCGCACGATCGCCATCACGGTCGGTACGCCGATGACCGTCACCGCGGACGACGATCCGGTCGCGGCGACCGCCGTACTGCGCTCGACGATGGCCGAGATGCTCGACGACACCATCCGCGCCTACCCGGAGCAGCCGCCCGGCGCCTGGTGGCTGCCGGCCGCGTACGGCGGCTCCGCGCCGACGCCGGAGGAGGCGGAGCGGATGGACCGCGAGGAGCTCGCGCGGCGGGCGCGGACAGGGCCTTGACCCCCACCGGCGAATGGGGGTACGAAGGGCTCTTGTTATTGACAAGGCAGGAATCTGGGGGGTTTCTGTGCTGCTTGCCTTGTGCTGGGCGGGGGAAGGTTTTTGTTCGATTCACCGGAAGAACTGCGACTGTTCGAACCCGGGACGCTGGTGGTGGCGCCGCACGTCGCCGAGCATCTGCCGGATGCAGGCGCTTACTTCATCGACTGGTCCACCCGAGACCTGGACGGCGAGCGCGCGCGTGAGGTCGAGGCCGCCGTCAACGGCCGCCGCTGCGCCAACGGCTGGTTCCCGCTGGAGAGCCTGGACAGCATCGGCCACCGCGGCTTCTGGCGCGGTCCACTGACATACCTGGCCCAGATGACGTGCGAGGACGCAGCCATCTTGCAGGACTGGGCTGCCCGCGGCCTGACCGGCGAGGACCGGCAACGCATCCAGGCGACCGTCAATCACCTGCTGCACCAGCAGGGTCACGCTGCCGCTGCGACGTGGGCGGTCGCCGTTCGGCCCCAGGCTGGTCTGGACGCGGCCGAGCTAGGCGACCGGCTCTTCACAGCCTGGGAACAGAACCTCGACGCCGTGCGTACCAAGGACGTGGCCAAGGCAGTACGCCGCTGGAACCGCTAAGTGGTTAATGGCTGCGCTCTTTTAATGAAACTGCGGGATGATCAGGTAGAGCCCGTACAAGACCGCGGCGAGGCACGCCGCGAAGCACAGCGACGCCACTGCGGTGTCCACCATCGGTGCAGGCCGCTTTTCGTCGATAGCTGCTGCCCGGCGCGCCATAGCGGTCACACCGAAGGCGAACACCACCGCCAGCCCCACTCCGAAGACCAGGCTGACCAGGGCGACCTCACCGAGTGCACTCCAGTTGATGTGCATGCCCGTCCTCCGCTCAGACCGCCGCGGGCGCCGAGGTGGCGGCCGGGGTGCTCGGGTACTCGTTCACGTTGGTCGAGGTGACCGGCGTCCGCCGCGAGGCGAGGTAGATGCCACCGCCTGCGGCCACAGCCAGTACGGCGATGAGCGCGACCCCGAGGTTGCCAGAGTTCGCCACCCGACCGGACAGTGCACCGACGAGTGCTGCGGCCGGCAGGGTGAACAGCCAGGCCAGAGCCATCCGGCCGGCGACCGTCCAGCGCACCTCTGCGAGCCGCTTGCCCAGACCGGCACCCAGGATGCTGCCGGAACAGACCTGCGTGGTCGAGAGCGGGAAGCCCAGGTGGGACGAGGCCAGCAGCACTGCGGTCGAGCTGGTCTCCGCGGCGAAGCCCTGCGGCGACTCGATCTCGGTCAGGCCCTTGCCCATCGTGCGGATGATCCGCCAGCCGCCCAGGTACGTCCCGGCGGCGATCGCCAGACCCGCGGCGAAGATCACCCAGATCGGCGGGCGCGAGCCCTGCGCCAGGCTGCCGGAGGTGATCAGGACCAGCGTGATGATGCCCATCGTCTTCTGCGCGTCACCGGTGCCGTGTGCCAGCGAGACCAGCGAGGCGGACGCGATCTGACCGGCACGGAAGCCGTCGTCGACGCTCTTCTTCCGGGCCCGCGCGGTGATCTTGTAGGCCAGGTAGGTGCCCAGCAGGGCGACCACTCCGGCCACGACCGGTGCGGCGACCGCGGGGATGATGATCTTCTGCACCACGGTGCCGAAGTTGACCGCACCGGCGCCGGCCGCGATCCAGGTCGCGCCGATCAGGCCGCCGAACAACGCGTGCGACGAGGAGCTCGGCAGACCGACGTACCAGGTCAGCAGGTTCCACAAGATGGCGCCGACCAGGCCGCCGAAGATGATCGGAACCGTGACTTTCGTATCGTCGACCAGCCCACTCGAGATGGTCTTGGCGACTTCGGTGGAGACGAACGCGCCGGCCAGGTTCAGGACGGCGGACAGCCCCACCGCGACCTTCGGTTTCAGCGCGCCGGTGGCGATCGATGTCGCCATCGCGTTAGCGGTGTCGTGGAAGCCGTTCGTGAAGTCGAACACCAGTGCGGTGACGATCACCACGACGACGAGAAACGACAGATCCATCCCGATCACATCCCTCGGCGGACGAGTTGTGGCACTCGACCGACCGTAGGGGTGGTGGATGAATTCGAAATGAATGCGATCCGGGGATCTCACTCCAGGATCAGATGGACTACCCCGTAGACGCCGGCGGCGACCAGGCCGGCGGCGGGAATGGTCAGCACCCAGGCAGTGACGATGCCCTTCGCGACGCCCCAGCGGACGGCCGACAGGCGCTTCGTGGCGCCGGCGCCCATCACGGCGCTGGTGATCGTGTGGGTCGTGGAGACCGGGGCGTGCAAGCCGATCGCCATCACGTAGAGCACGGCGGCCGCGATCGCCTCGGAGGCGAATCCGCGGGCCGGGTCGAGGTGGATGATCCGACGGCCCAAGGTGCGCATGATCCGCCAGCCGCCGGAGTACGTGCCCAGGGAGATCGCGGTCGCGGCGGAGAACTTCACCCACAGCGGGATGCCGTCGTCCTTGTCCGCGTGCCCGGTGGTGAGCAGCGCCAGGAAGATCACGCCCATCGTCTTCTGGGCGTCCTGCAGACCGTGCCCGAGCGCCATCGCGGCGGCCGACAGCGACTGCGCGAGCCGGAAGCCCCGGGTGACCTTGCCGGGGTTGCGGCGCCGGAAGATCCAGAGGATCGCGACCATCAGGAGGAACGCACCGACGAAGCCGATGGCCGGTGACAGCACCATCGGGATGACGACCTTGTCGACGATCCCTTTCCACAGCACCACGCTGGACGACGCCAGTCCGGCGCCCACCAGACCGCCGATCAGCGCGTGCGACGACGAGCTGGGCAGGCCGAAGTACCAGGTGATCAGGTTCCACGTGATGGCCCCGATCAGCGCGGCGATCACGATCACCAGGCCGTGCTTGCCGGCCGGAGCCGTGATGATGCCCTTGCCGACGGTCTCGGCGACCTCCGTGCCGGCCAGGGCGCCGAGGAAGTTGCAGACCGCGGCCATCGCCAGCGCCACCCGCGGTGTCAGCGCGCGGGTCGAGATCGAGGTCGCGATCGCGTTCGCCGCGTCGTGGAAACCGTTGGTGTAGTCGAAGGCCAGTGCGATCACGACGACCGCGATGACGAGCGCGAACTCCACGCTCAGCTCTCCTTGACGGCGATCTGCTCGACCGTGTTGGCGACGTGCTCGAACGCGTCGATGGCAGCCTCCAGCAGGTCGACCACGGTCTTCAGCTTCAAGACCGTGAGGGTGTCGTACTCGCCGCTGAACAGCTTGGCGATGATCCGCCGGTGCACCGCGTCGCCGGTGTTCTCGAGCCGGTTGATCTCGATCCAGTACTCGGCGAGGTCCTTCATCGTGCGCAGCCGCGGCATCGTCTCGGCGGTCAGCTGAGCCGCCCGCTGCAGCACCTCGATCTGCTCGGCGACCTCCTCCGGCAGCTTCTCCAGGTTGAAGAGGTGGATCGTGTCCACCGCCTCCTCCATGAAGTCCATGACGTCGTCGAGGTCGGAGGCCAGCCGGTAGATGTCCTCGCGGTCGAACGGCGTCACGAACGTCGAGTTGACCCGGCGGATGATCGAGTGGGTCGTCTCGTCCGCCGCGTGCTCGGCGTCCTTCATCTGAACAGCGATCTGATGACTGGCCGACAGCCCACTGCCGGCCGTACTGCCGAGCAGTTCGGCAAGGATCCGGGCGCCGTCCACGAGGTGGTTGGCGGATTCGGTGAAAAGGTCGTAGAACGTCGGGTCGTTCGGACGCAGACGTAACGGCACTTCAAGCTCCGGGTGAACGAGGGACAAACCGTGGATCATGCTAGGGCGAACAACCGGCTGGGGTTGCATCGCCCGGGTCAACGTAGCGCGTAAGGGTGAACTAGTTCACTAGGAGGTGACTACCGAGTAATCAATTGGTATCAGCGCGTGATCACGGCGTACAGGTCGAAAAGACCGACCACCAGCACCAGTCCGGCGGCGATCCGGAGCACCCGGTCCTGGCCGAGAGCCTGTACGGCGGCGCCCCGGGAATGGCGGTAGACAGCGCTCACGGCCGCCCAGCAGCCCAGTGCGAGCACCAGTACGACGATGCCCAGGCCGGTGCGGACGTCGGACGAACCGTGGCCGGAGGCAAGCAGCAGAATGCCGTTGGCGACCAGCCCGAGGGATGTCCGCCGCCAGGCGAGCAGGGTCCGCTCGGGTTGGAGACCGGGGTCACGTGTGCTCATCGCCACAATGCGAAGATCAGGCCGATCACACCGGCGCCGGCAATGGTTGCCGCGAGCATCAGTGGCAGTCTGGTCACCGGGAGTGGCTGACCGCGACGCATGGCGATCAGATTCTGCTGCCAGCGCCGGAGTGCTCCGGCAGTGGTCACGAGCCCGGCGGCGACCAGGATCAGTCCGATGATCCGGGCCGGCCAGCGATCGTGCCCGAGGTCGAGGAACTGCACTGCCGAGAGGCCACCGGCATAACACGCCAGTGATGTCCGCAGGTAGGCCAGATAGGTTCGCTCGTTCGCCAGAGTGAACCGGTAGTCGGGCTCCTGCTCCTCCTGCATCAGCAGGTCACCAGATCGTGCTTCTGCTTGAGGGCGAGCACCCGCCGTACGCTCGCGTCGAGCTTCGCGGCGAAGGCCTTGTCCTGCTGGGCTTTCACCACCAGCGCGTTCACCATGGCGGAGGTGAGGTTGGAAGCGCCGTTGATGACGATGTCTCCGCCGGCTGCGATCACCCGGGTGGCCCGCTGACCGGCCGGCACCTTCGCCACGTTGGCCGCTGCTCCGACATCGTCGGTGATCACAACACCGCCGTACCCGAGGTCGCCGCGGATCATGCCGTCGATGACGATCGAGGAGAACGCCGCCCGGTTCTTGGGGTCGATCTTGGTGTAGGTGACCGTGGAGACCATCAGCATCTCGGTGCCGGCCGCGATGCCGTCCGCGAACGGCTGCAGGTCGTCGTCACCGCGGACCGTCACGTTGTCGATCACATCGGCGGCGAAGTCCGTGTTGCCGCGGACCTTGCCGATGCCGGGGAAGTGCTTGACCGAGGTGATCACGCCACCCTTGGCCATCCCGCGGACGAAGGCCTGAACCGGCGGTCCGACCTTGGCCGGCGTGTTGCCGAACTCGCGGTCCAGTTGGCCGATCGGCGCGTTCTGCTTCTTCAAAGACGCCGGTACGACGTCGGCCACCGGACTGAGGTCGGTATTGACCCCGGCCTGCTTGAGCTGGCTCGCCCACTGCGTAGCCCGGGCGGTGAGCTTGTCACTCGTCCACGTGCCCTGAACCGTTGCCGATGGGATGCGAGTGAAGCCGGAGCCCTTCAGACGCTGGATCTGACCGCCTTCTTGATCCGCAGCCATCAGCGGCTTGATGCCGTCGACCGTGGCCGCGGTTGTCGCCGCGGCGGTCGCCGCCTTGGTGTGAGCGAGGCTGCCACCACTGCCGAGCAGGAGGACGCCGCCTGGCTTCTGCTTCTGGACGATCGGGCGCTGGGCGGACGTCATGCCATTGGCGCTGATGCCGGTCATGATCAGCTGAGCGGCGCGCTCTCGGAGTGTGAGGTCTTCGAGCTTGGCGTCGATGCAGCCAGTAGTGGGCGTCGACGTCGGCGTGGCCGACGGTGTCGGAGTGGTCGGCTGGTCCGTGGTCTTCGGCGGCAGCGGTACCGACGACGACGGGACCGTGCTCGGACCGGCTGTCGGCGGAGACTGGCTGTCGTTGCAACCAGCAAGCAGCAGAGCAGACAGTACGACGAGAGCTGTGGCTCGTGCCCGCATCAACGCTCCTGGCTGGTGTGCTCGGCCAGAGCCGTGCAGACGGCGTACAGCTGGTCGACCTGCTCCTCGGAGAGAGCGTCGAAGATCGCGCTGCGAACCTCTTCGACGTGACCCGGCGCGATCTCCACCAGCTTCTCCCGGCCGGCGTCGGTGATGATCGCCACCTGACCGCGACGGTCGGACTCGATACCTTCACGGCGCACCCAGCCGTACCGCTCGAGGCGATTGACCGCGTGCGAGAGACGACTGCGCGACCCCATCGTCGCGACCGCGAGCTCGCTCATCCGCAGCCGGCCCTCCTGCGCTTCCGACAGCCGCACCAGGATCTCGAAGTACGTGTGCGGAATCCCGGCGTCACGCTGCAGTTGCTGCTCGATCCGGCTGTTCACCACGCGTTGGGCCGCGATGAACGCGCGCCACGCCTGCTGCTCTTTCTCGTTCAGCCATCGGGGTTCCGCCATGTCGGCAGCGTAGCGGGCAGCCTGATCAGTGCGACGGCAACGGCACAGACCAGCATGCCGACCGCCGCCAGGGCTCCGATGCTCTCGTCCAGCACGAAGTACGCCAGCAGCATCGTGGTCGGCGGCACCAGGTAGAGCAGACTGCTGACTCTGGTCGCACCGGAAAGCTTCAGATTGACCAAGAACAAGCCCCAACCGCCTCCGGTTGCCAACAGCACCAACCAGAGCACAGCACCGTAGAACCCGGGCTGCTGCGGCACGCTGAGCTGATGTGTCGAGGCCGCCAACGTGACGAACAGCACTGCGGACACCATGCTCTGAACGCAGACCGCATCGAGTGACTTGACCGCCGACTTGCTCCGGCGATCCAGGCAAGTGCCCGCGACCAGGCCGAGCAGACCGATCAGTGGAATCAAGAAGAGCAGCAACGAGCCGTGGCCCGCATGGAGATCGTCGGCGACCACGAGGGCGACTCCCCCGAGTCCGATCACCAGACCGATCCACTGGCGTCTGTCGACCGGCTCTCCGAGCAAGGGACCGGCAACTGTCGCGATGAGCAGTGGTTGCAGCGATCCGATCAGCGCGGTGGCTCCGGCGGTGATGCCATGGTCGATGCCGGTGAAGATGGCGCCGAGGTAGATGAACTGGGTGAGGACCGCCATCGCGATCTGGATGAGCAGGTCGCGACGAGTCAGGCGGGGACGACGGATGCTCAGGATGATCGCGCCGAGCAGGCCGGCCAGCAGGAAGCGCCAGGCGAGCAGGTCGAACGCGTTCGTGTAGCGCGTCCCCCAGCCGGCGCCGATGAAGCCGGAACTCCAGAACACGACGAACCCGGCTCCTGCGGCCAGGGTCACCAGGCGCAGGTTCGGCGTACGTCGTACTGGCGGGGCGATGGTCATGGCCCGAGAGTAACCACACCGGTCGGTATACTGTCAGTATGCCTGTTCAGCAGATGAGACTGCTCGTCGATCGCGGAGTGCCCGCGGCGGACCGGCTGACCCCGGCCGGGGCGCGGATCCTGGCGGCGGCGTCGACGCTGTTCTACGAGCAGGGCATCCGGACCGTCGGGGTCGACGCGATCGCGGCGGCCGCCGACGTGACCAAGAAGACGCTGTACGACCGTTTCGGGTCCAAGGATCGGCTGATCGCGGCGTACCTGGAGCACCGGAACCGGGTGTGGCACGAGTTCCTCGATGAGCAGTTGGCGGAGCGCGCGCCTGGTTCTCCCGAGGAGGTGGTCCTAGCGCTGTTTGCTGCGCTGACCGACTGGCTGGCGGGGTCGCGCAACGGCTGCGGCTTCATCAACGCGAGCGTCGAGCTCGCCGCGCCTGATCACCCGGCGATGCCGGTGATCGTCGGGCAGAAGCAGTGGATGCGATCCGAGTTCGAGGCGCAGGCGCGGCTGGCCGGGATGGCCGACCCCGGCGAGTTGGCGGATCGGCTGCTGCTGCTCCACGAAGGTGCGCTGGTCAGTTATCGGGTCGCGGCGATGGCAAACGCGACCGAAGTCGCCGCTCGCGCCGCCGCCGACCTGCTCGCCGGCTGGCCGCGGCTTGGTGCTGGCGACACAGTGACGTCTTAGGTTGTACGGCGGGAGATGGTGAGGCCGACCAGGCGGGAGACGACCATCGCGACGTAGCCGAGGCCGGCGAGCTGCTCGATCATTACTACCGAGCGGCCCCAGCTGGAGATCGGGACGACGTCGCTGAGCCCGGTGCTGGACAGCGTGGTGAAGCTCAGGAAGAGCAACTCCATCCAGGTACGGTCGTTGCTGGGGGCATCTGCTGCGATGAAGCTGCCCGGGACGAGGACCTGGACGAACACGTACAGGTAGGCGAATCCCCAAGCCACCAAGGTGAACGTGGCACCGGTCGCGTAGAGCTCGTCGGTGCTGACGTCGTGGTCCGACAGCATGTAGCGCAGCAAGCTGTAGGCCGCGTAGAGGTAGAAGGCCGCGTGCAACACAGACGAGACGGCTAACCGTGTCGCTCGAGTTGTACACGTCGACAAACGAGAGCGCGACGGCCGGGATTCCCAGCCCAATGCTGACCCAGGTGAGTCCCGGCGTCGATCGCACCGAGAACACGGCGAGCACCAGTACGACGATCCCGAAGGTCTCGAAGGCGAGCCGACCGCCTCGCGAACCTTCGGTCAGCGGGTAGATCAGCACGCCCAGCAACTGCACGACCAGCAGGACCGCCGATGGCTGCCGCCGCGCCGCGGAGTACCAGCTCATCCGGCGGACCGGTCCTGCTCGCGCGATGCGATGATCGCCTGCCGTCGCGCCAGCCGGTGGCTCCGGCGAATCTCCGCCTCCCGCATCCGCCGCAGCTCCTCGTCGGTCTCCGGCACCACCTGCGGTACCTCACGCGGCTTGCCATCCGCGTCGACCGCCACGAACACCAGGTACGCCGAGGCCACGTGTACCTCCGGTCCCACCGCGTCCCACCGATCCGCGGTGATCCGCACCCCGACCTCCATCGAGCTCCGGCCGGTCCAGTTCACCTGACTGCTGAAGTGCACGACATCGCCGACCCGAACCGGCACCAGGAAGACCATCTCGTCCATCGACGCGGTCACCGCAGCCCCACCCGAGTGCCGCGCCGCGACCACGCCCGCGACCGAGTCGACCAGCGTCATGATCACCCCACCGTGCACGGTGCCGAGCAGGTTCGTCTCGTGCTGCGCCGTGATGTGCGACAACGACAGCCGAGTCACCGAAGTCGGCCGTGACGCCGGAGTGCTGGACATCTGGTCCTCCTGTTCCGGACCGGATTCGGTCCCCGCGCCGCAGAGTACCGAGCAAGTTGTCCACAGGTTCGAATCGACCGGCTGGAACGGGGGCGAATCCTCGTACTTTCTCTGTCGAGGAGGTGCCCATGACAACCACCGAAACTCCCACCGATCCGCATCTGAGCCCCTTGACCGCGCCACAGGTCGACCGTCTGGTCGCCCTCGCGCTCACCACCTGCCGCGAGCTCGGCTTCGACCTTCAGTACGAAGCAGGTGCCCTGATCCCTGCAGCCGTCCTCGACGCGCTCGACCCGGACGCGCCTGGACCGATTCTCGGTCTCACCAACCTGGCCCGGGCGATCGCCCAGGAGGATCCCGACGACTGGCCTCAGTTCGTCGACACCCACTTCGCCGAGCTCCTCCGCCGCCTCGACGAAGGTGCACCCGACCCGCCCGACGATCCCGCCCGCGAGCTGATCCAGCGTCTGGTCCCACGCACGTCACTCCCACCGCACTGGGTCGCCGACCGTCCTGACGTGATCCCAGGCCTGTTGTCCGTGCCCGCCACGCTCCACGACACGACCGTCACGATGTACCTCGACCCGACCGACCTGGGCCTCACCTGGTCGGCCGCCGAAGCCCTAGGCCTCGCCAACCTCCGCCGCCGTGCCGACCACCTCGAACTGCTGGAAGAGGACGGCGTTCAGCTGGCGCGCCTCACCGGCGACTCGTTCACCGCATCCCGTGCCCTTGTCCTCGACACAGTCCTGCGCGAAACCCTCCAGCTCCCCGACCTGCCCTCCGCAGTCCTGGCCGCAGTCCCCGCCCGCGACCTCCTGCTCATCCACGTCATCCGGGACCTCAAGGTCCTTCCAGCCCTAGGACTCCTGCTCCACCTCACCGCCCGAGCCCACACGCAAGCCCCCGGCCCGCTCTCCCCCGACGTCCACCTGGTCACCTTCACCACCACCGGCCACCCGACCTGGCACCCGGCCACCACCTCAACCTCCCCCACCACCCTCGCGCTCTCCACCCAACTCACAACCCTCATCACCTCTCTTCCAGCAGAGGTCAGGTGAGAGTCGACCAGGGGTACGGCGGAGTGGCGGTGAAGAAATGCAGCAGACTCGCGAGGCGGCTGGCTGGTGGGGCAGTCCAGTGGCGCTGACCGGGCCACGGGTCGGCCTGGAGCTTGCCCACTCCCCAGGACAGGTGCAGATAGAGCACACCTGCGGCCAACTCATCCTCCGCGAGCGCCGAGTCGGACAGTTCGCGCACCACGGACAAGTACTCAGGAAGGAGCTGGACGACCTCGGTCAACCGCAGCTTGGCGAAGTCGAGAGCTCGCGGACCCCACGCCGCGTCGCCCCAGTCGATGACAGCCTGGAGGCTGTTGTCGCTGCCCACGAGAAGGTTGTGCGGGGCAACATCTCCGTGGACCAGTACGGCGGGCGCCGACCGATCGAACCGCTGTTCCAACCGGGTGAACCACCCGGCCAGCCAGCGCGCGGTCTCCGCGTCCAGGTAGCCGCGATCGGCCAACTCGCCAACTGCGACCCGCGGTTCACCCCATCCGTCCACAGGAACCTCCGCGAGGGCCCCGCGCCGTACGGTATGCAACCGCGCAAGGTCGACGACCACCGCTGCCGGGGTGACCTCAGGTTCGGTGCCGTGGACACGTTCGACCACAACGTACGGCGCTCCCAGGTGCGCGTCACTCGGGTCGTACTCGAGGATCGCGGGGGTTCGCACGCCGGCATCCCGAGCCACCGGTACGACGACGGTCTCCTTCCGCAGGTCCGCTTCGAACGTGGGGCGTGCCACCCGGACGAACAACCGTTCCCCGAGCACGAACCCCCGGTTCGCCACCCCACCCGGCACCTCCCGCACCTGATCGGCCGTGACGCCGTAGCTGTGTGCCAGCAGGCGAATTGCGTCAACCATCGCGTCCATCCCGTTGATCCTCGTAGGGGTGCAGGGGCGGTGTCCATCGGTTTGATCTACTACCAGAATGCGAATCGAGCTGGATCCGGATCAGGTCGGACCGCGGGAGATCTACGCGACGCTGAACTCGGTGGTGGTGCCGCGGCCGATCGCCTGGGTGTCGAGCCGGTCGGCGGACGGCGTGCTGAACCTGGCGCCGCACTCGTTCTTCACGGTGTCCTGTGTACGGCCGCCGATGGTGCAGTTCACCTCGGTCGGCCGGAAGGACAGCCTGAACAACGTCGAGGCGACCGGGGAGTTCGTGGTGAACTTCGCGGCGGAGGCGCTGTTCGAGCAGGTCAACGCGTCGGGGACGAACTTCCCGCCGGAGGTCTCGGAGTTCGAGGCGATCGGCGTGACGCCCGAGCCGTCGCGGACCGTCGGCGTACCGCGGGTGGCCGAGTCACCGGTGGCCATCGAGTGCACGCTGCACACCACGCTCGAGCTCGGCGACTGCACAGTCGTGATCGGCCAGGTCCGTTCGATCGCGATCGACGAGTCGGTGCTGGCCGACAACCGCCCCGAGGTCCGGCTGCTGCGGCCACTCGCCCGGCTCGGCAAGGACGAGTGGTCCACCCTCGGCGAGATCCGCGAGATCTCCCGGATCCCCCACACCGACTGGCCTGGCCACTTCACCCCGCCCGCGCACTGAGATCAGCCGCGCACCGATCAAGAAGGCGCGGTTCTCGGTGTCAGATGTGGCGTTTCTTGCGCAGAACAAGGGGTTTTGCGCTTGTTACGACATGGTGCAGACTGAGGTTCGTGACTGACTACGTGGCTGCTCAGGACCGGTACGACGACCAGATGGTGTATCGGCGGACAGGCCGGAGTGGCCTGCAGTTGCCGGCGATCTCGCTGGGGCTGTGGCACAACTTCGGGGACGACAAGCCGTTCGAGACGCAGCGCGACATCCTGCGCCGGGCGTTCGACCTCGGGGTGACGCACTTCGACCTGGCGAACAACTACGGCCCGCCGTACGGCGCGGCCGAGACCAACTTCGGCACGCACTTCCAAAGGGACTTCCAGAAGTACCGCGACGAGCTGATCCTGTCGAGCAAGGCCGGGTACGACATGTGGCCGGGTCCGTACGGTCAGGGCGGTGGCTCGCGGAAGTACGTGCTGGCCTCGCTCGACCAGTCGCTGCAGCGGATGGGCGTCGACTACGTCGACATCTTCTACTCGCACCGCTTCGACCCGGACACCCCGCTCGAGGAGACGATGGGCGCTCTCGACACCGCGGTCCGCTCCGGCAAGGCCCTGTACGCCGGAATCTCGTCGTACAGCGCGGAGAAGACGCGGGAGGCGGCGAAGATCCTGCAGGAGCTGGGGACGCCGCTGCTGATCCACCAGCCGTCGTACTCGATGCTGAACCGCTGGATCGAGGAGGACCTGCTCGACGCCGTCGGTGAGCTGGGTGTCGGGGTGATCGCGTTCTCGCCGCTGGCGCAGGGCGTGCTGACCGACCGCTACCTGGACGGCATCCCGGAGGGCTCGCGGGCCTCGCAGGGCAAGTCGCTGAACCCGGACTCGCTGACCGAGGACACCCTCAAGCACGTCCGCGCGCTGAACGAGATCGCCAAGGAGCGCGGCCAGTCCGTCGCCCAGCTCGCCCTCGCCTGGACGCTGCGCGACGACCGGGTCACCAGCGCGCTGATCGGCGCCTCCAGCGTCAAGCAGCTCGAAGGCAACCTCGAGGCCGTCCGCAACCTCAAGTTCACCGCTGCCGAGCTCGAGGCAATCGACGCCGACGCGGTCGAGGCCGGCATCAACCTGTGGAAGAAGAGCTCCGACCACTGACCCATCCGTAATATTACGGATGGTTCCAGGGTGGTTGCGTTGTGCAGTGGCCGGGCGCACGCTGAGAGAGACACCTGGAGGTGGTTGTGATGACCTCTTCGACCCTGGACATGGCGCTGGGCTACGAGCACGAGCGGATCCGGGAGCTGGCCGTACCGGCCGGCCACCCGGCCGCCGCCCACCCGGATCGCAGGCACCGGACGGACTGGTTCTATGCGATCGCCGCGCAGCACCTTTCGGCAGCTGAGGACGTGCTGCTGCCACAGGTGCGGCGGCTGCCCGACGGTCCCGCGCTCGTCGCACAGTACGTCGGCAACGCCAAGAGCCTGGAGCGTTGCCTGCGCTCCCTCAAAGGACGCCAGTACGGCGACAGCCGCGTACTGCACCTGGACCCGCACGACGTGCTGCGCGCGATCGACCGGCTGCTGACCGAGCATGAACGGCTCGAGACCGACTACTGCCGGCAGCTCAGCGACCAACTCGATCAGCACGAGATGAACTCGCTGACCGAGAGGCTGGTCGAGGCCGAAGAAGTGGCCCCGACCCGTGCCCATCCGAACTCACCACACACCGGCCGCGCCGGTCGGCTCGCCCACCGCATGTGGCGATTGGCCGACAACGCGTGGGACAGCGCCGAAGGGCGCGTCGTACCGACGAAGTATCACGTGCATCCCAAACGCGATTCGGCCTTGTCCCACTACCTGTACGGGACGCCGATGCCCCCGACAGACAGGTGACCGGGCCCGGGTCCCTCGGATGCCTCCGAAGGGCCGGGCCCGGCCGACCGGCTCACACTGCGCCTGGTTGTGCGAGCCGGCAGGGTCCCACTCCGCTGCGCCTGGTGTGCGGGGCGGGGCCCGACGTCCTCCCCCGCTGCGCCTGGTGTGCGGGAGAGGACGGTTCAGGGGATAGCTACTTCAAAGCGTCCAGTGCCTTCTGAGCGCCCGGGTGCAGCGGCACCGGGTCGGTCTTGGCCGCGTCCTCCTTGGTGATGCCCTTCGCGGCGGCGTTCACCGCGATCAGTGCGTCGAGGTTCTCGTACAGGGTCTTGGTGAGCTGCTCAGCCAACTCGTCCTTCATGTCCTTGCGGACCAGCAGCACGTTCGGTACGACGATCGTCGCGACGTCGGCCGGCTGCTTGTACGTCGCCGCCGGGATCGGTGCCGCAGAGTAGACCGAGCCATACTTTTCCGTCATTTTGGGCAGCAGATCGGTGATCGGCAACAGCTTGACCCCCTTGCCGAGGCTGGTGGTCAGATCGGTGATGCCGCCGGTCGGCAGCCCGCCCGACCAGACCAGCGCGTCGATCGAGCCCGACTTCATCGCGTCGACCGACTCCGGCAGGCCGAGCCGCTGGGCGGTGACGTCCTTGGCGGCGTCGAGCCCCGCGGCCTCGAGCAGCCGCCGGGCGATCACCTCGGTCCCCGAGTTCGGCGAGCCGGTGGAGACGCGCTTGCCCTTCAGGTCGGCGATCGAGTTGATGTTCGCCGACGTCCGGACCGCGACCTGCGTGTAGTTGTTGTACAGCCGGGTCAGCGCGACCACGTCCTGCTTGGACTGGAAGCTGTTCTCGCCCTTGACCGCGTCGGCCGCGGTGTCACCGAGGGAGAAGGCGATGTCGTAGTTGCCGCCCACCAGACCCTGGATGTTCTGCACCGAGGCGCCGGTCTCACTCGCGGTGGCCCGGTAGCCGGACACCTTCTGCGAGATCACCGAGGCCAGCGCGCCACCGAGCTGGTAGTAGACGCCGGTGGTGTTGCCGGTGGCAATGGTCAGCCGGCCACCGGCCGCCGTACCGGATCCGGAAGGATCGCGCTGGCCGCCACAGGCGACCAGTGAGGCGGCAGCAGCGAGCGCCACCACGACAGTGGGGAGGCGACGGATTCTCATGATCTGGCGGATCCTTCCGTGGGTGCGGCCAGGCGTTGCCGCCGGACCACATTGATGACGACGGCAACAAGTAGCAAACAGATTCCGACGCTGATGGTTACGGGCGCGAGGTAAAGCAGCAGCAGCGCGGCCGGCACGCACAACGCACGCTCGATCCAGGTCGTCGCGACCACGATCCAACCGCCTGTCACGACAGCAAGTGCGGCCACCGCGAGCATCGATACGGCCAGCGTCCAGACCATGCCGATGAACGATCCCTGACCCAGCAGATGGGCGCCGTTGTCGGTGAGCACGAACGCGAACGGCACCAGGAACGCAGGCAGGGTGTACTTCCACGCCTGCCACATCGTCGGCATCACCTTGCCGCCGGTGATCGCGGCCGTCGCGACCGCGGCCAGCGCCGTCGGCGGCGACACCTCGGACAGCACGGCGTAGTAGAAGATGAACATGTACGCCTCGGCCTGCGTCACGCCGAGCTGCACCAACGCCGGCGCGATGATTACCGCGGCGATGATGAACGACGCCGTGACCGGCACCGCAAGACCCAGCACCAGTACGGCGAACGCCGACAGCACGACCGTCAGAATCAGCACGACGGTGTGGTTGTCGGTGAGTCCACGCGCCGCACCGACGATGATCTCGGCCAGGTTCAGACCGAGCCCGGTCTGGGTGGTGACGGCAACGATCACACCGGCCGTCGCACAGGTCGCCGCGACCGGCAGTACCGAACGGGTGCCCTGGGCAAGCGCTTTGAACAGCGGCCGTCCGGTCAGCCGGTGTTCCTTGTCCAGGAACGAAAGGCCGAACTGGATGATCACCGCGTAGACGACGGCCTTGAACGGCGGCACGTCGACCGCCATGAAGCCGATGATCACGAACAGCGAGAGGAAGTGGTACCCGAACCGGAACAGCAGCTTGCGGGCGGACTGCGTCGACGTCTCGGCCGACGTCGTACCGTGCCGGCGGGCGTCGATCTCGATCGCGAGCAGGATGCCGAGGTAGTAGAGGATCGTCGGGATCACGGCGTACCCGAGAACAGTCAGGTACGAGACCTGCAGGAACTCGGCGATGATGAACGCCGCCGCGCCCAGGGTCGGCGGCGACAGGATCGCACCGATACCCGAGGCCGCGAGCATGCCGCCGGCCGGTTCGGGCGGGTAACCGGCCCGGCGCAGGATCGGCCACGACACAGTGCCGAGGGATACGGCGGTCGCCGTACCGGAGCCGGAGACGCTGCCGAGCAGGAAGCCGGCCAAGGTGACGGTGCGGCCCGGTGCAGTGCGGCTCCGCCGGAAGGCTGCGAAGGACAGGTCGATGAAGAACTTGCCGGCACCGGAGTAGTCGAGCACTGCGCCATAGATCGTGAACAGCACGATGTAACTCGCAGCGACACTCAACGGTGTTCCGTAGAAGCCTGCGGTCCCCATCGTGAACTGACCGATGATCGCGTCGAAGTTGAAGCCTTGGTGCGCCAGCGACCACGTGTAGGGCAGGTAGCCGCCGTAGTACGCGTAGGCGATGAACAGCAGGCTCACCACCGGCAGCACCCACCCCGTCGTACGACGGCAAGCCTCAAGCAACAGGACGAGCAGTACGGCGCCAGTCAGTACGTCGAGAGTGGTCGGGGCCTGACGCCGTTCCAGGTAGCCGTCGAAGTCGAGCAGCGGGTACAGACAGACCACGAGCGCGATGAGAGCCAGCAACCAGTCCGACAGGCCAGGGTCGTCATGCGAGCGCGCCTTGAACGGATTGAGGACCGCAGGGACCTTCCAGCCTCTGTAACACAGCAGCGTGATCGGCAGAACGGCTGCGAGAAAGATCACCAAGTAAAACTGCGTGCCCTGTGGTAATGGGAAGAACACCTGCGCCAGGACGCCGACGCTGACAATCGCGCACCAGACCGAGATGATCACATCCAGGGCAGGGCGAAGCCGCCGAGCGGGCCGCTCCTGCTCGTACTCGGCGAGCTCTTCGTCGGAGGGCGTGCTCACGCCGCCCCCCGTTCCGATACCGACAGTCATCGACCGGTTCCCTCCTGTGTGCGGAAGGCTAATGTTGCCGAACACTGCGTGGAGTCGCGTGATTACGTCTTTACCAAGATCTGACACATCAGGGCGTCACCTGGCCTACGATCACCGCATGAGTGGCGCCGTCAGGATTTTGCTGGTCGAAGACGATCTCGATATCGCCAATGCGCTGATCCCCGCGTTGCGGCGATACGGCCTGATGGTGACCCATGTGCGGACGGCGGCGGACGCCCTTGCGGCCGACCCCGGCGACCTGGTCCTGCTGGACCTCGGCCTGCCCGACGGGGACGGGATCAACGTGTGCCGGCAGATCCGTTCGGTCTCCGACGTACCGGTGATCGCGGTCACCGCGCGCGGTGAGGCGGCCGACCGGGTCCGGGGGCTGCGCAGCGGCGCGGACGACTATGTGGTGAAACCCTTCGCGATTTCCGAACTCCTGGCCCGGATCGATGCTGTACTGCGTCGTACCGGGCTCCTGCAGCCCCGCCCCCGGGTGACTGTCGGTGACCTCACCGTGGACATCGAGGCCCGGACCGTCCAGGTCGCTGACAAGCCCATCAGCCTGACCCGCAAGGAGTTCGACGTGCTCGCAGTGCTGGCCGCGCACCACGGCCGGGTCGTCCCGCGCGAACAGGTCGCCCTGTACGCCTGGCAGTCGGTCTTCGAGGCGTCCTCGCGCACCATGGACGTGCACGTGGCCAGCCTGCGGGCCAAACTCGGCCGTCCGGAACTGGTCCAGACGATCCGCGGTGTCGGCTACCGCCTGGGTTCGGACTGACCGTTGCGCCGTCGCCTACTGCAGTCCCTCGTTCCGATGGTGGTTCTGCTCGCCATCATCGCCACCGTCCCGCTGGCGAACTTCATCGCCACCGGCGCCTCCCGCACCCTGTTCCTGTCGCGTAGCAACGACGCGGACTGGTTCGCCACCATGGCGGAGGCGCCGCTGCAGTCCGGTGACATCGCCAACCTGCGCGAGATGGCCGTCCGGTACGACGACCTGTACAGCACGCCCGTCTTCATCGTCGACGACAACAACAAGGTGGTCGCCACCTCCAAGTCCGGTGTCGACGTCACCGAGCCGGACATCGCGGTCGCTCTGGGCAGCACCCTGGCGGGCCGGCTGCCGGCCGAGCCGCCGGCGCTCTGGCCGTGGCAGAGCGGCGAGATGGTCGTTGCCCGCCCGGTCGCCAACAACGGCCGCGTCCTGGGCGCCGCCGTACTGCGGGTACCCACCGAGAACCCGCGCATCGAGGTCCGGGGCAGCCTGATCCTGCTGCTGATCGGACTGCTGATCAGCATCGGCGCGATCATCGCCGGCATCGTCCGCCCGATCAGCAAGTCGGTGATCAAGCCGCTGAAGGACCTGGACAACGCGACCCACCAGATCACCCGGGGCGCGCTGGACACCCGAGTCTCCACCGACGGCCGAGCACCGGAGCTGCGGCGACTCGGCGACAGCTTCAACTCGATGGCCCTCAGCCTGCACCAGGCCCGGCAGCGCGAGCGTGAGTTCGTCGCCGACGCCTCGCACCAGCTCCGTACGCCGCTGACCTCGGCGCGGATCCACATCGAGGGCCTGTCCCGGCTGTCCCCGACCGCGCGCTTCGCGCTCAGCGACATCGACCGGCTCGGCCGGATCGTCCAGCGGCTGTCCAGGCTGGCCGGTTCGGACCGCCCCGGAGCCGATGCCGAGGGCAACAGCGAGGAGCCACTGGACCTCGCGCAGGCGGTCAAGGAACGGCTCGTCGGCTGGAAGGCCGTGTATGCCGCCGACGACCTCGAGCTCATCATCGGCGACATGGTCCCGGGCGGCGTCGGCCCCGAGCTGGAGGTCGACGACATCCTCGACGTCCTGCTCGACAACGCCTCCAAGTACGGCGCTCCGCCGGTCGAGGTCTCGGTCACTCGCGACAACGACGAGGTCGTGCTGTCGGTGCGCGACCACGGTCTCGGCCTCGGTTCGCGGGACCTGAAGAAGGTCGGCGAGCGGTTCTGGCGCAGCGCCCACCACCGCGAGATGCCGGGCACCGGCCTGGGTCTCGCGATCGTCCGCTCCGAGGCGGCCCGGGTCGGCGGCCGCGTCGTCGCCCGACCGCCGATCGGCGGCGGTCTGGTGATCGAGGTCCGCGTCCCCCTGATCGACGACTACGAGCTCTGAGCGACCACGAGCTGAGTACGGCGTTCGCCGTACTCAGATGTGGTTGTTGCGGTACCAGCGCTCGGCGGCCTGGTGCAGCGGCACCGGCATCGTCGCGATCGCCGATCGCGGGTCCAGCGCACCGGCCTCCGGGTGGTAGTGCTCCTTGTCGGCCGGGTTGCCGATCAGGTCCTTCTGGCGGCGGAACAGCGTGTTCACGATCCACCAGGCCCAGGAGTCGGACAGGGTCTGCCGAGCGATCAGGTAGTTCGGGATCGTCAGCGTCGGGACGGCACTGGCCAGCCCGTAGGTCTTCGGCGGGATCGAGGAGACGATGTAGCCGCCGAACTGCTTGAGCGCGATGGTCTGGGCCACCTCGCCGATATCGAGCAGCCGGAAACCGACGGTCGCCTGCAGCGCTGCGATCGGCCCCGTGGGCAGACCGCCGCTCCAGATCATCGCCTCGATCTCCTGGCCCGGCTTGGGCTTGTCGTTCAGCGCATTGGCCGCATCTTCCAAGGACAGCGTCTTCTCGATGACGTCGACCCCGGTCTTACCCTTGCTGTTCTTGGCCGTCTTGAGAATCATGTCGGCGACCAGCTTGGTGCCGGAGTTCTCCGGCCCGACGCTGACCGGCCTGCCCCCCAGGTCCGCGAGGGTCTTGATCTTCGACGCCATCGGCACCACGACGTGCACATAGTTGTCGTAGGTCCGGCCGAGCGCGGAGAACTTCAGCGATCCGCGCCCGAACTCCTCACCGAGCCCCTCATACGCGGCGTACGCCGAATCCGAGGTGGTGAAGCCGACGTCGTACGTCCCGCCCGCGACCTTGCGGAGGTTGTCGATCGACCCGGCCGTCACGACCGGGGTCAGCATCATGCCGGTGACCTCGCTGACCAGTGCCGCCAGCCCGGTGCCGAACGTGTTGTAGACGCCGCCGAGGTTCCCAGTCGCGAGTTTGGCCGGAGCGGACGGCGCGGGCTCGTCGGAGCGGCCCCGCGAGCACCCGGGCACCATGAAGGCGGCCGCGGCGGCCGCGCCCAGGCCGAGCACACTGCGCCGGCTCATCGATTCGGGCATGATCAGGCGGGGACGATCCATGCAGGACAACCTATGCGGCAACCGGGCCGGATCGGTAGCCACGTGCGCCCGCCGCTACCGAACCGCTACCCGCAGCCGCCACCCGGCAAGTTCGCACAAACTGTGTCTGGACGGGCCCCCGGTCGGTGTGACAGCGTTGTCATCACGCGCCCGCGTGGGTTGCGTGACTGAACCCCAGTGACACAGGCCCCGGAGGATGATTTCGTGCACGACGACCGTCAACTCATCGAGGAGCGGCTGCAGCGCGCCCTGCGGGAGCGGATCCGCCCCGCGGTCTACGGCGCCGCGGTCCCGCTGGACATCGAGGTGTGGCACGCACCTGGTGAGCCCGTGTCACCCGCCGAGGCCCTCGCGCAGACCTACGAGCCGGCCGCCATCGGGCTGCCGTGGGGTCCCGCCTGGGGTACCGCCTGGTTCAAGTTCAGCGGCCAGGTCCCGGCCGAGTGGGCCGGCCGTGAGATCGAGGCGGTCATCGACCTCGGCTTCAGCGGCGGTCCCGGCTTCTCCGCGGAGGGCCTGGTGCACACCACCGGCGGCCGGCCGCTGAAGGGCCTGCACCCGCGCCAGACCTACGCGCCGCTGTCGATTCTCGGCCCGGACGGTACGGCGGCCGCGGCCGGCGACTCGATCGAGTTCTACGTCGAAGCGGCTGCGAACCCGGAGGTCCTCGGTGACGCCGGCGGCTTCTCGCCGACAACGATCGGTGACAAGCCCGAGCCGGGCGGCAAGCCGATCTACCAGCTCACCCGCGCCGACCTGGCCGTGTTCAACGCCGAGGTGTGGGACCTGATCCTCGACCTCGAGGCGCTGGACGGGCTGCAGCGGGAGCTGTCGCTGCAGGAGCCGCGCCGCCGCGAGATCCTGCGCGCACTGAGCCGGTCCCTGGACGCCCTGGACTACGAGGACGTCGCCAAGACCGCCGCCGATGCCCGCGCCCAGCTGACCGACGTACTGAGCCGTCCGGCCCATGCCTCCGCGCACCAGGTGTCCGCGGTCGGCCACGCGCACATCGACTCCGCCTGGCTCTGGCCGCTGCGCGAAACCCGTCGCAAGGTCGCCCGGACCGTCTCGAACGTCGCCACGCTGGCCGAGGAGTACCCGGAGCTCGTCTTCGCGTTCTCGCAGGCCCAGCAGCACGCGTGGGTGAAGGAGAACTACCCCGAGGTCTGGGAGCGGCTGAAGAAGGCCGTTGCCGAGGGCACCATCGTTCCGGTGGGTGGCATGTGGGTCGAGTCCGACACCAACCTGCCCGGCGGCGAGGCGCTGGCCCGGCAGTTCGTGCACGGCAAGAGGTTCTTCCTGGACGAGTACGGGATCGACACCCAGGAGGTCTGGCTGCCGGACTCGTTCGGCTACACCGCGGCCCTGCCGCAGCTGGTCAAGCTGTCCGGCTCGAAGTGGTTCCTGACCCAGAAGATCTCCTGGAACAAGGAGAACAAGTTCCCGCACCACACCTTCTGGTGGGAGGGCCTGGACGGGACGCGCATCTTCACGCACTTCCCGCCGATCGACACCTACAACTCCGACCTGTCCGGTCGCGAGCTCGCGCGTGCCCAGCGCAACTTCCAGGAGAACGGCGCCGCGACCCGTTCACTGGCCCCGTTCGGGTACGGCGACGGCGGTGGCGGCCCCACCCGTGAGTTCGTCGCGACCGCCCGCCGGGTCGCGAACCTGGAGTCCTCGCCGCGGGTGACCATCGAGTCCCCGACCGAGTTCTTCAGCGCCGCCGAGGAGGAGTACGCCGAGCAGGCACCGGTCTGGTCCGGCGAGCTCTACCTGGAGATCCACCGGGCGACGTACACCTCACAGGCCAAGACCAAGCAGGGCAACCGCCGCAGCGAGCACCTGCTCCGCGAGGCCGAGCTCTGGTCGGCAGCAGCCGTGGTCGCGGGCAAGCTCGACACCTACCCGTACGCCGAGCTGGACCGGATCTGGAAGGCCGTGCTGCTGAACCAGTTCCACGACATCCTGCCCGGCTCGTCGATCTCGTGGGTGCACCGCGAGGCCGAGGAAACCTATGCCAGGTTGGGCGCAGAGCTGGAAGCGATCATCGCCAAGGCCCAGCAGGCGCTGGCTGGCGACGGCTCCTCGTCGATCGTGTTCAACGCCGCGCCGCACACGCGCAACGGCGTTGCAGGGCTGGGCGCCGCGGTCGCGGCTGCTGCCGAGACCCCGGTCTCCGTGGCGAACGGCGTACTGGACAACGGCGTCATCCGGGTCACCATCGACGAGCGCGGACTGATCACCTCCCTGTACGACGTCGAGGCCGCCCGCGAGGTCATCGCACCAGGTGCCGTGGGCAACCTTCTCCAACTGCACGTGGACACCCCGAACCAGTGGGATGCCTGGGACGTCGACTCGTTCTACAAGAACAACGTCCGGGACGTCACCGAGGTCGACTCGGTCGACTTCAGCACGGTCGACGGCGTCGCGACGGTCGTCGTGAAGCGCTCCTTCAACCGCTCCACGGTCACCCAGACCCTGCGCCTCGAGCCGGGTGCGAAGCGGGTCGACATCGAGACCGAGATGGACTGGCACGAAGCCGAGAAGTTCCTCAAGGCGTCGTACCCGGTCGACGTGCACGCCGACCGCTCGGCGTCGGAGACCCAGTTCGGCCACATCTTCCGCCCGACCCATCAGAACACCTCGTGGGACGCGGCCAAGTTCGAGATCGCCGCCCACCGCTGGGTCCACGTCGCCGAGGCCGGCTACGGCGTCGCCGTCGTCAACGACTCGACCTACGGCCACGACATCAACCGCACGGCGCGCCCCGACGGTGGCACCACCACCACGATCCGTACCTCGCTGATCCGCGCTCCGCGTTACCCCGACCCGAAGACCGACCAGGGGGTGCACACCGTCAACCACGCCCTGGTCGTCGGCGCCGGCATCCCCGAAGCGATCTCCGAGGGCTACCGCATCAACCTCCCTGAACGCGTCGTCACCGGCGCCGAGGGCGTAGCCCCCCTGGTCACCATCGACAACCCGAACCTCGTCGTCGAAGCCCTCAAGCTCGCCGACGACCAGTCCGGCGACGTCATCGTCCGCCTCTACGAATCCACCGGCGGCCGCTCCCGCGGCAC
Source organism: Kribbella sp. NPDC058245 (assembly GCF_042882005.1). Lineage (NCBI taxonomy): Bacteria > Bacillati > Actinomycetota > Actinomycetes > Propionibacteriales > Kribbellaceae > Kribbella > Kribbella sp. NPDC058245. Next base: position 206,402 of record NZ_JBHVWY010000003.1, read on the forward strand.
CCTCACCCCGTCCTTCGCGACGACGTCGGTCACCGAAGTAGACCTCCTTGAGCGCCACCTCGCGGACCGGGACCTGGACGGCGGGGTCGCTCTCGACCTCCGCCCCTTCCAGATCCTCACCCTCCGCCTCAAGCGCTCCTAACCCCCAGGGGCACCACCTCCCCCCACCCCGGTGCCCCTCCCCGCGCCCGCTGCCAACCCAGGCAGCGGGCGCTGGTTCGTCACCCCTCGCTGCCTCCTCCGTCCCCTCCATCCCTAACGTCCGAAAACACGCCGACCACGTGCTCGGATCCTTCGGACGTCCGCGGGGCTGACGTAACGTCCGAAAACACGCCGACCATGTGCTCGGATCCTTCGGACGTTGGCTCGGCGGTGGTGGGCCTCGGGCAATGCCCTGACCCCCGGCCTATTTGGCGGCGGCGGCGACCAAGGTGCCGAAGGCGGCCATGCCTTGGCGGCTGGGGTGGAGGGGAGCTGCGTCGGAGCCGGGAATGAGGCCTTCGAGCCAGCGTTGGCTTTCGGGGGCACAGGTGTCGTGGCCGGTGCTGGGGGTGCGGAGGTCTACGTAGGTGGCACCGTGAGCGGCGGACTGGGTGGCGATCATGCGGTTGAGGTGGTCGATGGTGCCTTGGAGGTAGTCGCCGTCGACGGGCCAGACGGGGACCTGGGGGAAGCAGCCGCCGGGGCGGAGGTAGGTGCCGTAGCCGGTGACGAGAATGCGCGCGTTGGGGGCGAGGGCGTGGATGCGATCCAGGGCCTTGCCCAAGGCGGGGCCGGTGGCGTCGATGCTGGCGGCCAGCTGGTCTTTGCCGCCAGCGGTGTAGCGCGCTTTGCAGGAGACTCCGGCGGGTGCGGGCAGGAGGTTGATGCAGCTGAGGGCGGCCTGGAACAGACCGGAGTCGTTCGCTCCGATGGCGACCGTCACCAGGTCGGTCGTCGGCTTTAGAGCGTCGTACTGCGGGGGCACGAAGCCGAACTGTTTGCCGCTGAAGTCCGGGATCGCGGCTCCCGAACACGTCACGTCCGTCAGCCGTGCGCCGAGCTTGGCGGCGGCGACGTGCGGGTAGTTGGCCGCGGACCGCGTGCAGGGCAGGTCGATCTGCGGCAGGATCAGCGGCCCGGCCGCCGAGGAGTCACCCAGGGCGACGTACTCCAAAGGCTCCGAGGCTGCGTGGGCCGCCAAGGGGCTGAGCAGGCCGGCCACCAGCACTCCCACGGCCAGTAGTACCCGTTGTTTCATGTGATCACCCTTTGCGGTCGGTCGAGCACTACTTCTGGGTAGTAATGTTCGACCCCAAACCGGCTGCCGGTCGCTGGGGCCACGCCCAGAGTTCAAGGGATGATCGTTGTGACAGATCACAAGGAGCTGCGGTCCGGCGGCGTACCCGTGCATGAGCTGGTCCGGTCAAGGCTCCCGCGGCTGGTCGACGACGTACTGGCGCGGCTGGTCGCGGAGATCCCGCTCTACGCTCAGTTGCCGGCCGAGGAACTGCAGGGCGACATCCGCCGCATCACCGATCAGAGTCTGCGCGCGTTCATCGAGACCTTCCGGACCGGCGTCGTACCGACTGGCGACGTACTGGCGCCATTGAGAGAGTCGGCCCGGCGCCGGGCTGAGGAGGGCGTGCCACTCGAGGCTCTGCTGGCGGCGTACCACCTCGGCGGCAAGGTCTGCGCGAATAACGTTGCCGAAGGCTTCCGGCCCGAGGAGCTGCCCGACGCGATCGCGCTCAACCGGCTGATCCTCGACTTCCTGCAGCACGTGACCGCGGTCGTCTCCGCGAGCTACTTCGAGGAGCGGCAGTCGATCGCGGGTGAGGACCAAGCGACTCGGCAGGCAGTGCTCGCGGCATTGCTCGACGGCCGAGCGGTCGACGAGGCCGCACTGCGAGCCGGCGTACGGCTGCCAGCCGAGTACGTCGTCGCCGGGCTCGCGTTCGGCACGCACCCCGACGAGCTCGAGCCCGGAGTCGATCCGCAGATCGTTGCCCGACGCAAGCTTCGGCGGATCCGGGTCGAGCTCGACCGACTCGCGGGCAGCATGGCGAGCCTGTCGGTCGACGGCGGGATCGCCTTGCTGCCCTGTAAGAAGAGCGACGTCGATAACCTCCGCACGAGACTGAGCCGAGTCGCCGGAGTAGACCTCACCTTCGCGATCACGACCAGCGCGCCGGCCGACGTACCGGCTGCGGCCGCACTGGTACGCGACCTGCTCGACGTCATCCGCATCCACCGCCATCCACCCAACGTCTACGAACTCGACGACCTCGTGCTCGAGTTCCAGCTGAGCCGCCCCAGCCCGGCCCGCGACCGCCTGGCACAACTACTCGAACCACTCAGCGATCGACCCGACCTGCTCCAAACCCTGCGCTGCTACCTCGCCAACGCCCGCAGCCGGCGACAGACCGCGGCCGACCTGCACATCCACGCCAACACCGTCGACTACCGCCTGAAACAGGTCGCCCGACTCACCGGCCTCGATCCGGTCAGTGACGATCAGTTGCCCAGGATCGTTGCTGCGCTTGTCGCGTACGACGCTCACCGTTCACCCTTGTGACGTAGCGTCAACGCATGGCTCCGACTCCACTGCTCGGTTCCCGCACGCTCGATCGGCAGACCGCCCGCACGCTGCCGCCCGGCCCGCGGCTGCCGACGCTCGTGCAGAGTCTGCTGTTCGCGAACCACCGCAAGACGTTCTTCCCCCGGATGCGCGAGAAGTACGGCGATGTCTTCACGATCCGCCTGGTCCCGTCGAGCCGGGTCTGCGTCGTGCTGAGCCGGCCGGACCACATCCGCGAGGTCTACGGCAGCTCACCCGCGGTCGTGCACGCCGGTGAGGGCAACACCGCGCTCGAGCCGGTGATGGGTTCGAGCTCGCTGCTTCTGCTCGACGACGAGGACCACGTCCGGATGCGGAAGCAGCTGATGCCCGCGTTCTCCGGCCAGGCCCTGCGTGGGTACGCCGACATGGTGCACGAGCTCGCGGTCGCCGAGATCGCGACCTGGCCGGTCGACAAGCCGTTCCAGATGCACCAGCGGATGCGGAACCTGACGCTGGAGATCATCCTGCAGGTCATCTTCGGCGTGACCGACGTCGACCGGCTGAACACCCTGCGCCCACTGATGGACAAGATCGTCTCGGTCTCGCCGGTGATCATGCTCGGCGGCTTCTACCCGGCGCTCCTCCGGATCCCGCCGTGGCGGAGCTTCCTGCGCGCACAACAGCAGGTCGACGACATCCTGTACGACGAGATCGCGCGCCGCCGCGGAAACCTTGCCGGACGCAACGACGTACTGACGCGCCTGCTCGCTGCCGGCGAATGGACCGACGTCGAACTCCGCGACCAACTGGTGACCCTGCTCCTGGCCGGCCACGAAACCACGGCCACCGCGCTGGCCTGGGCCTTCCACGACCTGGCCCGCAGCGAGAAGGACCTCGCCTTCGGCCAGAACGCAGCCGACCACAACGCCGACGGCGAACTGGAAGCCATCGTCAAGGAGTCCCTGCGCCTGCATCCGGTCGTCTACCAGGTAGGCCGCCGCCTCACCGAGACCACCGACCTGGCCGGCTACCGCCTCCCTCGCGGTACGACGGTCCTGGCCGCGATCGGCCTCGTCCATCGCGACGGCGAACACTTCCCCAACCCCGAGGAGTTCCGCCCGCAGCGGTTCCTCTCCGACGACCCGCCCGCCCCCGGCACCTGGATGCCCTTCGGCGGCGGCGCCCGCCGCTGCATCGGCGCCGGCTTCTCCCTGATGGAAGGCACCGAGATCCTCCGCGCCACCCTCGCCGCCTACAACCTGCAGGCCCCCGACCCCACCCCCGAACCGGCCCAGGCCAAGAACGTCACCCTGGTCCCCAAACACGGCACCAAAGTCACCGTCACCCCCCGCTAACGTCCGAAGCACCGGAGGACGTGGTCGGCGTGTTTTCGGACGCTAGATCAACCCCGAAATAGCGTCCGAAGACTCGCCATGCACCGTCGGCGAGTTTTCGGACGCTAACAATCAGTTCTCGGGGTCGGTGACGTCGCCCAGATCGACGTTCTCGTACGACGAGAGGTCGGTGTCGTCATCGTCGTCGAGTTCGAAGTTGTCCTCGTCGTCGACGACGTGAATGGCGGCCTCTTCGGCTGAGGCAGCGGCGCCGTCGAAGCCGACGTCCTCGGCGACGAGATCCGACTCGGAGTCGGAGTGCGCGCCTTCGTCAGGGGCGACGAGACGACCAGAACGCCGTACGCCGACCTCCGGGCCGCCGACGTCTTCGCCGTCCTCGGCGTACGGGTCGATGTCAGGCTCCTCCTGGGCGATCCGCTGGTCCAGCGTCTCGCCTTCGAGCGCCTCCTCGGCGGTGTTGCCGAATCCTTCCCCGGCGGACCACTTCTCGGGCGGCGAGTAGCCCTCGTCGAGCAGATCGTCCACCCCACGGTCGTTCAGGGTGTCCTCCGCCTGCAGCTGGTCCTCGTCGTCGACGCTGTAGCTGCCGTAGTCCTCGCGGTTGTTCTCCGTCATGCCTCCACCTCGCTAGCGCTCGGCTCCGTCATGACAAGAGACGTCACTGTACAAATTACTCGCTCGCTGCGCTCGCTCATGATCACACAGTGTCCCTTCAGCCCCCGATGAATCAAGCCGGGCACAATGAACGGATGGATCCGGTCAGGCTGACGCTCGAGCAGTTGCGGGAACTGCGCGACGACATCGCGCCGCAGGCCGCACGTCGTACCGGGGCTTCGGTCCGGCGGCGGCTCGAACGCTGGCGCGATCGGATCTTCTTCATTGCCCAGTGCGCGCTGGCCGCCGGTGTCGCCTGGGCGCTGGCCCGCTACGCCTTGGGCCACAAAGCACCGTTCTTCGCGCCCGTGGCCGCGATGGTCTGTCTCGGCTTCAGTTTCGGCCAGCGACTGCGTCGAGTCGCCGAGGTCATGGTCGGTGTGGCGGTCGGTGTCGGGGTCGGCGACCTGTTCGTCCGGTTCTTCGGTACTGGCATCCCGCAGATCATCTTCGTGGTCGCGCTCGCCATGAGCGTCGCCGTACTGCTCGGCGCCGGCACGTTGATGACCACCCAAGCCGGCGTCCAGGCGGCAATCGTCACCACCTTGCTTCCCAATCCGGGCGCGGGATTCAGCCGCTGGCTGGATGCGGCCCTCGGTGGCGTAGTCGCCCTCGCGGCGGCAACGATCGCCCCGGCCGCGGCGATCAGGCGTCCGAGGCAACAAGCCTCCGAGGTGCTGAACGAGCTCGCCGCGATTCTCGTCGAGACCGCCGAAGGCCTTCGTGACAAGACCGACCAAGAGGCGCACGACGACAAGCTCGACGAGCGCGAACTGACCGACGCGCTCCGACGTGCCCGCGCGAGCGAGGCCATGCTCGACGACCTCCGCAGCGCCGCCTCGGAAGGCGTAGCCGTCGTCCGCCTCTCCCCGTTCCGCCGCCGGCACCGCGGCCGGGTCCAGCAGATCGCCGACCTGGTCGTCCCGCTCGATCACGCGATCCGCAACATCCGAGTCCTGGTACGGCGCTGTGCGGTCTCGGTCTGGCGTGATGAGCGGATGCCCGACGAATACCCGATGCTCCTCGACCGCCTGGCCGACGGCACCCGGCTGATCGCGGAGTCCCTGTTCGAACCGGCCGCCAAGGTCGCCGCCCACCGCGTGCTGGGCGAGCTCGGCCGCCGTACGGCGGATATGCCGCTGCCGACCGGATTGTCCGCAGTGGTGGTGCTCGGCCAGATCCGGTCGACCGTCGTCGACCTGCTCGAGCTGACCGGGACGTCGTACGACGACGCCCGCAAGCTGGTCCCGCTCCGGCTCGACGGGCTGGACGAGAAGTAAGTCCGGACATAGTGGCCTAGGTCACATCGAGAAATTTCTCGAAATTCCCGTCATACCCCGGCCCGCGGTGCGTCTCACTGGCATGACGATCCACCGAATGATGACGGCACTGGCCACCGAGCTGGGCCGCACCGTCGAGACGACGACCCCCACAGACGACCGGAGCGACGCCGCCGCTGAGCAGTAACTGGCGCGAACCGGACGAACGGATCACCGGCGGCGCACCCGAACGGTCCTACCCACCGAGTTGGACCGCACGGATGACGCACACGAAACGCAGAGGCGCCCATGTGCAGCGCCACCGGATCCGTCCGATGCACCACCACAGAGGTGCATCGCAAAACCACCCACCGACTGTCCTGACGCCGCTTGCGCGAGGCTCAGGCCAGACCCGGTGGGTGGTTTTTTGTTGCCGTCAGCTACGAAGCGACCGTGACCGTCGTCGTCACGGAGTTCGCGATGAAACACTCCTGATGAGCCAGGTGATGCAGCCGGTCGAGCACCGCGGCGTCAGGCGAGGCGCCGCTCCAGACGATCTTCGGGCGCAGCGTCACCTCGGTGACCGCCAGCCGGCCGGCTTCATTCTTCGCCATCACACCGACCGCGTGGTCGTCGTACGAGTCGACGACCAGCCGCTTGCGGGCCGCGATCGCGAGGAAGGTGAGCATGTGGCACGACGACAGCGCGGCCACGAACGCCTCCTCGGGATCGACCGGGCCGGGACTGCCCAGGAACGCCGGATTGGCGGACCCGGGCACGGTGATCCCACCGTCGAAGCGCCACTCGTGGTCGCGGCTGTAGGTGTCATAGGTGAATTCGTGCTCACCACGGCTCCAGCTGACGTCGACCACGTGCTCCGACATGTTCAGATCACCTCTCCGCTACGCGTGCTCCAGGCTTGCCTGTTACCGGGTTCAAGCGTACGGGGGTGTCTCCGGGGAGCTCGGCGACGAAGTCGCTGTCGTACCGCGAGGCCATCCCGGCCACCGGGAAGTCGGTGCTGACGTACTGCGCACCACTGCCCAGCGCGATGCCGACCCGGCTGAAGTCCTTGTCCCGGATCGTCGCCAGCGGCTCGTCCGAACGGGTCCGGACCAGGTAGCCCTTCTTCACCAGGCGCTGGATCTCCGCCGTACCGGTTCCGCGCGGGTCGTTGACCTGCGTGACCGCGGCGTCGGCGTCACCCTCGGCGCCGCGGGTGAAGACCGCCCGGCCCTCCAGGCTCGGCTTGCCCTCACGGTAGATGTCGCGGATCGCGGTGCCCGGTCCGCCGTTGTCGAAGTAGAACATCACCTTGCCGGAGGCGTTCTGCAGCGTCGGCCAGCCCTTGGTGGTGACCGACTGCTCCAGCGTCAGGCCCGGCTTGCGCACGTCGTCCGGCGACAGCAGTTGCTGCTCGCCGAAGACCGAGCGGATCTCGGAGTCCACGCTGTTCAGGTTGCCGGCATCCCACGGTGGAGCCTTCACTCCACCCTGGGCGACGATCGCCGGGTCGGACTGCTTGAGCTCGAGGTTGATCACGATCGGCGCGGCGTGCGGGTGCGCGTCGGACCACGTCTTCACCTGCTGCAGGCACTGCACGAAGCTGCGGCAGACGGTGTTGTAGTCGACGTCGACGATGTGCATCACCTTGATGCCGGGCTTGGCCAGCTCCGGATCGGTGAGCGCCGGCAGCTTGGCGATCTTGCGGATCAGCGGGTAGGTGTACAGCCCGCCGGTCGGGTCCGGAAACAGGTCGAGCTCCAGCTGACGGACGTTCTGGTCCTCGAGCTGCTGACCCAGTGGGGCATGCGAGTACCAGAGGTCGACCGAGTCCGGACGCTGCGCGAACTGGATCTTCTTCTCGTCGTCGCTGACCTCGCGGTGGTAGGAGTTGTGCGAACCCATCACCTGGATCTGGTTCATCTTGAGCCCGGCCGTCGTACTGGCCTGAGAGCTTTGAGTGGTCAGGGCCGACCCGGCCAGACCGGACGCGGCGACCGCGGTGGTCGCGATGCCGGCGATCACCGATTTGCTGATACGCATGGAGTGCGTTCCCCTCCTCTGGAGTGCATGACGCAGATCTGACGGCAATCTGTCATACGAAGGTGGCAGCGTTGTCGACGATTCGGCGCACAATGGCCGAATGGTGACATCGGGGGCGTATCCGCTGCGCCGCACACCGACCCAGGACCGGGCCAGCCGCCAGGTCGAGCGCATTCTCGACGCGGCCTGTGCCGAGGTGGTCGAGCGCGGGTACGACGCGGCGTCGACGAGCGGGATCGCGAAACGGGCCGAGATCGCGGTCGGCAGCGTCTATCGGTACTTTCCGGACAAGCGCAGCCTGATCCAGGCGATCGAGCGGCGGAACCAGGCCCGCTACACCGAGGCGGTGAGTCTCCGGCTGGCAGAGGTGACCAGCTGGCGGCAGGCCGTCGACGTCACGATGAGCACGTTCCGCGAGATGCACCGGACCGATCCGGGCTTCCGGGCGGTCGTGCTGAGCGGATTGGGCGATCCGGATCTGGAGACCCAGCCAGGCGAGTACGACGATCAGCACGCGGGCGAATTCTCCGAGCTGCTGGCGGCCCGTTTCGGTGCGCGGGACAGCCGCGAATTCCGGCTGGCGGTCACCACCAGCATCGCCATGGGCGAGGCGCTGGCCCACCTCGCCGACCGGTTACCTGAGGCGGAGTCCGAGTCTGTGCTGAGGCAAGGGCTCCCAGCCCTCTACAGCCTGCTCGCTCCGCATTTCGCCGCCTGAATCACAAAACCCTCACCTGTGATCAGGTGAGGGACTCCGACGCGCGCGGGTCTTTACCGCTGGGGAAGCGGCTCTTCCGGAGAGGTCTGGCCGGCGCGCGGCCCGAGAGTGGGCCAGTGGGTGACGCGACCGGCGATCCGACCGCGACGTGGCGTGCGCACGTCGTACGCGACGATCACTCGATCGCCCTTCTGGTACGACGTCCTGCTGCCGACCGGAAGTTTGCGAGTGACCTCATAAGGTCCCTCACCCCGGCGGGTGTAGTACTCGACGTGGACCTCGGTGTAGATGGCCGGAGTCCCGTCCTGCAGGCGACCGTGCACCGGGCCGCGCACCCGGATCACCCGCCCCGCGGTCTTTTCCTCACTGCCCGAAGAGTTCGCCTCACGCCGGGAACCGCTGACCACATCCGCCACGATCATGGCGGTGACCAGCAGCACCAGGCCGAACCCACCGAGTAGAACGATGGTCAACATGGCACTCACCCCCGACGCGTCGCCCGCGAGCGACGCGGTCGTTGTCGAAATGACTGCGCGGCCTTTGCCGCACGACGGTGAGACGCCAGGAAGATCTACTCGGTTCCGGGTTCGGAGAAGAATTTGTCCCGTCAGCTTCCGCTCATGCCGAACTGGTACTCGGGAGGCACCGGGCGACCGGTCCCCAGGGCCTCCTCCGTCGCCAGCCAGTAGTCGGTCAGTGGGTTCGCACCCTCGCGCACCGTCGCCAACTGAATGCCTGCCGCCAGCAGTTCGTGGGCGGTCTGCGGGTCGCCGGACTCGAGCGCGGCCCGCACCCGGAGCAGCTGGATCCGCGGATCATCCGGCGCGCCCTCGAACAAGGCCGGATCCAATGACAACGTGAGTGCCTCGACCCGCAATTCGACGAGGTCCGGACGCAGCTCAACGGCACGTCGATAGGCGTCGAGGTCACCCGTCACGAACCCGATGTTGCGCAGCGCCCACGGGTTGTCCCCGGACTCACGCCACGCCTCCAGCGCGCCCGCCTCATCACCGGCGTAGTACCGCGCAACTCCGCGGTGATACCAGACCAGCCAGTTGTCCGCCGCCTTCTCCAACAGTTCCCGCCACGACACCAACGTCCCATCCGGTACGGCGTCCGCAACCGGCAACTGTCCATCCAGCAACGGCAACCATGCCCGTTCCCGCGCGGTCATCGTGTCCGGATCGAACGGCGTTCCCGCCGACACCGTCCACCCGGTCCGCGCCAATTCCAACGCGCCCCAGCCCGACCCGACCGCCAACCGCTCGGCCGGGACCGCGTCCACGACGGTCGACCACTCAGCCTCGCGCTCCGGCATCCCATCCAGAAGCGGACGCAACGCCGTACCGCCGGCTGCTCGTGCGACCTGCCAGTCGTCGTCGTGCGCCGCGACCGGGTCCGCCGACACTCGCCCGTACGCCTCCAGCCATTGCCAAGCAGTTGCCCCAGGCAACTTCAAGTGCTCCATCTGGGTCCGCGCCAGCCCCGCCTGGATCTCTGCATATCCAGGACCCTCGAGCCCCGGCGCCAGCCATTCCTGCCAGCGCCGACCGCCCGCGGCCTCACCCCAGACGAACAGCTTCCGGCCCTGCAAGCGCTCGGTCGACGCCTGCGCCAATCCGTTGCCCTCGGCATCGACTGACGCGATCCACGGCCGCTCGCCGGGCAGCGGCTCGAAGAAGAAGTCGACCGCCTTGTCGTGCCGGGTCGGATAGGTCAGTTCGCTCGTCACGTCGATCAGATCCAGCCGAGCGCCGTACCCGTAGCGCCACGCCTGATCCGCCGGCACCAGCACCCGCGTCCGCTCCGACTGCTCGACCGCGATGTTCGACCACCAGTACGCCGGTACGTCATGGTCGGCCGGATTCTGCAGCCGCACGCCGACGTACAGGAACTCGGAGTCGTCCGGCAGCCAGAAGTCGAGTTGGGTGATCAGGTTCCGCGTCCGCTCCAGCTCCCACAACCGCAGGATCGGCGTACCGTCCGGGCCCTCGACGCGGGCCGCGTGCATCGGAGAACACGTCCCGGTCCAGTGGCCGGTGCTCCCGACGTTCCACTCGACGCCGCCCGCGAACCACGCGTTGCGCAGCGCAAGGTTTGCCGCCTGGAAGACCGGGTTGCGGTAGAGCAGTTCCGTGTCGGTCGCCTTGTGCACGAGCGAGTAGAGCCGACCGCCAAGGCTCGGCAGTACGACGGCGCGGATGTGGTCGTTCTCCAGGACCAGCGACGGGAGCGCGGTCTCGACGAGCGTCCGGTCATAGCCGTCCTGATCCAGACACGGCAGGGTGCTGCGCAGGCCGCCGTACTGGATGTTCGCCTGCAGGTCGGGCGGCAGTTCGGCGAGGTTGCGGACCTCGTGCACCTCTTGATGGCTGCGCAGCGGCGGCAGCGGGTTCTCCCCGCCCAGGGCAGCGGCATGCAGCACGAGATCTTGCGCGGAAAGGATCGTCACACCCGACATTCTTGCAACTACGCGCATCAGAGTCCATGTCTACCTCAGGCCTGCCTACCGTCCGGTATACATGGGCGCATGGACGCCGATGTGATCGTGGTGGGGGCGGGACTGGCCGGGCTGGCAGCGACCGCGGAGCTGGCCGACGCCGGCAAGAAGGTGCTGCTGCTGGACCAGGAGCCGGAGGCGTCGCTGGGCGGCCAGGCGTTCTGGTCGTTCGGCGGGCTGATGTTCGTGGACTCGCCCGAACAGCGCCGGCTCGGCATCAAGGACTCGCACGAACTCGCGTGGCAGGACTGGCTCGGCTCGGCCGGGTTCGACCGGCTGGACGACGAGGACAAGTGGGCCCGGCAGTGGGCCGAGGCGTACGTCGACTGGACCGCCGGCGAGAAGCGGTCGTGGCTGCATGCCCAGGGTGTGCGGTTCTTCCCCGTGGTCGGGTGGGCCGAGCGCGGTGGGTACAACGCCGACGGTCACGGCAACTCGGTCCCGCGGTTCCACATCACCTGGGGCACCGGCCCTGGTCTGGTCGCGCCGTTCGAGCGACGCGTCCGCGAAGCCGTCGCCAAGGGCCTGGTGGAGTTCCGCTTCCGGCACCGCGTCGACGAACTGACTGTCACCGGCGGTGTCGTCGACGGCGTCTCCGGCAAGGTCTTGGAGCCGAGCAGCGTCCTGCGTGGGCAGGCGAGTTCGCGGACCGAGGTGAGCGACTTCGAGCTGTCCGCCCAGGCGGTCATCGTCACGTCCGGCGGTATCGGCGGTAACCACGATCTCGTCCGCGCGCAATGGCCGAAGCGGATGGGCGAACCCCCGAAGCGGATGATCAGCGGCGTACCGGCGCATGTCGACGGCCGGATGCTCGCGATCACCGAGCAGGCCGGCGGCCGGTACGTGAACCGCGACCGGATGTGGCACTACACCGAAGGCATCCAGAACTGGGACCCGATCTGGCCGATGCACGGCATCCGGATCCTGCCCGGCCCCTCGTCGCTGTGGTTCGACGCCACCGGGAAGCGACTGCCGGTCCCGCTGTTCCCCGGCTTCGACACCCTCGGCACGCTCGAGCACATCATGACCACCGGCTACGACTACACGTGGTTCGTGCTCACCCAGAAGATCATCGACAAGGAGTTCACCCTCTCCGGCCAGGAGCAGAACCCGGATCTGACCGGCAAGGACATCAAGGCCGTCCTCGGCCGGGCCCGCGGTGGACCGACGCCGCCGGTGAAGGCGTTCATGGACCGCGGCGCCGACTTCGTGATCCGCGACAACCTGCCCGCCCTGGTCCGCGGGATGAACGACCTGACCGGTGACAACCTGATCGACCTGGCCGATCTGGAGCGCCAGATCGTCGCCCGCGATCGCGAAATGACCAACACCTTCACCAAGGACCTGCAGGTCACCGCGTTGCGCGGCGCCCGCAACTACCGCGGTGACAAGCTGATCCGGGTCGCCACTCCACACCGGATCCTCGATCCCAAGGCCGGCCCGCTGATCGCCGTACGGCTGAACATCCTGACCCGCAAGTCTCTCGGCGGTCTGCAGACCGACCTGGACTCACGCGTCCTGCGCACCGACGGTACGCCGTTGCCCGGGGTCTACGCGGCCGGCGAAGTGGCCGGTTTCGGGGGTGGCGGCATCCACGGATACCGCTCCCTCGAAGGCACCTTCGTCGGCGGTTGCCTCTTCACCGGCCGTACCGCCGGCCGCGCGGCTGCCCAGGCCATCTCTTAACTCTGCTGCTCTAGAACACCATGCTGAGGAGATCGGCGAACAACTCCTGTTCGTCGATCTCCAAGCCCCGGCTGGTGAAGTAGGTCGCCATGTTGTGGCAGTCCCGGAGGAGGAACTCCATCCCCTTCGGGTTGCCGACGACATCGATCACCTGCGGCAGATCGATCATCACGATCCGCTCGCCCTGGGCCAGCACGTTGTACGGCGACAGGTCGCCGTGCGCGAGTCCGGCCCGGGCGAGTTCACGCATGGCGCCCCGCAGCTGCTCGAAGTACTCACCGAGCAGTTCCTTCGACGGGCGGACCTGGGCGAGCCGAGGCGCGGCACCGCCCTCACCGTCGTCGATGAACTCCATCAACAGCTCGGTCCCGTCGATCTGGACCGGGTACGGCACCGGAACCCCAGCCTTCCAGAGCTGGTTCAGTGCACCCCATTCGGCGCCGGCCCACTGCCCGGCCGCAACGCTGCGCCCGTGCTGGGTCTTCTTGGCCATGGCACGGCTGTCGCGGCTGTTGCGAGTACGACGGCCTTCGACGTACGACGTACTGCGGTGAAAGGACCGGTGTTCCTCGGTGCGGTACCGCTTGGCGGCGAGCAACGAGGACTGTGCGGGCGCATCGCCGATGGCTTCGACGGCGCGCTCGATCAGGAAGACATCAGCTTCCTTACCGGTTTTGAGGACGCCGAGCTCGGTGTCGATCGCGGCCTGTGCCGTCACCACCCACGAGGGGCGGGGCTCAGGCCCGCGAGAACCGCGCTCGACGTCCAGCCAGGTGGTCCAGCGCTGGTTGGGCGCCAGAGTTTCGTCGACCTGCTGGAATTCGAAAGAGTACTGATCTGAGGTAGCGAAGAAGTCAGATTCGGAACGAAAGACGTCTGAAGACAACGGAGGTGCTCCTGAAGCTCGAGGTGAGACTGACGCGGGCATGGCCCAGCACAGTGATAGCCATTCGTCAGCCCTCCTTAAGCCCAGGCAGCGCTCGTCGCCGCACGGTTCGCGATTCAGAATGCCTGGCCGCACCCAGGCGCGCAAACTATTTATCGACAGCCGAACACCAGCCCGCGCGCAGCGGCCTCCGCGCCGACTGTCCATTTGAGGGGATATCCGCTGAAGTTGCTGGTTCTCCCCTCGAATTTTGGGCTCTTCTGACTCATTCGTAGGTGGTACGGCGTACCGGTCTGTTCTCCGTGTGGTGGGTCAGTTGGCCGGCGTGCTGGTGGGCTGGCTGGGTGTTGTTCGACCGTTGGCGGTAGGTGACCTGGTTGCGGTTGTTGGGGTGTGGACAGGAAATGGGGACTGTGAACAAGGCATAGCTTGTTCAAGTCCCCGCGGGGTGTGCGCGCCCCCGGGTTGTATCCGGCGCCCGGGTGCCGGACCTGCGCCACCGTCCAACCTGCCGCGCGGCTACTCGTGCAGGTGATGCTGAGCCTGAACTGTCCAAGCCGCGCAGAGTTAGACGGTGCTGGCGGTCCGCCCTCGCCACCCCACACCCACTCTCCCCGCACTCGCGGATCGGATCGCCGGAGACCTTGCGATCGGACGGCAACCCGCCGGTCCGACAACGCGCGGACCACCCACACCTACGTCACAAGAGCCGATTTTTGGCTGGCGAAGGGCAGTTCGGGCGGATATCCCCTCAAGTTGTCGGCGCGATCAGCGCAGCTGTGATCGTGCGGTCGGCCCCAGCCGGAGCACCTGCCCATCCCACTCCTTCAAGACCCGTACGCCGAGTCGTCCGCGAACCGTGCAAGCCAGACGAGAACGGTGTCGTCGCGCAGCGGGAGCGCCGGGAAGTTGTTCGGTACGCGAAGGCTCCGGAAGATCGCGAGTGGGGAGATCCCCAGCTCGCCCAGCACCGGAAGCATCTCCTGCCGGAAGTGTTCCTCGAACCCGGCATCGGCCGGATGCACCATCCCCCCAACCACCGTGTTGGGAGCAACTGCAGTGCGCGGAGAGCTCACCTGCGGGTAGTCCGGGCCTAGGTGAATCGGCTCCAGCAACAGGGCGTTGTCGGAGTCGAGCATGGTTGCGTTGGCGGCTTCGGCGTGCGCGCGCCACGTTGGCCCGTAGTAGAAGGCCTTGAGGGCTTCGGCGCGGGCGTCCAGGCTGCGGAAGCCGCGGAGCCAGACGAACCGGTCAGGGTCGTCCAGGTCGCGGAACTGGCCGGCGATGTGCATTCCGCACACCTCCTGGCCTTCGACGAAGTGTTCGTCGAACAGATCGATCAGGGTGTCGCGCTGCCCTGGGTGCAGCGTGTACTGGCGGAGGTCGGCCACGGAGCAGCATTCGTTCACCGCGCGAGCCAACCACGTCAACCTGCCAGAACCTGTCAGCTTTCGGGTAGCGTCGGTCGGGTGGACTTCGAGGAGGCGGCGGACCAGCTGTACGCGAGCCCGGCGGCCGACTTCATTGCGACGCGCAACGAGCTGGCCAAGGAGCTGAAGGCTGACGGTGACCAGCTCGCCTCGACACGGCTGAAGGCGCTGCGGAAGCCGACCGTCGCCGCCTGGGTGACGAACCTGGTCGCGCAGCACGCGGCGGACGATCTGGACGACCTGATCGCCCTGGGCGACGAGTTCCGCGAAGCGACCGCGGACATGGACGGCGACCGGCTCCGCGAGCTCACACCGAAGCGCCACCAGTTGCTCGACAAGCTGGTCAAGGAGGCCGGTCGGCTCGCCAAAGAGGCCGGTCAGAAGGTCAGTGCGGATGTCACCCAGAAGCTCCGCGAGACGCTCGATGCCGCGCTCGTCGACCCGGCCGCGGGCGACGCCGTACGGGAAGGGCGTTTGAGCAGCGCGCTCCGGCATGTCGGTTTCGGGGTCGTCGACGAGAACGGTGAGCCCACCAACGTCACTCCGCTCACGGACGAGCGTCGCGAAGCGGCGCGGGCTCGCCGCAAGACCCAGCAGGCCGAGGAAGCCGCCGACACCAAGGCCGAGCAGGAAGAGGACCGCGCCCGCCGCGAGGCCGAGGAACGCGAGGCCGCCGCCCGCGCCGAGGCCAAGCAGGCCTTCGAGGCCGCGGTCAAGGAGGCCCAGGCCGCGGAATCGCGCGTCGAGGATCTCGACAAACAACTCGACGACGCCCGCGAGGCGCTCGCGGACGCGCAACAACTCGTGCACAACCTCGGGGCCGAGCTCGACGAAGCCCGCCGTACCGCCCGCGACGCCCAGAAGGAGAGCCGCGAGGCGCGCAAACGCTACAACCGCATGTGAGGTGGGTACCGGGCGCGCATGGCGCGTTCGATCTGGAGCGGTTACATCACCTTCGGGCTGGTCTCGGTACCGGTCGGGCTGTACAGCGCGACCGAGGAACACGAGCTGGACTTCCACCAGTTCCAGCGCGGTACGTCGGACCGGATCCGGTACAAGCGGGTCAACGAACGGACCGGCCGTGAGGTCGCGTTCGACAAGATCGTGAAGGGTCACGACCTCGGCAACGGCAAGTACGTCGTGGTCGAGCCGGCCGAGCTGGACGACATCGCCCCGGGCAAGTCACGCTCACTGGAGATCGACACCTTCGTCGACCTGGACGAGATCGACCCGATCCACTTCCAGAAGAGCTACTACCTGGGCCCGAAGGAGGGCGACAACGCCTCGTCGTACGGGCTGTTGCGGGACGCGCTGGCGAAGACCAACCGGGCCGGGATCGCGAAGTTCGTGATGCGCGGCAAGGAGTACCTGGCCGCGATCCGGGCGCAGGACAAGGTACTGGTCCTGGAGACGATGTACTTCGCCGACGAGATCCGCGACCCGGTGGCCGAACTGGAGAGCCTGCCGGCCAGGTCCCGGGCGGGTAAGCAGCTGACCATGGCCGCGGATCTGGTCGAGGCGATGAGCGGCGAGTGGAAACCGTCGGCGTACAAGGACACCTACACCGACCGGGTGAAGAAGCTCGTCGAGACCAAGCGGAAGGGCAAGGAGGTCGTCTACTCCGAGGAGGAGCCGGAGGCGACCACCCCGACCGATCTGGTCAGCGCGCTGCGCGCCAGCGTCGAGGCTGCCCGCAAGTCCCGCGCCTCGCGCACGACCAAGAAGAAAGCCGCACCCCGGAAGAAGGCTCCGGCGAAGACTTCCGCGAAGAAGAAGGCTTCTTAGGACCCGCGGGCCATCAGGTAGGTGGTCGGGTCGGGCGGTGCACCGGCGTCGAGCCAGCGCTGGAAACCGACCGGGTTCCGGCGCTCGAACTCGTCCAGGCAGATCCGCCGCACCTCGGCGACCGCCTGCCGATCGCGCATGTCCGCGCCCATCGCCAGCTGACCGGCCGTCTCGACCCAGACATCGCACAGCTCGCTGATGCTCAGCGGGCACTGCAGCGACGCGATCAGCGCCTCGTCCTGAAGGAACTGCTCCTCGGTCAACCGCCGGATCCGGCGCTGCCGCCGCGTCGGCCGCTCGCGACGCTCCGGTACGACGAGATCGATCAGCACGAAGACGACCGCGCCGACGAGCAGCGTCGCGGCACCGAACGCGCCGTCCGCGACCAGGCGCACGAGCCCGGGCAGGCACAGCACGCCCACCGCGGCGAGCCCGGCGACCGTGATCGCCGAATAGTCCGGGGTGTCGTCGACAACGTTCCGAATGACCGCGGCCAGCGGCCAGACGATCAGGAACACGACCCCGAGCAGCAGCGAGGCCCCCATCGGGCCAAGCAGCAGTACGCCGGTGAGTGCCCCAACCGTCCCGGCACCCAAACCGGCAGCAACCACCACCCGCTGCACACTCACAGTGACGCCCACCTCACGTAAATCCCACCCACTACTCCATAGAACGAGCGGCCCTATCCCACCGTTCCCCAAACAAAGACGTCTGGAACCTCGCGAAAGGTTGTCATGGCCGATCGTGCAGATCAGGCGGGCGCAGGCTCCGGAGCGGGATCGAGCGGGTTCGCCAGCTCGTCGGAGGGCAGGCGACCCCAGTAGACGACCAGGACGCAGATGAGCGCCGGCCCGACTCCGGCGATGACGAAGACGGCGGGGATCCCGATCAGCGCACCGGCGGGACCGGCCAGCGCCATCGAGACCGGCATCAGCAGCAGCGAGACGAAGAAGTCGAGGCTGGAGATCCGGCCGCGGAGCTGGTCGGGAACCCGGCGCTGGAGCAGCGTGCCCCAGATGACCATCGCCGCCGAGCCGGTCGCACCGACCAGCGCGGCACCGACCGCCATCACCCAGAGGTGCTGAGCCACGCCGAGGACCACGATCGGTAACGCACCGAAGCCCCACATCAACGTCATCACGGTCAGGTAGCGCCGCGGCAGACTGCGCGAGGAGATCAGTAGCGCACCGATCGCCCCGCCGATCCCGAAGGCCGCGAGGACCAGGCCGAAGTCACTCGGCCCGCCGCCTAGTTGATCCTTGACCGCGAACGGCAGCAGCACCTCCAGCGGACCGAGGATCAGCAGCACGAACACCGTGCCGAACAGCAGCGACGCCAGCAACCACCTCGTCCGCCGTACATAGGCCCAACCCTCTCGGAGATCTGCAGCCATCGCTCTCACGCCGGTCACCCGATCCTCGGCGGGCTCGGTCGGCTCAGACGCCGGGATCCGCATCGCCAGCACGCAGCCGGCGGAGAAGAAGTAGGTGAACGCCGTGATCAGGATCGCCAGCCCCGGCGACATCGCGGCGATCACCAGACCGCCGAGCGCAGGCCCGGTCGCCTGCTGCGCCAACGGCCGCAGCGTCCCTTCGAGCCCGTTGGCCGCCAACAACTCCTCGGCAGGCAGCAGCTTCGGCACGAGCGCCGTGTACGCCGGGATCAGGAACGCCTCGCCGGCCCCGATCAGCACGGCCGCTCCCGCCAGATGCCAAACCTCGAGCAGCTCAGTCAGCGCGAGCCCGGCCACGACCAGCAGCACGCACCCACGCACGACATCGGCCGCCACCATCACCAGGCGTTGCGACAACCGATCGGCCGCGACCCCACCGAACAGGACGCAGACAACCAGCCCGATGCTGTACGCCGTCGTCACCACCGACAGCTGAACCGGCCCACCACCGAGCTCGATCACCTGCCAGGCGAGCGCGACCAGCCACAGCCCGCTCCCGAGCAGCGCCACCGCCAGCCCGATCCAGAGCAGCCGGTAGTCGCGGTGCCGCAGCGGTCGAACCGCCTTCCACCCCGCGCTCATGATCGCCTCCTCCACGCTCTCCGGCCGATCGTGCCACCCGGCACCGACAGAATATGACCGGCCCGAGCTGTGGTCTCGGCGTTCTTCCCGGATCATGTATTCAATGAGGACCTTCACGCCGCGGGTGAGCACCCCATGATCGGCGTAGACGAGCGGTTCGCTGAGCGTGTGCGCGCCCTCAAACCCGCCCCTTGCGACTACTCCGCAGACCTGCTGCGCAGCCTGTACGACGCTCAGCTCGGCAGCCGGCACGCGGATCTCGCAGCCCGGTGGATGCAGGCACAGGGCCACGGCTTCTACACGATCGGGTCAGCCGGTCACGAGGGCAACGCAGCCGTTGCTGCAGCGCTGAGGCCGACCGATCCCGCGCTGCTGCACTACCGCTCCGGCGCGTTCTACCTGGCCCGCGCTGATCAGTGCGGGGTGAAGGACGGGCTGCGCGACATCCTGCTCGGGGTCGCCGCCGCGACCACCGAACCGATCTCGGGCGGCCGGCACAAGGTCTTCGGCCGCCACGACCTGGCGATCATCCCGCAGACCTCGACGATCGCGTCCCACCTGCCCCGCGCGATGGGGGTTGCGTTCTCGATGGCCCGGGCCGCGAAGCTCGGCGTACCGTCGCCTTGGCCCGCGGATGCGATCGTCGTGACGAGCTTCGGTGATGCGTCGGCGAACCACTCCACGGCGACGGGCGCGATCAACGCTGCTCTGCATACGTCGTACCAGGGCATGCCGATGCCGCTGCTGATGGTCTGCGAGGACAACGGGCTCGGCATCAGCGTGCGGACGCCGGACGGGTGGATCAAGCAGGCCTACGGGTCGCGGCCGGGGCTGCGATATTTCGATGCCGATGGCACCGATCTCGTCGCGACGCTGACGATGGCGATGGAGGCGGCCACCTTCGTACGGCGGAATCGGCGGCCGGCGTTCTTGCGCCTGCGGACAGTCCGGTTGCTCGGGCATGCCGGGTCCGACGTTGAGGCGGCGTACCGGAGTACGGCGGAGGTCGCGGCCGACGAGGTGTTGGACCCCTTGCTGGGGACTGCGCGTCGTCTGCTCGGCGCTGGGCTCAGCGCTGACGAGGTGATCGATCTCTACGAGGACAAGCGCTCCGAGGCGATGCGGATCGCGGCTGAGGTCTCCGGCCTGCCGCAGCTGTCTTCGGCCGAGGCTGTCGCTGCTCCGCTGCGCTTCCCCGATCCAGTGGCCGTCGCCCACGCACTGCCGCAGCTCACGCCGGCCACGGAGCGGTTGACGCTCAGCCAGTCCATCAATCGCGCCCTGAGCGACGTACTGGCGTCTTATCCGGAGGCGATGGTCTTCGGCGAGGACGTCAGTCGCAAGGGCGGCGTGTACGGCGTGACGCGTGGACTGCAGAAGACGCATGGCGCAGCCCGGGTCTTCGACACGCTGCTTGATGAGCAGTCGATCCTTGGGCTCGCACTCGGGGCTGGTGTGTCCGGGCTGCTACCGATCCCGGAGATTCAGTACCTGGCCTATCTGCACAACGCCGAGGATCAGTTGCGCGGTGAGGCGGCGTCGCTGAAGTTCTTCTCGCAGGAGCAGTACGCGAACCCGATGGTGTTGCGGATCGCGGGCTACGGCTACCAGAAGGGGTTCGGCGGGCATTTCCACAACGACGACGCGATCGGCGTACTGCGTGACATCCCGGGTCTCGTGATCGCGTCCCCCTCGCGACCGGATGACGCGGCGGCGATGCTGCACGCCTGCGCGGCCGCGGCGCGTTCGTCGGGCACGGTCAGCGTCTTCCTGGAGCCGATCGCGCTCTACCACCGGCGCGATCTGTACGACGAGGCCGACGACGCGTGGCTCACGCCGTACCCGACCTCGCCGGTGCCGATCGGGCGCGGTCGGACGTACGGCGGAGGCACGGAACTGACGTTGGTGACGTTCGGGAACGGCGTACCGATGAGTCTGCGCGTGGCGGCGCGACTGCCCGGCGTACGGGTTCTCGATCTGCGCTGGCTGGCGCCGTTGCCGGTGGAGGATTTGTTGCGTGAGGCAACAGCCACCGGCCGCGTACTCGTGGTCGACGAGACCCGGCGATCCGGCGGCGTCTCCGAAGGCGTGCTCGCCGCCCTGATCGACCACGGCTACACCGGGCGCCTGGGCCGCGTCACCTCAGCGGATTCCTTCGTCCCACTCGGCGACGCCGCACGGCAGGTGTTGCTCAGCGAAGAGACGATCGAGTCCGCGGCGCGCGCGTTGCTCACGACGTAATGCCCGGTGCCGGGTGGAGGCCGCCCCGCCCCACCCGGCATCGGGAGTTCAGCTGAAGATCCGCTGCCAGATCGACTTCTTCTTCGACGGTACGGCGGACTCCGCGGCCGCGCGCGCTGCGGCGCGGCGGCGATCCTCCAACCACTCCTCGTGGTCCACGCGCCACTGCTTGAGCGCCGCCTCGGCGTCGACCTTCCCGACCGGGATCACCGGGCCGGTGGTATCGCGGATGGCGAGCACGATGCGCTGGTTCAGGTCGGCGAGGTAGTCGCGGACCTCGGACTCGCGGCGCATCTTCGCGACCTTCTGCCGGACCTCTTTCTTCTCCTTGCGGAGCAGCATGGCCGGCGGCAGCAGCGCCTCGGTGTCGATGTTCTCCCGGCGGATGAAGTCCTTCACCCACCAGTCCGGGTCGTGCTGGTCCGCGAGCTTCAGCGGCTTCCCCGCGCCGACCAGGTCGTCGAACTTGCCGGCCTTCTCGGCCTCGCTCAACTGGAGGTCGATCCAGTCCTGCATCGACATACTGGGGGGCTTGCGGCTGGTCATCGTCGACACCTCCACGGTTGCTCCGGGCGTCCATTCTAAGCGCTTGTGAATGCAATCACAAGAGGGTGCTGGACGCCGTCGGGATACTGGAAACGTGAGCCTGACCGACGAACAGATCGCCGCCCTGACCCCGGCGGAGCGCCGTGAGCTGATCCTCCGGCTGGCCCCGCGCCCGGCCGGCGGACCCTCGGTGCGCACGATCAACCGGATCCGGAAGTGGCGGACCCTGCTGATCCTGCTCGCCGCGCTGGCCCTGATCCCGTGGACCGTCTACCTGGCCGTCACGCTGCCCAACCACTACGTCGCCCGGCACTGGGTGGCGACCTGGGTCGGCTTCGACATCATCCTGCTCGCCTCGCTCGCCCTCACCGCGATCGCCGGCTGGAAGCGCCGCGTGATCGTCTTCCCGACCGCCGTGGTCTCCGGCGTCCTCCTGCTCTGCGACGCCTGGTTCGACGTCCTCACCAGCCAGCGCAGCGACCTCATGCAAGCCCTGCTCAGCGCGGCCCTCCTCGAGATCCCCCTGGCCATCATCCTGATCGGCGGCCCGCTCCGCGTGATGCGCCACATCGCCCTCCGCTACGGCATGGTCAACTCCCCCACCCGCTTCTGGCGCCTCCCCCTCCCCGTCCCTGAGCTCTACGCCAACCGCAAAGTCCCCTCCTGACCCTCCCCATTTGATGGGCTGACCCACCACTTTGGTGGGCTGACCCACCACCGTGCGGGAGGGCCCATCGCATGCCGTGAGCCCACCCACACCCCCATGGGCGGCCCCACCAAATCGCGTCTCACCTATCACCATCTGATGGGTTCCCCCACCAGCTTGCGGGTTCTGCACTCGCATGCGGGTCCATAACCCACCACCCCATGGGTTAACCCCCCAAACGCACCCCCGCCCACCGCCAGCTCATGGGTTCCCCCACCAGCTTGTGGGTTCTGCACCCACATGGGTCCATAACCCACAACCCGATGGGTTAACCCATCAGACGCGCGTCCACTTGATGAGATGACCCACCAAATGCGGGTTGGGGTGGCGAGGGAGGGCGTGGTGGGTGAGGGTGGGGGTGTTCATCGAGCTGAGGGGATTCGGATGGGTGTCGACGTAGTGTCCGTGGTGGCCGGCGAACGGGTTGCGGAGGCGGTACGTCGTACCGAGTCGACGAACCCGGCGCAGTTGAGCGACGTCGTCGGGACGGTGGGCAGCGCGGGCCCGGACGTGTTCGTGCGGGCGGCCGAGGCGGCTCGGGCTGCGCAGGGCGCGTGGGCGGCGACGCCGGCACCGCAGCGCGGTCAGGTGATCGCGAACGTCGGCCGGCTGATGACCGCCAACAAGGAGCGGCTGGCCGCGCTCGTCACCCGAGAGATCGGCAAGCCGATCGCCGAAGCGCGAGGCGAGGTCCAGGAGATCATCGACACCTGCGACTTCTTCATCGGCGAAGGTCGCCGGCTGTACGGGCAGACCGTTCCGTCGGAGATGCCGGACAAGCAGCTCTTCACCTTCCGCCGCCCGATCGGCACGGTCGCGATCATCACCGCCGGCAACTTCCCGGTCGCCGTACCGTCCTGGTACATCGTCCCAGCGCTCCTCTGCGGCAACACAGTCGTCTGGAAGCCCGCGGAGTACTCGGCAGTGATGTCCGACGCGTTCTACGAACTGTTCGCGCACGCCGGCGTACCGGCTGGGGTCTTCAACGTCGTGTACGCCGATGGTCCGGACACGTTCGCGGGGTTGGAGCAGTCGCTGCAGGCCGGTCTGATCGACAAGGTCGGCTTCACTGGATCGAGCGCAGTGGGCACGCAGATTGGCGAGCTGTGCGGACGCCACCTGCAGACGCCGTGCCTGGAGCTCGGCGGCAAGAACCCGATGGTGATCAGCGCGAGTGCCGATCTCGACCTCGCCGTTGAAGGCGCCCTGTTCTCCGGCTTCGGTACGGCGGGACAACGCTGTACGTCGCTTGGCACGGTGATCGTGCACGAGTCGATCCACGACGCCTTCGTGGAGCGGTTCACCGCTGCGGTCGCCGGTGCAGCGATGGGCGATCCGACACAGGACGTGCTGTTCGGCCCGTTACTGGACGAGAAGTTCGCGGCCGGATTCGAGAAGACGCTGGGCTGGATCGCGGCCCACCACACGGTGATCGGCGCGACCGGCCGGGTCGGCGCGGACAACCCGCGCGAAGGATTCGTGGGCGAGCCCGCGGCCGGGCTGTTCTACCACCCGGTGATCGTCGACGGGGTGCGCTCCGACGACGAGCTGTTCCTGAACGAGACCTTCGGTCCGATCGTCGGCATCACGACGTACTCGACCTTGCCCGAAGCAATTGCCTTGGGCAACAAGCCTGGCTACGGGCTGTCGAGCTCGATCTACACCACCGATCCGAACGAGGCGTTCCGGTTCGCACAAGGCATCTCGGCCGGCATGGTCAGCGTCAACAACTCGACCTCGGGCGCCGAAGCGCACCTACCCTTCGGCGGGAATGGCAAGTCAGGCAACGGTTCCCGGCAGAGCGGGATCTGGGTGCTCGATCAGTTCACCCGCTGGCAGTCGATGAACTGGGACTACTCCGGCAAGCTGCAGAAGGCTCAAATGGACACCGAGACCGTCGAGGCCGATCTGGACTTCTTGTTGCCATGAGCGGAGTACTGCCGGAGGCCGCCGACGTGGTGATCGTCGGCGGCGGGGTGATGGGGACGAGCATCGCGTTCCACCTGGCCGAGGCCGGGGTCGAACGCGTACTGCTGCTGGAGCGAAACGCACTCGGTTCCGGTTCGACCTCGAAGGCAGCCGGCGGCGTACGGGCGAACTTCTCCGACGACCTGAACATCGCCCTCGGCGCGCGCAGCCTCGAGGCGTTCGCCAACTTCGCGCAACGGCCCGGGCAGGAGATCGACCTGCACCGGGTCGGCTACCTGTTCCTGCTGGAGAACGACGACCAGCTCGAGCTCTTCCGCGAGAGCACGATCCGCCAACGCGCCGTCGGCCTACCGACCCGGATGATCGGCGTCGACGAGACCCTGTCACTCGCACCGATCCTCGCCCCCGACGGCCTGGCCGGCGCTTGCTTCTCCCCAGCAGACGGGCACTGTACGCCGGAGTCCGTCGTACTGGGGTATGCCACCGCCGCCCGCCGTCTCGGCGCCACCCTGATCACCGGTTGCGGCGTCGTCGGTATCGATGCCGTCGGCAACAACATCACCACGGTCCGAACCAGCCTGGGCACCGTCCGCACCAGCACAGTGATCTGCGCCGCCGGCGCCTGGTCGGCCGACCTCGCGGCCCCGCTCGGCCTCAACCTGCCCGTCACCCCACTGCGCCGCCAGATCGTGGTCACCGAGGCGATCCCCAACCTCCCGCCCACGCTGCCGATGACGATCGACTTCACCAGCACCTTCTACTTCCACCGCGAAGGCCCCGGCCTCCTCGTCGGCATGTCCGACCCCGACGAACTTCCCGGCTTCCACCTCGACCGCACCGACGCCTGGCTCCCCCGCCTCACCACCGCAATGGAACGCCGAGCCCCGGCACTCCTCGACGTCGGCCTCACCGGCGGCTGGGCCGGCCTCTACGAGGTAACCCCCGACCATGACGCCCTCATCGGCGAAGCCGACCACCTGACCCGCTTCCTCTACGCCACCGGCTTCTCCGGCCACGGCTTCCTCCAACGCCCCGCCGTCGGCGAAATCATCCGAGACCTCTACCTGGACCGACGCCCCTTCGTCGACGTCACCCCCATGAACGCTCGCCGCTTCGCCACGGACCACCTAAGAACCGAACAAAACGTCGTCTGACCCACCGGCGAAATTTCGGCTGTTGTGACGTAGGTGTGGGTGGCTCGCGCGTTGTCGGACCGGCGGGTTGCCGTCCAATCGCAGGGTGTCGGGCGACGTCATCGGCGAGCGGGGGGAATGCGTCGTCGACTGAACGCACCGTGCTGCTGGACATCGATTGCTGGCGGCAATCTCCTTCCACTCGACATCGGACCACTGGTCCTGCACACCGACTGAACCCACCGTGCTCGCCGGGGCCGGAGGATGCGGAGGGGGAGGGTGTGGGGTGGCGGGGCGGACCGCCAGCACCGTCTAACTCTGCGCGGCTCGGACAGTTCACGCTCAGCATCACCCGCACGAGCAGCCGCACGAGAGGTTAGACGGTGGCACAGGTCCGGCATCCCGCGCGCCGGACACAGCCCCGGGGGTGCGCACCCCCCGCGGGGGCCGTGAACAAGCTATGCCTTGTTCACAGCCCCCGTTTCCTGTCCACACCCCCAACAACTACAAGCACATCACCTACCGCCAACGGTGAAACAGCGCCCAGCTAACCCGCCAGCCCACCACCCACGAATGGGTCAGAAGAGCCGAAATTTCAACGGATAACCCCGCAAAGCGCCCCTTCTCCCCTCGAAATTCAAGGGGAGAACCAGCACCTTCAGCGGATATCCGTCCAAATGCTCAGCGGGCACGAACGCCTCGGCCGGCGTGGGGTTGCCCGCTCAGTTGGGGGGTTGCCCGTCGAGATTTTCAGGGGGCAACCCTCTAGCTCAGGGGATATCCACCGAGTTGGAGGGTTGTACGACGAGGCGAGGCGAGGCGTGGGCGGGAGGCCCGTCCTGATCCCCGCACCCGACGGATCACACGCAAGTCGGCGACCGAGTGTGGCCACCGGAGTGGTTACCCCCTCAGGTGGAGGGTTGCCCGTCGAGATTTTCAGGGGGCAACCCTCCAGTTCAGGGGATATCCACCGAGTTGGAGGGTTGCGGGGCGCGCGAAGGCGCGGGGTGGGGCGGTCCGGCTAGTTGGGGGTGGGGTTGTTGCGGGGGTCGTCTGAGGGGCTGTTCCAGTTGTCGGGGTCGCACCACTCGGCCGGCCAGCCGCGCTGGACGCAGTACTGGCGGAGGGCCTCTTCTTCGGTGGAGGGCTTGGTGGTGGTGGGGCGCGACGGCTTGACCGTCGTGGTGGTTTTGGTGGGCGTCGGCTTCGGCTGCGAGCTCGTCCGGGTCGGCGTGGGCCGGCGGGTGGGCTCGGCGGTTGCGCCGAGCGGCGTCGGCGTCGGCGTCGGCTTGCGCGCGGAGGGCGTGACGGTCGGCAACTTCGACGGTACGACGGGAGTCCGCGAGGCCGACGGGGTTGTCGAGGCGTCGTCGCCGGCGATGTGGGCAGCGGTGTCCTCACTACCACCGCCGAACAGTCCAACCGCGGACAACGCCCAGAAGACGATGCCCAACGTCAGGACCAAGGCACCGGCTCCGGCAATCACCGTGCGCTGCGAAGGTCCGGCGTACAGGCCGATCGGACCACGGACCGGCTCACCCTTGCCGTCGACCCAGAACTGCCAGTCGTCAGGGGCCTCGGGCCAGGAGGGGTCGGGGCGCCAGGTCTTCGGCGGAACCCAACTTCGGCGGGGCGGCGTCGGCCAGTCCGGTGGGACCACGAACCGCTTCAACGACTTCCTCCATATCGGCCGCACGCGCGTAGGCTACTGGATACAACCAGTGGCCTGATACCCCCTCGGGGTTAGCTTTACGAAGAGAACGACACAGCAGGGCCGCAAGCTACTTACGACTCCGCGGCAGTCGGCGTGTCGCGCTGGCTTCTTCCCGCTCAGCGCATCCCGCCAGGTCAGGTTAGGCTAACCTTATGAAGCTGCCTCGCTCCCGAGCCGCCGCGGCCGTCGTTCTCACCCTGCTCGGCCTCGGTACCGGTCTCACCGCGTGCGGTCAGGACGAGGCCCCGAAGACGACCGCCGGCGACAGCGGTACGGCGGGTTTCCCGGTGACGATCGATCACCTCTTCGGCTCCACCACGATCAAGGCGAAGCCGCAGCGCGTGGTGGCGATCGGCGGCGGTGACATGGAGGCCGCGATCTCGCTCGGCGTGGTCCCGGTCGGCGGCGCGGACTGGTTCGGCGACACCGAGATGCGCGGCTGGGTGAAGTCGGCGCTCGGCGACCAGCCGGCCCCGAAGCTGCTGAAGTCGTTCGAGCCGAAGTTCGAGGAGATCGCCGCCCTCCAGCCGGACCTGATTCTTTACGTGAACACGATCAACGACAAGAAAGAGTTCGAGACCTTCACCGCGATCGCGCCGACGATCGCTGCCCCGGCCGGGACCAAGAACGTGTACGGCGTGAAGTGGCAGGACCAGGTCGCCGAGATCGCCAAGGCCACCGGTACGGCGACCGAGGGCCGCGAGGTGATCAAGCAGACCGAGACGCTGCTCACCGACGCCGCCAAAGCGAACCCGGAGTTCGCGGGCAAGACCATCACCGCCGGCGTCTACACGAACGCGGTCTTGAACGCCTGGCTGCCGTCCGACCCGCGGATGCACCTGCTCACCTCGCTCGGCTTCAAGACGAACCCGCAGGTCGACGCGATGGAGAACGGCGACTTCTACGTCGCGATCCCGGCCGAGCAGACCACCAAGGCCCAGGCCGACGTGATCTACCTGGCCGCTCTCGACGCCGCCGGGAAGCTCGACCCCGGACTCGAGAAGAGCAAGCTGTACAACGCCCTTCCGGCAGTCCAGGGCAAGCACGTCGCCTACTTCGGCGGTGCGCCAGTGATCAACACCCCGACGCCGAGCGGCGAGTTATCCAGCGCGTTCTCGATCGGCGGTCCGCTCGGCATCAAGTACGTCCTCCCGATCCTGATCCCCCAGTTGCAGAAGGCCATCGCCGGTCAGGGCTGAAGCACGGTCTCCAGCAGCCGGGTCAGGTCTTCCCCGAACGGTCGATCAGCAACGATCGGCGGTACGACGGCCGCTACCGCCTGCAGGCTGACCGGGAGCGGCCGCTTCGCCAGCAGATGGGCCTGATAGACGGCCAGGAGTTCGCAGGCGGTGACCTCGCGGGTCAGGCGGAGAGCCTCCGCGAGGTTGCCGACCGCCTCCCACGAGAAGCTCTGCACATCCTCTTGCCCGTTCGACGTCTCCGCCGTACCGATTGCCGTCGGCAACGTCAGCCGCCGCAACCGATGCGTAGTCGCCACCGCCCGCTTGTGCACCGCCACCAACCCAGCCTGCGGTCCCGGCTCCTGCGCCAATTGAGCTGGCAACCCCGTCACCGCCGGGTCCAGCAACCGATGCAGCCGCGCCGCCGAAACCTCCGCCGCATGCGCCAAGGCCACCACCAGTTGATCGCAGTACGCCGTCAGATCAATCCCGTGGAACCCGGCCGTCCCCACAAACTCGCCACCCAAGTACGCCGGTGAGTCCGTCACCCCATCGAACGCCCGCCCGACAGCCGCATCCAGATCGCCGATCGACCGCCGTACATGGGCAATCACCTGACCAGCCACCCGGAACGAAACCGGCGCCTGCAAACTCCGCGGCTCAACCTCCGGCCCCGCCAGCTCCAACAACCGAGCCAGCTCCCCAGCCAGTACGTCGTCCCCGCGTCCCGCCAGCGGCTGGTACGGCGCTCTGTTGGCCCCGATGACCGCGATCGCGCCCGCGGCAACAGCACTCAGGTGGTCTGCGAGCCGTCGAGCGCGCGCAACCTGAAGAGCCGCGCGGCCTGTTGCTCCGGGAATGCCTGCCAGCAACGCGATCCCCTCCTTCGGCCCAGGCTCAAACCCTGCGAACGCATGAGCCAGCGGGATGATCTCGCCGGCCGAACCTGCACCCTCCAAGGGGATCTGCGGCAGCTGACCACTGTTGATCAAGGCAACCAATTGCTGGATCAGCTCGACCGACACCCCCGAGTCACCGTTCAGGAAGGTTCGGAGCCGACCGAGCAGCACCGCACGAGCCTCGTCAGCCGGCAACCACGGCGGCCCACCCACGGCACGCCCCAGCAACAGATTGCGCTGGTGAACAGCCTGCTCGGACGAGGTCAACCGCACCTTGCTCATCGCACCCATGCCGGTGTTGACGCCGTACACGGGCTCACCACCCGAAAGCGCAGCGAGGACTTCAGCGCGGATTGCAGCCAATCCATCCAACAAGGGCCGACCGATCTCGATCGGCTCAGCACTGCTCGGATCGACGTCCGACGCCTGGTTGATCAGCATGTCAGTGGAACCGCAGCATCGTGCCGACGTCAGCCGCTTCGGCCTTCTGCAGGATCAGATACGCGATCGCCACATCCAGCAACGACAACCCCCGATGCCAGAACAAGTTGCGTTCGGCATCATCCGTGCGCCCGGGCTTCTGACCCGAAACGATCTGCCCCAACTCGGCGTACAGAGTCGACGGCGACAACCGGCCCGTGTCCACATGCCGCCGCAGGGCACCGAACGACCCCGACTGCGCCTCCCGCCAGTCGTCCACCACGACCTTGTCCATCACATCCAGCAGATCCAGCTCCACCGCGCTAACCGTCCCGTACGGCACCACGAACGCCCCCGGCTTCACCGCAGCCGTCCGCAGCAACGGCTCCGGCTCCATCAACCGGGTAGCCTCCACCAGCACATCGGCACCGTCAAAAGCCTCCTCCGCCGTAGCAACCACCCGCACCGGCGTCGACAGCTCTTCCGAGAGCTCAGCGGCGAACTTCTCCCGCGACTCCGGCCGCCGCGACGTCACCCGAATCTCGTCCAGATCAAAGAGGTCATCAAGCATCGTCACGTTCCACCACGCGGTCCCGCGTGCACCGGCATGCGCCAGGATCTTGCTGTCCCGCCGAGCCAAATACCGCGCCCCGACCGTCGTCATCGCCCCAGTCCGAGCCGCCGTAATGAACGTCGCATCCAACACAGCCAGCGGTACGCCGGTAGTCGGGTCGAACAGGGTCGCCATCGCCAGCTCACTCGGCAACCCACGCTCATAGTTCGGCACGAAGTCCCCGACGACCTTCACCCCACTGACCCCATGTGGACCCAGCCCGTCCAAGTGCCCGCGCAGCACATTGAAATGACCGATCCCGCCGTTCGACGGCATCAGGTGCACCCGCGGTTCGAACGAGGTCCGGCCGAGACCGTGCTCGCGAACCGCTCCCTCGACCGCGTCCACGATCTCGGTCCGGGTCAGCCCCAGCGAATCGATCTCGGGGCCGCTCAGGAAGCGCAGCCAGATGCCCTCGGTCACCAAGTCTCCTTCGGTCGTCGTCCTTCGATACTAAAGTTCCGCCCACAAACGCTAATTTCGAAGCATGCAGAGCAAGACGGTGATCGGGCACTCCGTCACAGACAAAGTCGTCCTGTACGGCGGTCTGCCGCTGGCGGGCGCGGTTCTCGGATTCTTCCTGCCCCGGATCGCGGACTGGGCGAGCCGGCAGAAGTGGGTTCCGTTCCAGGGACCGCTGGAGCTGGTCGCCCGCTGGGACGGCTGGTGGGTCGTCGTGGTGTGCATCGTGGTCGGCCTGCTCGGCGGCCTGCTGCTCGCAGCGATGGCGCTTGACGACACACTCAAGGTGACGATCACCAACGACTCGGTGGAGTTCCTGAAGAACGAGAAGACCGTCACCGTCCCGCGGACCAAGGTTGCGGCCGCGTTCCTGGACGGCAAGGAGATCGTCCTGCTGGACGCCACCACCCGCGAGCTCGCGCGGGAGAAGCACGACCAGTTGAGGAGCGACGCCCAGAAGATCCCGCAGGCGTTCCGCGCGCACGGTTATCCGTGGTCGGATGCCGGTGATCCACACGCGGACCGGTTCCGGCGCTGGGTCGAGGACGAACCCGAGCTGCCGCCGGGAGCGAACGCCGTACTGAAGGCTCGGGCGAAGAGCTTCGGTGACGGCGACAAGGGCAAGGCCGACCTGCGCGAGCTTCGCGACGAGGTGGCCAAACTCGGCTACACCGTGAAGGACAAGGACAAGAAGCAGTACTGGCGCCCGAACACCCTGCGGTGACTCAGGCGTCCAGAAGATGCAGTACGGCGTTCGCGTACGCCTGCTCGGCATCCGGCGAACTGTGCGTAGAGCCGGTCAACTCCACGGTGTAACCCGCCTCCAGCCGAACGAAGTGTGAGCCCAGCAGAGCGCGGAGCTGCTCCTCACGAGGGAGCCAGATCACCTCGCGTTGCTCAATGCTGTCCAGCGCCCACTCCGTGGTGCCGTTGAAGCCGATCACCTTGCTGCCCTGGTAGTCGTGCACCTCGACGGTCATGTCGCTCACCACGAACACGTCGTCGTCCATCTCCCGGTCCGGTACGACGAACCGGTCGCCGGCCGCGGGTGTCCACAGGACACCCGCCTTACGTAACCGTGCTGCCTGCTCCAGGGTGATCACACATTCCAGTGTTACCGCTCCAGCGCTGTACGCAACTCGGCGGCCCGGTGCGCGATCCGGTCCCGGCACTCGGTGGTGAGCGGCAGGTCGAGCAGTGCGGTCGCCTGCAGGTGTGTCAGCGCCAACTCCTGGCGCAGACGCCGTACGGCGGTCTCCCGGTCTCCCGCAGCCCCCAGCACCGCGGCGACCTCGTCCCGGCGCTCGAAAGCAGCCAGTACGCCGTCGTAGATCTCCAACTGCGTGTACGCCGACCGGTCCGGCTCCGGCACGATCTTCTCGCCTCCTGTGGCGGCTGCACTCGAACGGACCACCTGCCGCCACAGAGCGGGAACGGTGAGCCGGGCGCGGGTGTAGCGCGTCGGCATCGGCTGTGCGTAGGTCATCGTCATGATCTGCTCCTGGCGGTGGTGAGGGTGGACTATTTGTGGGCCGTCGAGCTGGCTTCGCGCGGCGGGCACTTGGTTCCTGGCGTCGTCAGTGCTTCGAAGTGCCAGGGTTCGTTGTCGTAGCGGCGGCAGACGCCGTAGCGCCAGCCGTTCTTGTCCAGCCACTGCATGGCGGCGGCCGGCTTGATGTCGACGGCCTTGCCCTGCACGTGCGCGGACTTGGAAGGCGGCAGCACCCAGCGAGTCGCCTCGCGGTACGAGCCGTACTTCTTGATCGCTTCATTCAGCAGCCGCTGCTGCTTGGCGGCACTCCGCCGGCCCGAGTTGATCCGGATCGTGACGCCGTCGGCGCGGGCCGCGACCATCGCTTTCTTCAGGCGGGTGCGCAGCTTCGGCGACAGGCCGTTGATGCTCTCCTCGCCGTACTCCGCCTTCGGCGCCGTCGTCGGTTTCGGCTTCGGGCTGGTCGTGGGCCTGGGCTTGGGTTTCGGGCTCTGCGAAGGCGTGGGCGTGGGCGTCGGAGTGGGCGTGATCTTGACCTTGACGGTGGCGCTCGGCGGGCCGGCGACCGCTGGGGCGTTCTGCCCCGAGATCACCGGTTCCTTGTCGGCGGTCGGCGAGAAGAACTCGCCCAGCTGCGCGTGCCAGATCAGCACCGAGCCGATCACTGTCACCATCACGGCGAGCCCAGTCACGGACAGCAACCGCGACCGCACGGTACGGCGTGGCCGCTGCGGTAGCTGTTCGGTCATGGGTACAGCCTCTCGGATTGCCATCGGTGTCACATCGGTCCCAGGGACCGTCCTCCCGGGCCGCCAGTAGGCCCTGAGTATCAGTTCGGACGTTCGGACTCGTCCGAAAGTTGGAGACTTTCCGTCCGCTGTGACGAAGCGTTACTCAGAGTCGGATGACTACGCTGGGCGACATGACCGCATGGCGACGCCTGTCGCAGCTCCAGCAGGACCTGTTGGTGGCTGCCGTCGTCGCCATCATCTGGTTCGTCGGGCTCGGTGTGATCGACGACAGCTGGCTGCGCCCGCGGAACCCGATGGTCTCCGCGGTCACCGGCGTCTTCCTGATCGCCACCATCGCCTTCGGCCGCCGCCGCCCGCGGACGACGCTGATCGCGGTCTCCCTCCTTTATCCGTTCGTGTACGCCGCGGTCGGTACCGGACTCGCCGCCCAGCTCGGGCTCACGATGTTCGGCCAGCCCGAGATCGCCGACGCGGCTCTGCAGTCCGAGATCCACCTGGTCCCGCTGCTGGTCGCCGGATACATCGCCGCCTCGAACGGCGTACGGCGTCTGGTCAGCGGCTTCTTCGCGATGGGCAGCCTCGCCGGGCTGATGATCGGTCTGCCGACCGTGGTCGCGGTCGTACTCGGCCATTCGAACCGCGCGATCATGTACGGCAAGCGATACGAGAACCTGCCGAGCGATCTGCAGAGCCTGTACAGCTACATCAACGTGTCGCTGTTCGTCTTTGCCGAGGCCCTGATCTGCGGCATGGTCCTGCTCGGCGCCGATGCGCGCCGGCGCCGCAAGAGCGTCGCGGTCCTCGAGCAGCGCAACGCCGAGCTGGTCCGCCTGCGTGCGGTCGAGGCGGAGCGGGCCGCGGTCGCCGAGCGCACCCGGATCGCCCGCGACCTGCACGACGTCATCTCGCACCACGTCAGCGCGGTCGTGATCCGCGCCCAGGCCGCCGATCGCGTCGCGGACCAGCGGCCCGAGGTCCTGCGCGAGGCGATCCGCTGGATCATTGCCAGCGGCAAGGAAGCGTTGACCGCGATGCGGGAGACAGTCCGAGTGCTCAACGCGTCGCCAGGCGCCGAGCCGACAGATTCCGGCGGCGGTACGGCGCCAGTCCCCGACCTGGAGGACGTGGCCCGGATGGGTGAGCGGCTCAAGGCGGTCGGGATCGATGTCGCCATGTTCCTGCCGACCCGGCAGCAGCAGCTCACCACGGCCACCGATCTGACCGCCGTACGGATCATTCAGGAGGCTTTGACCAACGTCATGGTGCACGCGAAGGCCACCGCGGCTCGGGTGACCTGGCAGAGTAGTCCGCAGGGCGAACTCCTCACCATCGACGACAACGGCAGCGGTGGCCCACCACCGGTGAACGTGCTGGAGACCGCCCGGCGAAGCGAGAGCGGCCGTGGGAACGGGCTGATCGGGATGCGCGAACGGGCCACAGCGGTCGGCGGCACACTGGCCGTCGCGGCGGGCCCCTTGGGTGGATGGAGAGTGCAGGCATGGCTGCCGCCGCAGAACTGAGTGACCAGATCCGGATCCTGGTGGCTGACGACCAGGGCGTGATCCGGATGGGCCTGGCGATGATCCTCGACCATGAGCCGGACCTGGTCACGGTCGCGCAGGCCGGCGACGGCGCGGAGGCGCTGCGGATGATCGACCAGTTCGACCCTGACGTCGTACTGATGGACATCCGGATGCCGGTGATGGACGGTCTGGTCGCGACCGAGCGCATCACCACGGCGAACAAGGCCGCCGGGCGGTCGAAACCCGCCGTACTGGTGCTGACGACGTTCGACGACGAGGCCTATGTACTGAGTGCAGTGCGGGCTGGGGCGTCGGGATTCCTGCTCAAGGACACCGATCCGGACCTGCTGGTCGCAGCCGTCCGAGCCGTGCACCGCGGCGACTCACTGGTCGACCCAGCGTCGACACGCGTCCTGCTGGAGCGATGTGTCGAGCTGGAACGGCAAGTCGGCGGTACGGCGTCCTCCGCGCCCGCCCAGCCGGATGCGCGCTGGGCGGGGTTGCTCAGCCAGTTGAGCGAGCGTGAGCGGGAGATCCTGGTCTGGATGGCCCGCGGGCTGTCGAACCGCGACCTGGCCAGCAAGCTGTTCGTCAGCGAGACCACGGTGAAGACCCATGTCAGCAGCGTGCTGTCCAAGCTCGGGTTGTCCAGCCGAGTCCAGGCCGTCGTCGTCGCCTACGAGGCCGGTGTGGTCCGGCCCGGTGAGGCGGAAGTGCGCTGGGATGCTTAGCTTTTAGAGGAGCAGCCAAGCGGCCGTGGCGCCCACGGCGAGCAGTAGTACGACGGTCAGAATCTGGCTGAGCGCTGACGCCCTGCGGCGTTCAGGTAGAAAGTCCCCGGTCATACCTTCAAGGATGCTTGGCGAATCGCTCCCACCCATCGGCCGCCAGGATGGTCTTTCGGTCATCCTGAAGGACTAGTCGACCGGGCACCAGCTCGGCGATTCGGACCGCTGGCCGCAGACGATCGTTGCCTTCGGCACTGGTCCGCCGCGCTGGAAGGTGACGATCGCGACCGGTTTGTTCACCGGCACCCGGCGCGCGATGCTGCCGCCGAAGTCGATCGGTCCACTCACCCCTTGGTACCCGCGCTTGGCGCCGTCCGCGTCGGTGATCGACTGCAGCGCCGACCAGACCGTCCCGCCGTTCACCGCGATGCTGTCCCGCCGCAGGTAGCTGGTCGCCAGCACGATCGCGTACGCCGCGTCGTAGCTGAGCGCCGCGTGCCCGTCCAGGCTGCGGCCGCGATCGGTCTTCTCGTACGGGAACAGCTCCTGCAGCCGCACGTAGAAGTCGGCCGACTGTGGCGACGCGTTCTGCAGCAGGTCGGGAGCCAGTGCGAGCGCCAGGTACTGGAACGGGATCGACTGGTTCAGGCCGCTGACCCCGCGATCGGCGACGTACTTGGTCGTGTCGTCGCCACCGATGATGTACGGCGGCCTGTTCCGGCAGCGATCCTGGATCCCGCCGAGGAACGCCTGGAAGTCGACCTGACCACGACCGGCGAAGAACACGACCTCGCCTTGGTGATCGCAGGCCTCCCGACCGGCAGCGGCCGGATCGACAGCCCCACCCTGGGAGCTGTAGGAGGACGAGGTGCCGGGGACTCCCACGGCCGCGAACGCCTGCACCACGTCCTTGGCCAGGTTCTGGCTGTAGGTGTCGGCCGGGTCGTCGGACTTGTACACGGTGAGCTTGGGTTTCAGCGCATGGCCGAAGGGATCCTTGCCGGTTGCGAGCTGGTTCCGGACGTGGGCCGCGACGACGGCCGCCTCCCGCCGGTTCTGCGGGCTGATCTGCAGGTACATCCGGCTGACGTCGACCATCTGGTCGGCGGTCAGGGTTGCCGCGACGGTCGGAAGCCCGACGGCGGCGAGCTTGCGGATCATGTCCTGCGTCGATTGGCGGCTCTCGACCATGCCAACCACTGCCACGACCGACGGATCCTTCTGGGCCAAGGCGCCGAGCTGAGCCGCCACGCGATCGGCGTGGCGGTACCGCGGCCCGGCGTTGGCGATCAGCACCCGCAGGATCGGCTCATAGCGCTGCGCCGGCTTCCCGAGCTGGACAGCCTGCGCGACAGCCAGACCGGCCAACTGCTCACGCTCTGCGGTGAA
Organism: Kribbella sp. NPDC058245; assembly: GCF_042882005.1. NCBI lineage: Bacteria > Bacillati > Actinomycetota > Actinomycetes > Propionibacteriales > Kribbellaceae > Kribbella > Kribbella sp. NPDC058245. The sequence continues at coordinate 243,026 of NZ_JBHVWY010000003.1, forward strand.
GCCGCCCGGACTCGACGACCCGTCGCTCGCCGAGGTCAGGGAGGCCAGCGTGATCACCGGCCGCTCCGGCTCCAGCTTGCTCAGCTCGGCAGCCTTCCGGTTCTGCTCGAGAATCTTGGCCCCCACCGGACCGAACGAGTCGCTCGGGTACAGCAACGAGTTCGTCCCGTCGGTCAGCCCGACACAGTCGCCGTCCACCTTGGCCACCGAGCTGTCCACTGCCTCGAAGAACAGCCATCGGAACCCGTCGCCACCACAATGCCGCCGATCATCCAGTACGCCGAAGCCGCCGTACGCCGCTGCCAGTACGGCGAGCACCGTCCCGATGATCAACCACCCACCGGTACGCCGCCGCCACCACGGACCGATCACTCGCTGGAAGCGGACCTCACGCTCGGCCTCGGTCGTCACGGCCGCCGGCCGGTTCTTCAGACTGAGTTTGCGGGCAGCCGCGACCTGACTCGCACCGATCGGGAAGGTCAGCAGCCAGGCACCGATCCAGCGCTGCAGACTCTCCTGCAGGTGCCGGGCCCGCCAGGCGGCCACACTCTCGTCGACCTTGGCCTCGCCGGGCTCCAACGCCAGCGGCGGGACCTTCCGGCCGATCGTCACCAGCAGCAGCGGGTCGAAGCGCATGGTGTCGTTGCGAACCTCGGCCACCATCCGGACCAGCAGGTAACCGCCGTTGGTCCGGCTGATGGGACCGACCAGCAGGATCGGGTGCGTCGCCCGGTGCTTGTGGATCCACTCGACCCGGCGGAACCCGGCCCGCAGATCCTCCAGGAACGCGTTCACCAGCAGTCCGGCGAATCGCTCGGGGTCCTGCTCCGGCCGCTTGTCCCGGGTGATCCGCCGAGCCAGCTCGAACAGGTTGTCGTCGCCGCGGGCCAGATAGGGCTGGGTGCGCAGCCAGCGATACCCCCCGGACAGCACCGGCACCCGTCCACTGTTCCGCAGCCAGAAGAACGTCGGCAGCAACCACAGCGTCAGCACCTGCAGCCAGCCCGGCAGCTGGAGCTGGATGCGGGCCCACACGCCGTCGCCGTCGCCGACACCGCCAACCGCTCGCCGGTACAGAGCCCGCCGTACCTGCTTGGCTTCGGTGAAGGACTCGCCCATCAGCCAGCGGACCAGGTCGTACCGCGGGAAGTCGTAACCGCCGGACCGGTTGTCCTTCAGACCTGCGGTCGCACGGTCGAGCAGGCTGACCAGCTCGTCGACCTCCTCGGTCGACACCGGCTTGAGCTCGGCGTCCGGGCCGTCCGTCGGCGATTTGTCCTCAAGACCGACGACGAAGTGCGGTACCTGCAGCTCGGGCGACTGCGCTCCCTCAGGGCGCAGCCGGTCGGACAGCATCCGCAGTACGACCGGGCTGGCCGGCTGTCCGTGCCGTGCGGGCTTCTCCAGGTCGAGCGGCTCCTGGACACACGCGAAGATCGGGAGTGCTTCATCGCGCTCGTGCCGCAGGCTGTGGTCGAACCGATTGAGGCTGCGCCTCCGGTACACCTCAGCCAGGCACTCGGCCAGCTGGCTGAACCCCAGCGGCACCCTCTCGGCCATGCACTCCCCCAGATCCTCACGGTCGAGGGGACAACCTACCCATTCCGCTGCACTCCGTCACAGGTTTGCCAAGAACTCCTCACGCACCCTTTTCGGTACACACAGCGCCCACGCGTCGATGACGAGCTCGCGGAGTTCGTCGTACTCGAGGGCTTCCAGCCGTACGACGATCCACTGGTACCGCTCGTCGGACTTGCTCGGCGGGAGGAACTTGTCCGGCTCCGCCGCCAGCGCGGCCGCCCGTTCCTCGCGCGGGAACCCGATCCCGATCGTCTGCTCGTCCGGCGCCACCGCCAGGTACACGATCCGGCCGACGCGGAACTTGATCCGGTCCCGGACCAGCACCTCGTAGCTGCGCGGCAGGTCGGCTGTCGCTGCCCGAATGTCCGTGAGATCGACCACCTCCCCACGATAAGCCGCTATGACTGACAGGTGATGTCAGTGTTTCTGCCAGTACCGTGTGCGGATGCCTGATGTTGTGAGCGCTGTCGAAGGAGCTGAGGTGGTGTTCCGCCTCAGCGATCCGGCGCATGCGCTCACGGGCGTGCGGCTGTGGCAGGAGCTGGGACTCGCGGCAGAGCTGCTGGAGTTCAAGCCGGTCGACTACGGCTGGGAGCTGCGGCTGGCTCGACCGTCGGTGCACCGAATGGAGTACCTGTTCGACATCGCCGACGAGGGGATGCGGACCGACCCGACCAACCCGCGGGTGGTCGGGGGCGCGTTCGGTGAGCACTCGTGGCTGCCGCTGCCGGGGTATGTCGAGCCGGCCTGGGTCAGCGTTGAGCCGGTGGCGTCCACGCTGACCCCAGTGACGGTGGAGTCGCCGGTCGGGCCCATCGACGTACAGGTGTGGGCTCCGGATGGGATCACGCCTGCGTTCGAGCTGCCGTTGCTGCTGTCGCACGACGGGCCCGAGTTCGCCATGTACGCCGGTCTGACGCACTACGCCGGCGCCATGGTCGCGTCGGCGGAGCTCCCGCCGTTCCGGCTCGCCCTGATCCGGCCGACCACCCGCAACCTCTGGTACGCCGCCAATCCGCAGTACGCCGAGGCTCTGACGCAACTGGTGCTCCCGGCGCTGGCGACGCAGTACAAGAGCCGTCAGCCGGTGCTCATGGGTGCGAGCCTAGGAGCACTGGCTGCCCTGTACGCCGAGTGGCACCACCCCGGCACGTTTGAGGGGCTGTTCCTGCAGTCGGGGTCCTTCTTCACGCCAGATACGGACCCGCAGGAGTCCCGGTTCGAGTTCTACGCCGAGGTGACCAGCTTCGTCCGTGAGGTGCTGGCGGCTACCGCTGCACCGAGCGCACCGGCTGTCTCGATGACGGCGGGTGCCACCGAGGAGAACGTGCACAACAACCGGGTGATGGCCGCGCACCTGGCCGAGCTGGGACTCCCTGTCGAGTTCGACGAGACACCGGACATGCACAACTTCACCGCCTGGCGTGACGTCCTCGATCCGGACCTGACGGGACTGCTGAACCGCATCTGGTCCTAGCCCTCGTTTGTTGCCGGGACGCGCTAAGACGAGGCATGCGAGGTAAAGACATGGCATGGTGGCTCGCGGGACACTACTGCGGGGGTGAGGCGTGTGGAGCGTGAGCAGGTCGAGTTGGATGCTCCGGGACTTGACCGGCGCGGGACCCTGATCCGCTACGGGCACTACGGCCGGCCGGTGCTGGTGTTCCCGAGTGAGCAGGGTCGCGCCTGGGACTACGAGAACAACGGCATGGTCGACGCGGTCGCCGATCTGATCGAGGCCGGCCGGGTCAAGCTGTACTGCGTCGACTCGTTCGACGACCTCAGTTGGTCCGATCGCAGCATCCCGCTCGAGGAGCGCGCCCGGCGGCACGGCGGCTACGAGTCCTGGATCCTGGACCAGGTGGTCCCCGCGATCGGTGCGGACTCACCTGGCACCGCCGACATCATCACCACCGGTTGCAGTCTCGGCGCCTTCCACGCGCTGAACTTCGCGTTCAAACGAGCCGACCTCTTCCCGGTCGCGATCTGCCAGTCCGGCAACTACGACGCCGCCAGCTGGCACGCCTGGGGGGAGCGCGGCGAGGCGACGTACTTCAACAACCCGGCCGACTACCTACCGAACCTCGAAGGCGACCACCTGGACTGGCTGCGCCGCCGGCTCTTCCTGGTGCTCACCGTCGGTCAGGGCGACTGGGAGACGCACCCGACCGGTTCGTTGCCGTCGGCCCGCGCGATCGACGGCGTACTGACCGCCAAAGGCATCCCGCATGAGCTCGACCAGTGGGGGTACGACGTAGCGCACGACTGGCCGTGGTGGCGCAAACAGATCGCCCACCACCTGCCCCGATTCGTCTGACCTGTTCGTCTGACTCGTGAGGAGAACCCGTGGCTGACAACTCTCGCCATTTGATCGGTCTGCTGCTGGGTGCCGAGGAGGACTGGCCGCAGGCCTTCGAGGCGCTGCTGCGCCGGGTCGGCCCGGTCAAGACCGCCTCTGGCAGCCATGAGTTCGAGACCGAGCGACTGACCATCGAGCCGTTCGACCTGAACGACCCGGTCAAGGTCGAGCTCGTCATCGACCGGCTCGCGTACTGGTACTACCACCCGCGCGAGTGGCTGAAGAAGGCCGCGCTGATGAACGGCACCTACCTGCTCAACTCGCCGTTCACGTTCCAGTCGATGGAGAAGCACTCGGCGTACTGCGCGATGCTCCGGCTCGGACTGAAGATCCCGAAGACCGTGCTGGTGCCGTACAAGAACCCGGTCGACAACGTCCGCTGGGCCTACACGTCGGCGAAGTACAACAAGACCTTCGATCTGGACGCGATCGCCGAGGACCTCGGCTACCCGCTGTACATGAAGCCGTTCGACGGCGGCGGCTGGCGCGGGGTCTCCCGGATCAACAACAAGGTCGACCTGCACCGCGCCTACGACCAGTCCGGCGAGATGCTGATGCACCTGCAGGCGACCATCGACTACGACAAGTTCGCCCGCGCGCTGTCGATCGGCGCCGAGACGATGGTGATGGACTTCCGCCCCGACGAGCCGATGCACAACCGGTACGCCGTCTCGCACAACTTCCTCAGCCCGTCAGCCGGCCACCAGGCGGTCGCGATCAGCCGGATCGTGAACGCGTTCTTCGGCTGGGAGTTCAACTCCTGCGAGATGCTCGTCCGCGGCGATTCGGTGCACCCGATCGACTACGCCAACGCCTGCCCGGACGTCGCGGTGACGTCGCTGCACTACTACTTCCCCTGGGCGATCAGCGCGCTGGTGAAGTGGTCGGTGTTCAGCCTCGCTACTGGCCGGCGCAGCTCGGTCGACCTGCAGACCGACAAGTACTTCGCGATCGCCGACGACGAGTCGCTCGACTACGACGCCAAGATCGAGGCCTACCTCGCCCTGGCGGACGCCCACTTCGACACCGTGAAGTATCACGAGTGGTGCGCCGAGAACCTGCCCGACTTCGACGCCCGCGTCCGCGACTGGTTCAGCGGTACCGAGTTCTCGGACATCCTGCGCGAGACGGTCGTGGCGACGTACCCGGTCGACGAGCAGGAGAAGTTCCAGGCGCACTTCCAGGGCCTGATCAACCTCTGGCTCGCCGACCAGTCCGAGTCATAACAGCAAGCCGATCGGTACGACGACCATGATGGCGCTGACCTCGTTCTAGGCTGGTCCGCATGCGAGACGAGGACGTACCGGCGTGGTGGCAGGGGCTGGGGCTGGACGGACTGATCGACATTCACGTCCACTTCCTGCCCGACCAGGTGATGAACGCGGTCTGGAAATACTTCGACGCCGCTGACGAGCACTACGGCACGCCGTGGCCCATCACCTACCGGACGCCGATGGCTGAGCGGCTGAAAACCCTTGCCCTGCTGGGCGTTCGGGCCTTTCCGGCTTTGGTCTACCCTCACAAACCCGACATGGCCGCCTGGCTGAACACCTGGGCCCGCGACTTCGCCGCCACGACTCCCGGCTGCATTCCCAGCGGCACCTTCTACCCCGAGCCGAGCGCCTCGACGTACGTCCGTGAAGCCCTCGACCAAGGCACCCGCATCTTCAAGGTCCACCTCCAGGTCGGCGACTACGACCCCCGCGACCCAGTCCTCGACGACGTCTGGGGCCAACTAGCCTCAGCCGGTACCCCGGTCGTCGCCCACTGCGGCTCCGGCCCCATCCCCGGCCGCCACACCGGCCCCGGACCGATCAGCGAAGTCCTCCGCCGCCACCCCCAACTAGCAGTCGTCGTCGCCCACCTCGGCATGCCCGAATACGCCGAGCACCTCGACCTCACGTCCTACCCCAACGTCCACCTAGACACCACGATGGCGTTGACGCCGTTCACCGAGTCGCTGATGCCCTTCCCCCGCTCCTTGGTCCCACGGCTGGCCGACCTAGCCGACCGCATCGTCCTGGGCTCGGACTTCCCCAACATCCCCTACCCCTACGCCACCCAACTCCAAGCCCTCACCGACCTAGACCTAGGCGACGACTGGCTCCGCGCCGTTTGCTGGAACAACGGCGCCCGCCTACTGGGGCTCTAGCCGCGGAGTTGACGGGCGAAGGCCCGGGATTCGGCTTCGCGTTCGGCTCGGTTGGTGGCGAGTCCGGGGCGGAAGTCGTGGGTGCTGCGGTAGGTGCGGGCTTCGGGGGTGTCGGGAGTGGTGAGCTCTTCGTCGACCTCCGCGTGGGTGAGGAAGGTGCGGAGGGCGGGGCGAGCTGCGGCCTGGTCTGTCGGGTATCCGGTCGAGTGGCGGGCACCGTGGTACTCGTCGACGAGGCCTAGGAAGACCGAGTCCAGGTTGGGGAAGTACGCCGGATCCGCGATCGCGGGCGGGAGCGGTTCGTCGTACCGGCGCTGGTTGAGCTTCCAGACATCCTGTTGGAGGTCGAGCTCGAGGAGGCTGGTGGCGACGGTGCCCAGCTCGGTGAGGCTGTGGTCGTCGAGCTGGCTGTCGTGAAGGTCGAGCTCACGGAGGCCCGCTACGGCGGACCAGGCGGCGAGCGCTTTGGCCGTGCCGATGGTGTTGTAGGCCAGGTTGAGGCTTTCGAGCTCGGCGGTTGCGCCGGTGAGGGTGATGAGGTCGTCGTCGGTGAGGGCGCAGGCGGCGAGGTTGAGGCTGCGTCCGGGGAGACGGTCGACGACGGGCCAGCCAGTGAGCTGGTTGTAGGAGAGATCGAGGATCTCGAGCTGACCGATGCTGAGGAGCTCGGGGATGCTCTCGGTAGTGAGCCCGGTCGCGGCGAGGTGGAGCTCGGTGAGGTTGATCGCGTTGTGCGACGAGGCCCACGCCACGGCGCCGGCGTCGCCGATCGGCTGGATCTCGGAGCGGCCGTAGTACGGCGATCCACCCGGATCGCCGGAGAGGTCGAGCCGTTCCAGCGCCGGCAGATCGACGTCGTGCGCCAGGTGCTGCGCGCCGGATTCGGTCAGGTAGTTGTGTCGCAGATCGAGGTTGCGCAGCGCCGAGTACGTGCCGGTGAAGCCCTCGGCTGCCCGGTCCGTGAGAACAACGTTCTGCAAGGTGATGCTCTCGACGCGGTCGTGATCGAGAGCATCGAGTACGTCGATCAGCGCGGCATCACCGAGCGGGAGGACCTTGACGGAGAGGTCGGTCAGCTGCGGAACGATCCCGCTCGCGACAACCGCGGCCAAACCCTCAGGACCGAGACCGTGCCGACCGCGGCCCAACGGGAATCCCTGCAGACCGAACGCGCTGAGCCTGGTCAACTGCGCGTCCGCGAAGAACGCCGTACAGGCTGCGTCGTCCTCGGGTACGACGTTGCCGACGGTCTGCTCTCCAAGGATGTGCTGACCGTTTCGGCCGCAGCGGAAGCCGATCGTCAGCCGCTCGAGCTGCGCGAGCTCGGGGCAGGCCGCCAGCTCGCGTGCCTCGTCGAGGCTGCAGACGAGAACCGTTGCCGAGCGCAGTCGCTGGACGATGCCGGCACGCAAGAGGTAGGTCAGGTCGGGAGCACGCAGCCCCACATGGCGGAGACGGAGCGGGCGACCTGCCGGTGGACGGAACGGCGGGGGCGTGAAGTGAAACAGGTCCTCGCGAATGTCAATGAGGTCAAGCGATTCCAGCCGATTGAGCGCAGGGGAAGCCGCCAGTGCGGCGACCATTGCGGTGTCGCTCTCGGTGAGATACCACGCCTTGAGCGCCCGCAGCTGTTCCCAGCGCGGCAGGCTCGCGACGAGCGCCGTCAACTGCTCGGTGGCGAACGAACCAAGATCAATGCTCGTGACGCCCGGCACCCGGCCCGGATCGGGTATCGCCGGATCCGTCAGACCAAGATGCGGCGTCTGGCTCACCAGCGAACGCGCAAGCTGCAGACCAGGTGCGACGTACCCGTCCTCAAGCCCTGCAACCCACGACCACGGCGCCTCGCGAGTCTCGTCCGGCCAGTCGGCAAGCCCGTGCGCACAAGCCTCGACAAGCCCCTCCGGACCACCCGCTCGCCCCAAGGCTGAACAGAGCGCCCGAAACGCCAGCACACTCGGCGAACCGTTCAGCACCCGCTCGATCTCCCCCACAGCATCGCTCACGCCGCAACCCTATGCGCTCCCACCGACAAAGCCTCTCGACCGGTCCAAAAATCCCGTTCCGACGATGGGTTTCGCCTTACCAGCAAGGTAAAATTGGGCAGTGTCCTCCTTCCTGCGTATGCACACGACCGAGCAACTCCTCCAAGCACTCGATCGAGTGGTCGCAGCCAGTGACCGCGGCGATCGGTCCGGCCGCGACGCCGCCGATTTCTGGACCGACCTCCTGACCCGCAAGGGTCATCCCCTAGCCACGGACCTGCCAGACGAGCCCTTGGTGGACTGGCACGAGCGCAATCTCCTCGGCCCCCTCCAAGGCGCCCGCGTGCTCGACATCGGCTGCGGCGGCGGTCGCAACACCCGCTACCTGGCTGCCCAAGGCGCGACCGTCCACGGCGTAGACCTCGCCGCCGACCTCCTGGACCGCGTCCGCCCAGACTTCCCAGCCACGGTCTCCCTCACCGCCCTGGACATCCTCCGAGACCCACTCCCCGGCACCAATTACGACCTCATCTACGACTCCGGCTGCTTCCACCACATAGCCCCGCACCGCCGCATCACCTACCTGGACCGCATCCTCCCCGCCCTAGCCCCCGGCGGCCGCTTCGCCATCATCACCTTCGCCACCGGCCAAGTGGACACCCCCACCGACCAGGAAGTCCTCATCTCGGGCGATACCGCGGGCGGCATGGCCTTCTCCCTAGAAGACCTCCGCAACATCTTCACCCCACTAACTCCCATCGACCTCCGCCCAGTCCGCGAAGACCGCCCCAACGCCTTCGCACCGACCTTCCTCAACGCCGCCCTCTTCACCAAGTAAGTCGACCTCCCCTCACGCCGACTCGCGTCACAAGCACCTGCCGACGGACAGGACATAGTCACCTACGTAGACCGCCAGCCACGCCGACCCCAACCTCCACAACCCCCATCGCACACGCATACGTCCTGTCCGTACGCCGATTCCCGCAGGCGCGCCATGAGGGCGCCGAACCGGGGCGCATCTGGTGGGTGGACCCATGCGGTTGTGGGTTCCTTAGGCGCATGCGGGTCCATAACCCACCACCTGCTGGGTCCACCCATGAGGTGGTTAGTTGGCGGGTGAGGGTTGGTGTCAACCGGCCCGCCGCCGAGCTGACGTCCGAAGGACCGCAGGCCTGGTACGGCGTGTCTTCGGACATAACCGGCGCCGACGCCGGGCTGAGGGCTGGGGCCGGTCGGTAGTCGAGGGGTGGCGGTCAGGGTGCCTGGCTGGCTGGGGGTGTGTCGTAGGGAGCGCTTCACCCCGGAAACGACAATGAGAACTCCCCAGTCACCGGCCCGGCCCGAGGCCGCCTCCCCACACCGGTTCCAGGGGAGGATTCGGGTCGGCGTCCAGCCAGTGTGGGGAGGATATGGGACCCATTCGGGGGGCAAATCCTCCCCAGATCTCGTTCCGGGCCGGGCAAACTCTCCCCAAACCGGTTTGGGGAGCCATAGCGGCGGTACCGACGGGAGGGGTGACTATCTGCCGACGGACAGGACATAGTCACCTACGTAGAGCACCCGCCACGCCTACGCCGACCCCCAGAACCCCCGTCGCACACATATACGTCCTGTCCGTACGCCGATCCCCCCGGCCCGGGCTATGAGGCGTCCCATCCCGACGCATCTGGTGGGTGGACCCATTGGCGGGCGAGCGTTGATGGTCGGGGCGACGCTCACCAATGTCGTCGCGCTCGGCGTCTCGCCGGCGATCCCGCTGACCTACCTAGTGCTGGCCGCGGTGGTCACCTGGTTCCGGCGGGGCACGACGAGCCAACTGGTGAAATCAGCTGTTGCTGGGCGAATTCCAACGTTGTAGTGTCAAACCGATCCGTCCCAGCCACGTATCGGGAGTACTGATGACACAGCCTCGTGCCGAGTATCCGCGTCCGCAGTTCGTGAGAGCGGAGTGGGTGAATCTCAACGGCGAGTGGCAGTTCGAGATCGACCGCTCGGACAGTGGGCTGGAGCGGGGGCTGCGGGAACGGGAGCTGGAACGGCGAATCGTGGTGCCATTCGCTCCCGAGTCCGAGCTGTCGGGGATCGAGGACGTCGACTTCATGGAGGCGGTCTGGTACCGCACGACGGTCACGATCCCGCAGGAGTGGGCGGGCAAGGAAGCGGTGCTGCACTTCCAGGCGGTCGACCACGACGCGACGGTGTGGGTCAACGGCACTGAGGTAGTCCGGCACCGCGGTGGGTTCACGCCGTTCAGCGCCAACCTGAGCAAGGTCGCGAAGCCGGGTGAAGAGGCGACGATCGTCGTCCGGGCGCGGGACACTCACAAGGGTCCGCAGGCTCGCGGCAAGCAGAGCCAGCTCTACAACAACCACGCCTGCCTCTACACCCGGACGACCGGCATCTGGCAGACCGTGTGGCTCGAGGCCGTACCCACGGTCCACCTCAAGCGGCCCCGGATCACTCCGGATGTAGCAGGCTCCGCGTTCCACCTCGCCGTACCGGTATCTGCCAACAAGCCCGGCTACAAGATCCGCGCCATCCTCAGCGACGCGGACGGCGACGTGGCGACGGCCGAGGTACGCGCCGATCTCGACTTCGCGCCGCGACTCACCCTGCAGATCCCCACCGATCGCGTGCGGCTCTGGGACACCACCGACCCCCACCTGTACGACGTCGCCCTCGAACTGATCGATGCCGACGGCAACGTTGTCGACACGGCCGACAGTTACGCGGGCCTGCGGTCGGTATCGGTCAACGGCCAGGCGATCCTGATCAACGGCAAGCACGTGTTCCAGCGACTCGTTCTTGACCAGGGCTACTGGCCGGACGGCCTGATGACGGCGCCGACCGAGGACGCGCTCATCAAGGACATCGAGCTCAGCATCGCGGCTGGGTTCAACGGCGCGCGCCTGCACCAGAAGGTGTTCGAGGAGCGGTTCCTGTACCACGCGGACCGGCTCGGCTACCTGGTCTGGGGCGAGTTCGGCGACTGGGGTTCAGGGGTCGGGCACACCGGTGACGATAACCAGCAGCCGACGGCCTCGTACGTCGGTCAGTGGCTGGAGGCGGTCGAACGCGACTACAGCCACCCGAGCATCATCGGCTGGTGCCCGCTGAACGAGACGCACCAGTTGCTGCACGACCGGATCACCCAGCTGGACGACGTCACGCGCGCGATGTTCCTTGCCACCAAGGCCGCTGACTCCACGCGACCGGTTCTGGACTCGTCCGGCTACTCGCACCGCGTGCCCGAGACCGACGTCTGGGATTCGCACAACTACACGCAGGATCCGGCCGAGTTCGCCCAGGAGATGGCCGGCCTGAAGGACGGAACGCCGTACGGGAACCTCGGCGGTCCCGAGGGGCGGCCGATCTCTCAGCCGTACGCCGGTCAGCCGTACTTCTGCAGCGAGTTCGGCGGGATCTGGTGGAACGCGGAGAAGGCCGCGGCAGGTAAGTCCGGGAACAGCGAGGACTCATGGGGCTACGGCCAGCGGGTCGCGGACGAGGAGGACTTCTATGTCCGCTTCACCGGGCTGGTCGACGCGTTGCTCGACGACCCGCTGATGTTCGGCTACTGCTACACGCAGCTCACCGACGTCTTCCAGGAGGAGAACGGGATCTACAACTTCGACCGCAGCAGCAAGCTCGACGTACCGCGGATCCAGGCGGCGCAGACCCGCCCGGCCGCCTACGAGAAGAAGGACTGAAGGACGAGACTGCCGACCGCGACCAGGACCCAGAGGATCGCTCCGAGCAGGAGCGGCCGGGGTCCTGCGTCGCGCAGCTCGCGCGGCCGGAGCGACAGGCCGATCGCGGTCAGTGCGGCCGTGATCAGGCAGGTCCCGATCAGACTCAGCGTCGGCAACCAGGCATCCGGTACGGCGCCCGCCGAGCGCAGCCCCGCGGCGGCGATGAAACCGATCAGGAACAGCGGGACGAGCTTTTTCCACGGCAGCGGCCGACGCGTCGACGCGGTCGCCCCGTGATACGAAGCCCCCTGCCCAGCAGCACCCTGTACGTCGAGCGCCCGGGCCGCGCGGTTCTCGCGGCGAACCTTGAGGGCGACAAGCGTGAGCACGATCGGGATCAGTGTGAGTGAGCGCGTGAGCTTCACGACGATCGCCTGATCACCGGCACTCTGGCTGTACGCATACCCGGCCGCGACGACGGACGAGGTGTCGTTGATCGCAGTCCCGGCCCAGAGCCCGAAGGCCTCAGGGCTCATCCCGAGCAGATGGCCGAGCGGCGGGAACGTCAGCACAGCAACGATGTTGAAGGTAAAAATCGTCGCGAGAGCGTAGGCCACCGACGACCGCCGAGCCCCGATCGCCGCCGTCGCGGCCGCGATCGCCGAGCCGCCGCAGATCGCCGTACCGACGCCGATCAGCACCTGCGTGTCATCCCGCACGCCCAGCAGTCGCCCGAACAACCACGCGCCACCCAGCGCGAGCGCCAGCGTCCCCAACATCACCGGCAAGGAAGACAGCCCCACGTGCGCGACCTGCTGGAGTGACAGCCCGGTCCCCAGCACGACGATCGACAGCTGCAGGAGATTCTTGGACGCGAAGTCGATCCCGGGCCGAAACACCTCGGAGCGCACCTGTGGAAAGGCAAGCCCCGCCAGCACGCCGAACACGATCCCGAACACCGGCCCGCCAACCACCGGCACCAACCGCCCGAGCGGGACGGCCGCGCCGGCGAGCACCAGGACGACGAGCAGCCCGGGCAGCCGCCCACTCCTCGGAGAGTGCAGAGCAGGAGTGCGCATTGGCCTAACCTCGACCTGAACCATGAGCCCGGCTCCTCTCCGCAGAAATGTGCGTACATTTAAGCTAAGAGATGACCGGACATTTGGCAAATCGGAGGTCCGACCAAGATGACTGTGCTCGACCGCGAAGGCGGGCAGCCGTTGTGGAAACAACTGCAGACCGACCTGGTACGGCGTCTGCGGGCGGGCGAGTTCGACGCGGCCTTCCCCGGTGAACTGGCGCTCGTCGAGGCGTATGCCGTGAGCCGCCACACCGTGCGCCAAGCGCTCGGTCAACTCAGGACCGACGGCCTGATCGTGGCCGAGCGCGGCCGCCAGCCGCGAGTCGCGATCGTCCCCGAGATCCGGCAGCCGATGGGCGCCCTCTACAGCCTGTTTTCGTCGGTGGAGGCCTCCGGCCTGGACCAGCACAGCGTGGTCCGCGTCCTGGACATCCGCGCCGACGGCGTCATCGCTGCCCGCCTGGAGCTCGAGGCGTCCATCCCCCTGCTCTACCTGGAGCGCCTCCGGTACGCCGGTGACGAGCCGCTGGCGCTGGACCGCGTCTGGCTGCCGGCTGAGCTGGCCGAGCCACTCCTGGACGCCGACTTCACCCACACCAGCCTCTACAACGAGCTCTCCGAGCGCACGGGCCTGCGTCTGGATCACGGCCGCGAGGACATCCGCGCTGTGATGCCGACCCCGGCCGAGCGTGCGCTGCTGCACTGCCCGGCCGAGGCCGCCGTCTTCTCGATCATCCGCCAAGGCACCGCCCAGAACCGCCCGGTCGAGTGGCGCCACACCGTCGTGCGCGGTGACCGGTTCGCGCTGTCGGCCGAGTTCTCCGAGAACACCGGCTACAGGCTCACCCCGGCCACCGCGACGGCTCAGGGCTGGTAGCTGACGCTGCCTCCCCAGTCGTTCTGCTGCCAGCCTTCGGTCGGCGTCCACCACCAGTGGTACAACGTGTTCGTCGCCGACCGCGCGAAGATCTGTTGCTGACCGTTGATCTGGAAGGCGATCGGATCGGAGTAGGCCTGCCCACCGCGATCGTCGAACGTCAGCTTGTTCGTGCTCTGCTTCCAGAACCACTTGTACAGGGTGTTGTTGGGGCCTCGGGCAACGACCTGCTGCTCGTCGCCGAAGGCGTACCCGGCCGGTGCTCCGACAAACTTCCCCGGCGCGCCCGTCCACTTGTCCTTCTGCAACCCGCCGACGGTGTCCCACCACCAGTGCTGCAACTGGCCGTCGGCCGCCTGCGCGAAGACGTGCTGCTGTCCTTGCCAGCTGAAGGCCGTCGGATCGGAGTACGCCTCACCACCCCAGTCCGCGAAGTGCGGCTCGGGTTCGTCCGCGGCCCACCGCCAGTGGTACAGGTGGTTGTCGGCTCCCCGGGCAACCACATGCAGTTGGTCCCGCCAGGCGTAGACCGCGGGCCGGCCGACGATCGGTCCGGGTGCCCCCGCCCATTTGTCCAGCCGAAGCTTCTGATCAGCCGGATCCCACCACCAGTGCGACAGGGCGCCATCGCCGGCGCGCGCGAAGATGTGCTGCTGCCCTCCCCAGACCGCCGCGACCGGATCCGACGCGGCATCGCCGGCCCAGTTCGCGAACGACGGCTGCGACTGCCCATTGACCAGCCACCAGTGCAACAACTGTCCGTCCGCGCTTCGGGCCACCGCATGCTGCTGGTCGTTCCACACGTATCCCGACGGCCGCCCGGCGATCGGACCGCCGGCCCAGTCGGCGGCCTTGGTCCCGGCCGCGGCCGACCAGTTCCACCGCATCAACGTCGCGTTCGCGGTCGGGGCGAACACCACCTCGTCGTTGCCGAACCGGTACGCCGCCGACCCGGGCACCTCGTCATTCGGCTGCACCGAACCCACGCCGTACACCTCGACGTCGTCGAAGAAGACGTACGACCGATCTCCCGACCGGGTCTTCACGAAGGTGAAGCGCACATAGCGCGCCCGGGTCGGTGCGAAGTCGGCCTGGTACCAGGTCTTCCACATCCCGTTGACGGCACCGGTCTGCGCCTGCTGCGTGAAGTTGACCCCGTCACCGCTGGTCGACACCTTGATCGCGTCCGGCTGATACCCCGGAAAGTCTTCGTACACATGCGTTGCCGCCCGGGCCACGGTCTGCACGACACCGAGGTCGACGGTGACGTCGTACGAATAGGCCCTGCCGTCGTCAGGAACGGCGTATCCGAAGCCATGCTGATCACCCCAGTTCCGCGACAACACTCCGTCGGTCGCCTCCTCGCCGGCGTCGTCGTGCTTGACTGCCGTCCCCTTCGTCGCGTCGTAAGTCTTGCCTCCGGCAAGGTTCTGCTGGAGCAGCTGCCCTGAGACCTGCACCGAGGCGAGTCCGACCGGGGCACTGCCCGCCGGTACGACGATCCGCACGAACCGGGCCTTGCCGTCGATCCCCGCGAAGTACGTCGGATCGTTCGACGTCACCGCGTGCGCCTCCGACCAGTGCGACCCGTTGTACGAAAGCTGGATCTTGTACGACGCGGGCGCCGTGGACCACGTGAGGCTGATCCCGTTCAGCCGGGCCTGCCGACCGAGGTCGACCTGCAACCACTGCTCGCTGGTCGCGGTCGCAGGCGACCAGGTCGTCGTACTGTCACCGTCCACGGCCTTGGCCGCGTCCGCGCTCTGGCTGGACGCGGTGGCCGGCTTCGCGGCGGCCAGGTCCTGGGGAACCAGCGGCAGCCCGGCCGCGGCGTCCAGCGCCATCGCCCGGATCCGTTGCATATAAGAGATGTCGAAGGTGTACCGGTTGCTCGCGGTGACCAGACTCCGGGCCAGCTCGGTGGCCAGACCGGGTTTCGTCTTCCCCAGGATGTTCAGCACCTCCCAGTCCTCGATGCCGTCGCGCATCGATTCGTACCGGGTCGTCACCTCGATCGTGTTCCGGGCCACGTCCGGTTGCGTAATCCAGTGGTCGCCTTTCGCGGACTGGCCGTCGATCGCGGCCAGCCAGCCGTTGTAGGCCCAGTGCAGATAACCGTTCGCACCGCGGCTGTAGGCCAGCCACATCGTCATTCGCTGATTCCACTGGGCCTGATCGAGGAACCTGTTCAGATGACTGCCGACCGGGATGACGGCCTGGTAGAGCCACAGATCCTTGCCCTTGGCCCGTTCCGCGTCATAGGTTTCCGGATCGTCGGTGTAGGTGAGCGTGTTCGGGATGACGATGTCCTCGACCTTGGCGATCCCGGCCGCACCGGCGTTCACCACGGCGTCTCCGATGCTGATGTCGGGCCACAGTTCCCGGTACCGCTTCGCCACCTCCGTGAACTCCGCGACGTCCTGCTGCTCGTCGGAGATGTGCTGGAACCACATCTGCGACCAGCCCTTCGCGCGGACGTGATCGCGCAGCGCCACGACGTACTGGTTGATCCAGTTCGCGCCCGTCGGCGAGTCCCAGTCGTACGACGTCAGTTGCCCGCCGGGCGTGGACGGCAACGGCGTGACCCGGAACCTCGGCGTACCACCGATCGGGTTGAACCCCTCCAACCGCCGGACCGACCCATTGGCCTGGAAGTGCGCGATCCACTCGTCGAAGCGATCCCACTTGAAGGTGTACTGACCGGTCGCCGGATCGAACGTGCTGCCCGCGTCCGTGAGCAACGCGATCACCGGCACATGCACGCTGTTGCCGCGATAGCGCTTGGTGAGCGCAGCCTGGTTGTCGACCAGTTGCCACCAGGCGGCCGAGTACCGCTTGTGTCCGTAGAGCTGCTCGACCATGTCCTTCGCACCCGGCGCGACCTGCGCGGCCGGGAGCGTACTCTGCCACATCGCGGTGGTGAATCCACCGTCCTTGCCTTCCGGGATCGTCACCGCCCGTGCCTTGACCAGCAGCGGTACGACGATGTCGCCGGCGCTGGTCCGCACGGTGATCTGACCGCGGTAGGCACCACCTGCGGCCGTGGCCGGCACATAGACCCGGACCCAGACGGCCCGAGTGGTGTTGGCCGCGACGGAGAGCGACGTGTCGTTCAGCAAGCGGTCCGGGAAGTCAGCCGGCGCGTTGCGGATCGTCTGGACGACCGGCTGGGGTCCCGAGGCACCGTTGAAGAGCGAGTTGCTGCTGAACGACTGGTACCCGACGAAGTTGTACGACAGGTTGGCCGCCGCGATCGAGTCCGACGCTCCGGTCAGGTCGGTGAAATCGACCCGGCTGATCGTGAAGGCGGCCGGTGAGCGCAGGACCACCTGACCGGCCTCGTAGTCGTTGCGCGCCGTGTCGAGCCGCAGCTCGTCTGTCGCCTCGGCCGACGGCCCGCTGTCCTTGAAGACCGACGTGTAGGCCGACTCGACCCACGATCCCGGCGCAGTCGCCGCGCTCGCCTCGGGCGGCACCACCGCCACTCCGAGCCCGATGATCAGCCCACCGGCCAGTACCCCACGCATCCACCGCACGATGTCCTCCACCTAGTCGATGGGAGGAGGATGGGTTGCGCGGCTAGACCAGAACAACCTGTGAAACCCAGCCCGAATCTCTCACTCGAGCCGGGATGGGTCGTCACTCGGCAGCCAGTACGGCGCTGGTCCGAAATCGACGGTGATGTCGCGGGTCAACGCGTCGACCGCTGCCAGTACGGCGGGGTTCGACTCGTCCCACCGGGAGACCAGGGCCCACGTCCACACCGGCGCCGGATCGACGACCGGTCGGCGGGTGAACCCGCTCGGCCACGGAGTCGCGTCGCGCTTGGGTGAACTCAGCACTGGTCGGCCCAATCGCCGTACATGATCGAAGAACGCCGAGCCGGTGATCCCGTGGTCGTCGATCCGCTCGACCGAGGCACCCGTCGCGCGGGCGAACTCGATCGCGTAGATGTTCCATGCGGCCCAGGTCGCCGTGTCGGCGTCCACGAGCACCACGGTGTCCCGAGCCGCCACCGGCGAGTCGTCGCCGGTCGAGACGGCGTACAGGCGGTCGGCGCCAACCAACCGACCGGTTAGTTGCTGCTCGGCGAGGTCGGTCGCCCGGACCCAGCAGATCGCCAGGTCGATGCTCCCCTCCGAGACCCGCGCCGCCTGCGTGTGCGACGGCATCACCCATGCGTCGACCCGCAGCCGCGCCACCCCGGACACCCGCTCCTCGAGATCCGCCGGCCGCCAGCTCACGTACCCCAGCCGGACCGGCTCACTCACCGCAAAGCCCCGCGCCGTACGGCGTAGGTCGTCGGCCTGTTCGAGCAGCGCCCGCGTCCGGGGCAGCAGCGTCTCGCCGAAGGCGGTCAGTGCCACCGTCCGGCGATCGCGCTCGAAGAGCCGCACACCGAGATCCCGCTCCAGCGACTTGATCTGCTGCGAGAGCGACGGCCCGGCGATGTGCAGCCGCGCCGCGGCCCGCCCGAAGTTCAGCTCCTCGGCCACCGCCACGAAGTACCGCAACTGCCGAAGTTCCACCCTTCGAAGAGTAGTAGGCGCAGCCTCCGAGCTGGGAGAAGACCGGTCGTGGAAAACCCCGAATGGTTCGACAACTATCGAATTACACCAACTCAGGAAAGCAGGAGCTATGAACACCCAGAAAGTCGCCGTGATCACCGGGGCGTCGCAGGGCATCGGAGCCGGCCTGGTCGCGGCGTACCGCAAGCTCGGGTACGCCGTCGTCGCGAACTCGCGGACGATCGCCCCCTCCGACGACCCGCTCGTACTCGCGGTCCCCGGTGACATCGGCGAGCTCGGCGTCGGGACCGCGGTGATCGAGAAGGGCCTCGAGGCCTTCGGCCGGATCGACACCCTGGTCAACAACGCGGGCGTCTTCATCGCCAAGCCGTTCACCGAATACACCGACGCGGAGTTCGACCAGGTCAGCGGTATCAACCTGCGCGGCTTCTTCGACACCACCCGCCGGGCGGTCACCGCGATGCTCGACCACGAGGATGGCGGGCACGTAGTCAACATCACCACCACCTTTGCCGAGCACGCCCTCAGCGAGGTACCGGCCGCGCTCGCCGCGCTCACCAAGGGCGGCCTGAACTCCGTCACCCGCTCGCTCGCCATCGAGTACGCCGCGCGCAACGTCCGCTTCAACGCCGTCTCCCCCGGCGTGATCCGGACGCCGATGCACCCGGCGGAGACCCACGACTTCCTCGCGGCGCTGCACCCGGTCGGCCGGCTCGGCGAGATCGAGGAGATCGTCGACGCGGTCACCTACCTGGAGAGCGCGAAGTTCGTCACGGGCGAGATCCTGCACGTCGACGGCGGCCAGCAGGCAGGACACTGACCTCATGAGCGAGCTCACCGCAATCCTCGACCAGTGGGCGGCCGGGATCGCCGCCCACGACCCCAAGGCGGTCGCTGCCCTCTTCACCGAGGACGCGATCTTCCAGGGCCTCCACCCGTACGGCGTCGGCCGCGACGCGATCGCCGAGTACTACGACTCGCAACCCCTCGGGCTGACCGCGAAGTACGCCGTATTGGAAACCCGTCAACTAGCAGACGGCCTCACCCTCGGCTACCTGACGGTCGACTTCGCCTTCACGGACCGCCCGACGCTCACGGTCAACCTCAGCATCCTGCTGAACCACGGCCTGATCGCGCACTACCAGGTCTCCCGCTTGACTTAAAGGCGACTTGAGGTGCTGAGGTAGGCGGCATGTGGAACATCGAGGCTCTCGACCTTGCCGCCTACCTCGAGCGAATCGGGCACCCGCACGTCGCTCCATCCGCCGACAGTTTGTCGAGCCTGCATCGTGCACACGTGCTGGCGATCCCGTTCGAGAACATCGATGTCGTCCTCGGCACGCATCCCGGCATCGCCCTCGAGGCGATCCAGAACAAGCTGGTACGACGGCAGCGCGGCGGCTACTGCTATGAGCACGCACTGCTGTTCGGCGCAGCCCTTGAACAACTCGGCTTCACGGTGGACCGACGAGTGGCCAGAGTCCAACCCCACAAGGCCGGACCGCGCACGCATGCACTCCTCAAGGTCGGAGTCGACGGCCAGGAATTCCTGGCCGATGTGGGATTCGGCGCCGGCCAGCTGTACCCGACGCCACTCAAAGACGGCGCGATCGTCGACCAAGCCGGCTGGGATCACCAGCTGACCCTCGAGAATGACGTGTGGACGCTAGCGAAACGCACGCCCGACGGCTGGATTCCGCAGCACGCGTCGAACGACGAGCCGGTCCGACCGATCGACTACGAGGTCTACCACCACTACGTTTCGACGCATCCCAAGTCGCCGTTCACCGGTCGCCCGGTGGTGATGCGCGTCGCGGACGGCGTCGTACGGCGATTGGTCGGTGAAGAGCTCACGACCGAGTACGCCGATGGGCGGTCGACCACACGCGTCGTACCGGCTGATGACCTGCCGGAAGTCCTTGCTGCGCTGGATGTTGTGCTCAGCGATGAAGAGGTCGATCGTTTGAAACTTGTCTGAGAAGCCTTGTTCGGGGCGGTGGGGTGGGTCCAGTATCCAAGCGCGAAGACACGCCTCGGACCTGCTATCGCGGCGAAAAGCGCTTATCCTACGGCCATGAACGAGTTCGAGCACGGCGCCGATCTGGTGTCCCGACTCCCGCTGCCCGGCCATGTGGTCGTGCTGGCCGACGGCCAGTGGCGCCGCGGCTGGCTGATCGGCCGCGAGCACGAGGAGACGGGATGGACCGGTCTGGTGCAGTACGAGGACGGCGAGGGCATGGAGCGGACGGAACGCCTGCCGGCGGACCGGATCGCCCTGGCCGAGCCGGAGGGACCGATCGAGCAGGCTTCGTAGCAAGCCGCAGGAAATGAGTCGCAGGACGTGAGAAGGCCCCCGGGATGCGAGTCAACCGGGGGCCTTCTGCTGTAACGCCGGGCCGGGGCGCCTAGGCGGCGGACGAGAACCCCGTCCCAGGCCCTTCGGGCGGTTGACCTGGGACGGGATCCTCAGTGGCGTTACACACGGTGTATCGCTGGTGACGGCGAGAGTGTTACAGGAATCAGGAAAAATTCTTCCGGGTCTTTTCGGAATTCCGTACTGGACCGGTCCGAACAGGGGTCGGCCCCGGTGCACTCATCCCTGAACACCGGGGCCTGAATCGTCGGCCTCGCGCGCGACCGGCGGCTCGTGACCCTCAGGTGCCCCGGCAGTACGGCGTCATGCACGCGAGCGCGACCGAATCCGGCAAAAATGCTCAAAAATGCACGGCGAGCAGGATCCGGCCGGTCTCCGAGCTGCGAATGTCGAGCGCGCGGATCTCCGCACGCTGCAACTTCGTCGTCGCGGCCGGCTTCACCGTCGTACCGGGGGCGGCCGTCCAGGTGGCCAGCAGTTGCGCCTTGCCGGAGGCATCCGTGAGGTATAACTCGTAGCCTCGGGCCCGCTCACTCGGGGTCGCGAGCTCGTCGTACCGGCAGCTGATCTCGATCGTCGTCCCCCAGCGCTCCGGCACCAGCCGGGCGTCCGCGGACAGCTTGCTCGCCACGGTCTGCGCGAGCACGACGTAGTCGCCCTGCGGCTTGTCCTGAACCAGCGGCACGGCGATCACCGCGCCGATCCCGATCGACACGGCCGCCACCGCGGCAACCATCCCGCCGACCCTGAACCGCCGACGACGCCGGTCCTCCTGCACTTTGCGCGCCAGACCGGGCAACAGGTTCGGTGTGGTCGTGGCGACCGTCACCAGCGCCTGATCGCTCGGCAACGCGGCCAGCGCAGCCGGTACGGCGGTCAGCGACGCCACCGCCGCCGAACACTCGGCGCAGGTCGCCAGATGCTCCTCGTACTCCCGCCGGTCTGTGGCCGGCAGCGCACCCACCAGATACGCCGCGTCCCACTCCCGGTACTTGTCACTCACTGACTCGTCACCCCCTTCTCCTGCAACGCGAGCTTGAGGGCCCGCAGCCCGTAGTGCAGCCGCGACTTCACGGTGCCCGACGGGATGTCCAACTCCTCGGCGATGTCGGTGACCGTCCGGCGCCCGTAGTAGGCCCGGACGATCACCTGCCGATGCTCTTCCGACAACAAGGCCAGCGACTCGGCCACCAGCCAGGCATCCAGTACGGCGTTCGCGTGGTCGGTACTGGGATTCTCCGGCAGGTCACCGCTGGCCACCTCACGGTTGACCCGGGCACTGCGCCGGTCGTCGATGACGAGATTGCGCGCCACCGTGAACAGCCAGGCCCGGGCCCCCGCTTCGTCCTCGGTCAGGATCTGCGGTCGCCGCCATGCCCGGAGCAGGGTTTCCTGGACGACGTCCTCGGCCAGTCGGTCGTCGCCGGTCAGCCGCACCACGAACCGCCACAGCGCGGGAGCATGCACATCGTGCAGCTCGCGCAGCATCGCGGCCCGGTCGTCGGCCATCGGGGCTCCTGCTCTGTCGGGCACGGTTCACATCACTCGGTGGCTACGGCCGCGGTCTGCCGCTGCTGAGCCGGCGCCCTCCGCTCCAGCGCCCAGGCGCCGTTACCGAGAAACGCGATCAGCAGGAAGGCGAAGCAGAACAGCGCCGCTTTCTCGCCACCATTCTGCACGGGCAGCAAAGCATCCACCTGGTGCACGGTGAAGTAGGCGAACGCCATCGACCCGGACGAGAGCAACGCGGCGTACCGGGTGCCGAGCCCGATCGCGACCAGCGCACCGCCGACCAGCTGGATCGCCGACGCCCACCACGACGGCCAGACGAACGCCTCGACCTGCTTGGTACCGAGGATGCCGAACAGCGACGCGGCACCGTGACACGCGAACAAGAATCCGACCACGATCCGGAAGATTCCGATGACCTGTGACTGATAACGCTCCAGGACCTGCATGAGCCTCACTCCTCAAGGGGCGGTTTGGGGACTTGTCCCTGCGAACGGATCCCCGGCTCATTTGGTTCAACCCATAGTGACCTCTACGTCACAGGCCGAATCGGTTGCGTTGAAGCGGTCTACTGTTGTAGAGCTCTCAATGACCTGACAAAGGCCTCGCGATCGGCCACCGGAAGCGTGCCGAGCAACTCCTCCTCGTAGGCGCGAATACTCTTCCGGACCGCACGCCGAACCCGGCGCCCCTTGGCCGTGATCGACAGCAGCCGGACCCGGCGATCATCGGGGTCGGGCATCCGCTCGATCAGCGCGGCCGACTGCAACTCGTCGAGGGTGCCGATGATCCGGGATTTGTCCGCACCAATCGCCTCGGCCAGCGCCGCCTGCGTGCGCACCGGCGTCTCATCCAGCGCGGTCAGCACCGAATAGCCCCACATCGAGACGTCGTGCGCGGCGAGGATCGGCGTCTCGGCAGCGATCAGCACCCGCACCAACGGGTACAGCATCGCGGCAAGATCCGGGCGCTCGTCCATGCCCGGGAAACTACCACTGGCGCAATCATATGCAGGCGCTTATCATCAACACATGCCTACCATTGATTTCGTCGCCCTCGACCGGCTCGCCGTGACCGCGAGCATCGAACTGGCAACCGGCGTCACCGACACGGACCTGAGCAAGCCGACCCCCTGCCGGGCCTGGACCGTCTACGGCCTCCTCGCCCACATGGCCACGCAACACTACGGTTTTGCCGCAGCCTCCCGCGGCGACGGAAACCCCGAGGTCTGGAAGGTCCGCGACCTCGGCGACAACCCCGCCCAGGCCTACCTCGACTCCGCCGCACACGTCCTCGAGGCCTTCGCCGACGAAGGCGTGACCGAGCGCATCTTCCCGCTCCCCGAGTTCGGTCCCGATGTGAAGGTCCCCGGCCACCAAGCCATCAGCTTCCACTTCATCGACTACGTCGTCCACAGTTGGGACCTGGCCAAGTCCCTCGGCGCCACCGTCGATTTCCCGCAGGGGGTCCTCGACGCAGCCTGGTCCGTAGCCCAGATCGTCCCGGTAGGCGATGCCCGCCGTACCCCAGGTGCAGCCTTCGGACCAGACATCGAGTGGTCCGGCCCCGACCAACTCGACCGCATCGTCGCCCTCCTCGGCCGCTCCCCGTCTTGGCCCGCCGAGGTCAGCCGAGCCGGACGAGTGAGCCACCGCCCGTCACTCCGATCGACGTCCGCACGCCGTCCACCGTCAGATCGATGACGTACGTCGTACCGGACTGGCGGGTGCGGTAGCCGATCTTGCCGTTCGCCCGGAGCGGGATCAGGAACGACAAGATCGAAGCGGACTTGCCGACCCGCGCCTCGACCACGGTCGCAGCCTGGTTGCGGATATTGGTGGTCGGGTAGTGCCAGCCCTGGATCGGCCGGGTCAGGCCCTTCCTGACCAGCGTCGCACCGGCAGGAACCGCTTGTTTGTAAGGGACCTGAAGGACAACTGTCCGAGTGTTCTCCCCGGTCTTACGGGCGACTGCGACGGAACGGGACTCGATGGTGACAGTCTGATCGGACGGTAGGTGCCAGAGTGTCTGGAACTGCTGTGGCTTGACCGCGGTCGCCCGGTCGAGGGTGACGATCATGTCCGGCTTCCTGACGACCAGCACGGCGCGAGTCCGACTCACTCCGGCGCCCGGCGAGTCCTTCAGCTCGTAGAAGTCGGCCCGGTCGTTCAGCGTGTACCGCTCGAGTTTCGTCGCCTGCATCGGGTCCGCGGATTGCGGGACCGTCATCGAGCTGTGCGCCAGCGGCCCCTTGGCCCAGGTCCGCCACGGACTGTTCTTGTAGCCCGGATAACCGGGGTCGATCAGGATGTCCCGGCCGCGCGCCTGGTAGGTGATGCCGTCATGGTCGCTGTGCCCGTGGACCATCCGGCGTGGGCCGAACCGCAGGCTGTACGCCGATTCGTTCGCGAACGGCGTCGTCGTACCCCACCCTGATCGACCGAAGGCGAACCCGGCCGTCGTGTACAGACCCACCCGCTCGGCCGGCGCCGTACCGGACTGGCCCGCGGTCGCCACGTACTCCAGCGGCGTCCCGGGCAGGTTGTAGGTCTTCAACGTGTCGGTGTCGCCGATCTGCTGCAGCGTGCCCTGCGGAGTGGTCGAGTGCGCCACGAACTTGGCCAGCAGCACGCGCCGCTGGTTGATGGTCACTCCCGGGTCGGTGCCGCAGTTCACCATCGCATCGACCGCGCGACCCCACAGCACGTAGTTGAACTGCGCATAGCCGGTGGACTGCTCGTTGGTCCCGCCTTGCGAGTCGATGGACGTGGTGATGCCGGTGCCGAACCGTTGCTGGGCGAGCTGGAGGAAGTCCTCACGGTTCAGGGTGCATCCGACGCCGAACAGCGCGATGCTCTCGTCCGTCCCGTGGTTCCAGGCACCGCTCCAGTTGTTGGTCAGAAAGGTGCCGTGATCAACCAATGCCTGGTCGATCCACGAGTACTCGGCGGGGAGCGTCTCGACCCCGAGATTCGCCAGCACCGCCTGCCGGACGCAGATGATGACGTTCGTCCGGTGCATGGTCGACTCCCAGGCACCGAGATCGGCCTTCCACGAATACGGATTGTCGTTCACCCAGTCGTGCACGATCGCGGTCATGTGCGTGAGCGCCGCGGCGTCACCGGCGGCTGCTGCACTGACCTCCTGACCGATCCACCGCAGCGAGTGGAACCACATGTACCAGCTCGGGTTGTCGTACGGGTTGAGCCTCCAGTTCACGTTTCCGTTGCCGTCGCCAACCTTGTACGGCGGGAACGTGTTCCAGATGAACGTGTCGTCCCGGACCGCGGCTACCGGTACCGCGTCGTCGATCGTGCTGAATCCGGGACACACGTAGGTGCCGGCGACAACTCCCTTCGCCACCGCTCTTCGGCGGCTGGTGATGTCTGTCGCCGCCTTCGCGGTCGTCGGCACCACATTCGTTGCCCCCGGCACGAACTGTGCATCCTCGGGCTCCGGCAGATCGGACGCGATCCGGATCCCCGGTCCGCCGCCCGCGTGACCATTGGCCACGCCCGGCAGCACCAGCGCCGTACCGATTCCAGCCACGACAAGGCCGAACACACCCCAGAATCTATATTTCACAACCCCCACCTCCCACTGCCTCCCCCCGGAGGTACCACCCACCCTTGCAATGATGGAACTACAGATCCGCCCAGGAGCCAATGGCTTACGCCCACACTGCCCGAAGAAACAGTGGCAGGACTCGCGGCGAGGAGCCTCTCGAGCCGGTCCGGCGTCATAGGACCGGCTTGAACCTGCCGGGTGTAGACCGATGCCTCTGACAACTTTATGGAAGCCGGCCTGGTACAGGTGCTCGGCTTGGGTGACCGCTTCGCCGAAATAGCCGTCGGCGCCTTGGCCCGGCGAACAGGTCGGCGAACTGGTCGATCGGGTACATGCTTTGGCCTCCGGGGTGACCGGCATGCTGACTGTCGAGATCGGCGTTACACCCTTGCAGGTGTCGCGAGCCCGACTCGGCGAACGCCGTGCTGGACCTGGAGATCGAGTCCGGCGAGCTGATCAGCCAGCTCGGCCCTTCCGGCTGCCGCCCTTCACCGAAGGCAGCCCGCGCCCAAGTCACCTACGCCCAAGAGCCAGTCCTCATCACGGGCTAGCTCATTCCGGCCGCTGCCTACACGGATTCGTGGTCGGCATGGCTGTGATGTTTCCCCTTGTGGATAAGGGATCCGGGCCCGATGGCGATTTGCGCGGGCTCGATCGGTGTGCGTAAACTAGAACACATGTTCGACGATGATCTGACGCTGCTCACGCCGCCCGACCTGCTGGAGTCGGCCGCCGAGCAGCGTGCGTTGTCGAACCGGGCCGATGCCCGGGTGCTCGAACATGCCCTGGTTTACGCCGACCGTTTCCACCCTGATGCGTGTGCGGCGCGGGCTGGTCGCCGTTCGTTCGAGGGCCGTGAGCGTGGCGTGGTGCTGGGCGGTGAAGGCTGCCCGGAGATCCTCGAGTTCGCGATCGGTGAGTTCGCGGTCGTCCTGGGTGTCTCACCCGGGGTCGGGCGCGGGATCATCGGTGACGCCTTGGCGTTGCGTCACCGGTTCCCCTTGATCTGGGCCAAGGTCTTGTCCGGCGAGGCGACCCCGTGGAAGGCCTGCCAGATCGTGCGCGACTGCCTCGCCCTGTCCGAGGAAGCCGCCCAGTACGTCGACGGCCGGGTCGCCGACCTGATCGACACGATCACGCCGTACCGGCTGGACAAGATCGTCAAGGCCGCGAAGATGCACGCCGACCCCGACGGCGCTCGTGCCGAGGCCGCCGCGAAGGTTCGTGAACGCGGCGTGTTCGTGGGCCGCTCGGATGAGCACGGAACCAAAACCATCTACATCCGTACATCGGTTGGTGCGGCCACCCGCTTCGACGCCGTCATCGACGCGCTCGGTGACGCCCAGCAGACCCTGGGCGATACCCGCTCACTACAGTTCCGCCGTGCCGAGGCCGTAGGCATCCTCGCCGACCCCGTCTTCGCCCAAGAGCTCCTAGCCCAAACCCACCACGCCGCCACCGCCACCCCGGCCACCACAGGTCCAACTACGCCGGCCCCAAACCCGGCAGCCCCGCAGACTCCCACCACGGACCCCGAACCTTCGAGCTCCACCACCCCAGGTTCCAGCACTGACACCGCCCCGGCCCCGCACACTCCTACCCAAAGCGCCACAGCCCCGAGCCCCGCAACCCCACAGACTCCCACCCCGACTCCCGCGGCTTCGAGCTCCACCGCCTCAGGCCTTCCCGCTCTCAATGCCCCGGCCCCGAGCCCCGCCACCCCGCAGACTCCCACCCCCGGCTCCGCGACCCCAAGCCCAACCGCATCGGGTACTCCCTGTCCCACGCCCACCTCGAACGGTGCAACGGCACTGAAGGATGTCAGCCCGGAGCTGCGGCAGCGCGACGCCGGTGGCGAGGACGACTGGGACGAGTGCTCGACGAGCGTGGTCGAGCCAGGGCTGGATGATGAGGCCGACCGGGACGCTCCGCACCCGAGCATCAGCAACCTGCCGGACCCCTTGGACCGCCCCGATCACCCGAACCGCTGGCCAGTGGAACCATTCGATCCCTCCGCGAACTGCGAACCTGACAGCGGCACCGGCGAGCCGATGGATGCCACAGCACAACGCGCACTCGCCAGTCGGCTCGCGCAGATCAAACGCGACGCCTATGCCCGACTCACATCTGTGACGCCGCCAGGCGCCCCCGCACGCCCAAATACCGCCGCACGCCCAGGCAAGACCGAAATCTACGTCCACCTCACCGACCAAACCCTGGCGGCCGCCGCTGCCGGCGATCGCGACGGCGTGGTACGTGTCGAAGGGAACGGGCCCTTACTGGCCTCGCAATTGGGTGAGCTGATCGGGTATGAGCCTTACGTGGTGAAGCCGGTCATCGACCTCAACCAAGCGGTCTCGGTCAACTGCTACGAAGCAACCGACCGAATCCGCGAACGCGTCAAACTCACCCACCCCGTCGAACTCTTCCCCTACGGCACCCGCGAAACCAGCAAATCCATCGACCTCGACCACATCACGCCCTACAACCCACTCGGCCCACCAGGCCAAACCAGCACCACCAACCTCGCACCGCTGAGCCGCTACGGCCACCGGATAAAGACGCACGCCTCCGGCTGGACAGCACACCGGATCAACCCCACCACCCTCGAATGGAGAACACCCCATGGCTTCGTCTTCCACGTCGGCCCCACCGGCACCCGCCGCATCATCACCGAAGCCCATGCCTAGCCGCCTGCGCACCTACTCGGGCGGAGTGGTCTCGTGGGTGATGGGGGTGGGGGTGCCGCGACGGAAGGGGCGGGGGTAGTAGGTCGCGGGCTTGTCGGTGGGGAGCAAGGGAAGGTCGAAGGAGGTGGTGTTGGGGTCCAGGTAGGCGGCTACTTGGACTGGTTGCGCCCCGGTACGGCGTTCCAGGAGGTAGCCGTCTTCGTTGGTGCTGGTGTCGGGCCAGGTGAGTTGGATGTCTTCCTTGTGGGGCTGGGCTTTCGCGGGTTCACCCGTCGGGGCGGTGAGGGGTGTGACCCGGTAGTAGAAGGTTGTTCCCGGCATCAGGTCGGGGTGCTCGAAGGTCTGCTGCGACGGCGATAGGAAGTCGAGGATGATGTAGGGCCCGGCCTCTTCCGTCGCGTACTCGACCATCAGGTACGCCGCGTCGGTCGGCGCGCCTGACCAGTTCAGGGTGACGTCGTCCGTGACCAGGTTCGCGGACAGCTCGAACCCCTTCTGGTGCTGGCCGCAGCCGGTCAGCACCAGAAGAGCAGCCAGACCAAGGCCGAGAAGACGCATCTACTTCCGCCAGAACTGCACACCGCTCCAGGTCGCCTGGATCGGACCGGAGCCGCTGTCGGTCCGGTAGGTGCCGAACTTGTCGTAGAAACTGCCACCCGGGCTCGACATCGTGTGCTTGAGCGAGCCGTTGATGTAGGTCCGGTGCTGGCTGCCGACCACGTGCACGGTGTTCACGCGGACCGTCGTACCGACCGTCGCGCCGGTGGCGATCGTGTCGCCGCCGACCCGGTAGAGCCGGCCGCCGCGCTCGACCGCGAGCATGAAGTACGGGCCGGCCGCACTCTCGTTGAACGTCTGCTTCAGGCTGATCCGGGTCCCCGTCATCGACGTGATCCGGAACGACCCCTCGAACTGCCGGGTCCCGCTCGAGTACGTGGCGTACCGGCGTTCGGCCCGCTGATCACCACTCCCGGTGGAGCAGGTGAGCTGAAAGTTCAGCCCACTGATCTGCCCACACCCGCGCTCCTGCTCGGTGAACGACGGCGAGTACGACGTCCATCCACCGGGCTCCACCTGGGCCTGAGCAGCCAGCGGACTCACCAGCGTCAGCAGAGCCGCGGCACACACAACGCACAGAATTCTCATCGCTATACCTCATCGGAAAGTCGGGGCGGTAACTGTCCGCGTACGCGAGCTCACCGTAGGGCAAACGCTTACCCATCAGCTAGTAGCTGGCATGGGATTTTTCGGAACCAAGTTCCACAGCGATCCTGCTACGCCCCGCGGGACTCGGCGACGCGACGGAGCCAGTAGCGGAACCAGGACGGGCCGTAGGGGATGTAGACGCGAGTGGGGATCTCGCGCTCGCGCAGGTCGGCGAGTACGCCGGGCCGGATCCCGAGCAACTGCTCGACCGGAACCTTGCCCAGGGCAAGCAAAACGGCCTCCCGGAGACGCCCGTCGTGCGTCGCGAGTGACCAGTCGGCACCACGCTCGGCGAGCTGATGGGCCAGTCGCAGGTACGCGACGTCCGTCGGCTCGCCATACGGGTGCGCTCCGGACGGTTCGACGTACGCGCCCTTCACCAACCTGATCTGTACGCCGGCCTCGGCCAACGCGTCGATATCATCGGGCGACCGCTCCAGGTTCGCCTGGACGGTCGCGCCGAGGCGATCGGCCAGCCCGCGGCTCGCAACCTCCAGCACACACTCACGTATCCGGTCAGTCCGCGCGGTGTCCTCGGCCCCGATCTGCAATCGCCGCCCAACCGGCAACGCCGAAGCAATCCGCGCCACTCGATCGGCGGCACCGGCTGGATCAACATCCACGGCCAGGTGCGAGAGATCCAGCGACAGCCAGGCCGTCGTCAGCTCGGCCAGTTCCAGGTACTCATCGACAACCCGATCCGCGTCCGCGGGATCCTCCGACAGCTCGCCGAACAGATCGATGCTCACTCCGTGACCCAGCTTTTCTTGGGCCTCGACCACCGTGAGGGCCTCATCGCGCGTCCGGCCCGCGACGTACCGGGACGCCGCCCGCCAGGCCTGCTCCTCGCCACCCGGCAGCCCCTTCACCACCTGCTCGAGTCGCTCATTCGTCGCCAGTTTGAACAGCACCGCTCGATCCCAACGCATGCGCCCGAGTCTGCCAGCGCCCACCGACACTTACACCGCTGTCCGCCCATCGAGCCCCTCCGGGCAAGCCCCTGTCCGGCGCATAGCCTCGACCCCATGTCTGCCGAACTCTCCGAAGCCGCCCGCGCCCTGCTCGACGACACCAACGTCGGCGTCCTCACCACCCTCGACGCCACCGGCGCACCCCGGAACACCGTCGTCTGGGTCGGCCGCGACGGAAACGACGTACTGATCTCCTCCGACGCTGTACGCCGCAAGACCCGCAACCTGGTCGCCGACCCCCGGACCAGCATCCTGGTCATCGACCGAACCGACCCGAACCGCTACGTCGAGGTCCGTGGTCAAGTCACGGTCACCCCCGACACCGACCGCCGCCTCGCACAGGACCTCGCCATCAAGTACGCCGGCTCCGACGCGGCCGACGAGTACGCCGCTCTCCCGCCCGAGGTCCAGCGCGTCGTCATCCGCCTCACCCCAGACCGAATCCTCGATCACACCTGAGGCCCGTTGCGGGGGTGGGCAACTACTTTGAGCGCGGCTAGGGTCGCGGGTAGCTAGCTACCGGACCGCCCCCTGGAGGCCATGCTCATGAAGAACGCCTTGCGTCGTCGTACCGTGCTGGGTTCGATCGTGGCCGCGCCGCTGAGCGCCGCCGTACTGGGCCAAACAACGCCCGCCGCCGCTGCGGCCTCGACGATCGACCCGCGCAGCGACTGGGGGACGTGGGAGGGGTGGGGGACGTCGCTGTGCTGGTGGGGGAAGGCACACGGCAATCGCGACGACCTCGCCGACGTCTTCTTCACGCGGAACAACGTCAACTACCAGGGCACCACGCTGCCCGGACTCGGGCTGACCATCGCGCGCTACAACGCGGGCGCGTGCTCGACGCAGCCGATCAACGGGGAGTCGATGGTTCGCTCGCCGAACATCGGCGACCCGCGGCAGGTGGACGGGTACTGGCTCGACTGGTTCAGCTCGGACCCGTCGTCAACGAGCTGGAACTGGTACGTCGACAGCGCGCAGCGCAACATGATGTGGAAGGCGCGCGACCGTGGTGTGAACCGGATCGAGCTCTTCTCGAACTCGCCGATGTGGTGGATGTGTCAGAACCACAACCCCTCCGGCTCCGCGAGCGGCGGTGACAACCTGCAGACCTGGAACCACCAGCAGCACGCCGTCTACCTCGCCACGATCGCCCGGTACGCGCACGACCACTGGGGCGTCGACTTCGCCTCGGTCGAACCGTTCAACGAACCCGACGGCGGTTGGTGGAAGGCCGACGGCTCCCAGGAGGGCTGTCATTTCGAACCGGC
This sequence comes from Kribbella sp. NPDC058245, assembly GCF_042882005.1. Lineage (NCBI taxonomy): Bacteria > Bacillati > Actinomycetota > Actinomycetes > Propionibacteriales > Kribbellaceae > Kribbella > Kribbella sp. NPDC058245. Next base: position 274,870 of record NZ_JBHVWY010000003.1, read on the forward strand.
CACCCAGCGCCCGGTCATCAACGCGCTGCGCGCCGAACTGAACGCCCGCGACCTCGGCTGGATGCCCATCGCCGCCTCCGACTGCAACAGCTACGACGCCGCGCTCGCCACCTGGAACAGCTTCGACAGCACCACCCGCGGCAACGTCGCCCGCATCAACGTCCACGGTTACCAGGGCGGCGGCGGCCGCCGTGACCTCCTGTACGCCGCCGCCAAGTCCGCCGGCCGCAAGATCTGGAACTCCGAGTACGGCGAGGGCGACGCCTCCGGACTGTCCTTGGCCAGCAACCTCAACCTGGACTTCCGTTGGTTGCACCCGACCGCCTGGGTCTACTGGCAGGTCGTCGACGGCGGCGGCTGGGGGCTCATCCAGGACAACGGCAACAACACCACCGGCGCCATCAACCCCAAGTACTACGTGCTCGCGCAGTACACCCGCCACATCCGCCCCGGCATGCGCATCCTCGACGGCGGCAACGGCAACACCATCGCCGCGTACGACGCGGCCGCCCGCAAACTCGTCATCGTCGCCATCAACTACGGCGCCGCGGGCTACCTCGACTTCGACCTCTCCCGCTTCGCCAAGCCCTCCACCGACGGCGCCCCCATCCCCCGCTGGTCCACCACCCCCGGTACGACGGGCTACCAGGCCGCCCAAGACACGACCATGCACGGCACCCGCTTCTGGTCCTGGTTCGAAACCAACACCATCCAAACCTTCGAAGTACCGGACATCACCCTCTGACCGCCTCGGCCGTCCGCCCCGTAGCTGGGAGGGGCGGACGGCCTTCGGTCAGCGGCAGCGCCAGGAGTACGGGTTCCCGTAGTCCAGGTAGTAGGCACTGCTCGAGGCGCCGTACGTCCGCCAGCACGCCGCGTTCATGTCCACACCCTTCCGCCCCGCCGGATCCTGCCCGTACTGACACCGCCACCCATAAACGTTCCAGGCCACAATCACCCCGCCCCATGCAGGCCCATAAGCAGCCCGACACCACCCCGCCACGTCAACGCCCCCACCCGCGCTGGCAGGCGCCGCACTCACAGCCGTCATCCCCCCACCAAGCGCCAATGCCCCAACCACCACAGCAACACTCGAAACCCGCTTGTTCATCGTGATCCTCCGATCCGGCCGGCAGTCCCGCCGCCCAAACCAGCCTCACGTCCCTCCACCCCCACCACCCCCGCGTTGTGCACAACACCCCCAGCCCCGCACAACCCCTCCCCACCCGCCCCACTCCGTGCTCCTCACCGACAGAGACGCCGTACGACGGATCGCGGCGGCCTCGGGCCAAGCTGGGGTATGGAGTCACAACTCGCCGCCCCCGGGGCTCGGCGAGAACCAGGTAGCACTCGGGCTCATGCGGTCCGCGAGTGTGGCGAGTTCGCCCCCGAGTGTCACCTCCGTGCCGTTGTCCATCGTTTACCGACAGCACACTCCGCACAGTCGGGGTGGGACTGCGTGTTGTTCCGCGGACCGCCATCACCGTCCAACTCTGTGTGGCCCACCTGGTTCAGGCTCAGCCCGGCTCCCCCGGACGACACAGGAACGGGTTGAATGGTGGTGCAGGTCCGCCGCCGCGCCGCGGCGGGCTCCCGCGCCGGAGGCGGTGTCCTCTTTGGTAGGCCCCGAGGGACTCGAACCCACAACCCGCAGATTAAAGGGGGTTTGATGGTGTCTTCACGAATGACGCTGAGCCTCAGGAGTCTTGCTCGCTTGGCGCGAGAGTCACTCCGGGCCGATGCGATTTACACGGTTTCGCACCACGAGTGATCCCACGCACTCCGCAAATGCTGCGGCCAGAGCGCTGGCGGGATGACTCGAGTACGGTCCCCCACATCTCCCCCGTTCTACAGGTCCGGCTGGCCCGGGACCTAGACCTGATCACGCCCGCCGGGCAGGACTACGGTGAGTGACTAGTCGCGGGGTAGGGGGAGCGAATGAAGGCAGCCATGGCTTTTGCAGTTATAGCCACACTCATCCTGGGGGATGCTGCGGAGAGAATACTGACAGCCAGGGTGCGGCTCAGGCAGCGTCAACAACCCACATCGCCACCGGCAGCAACACCAGCACAGACACCCAAGGCGACGCCAACGGTGCCCACACAATTGACGGTCAACAGGCAGCCAAGGTCTACCTGGCGGCCGTGTCTCCAAGGAATAAGGCAGCGGCGCAGCTCAGCGACGACTGAGATCGCGGCGCCTCGATGAAGACACTTCGCGCCGACGCCGCCCAGCCCGTGCTGCGGAGCGGCACTTCCTCGATGTGTTGGACCGAACGCTGTGGCCGACCGCGGGGGCCGAGAGGCCGTCTTGAAGACCTAAAGAAGCTTGCCAGGCAACAGATCCACGTGCCGGCGTCCTCCGTCGGGTTATGCGCAACGGTTGTCCGCTAGGTGATCTACGACAGTCGAAAGCACGGATGGCGGAAGATCCCGGCGTCAGGACTGAACAACGTGGAGGAAGACTTCCGCTTGGCTTGCCTCGGGGCGGTCGATCAGGAGGTCCACGGAGAGGTGCAGTCCCTTGGTGTTCGTGTCGTCGACCTGAGCGATCGCTCGCGACGTGGACCATTCGCTCGGCTGCCACTCGAGAAACCTGGAAGGTAACTCGGTGTCCCAACTGGATTCCTTCGGCAAGGCCGCCGAGGCAGCGGGCCGAGAAGGGTTTAGAACACTCAAGGTGAGCTTGTGGACCTTGAGCAGGTTCGCCAGGCCGGCGCGATTCGTGGAGAAGCGCAGATAGATCTCGTTGGTGTCCCAGTCGCGGAGCTGAACCCACTCAAGGCCCTCGACGTCGGAGGGTAGGTCCAGGTCGTAGTACTCGACGTGGCTGCTGAACGCTGGAGTCTCGATTGACCCGCTGGTGACCTCAACCTCAGGCTGAGGCGCGCAGCCCACCATCATGACGAAGGCGGCAGAACATGCCAGACCGAGGACTGCCCAACCTGGTCTGCGCACAGCGGCACGATACAGCTGACGTCATGGAGCGGCAGATCAGGCGAGCAACCGCCCGCAGGTCGCCCTGAGGGCCATTGTGGCTCTGACCTGCGGTTTTGGTAGGCCCCGTGGGACTCGAACCCCACAACCCGCGGATTGCGGATCCAGGTCTTGCACTGCCGCTCACCAGACCGCAGAATCACGTTCTGACCTGGGAACTGTCACGAAGAGTAGCCATCAACGCCTGGTGTTACTTCGCATCAGTTGGCACTCAAAGAGGTGGTCAAAGAGGTGGGCCAGCAACCTGGGGCGGGGGCGAGCCAAAACCTTGACACCTACGTGTCACAGAGCAGTGATGTTAACCCACAAATGCAGCTGTGTTACCGAAAAGGGGGATCGGATGCCAAGCGCAGACTGGATCGCGGCAGGTGCGGCAATATTGGCGGCAGGCGTTGTGGCCTGGCAATCACTAGAAACAAGACGCAGCGCAAAAGCATCAGCGAAGGCTGCAGAGGCAGCTAACACGGGCCTCGAATACTCGAAGTCAGCGTTGGAGTTAGCAAGAAGAGAAGAATCGAATACGCGGAGGCTAATCGACGAGGCCGTGAAGACTCGAATCGACGAAGTTACGCCGACTTTGACGATCATCCTTGGCGGCCTGGTTGGTCCGCTACAACCCGATCTGGTGGACGCGACCCAATTGGTCTTCACCGGCGGCGACGAAGTCTATCGAATGCCGAAGCATCAAGACTCAATCCTCGCCATGCGGCAATTCTTTACATTAATCAGCGATGGCAAGCGGATCATGATGGTCCATATGCCACCCTGGACACCAGACTGGGACGAGGAACAATACCCTGACACCACGCTAACTTCTCGGAGTGGACTCTTAGAGATGCCGGTTGGTGTGAGAATCGATGGCTTCTTTGATGTGAAGCGCACCATCGCCGATTGGATCAAGATCACAGAGTCGACACCTGAGAACCCATCGCTTCCAGCCGCTGAATTCGTTATTGGATACAACGACCCTTCCGACACTGGCGCGACTGACCATTACCCGATCTTGGTGGGTGGATCTCCACTGAAGCCTGTACCAGATGAACTGGGTGCATGGACTGCGACAAGCAGCGCCGGGGACGCGGTTCACCCGCAGATGACTGTGACGCGAATGCCTCGAAAGCGTGACTACTACTTGTCGAAGACGGAGAACAAGAAGTTGGGAGAATAAGGCGCGCTCAGTCGAGCCTGGCCAGCCCTCCGGCATCGCCCGGATAGCTGCCGACCTTAGGTTCGGTGTGGTGCGGGTCAAGGGTCGAGCTTGCTCGATCGCGGAGCGACGCCGGAGGCGCTCTTGACGCGTGCTGCGCCGGACCGTCCCTCCCATTGTTGCTAGCGGGGCGATGCGGGAGCCAACCGGTAGACGGCTGACTACGGGGACCATGGGCGGCGGGTGGCCGGCCTTTACTGACAGCGCCAGATCTCAGGGTGCCGAGTAGCGGATGGCGAGTTCTGCCGTCTTTGACCCGGCACCCTGCTGCACGTGCGCGCCAGGCCAAGGGACGCGCCCAGAACGGAGCGCTAGCGCAGTGGAGGGCAGGCGGCCCGACCTTCGGTGGCGGCGCGCATTACGGGCCCCGAGGGGCCCGTCTTGAAGACGTAGAGAAACTTGTCAGGAGATCGGGGCGATACGCCCGCCCGTGGCACGAGCCCGGGTCTGCAAGACGGAGCTCACACCCGCCCATCGCTCGCGGAACCTTCCCAAGGTGCGCGGAGCCCGCCAGCGCGGCGTCCGGGATGCCGATCCTCAAAAAGGTGGCAAAGAGGTGGGCTGAGGGGGTCCGCCAGGACGCCGCACGCCGCTGACCTGGGGTTTTGTAGGCCCCGTGGGACTCGAACCCACAACCCGCGGATTAAAAGTCCGCTGCTCTGCCAATTGAGCTAGAGGCCCCGGTGGTGAGGGGTTGGGGACAAGTGTTGCAGGTTTGGGGGTGGGGTGGGGGCGGTGGGGTGGTTTGACGGGTGTTGGAAGGGGGTGGTGAGGCGTACTGTCGGGGTCAGACGAGTACTAGTTTGCGCCGGGGGGCTGGGGCTAGGGGGCGTTATGGGGGTTGTTGAGCGGGCCGAGGTGGTGGGGGCTCATGCGGAGGTTGTGGGGGCCTGGCGGGAGATTGTTGAGCAGTCTTCGTCGATGGGGCTGGCCGATCGGATCGTGATCGGGGTGACTTTGCGGGCTCGGGCTGAGGCGTTGGCCGGGTTCGAGGGGCTGGTTCGGGATGCGGGGGATCTGGCGCGGGATGCGCGGGGGTTCGCGGCGGCGGTGCGGGCGCAGAATCCGTTGACGGGGGTTGTGGCGGGGGTTGGGCTCGCGGCGGGGGTGTTGGGGTTCTTCGGGTTCTGGTCGGTTCAGGCGCTGCGGAAGGCGTTGGCGCCGGAGGCGGCCGAGGTGGGGGTGGCGCAGACTACGGCGGCGCTGATCGGGGTGCTGACGGTTGCGTCGGTGGTGGTGATCGTGGCGGTGGTGCGGGCTGCGGTGGAGGCTGCGCGGGCTGCTGTGGAGTCGCTGGAGAGTGTTGGGGCGCGGTCGCATCCGTCGGCGGTGTTGTTGCGGGAGGTTCGGCCGGCTGAGGAGCGGTTGTTCGGGGTGTTTCGGCAGCAGGTGCCGGAGCCGGCGATCAGTGCTGGGCCGTTGATCGTGGTGGGGAGTGTGGGGCTGGTGGCGGGGATTGTGTTCGCGGCGCTGGCCGGGGTTGGGGCTACGGCCGGGTAACGAGCGGTGAGGTCTGGTCGTGGGCTCACTCTGAGTGATATGCAGGGGGCTCGCCCTGGGTGGTCCGGGCGCTGACAATCCTGCCGCGGGGGGAACCGACGGCGGGTTTGGGGGGAACTGTGTTACGCACTGCCTTTGTTGCTGTCGCTGTGCTCGTCGCCGGAGCTGGATGCGGTACGGCGGACTCCACCGAACCGGTCGCCGTCGCCGGCCGGGTGATCACACAGACGGTCACCGCGCCGACGAGCGAGCCACCGGCCGCATCACCAACGCCAGAACCAACTCCGACGGAAACACCGAAGCCGAAGGTCGCCGTACCGGTGACGACCACGAAGTCCGTCGTGGAGACCAGCGTGATCCCGTTCAAGAAGAAGACCGTCACGGACAGCGAGTTGCCGAAGGGCGAACGCACGATCCGTACGACGGGAGTCAACGGCACCCGGAAGTCGACGTACCGCATCACGTATGTCGACGGGAAGCAGACGGCGAAGACGCTCGTCCGCCAAGAGGTCACCAAGGAGCCACGGTCCCAGATCACGGCCGTCGGCACCAAGGTCGAGGAGGCGGAGGACAGCGGCGGTTGCGACCCGAACTACAGCGGCTGCGTACCGATCGCGAGCGACGTCGACTGCTCCGGTGGGAGCGGCAACGGACCCGAGTACGTCGATGGTCCGGTGACGGTGACTGGGTCCGACATCTACCGCCTGGACGCCGACCACGACGGGATCGGTTGCGAGTAGAGATCTAATGAGGGTGTGCTGACCTACGAACTGACGTCCAGGGACCTGGAGGAGGTCCGGTTCGCGCTGTCGCCTGCAGCGGAGACTGTGCTGAGTCTGCGGGCGCTGCGGGACCCCGGTCGGTTTCCGTTACAACTGCCGTGGGTTCGCGCGGTCCAACCGCTCCTGACCGACCTGGACTGGACGGTCCTCGGCAGCCTGGTCAACGACACCATGGGCAGCCCCGACTTCCTCACGCCGCGGCCGACCTCGCCGCTCACCCAGTTCGCCGATGAGCTCCAACTCATAGCCGCGGTCGATCAAGAGACGTTCGAAAGGCAGCTCGCAGCAGTGAACGGCGAGCTGCCCGCAGGGCTGACACCAACGAAGGTCACCCGAGCGCTCGACGATTACTGGCGGACGGTCATGGCGCCGTACTGGAACCGGATGCGGACGATCCTGTCCGCCGACATCACCTACCGCGGCCACGTCCTCACCCAACAAGGCACGGGCGCGATGCTCAACGAGCTCGGCCCCGCGATCTCTTATAGCCAAGGGCTTTTGAAGGTCGACAAGGTGAGTGCCAACAGCCGTTCAGAGAAGGTCGACGGTCGCGGGCTCGTCCTCCAGCCGACCCTGTTCGGCCCGCATGCCGTCATCCCGTACGACCCCGGCGCCGAGCCGTTCCTCGGCTACCCACCGCGCGGCCAGGCCAACCTCTGGACGGTCGTCGAGCCGCCCACGCCACAAGACCTTGCCCAACTCATCGGTACGGCGCGCGCCCGCATCCTGCAGCTCCTCACCCACCCGCGCACCACCACCGACGTCGCCGCCGAGCTCCAAGTCACCCCGTCAGCGGTCAGTCAGCACCTCCAGCTGCTCCGCCGTACCGGCTTGGTCGAACCGCAGCGAGCCGGCAAGCAGGTGCTCTACCGACCGACAGAGTTGGCCACATTGCTGACGGGGAACTAGCGTCCCGGAAACGATCTAGGTCGAGCGATATCGGTGTCCAGGTGCGTGCATCGTGGTGCTTGAGGCGCGTCCTCGATGCGGTGTTCATCGTGGGCGTGACTCAAGTGCCGCGAGGTGCGTGCCTGGGCGCCGATAGTGCCGAGCTAGATTGTTTGCGGGACGCTAGAGTCGAAAGCAGACCGCGGGAGCTCGCACCGGAGTGGGCTGAGAGGGCGACAGAGAGGGCGTCGCCGACCGCTGAACCTGAATCGGGTAATTCCGACGGAGGGAGGACGCATGACGCAGTACGACGAGTTGCCGGCTGAGCACGCTGTGTGGGTGAACGGTACGGCGACCACCAGCGGACCGGGGATGTCGGTCGCGGAGCTGGTCCGGGAGATGTCGGATCGGCAGACCGGGATCGCGGTCGCGGTGAACCAGAGTGTGCTGACCCGCGACGAGTGGGCCGCCACGATCCTGACGGCAGGTGACCGGGTCGAGATCGTCGGCGCGGTCCAGGGAGGCTGAGATGGACGACCCCTTCGAGCTGGGCGGCCGCACGTATTCCTCGCGGCTGATCATGGGTACCGGCGGTTCGGCCAACCTGGAAGTGATGGAAGAGGCATTGATTGCCTCCGGCACCCAGTTGACCACCGTCGCGATGCGCCGGCTGGGTACCGGGCATGAGGGTTCGGTGCTTGATGTGCTGAAGCGGCACGGCATCGAGATCTTGCCGAACACGGCCGGTTGTCACACCGCGGCCGAGGCTGTGCTGACCGCGCGGCTGGCCCGTGAGGCCCTCGGGACCGACCTGATCAAGGTCGAGGTCGTTGCCGACGACCACCTGTTACTCCCCGATCCGTTCGAGTTACTGGACGCCGTGGAGACCTTGGTCGCCGACGGCTTCATCGTGCTCCCCTACACCAACGACGACCCGATCCTGGCCCGCCGCCTCGAGCAGGCCGGTTGCGCCGCAGTGATGCCGTTGGCTGCGCCGATCGGCTCCGCCCTCGGCATCCGCAACCCGCACAACATCGCGCTGATCGCCGAGGCGGCGAACGTCCCGGTCATCGTCGACGCCGGCCTCGGTACGGCGAGCGACGCCGCGCTGGCGATGGAACTCGGCTGCGCCGCAGTCATGTTGGCAACCCCGGTCACCCGCGCCGAGAAACCAGCCCTGATGGCCGCCGCCATGCGCGACGCCGTCACCGCCGGCCGCAACGCCCGGCTAGCCGGTCGAGTCCCCCGCCGCTGGCACTCCGCTTTGGCCTCATCGCCGACAACCGGATTGCCCACTTCGGGGTAGTCTCCATGGGCGGACTCGGATGATGGAGGGTCGATGAGCAAGCTCGAATACCCGCAACCCGAAGGCGTTGCCCCAGGCAACGGTTATAGCCATGTGGTGACGGGGGCCGGGCAGTGGGTGGCGATCGCTGGGCAGGTCGCACTCGATGCGGACGGCAACCTTGTCGGTGAAGGCGATTTCGAGGCACAGACGCGGCAGGTGTTCGCCAACCTGGATGCTGCGCTGAAGGCCGCGGGTGCCACCTGGGCGGATGTTGTGAAGCTCAATCTGTTCCTGACCGACATCACCGGACTGCCGGCGATTCGCCAGGTCCGCGATCAGTACGTCGACACCGCCAACCCGCCGGCGAGCACCGCCGTACAGGTTGTTGGGCTGTTCCGTCCTGAGGCATTGGTCGAGATCGAGGCGTACGCCGTTATCTGAGCTCGTTGACCGCGTATTGGGCGGCGAGCCCGATGGCGGCGTCGGCGCGCGGCTGGCGGGAGTCGACGCGGGCGGTGAGGGTGAAGATGGCGACGGCGTAGGCGTCGCCGGCCGGGAGGGTGACGACGCCGACCTCGTGGCGGAGGGCGCCGAAGCTACCGGTCTTGCCGGCGACGCGGATACCGTCGTGCGGGAAGCCGGAGGCCAAGCGGTGCTGGAAGATCTGTCGATGCATCGTGGCCTTCACGAAGTCGGTCTGGGCGGCGGAGAGCAGTTCACCCGCCCAGAGCCGACTGAGCAACAACGTCATGTCGCGCGGTGTGCTTGCTGATGCGTTGGCCGCTTCGTAGACGCCGTCCGGCGTGGTCCGGTTGTTGTCCGCCAGTACGGCGAGGGCCGCGTCCGGATCGTCCAGTCCGGTACGGCGTTGCAGGTCGCGAAGGTTGTCCGCGGTCCCCCGTCGTACCGAGGTCCGTTGCAGGCCAAAGGATTCCAGCAACTCGGCGAGTCGCTCGAGACCGATGACGGTGAGCAACGCATCGGCGGCGGCGTTGTCGGAGACGGTCATCATCATGACGGCCAGATCGCGGAGCGACATCGTGACGGGATCGGCGAGCACGGAGAGGCCGGTCGGTCCAGGTGTTCTCGTTGCCGGCTCCAGGGTCAACTGCTGACGAGGGTCGAGCTCGCCCTCGTCGACGAGTCGGCAGAAGCCGGCAAACAACGGAAGCTTGTAGACAGACGCCATCGGTACGACGGCATCGGCGTCGAGGGAGACTGTCGACTCCGGCGCATCAAGGGCGACCGCGTGCAGCCAGCCGCGGACGCCGGCGTCCTCGAAGACCGCGCGAATCCGGGCGTTCACGGCGTCACCAACGCCTCGGTCAACTGCGTGGCATCCAACGCGAACGGCGACCGCGCCGTAGACCACACCAAGCGCAGCCGCACGGGCAGCGGATCACCAGCCAACCGCACGCGATCGACGCCAGGAGCAGTCAACGACGGATCCGCAGTGACCACGATCGCCTGCCCAGCCGCAGCCATCGCGAGCCCGGCGCGCTCATCCGTCACGACTACGGTCCCGCCGTCCGGGCGATGCAGCGCGAGCGTGTCCAGGAACAGATCCCGAGCCGCGGGCGCCTCCGTGCGTGGCCGCACGGCAACAGGCAACCCCCGCAATTGCTTCAACTCCACAACGGCATCACGGACCAGGCCCGAGGGGACGAGTGCCCAGGTCGGCAGCAACTGCACTGGGCCGGCTTCCAACCCGTCAAGAACAGTTGGGTGCTGTACGACGGCCACCGTCAACCGGCCCGCCGACACCTGACCGACGAGTGAGCTGGTCGGCGCGGTCACGACCGTCACCCGGCTACCCGGGACCGCAGCACCACACGCGGCCGCAACCGCGGCACCAGCCGCTGGCGGGACCTCAGGCGCGAGGCCGAGGCGGATCTCCGGCCCCTCCGGATCGCGGGCGACCGCCGCCTGGTGGAGTTCCTCGATCGAGGTCAAAGCTTTCCGCGCGAACGGCAACAACGCCGTACCGGCCGGGGTGAGCTCGACTCCACCCGAGCCGCGCTCGAACAGCTTCGCGCCGACCAGCGCCTCCAGCCGGCGCAGGCCCTGCGATAGCGGCGGCTGGGTGATCCCGACGACCCGCGCCGCGTCGCCGAAGTGCTGCTCCTCGGCGAGCGCGATAAAGATCTGCAGATGCCGCTCAGTCAGCATGACCGCGCTGACCTGCAGTGATATCCCCAGACACTCGCCTCATGCCTGAAAGCATATTCGACACACTCCAACCGGCTCGCCTTGACTGACACGCGACGGAACGACGGATCGGCGTGAGGAGAACGCAGTGAAGATGACGCGACGAGGGATGCTGGCCGGCGCAGCCGCGGTTGGGGCAGCAGGGGTCATCGGCGGACCGGCCGCCGCGCAGATGACCAGCAAGCAGATGACCGGCAAGCCGCAAACCACGAGGACGCCGGTGGAGTTCACCTGGTTCGGCAATCACGCCTGGCAGATCCGCAGCGGCGAGCACACCGTCCTGACCGACCCGTGGCTGACCCGCTTCCACACCGGCACCTTCACGCCGGAAGGCGCGGACCCGCAGACCAAGCTGGTCATCGACAAGGCAGTCGTCGACAGGCACATCAGCAAGGCCGACGCGATCCTGGTTCACCACGCGCACTACGACCACATGACCGACGTACCGTATGTCGCCGCCAAGACGCAGGCGACCGTCCTCGGCACCCAGACCCACGTCAACCTGCTCAAGGCGATGCGCACTCAGGCCGACCTGCTGTCCCCGGTCCGCGGCGGCGAGTACCTGGTCTTCGACGGGTTCACCATCGAGGTCTATCCGTCCCTGCACTCCTGCAGCGGCAAGCGCCACACGTACGCGTTCCCCGGCTACCACCAGGACGCCGTACCGCCGCGGCCGCGCGTCATCGAGGACCTGGTCGAGGGCGGCACGCTCGCCTACGTGATCACGATCGGCGGCCTGCGCATCCTCAGCCTCAGTACGGCGAACTTCGACCCGAACGCGCTGCGCGACCTCCAGGTCGACGTCGTGATGATCGCCCCCGGCGGCGAACCCGGTGTCACCGACCGCCTCTTCCAAACCATCAAGCCACCCACCACGGCGCTCGCCACCCACTGGGACGACTTCGACAAGCCGCTCACCGAGCCCGGCGTCGCCTGGGCCGACCTGACCCCACTCCGCACGTCAGCCGAAAAGTCCGGGGCCAAGTTCGTCATCGTCGACCACCTGCAGAAGCTCACTCTCTAGGGAGGCTCACTCTCTAGGGAGGAAGGCGTCCAATGCAGCCGCGATCAGCTCAGGCCGTTCCAGAGTCTGCAGATGCGGTACGCCGGGCAGTTCAATGAACTGCCCCTGGGGAATCCCGTCCGCGAGCGACCGCAACAGGTCCGCCGTACCGGGGAGGTCCGCACCGCCCGCGACGACCAAGGCCGGTGCGGTGAAGGACGCGAGTTTCCCTTGTACATCAAGCGTTTTCATCGCCCGCCATGCTGCCGCCCAGGCCGCCGGCTCCATCGCCCGGACCCCTTCACGGGCGAACCGGACTCCCTCGGTCTGGGCGGCTATGGCCTCCGGCGTGAACCAGCGCTCGATCGACTCCTCGACCTGAGCCTCCATCCCACCGGCCTCGGCAGCCGCCGCCCGGTGCTCGAAGACGTCGGGGAAGGGACGGTCGGTGGTCGCCAACAAGGCCAGCGACGCGAACCGCTCCGGCGCCTCGACGGCCGCCGTCTGCGCGATCCCACCGCCGTACGACAGCCCGACGATGTGCGCAGCGTCCAGCTCCAACGCATCCAGTACGGCGAACAGGTCGTGCGCCAAGTCGGTCAGCCGCTCCGGGTGCGGTGCACCGGCCGCCTCGCCGTGACCGCGCAGGTCGTACGCGAAAACCCGACGGCCCTTGGCCAATTGATCGAGGACCAGCTCCCACATGCGCTTGTCGGAGCCGAGCGAATGCAGGAGCACGACCGGCGGCCCGCTGGTTCCGCGCTGGAGAAGACCGGTCTGGTGATCGTCGAGTGTCAGCACAGTGACCAGTCTTCCCGCGCGAGGGTTCAGACCCCGGTGATGTCTGCTCAGGGCAGAGGACGGATCCGGTAGTGGTAGCGCGAGACGGTGCTGAAGCCGAAACGGTCATACAGCGCGATCGCCGGTGCGTTGTCGGCGACGACGCAGAGGAAGACCTTGTCGATGCCGCGACTTGTTGCCGAGTGCAACAAACCGTGGATGACGGCCTGGGCCAGGCCTTGGCGACGGAGGGCCGGGTCGACGGCGATGCAGTAGAGGCCGGACCAGTCGTCGACGAGGGCGAGCCGGCCGATCGCGGCAATGCGGTCGCCGACCATGATGCGGGCGTAGAGGGCTGAGCCGCGATCGAGGATCTGCCGGGCGACGGCCTGCTCGGCCGGTCCACCGTGGCCGTCGTTCTGCCACCAGAACTGCGTCCAGGCGTCATCGGCGACCGGGGAAATATTCACCTCGACCGTCGGCGTCGGGAGCGCGGCGAGCACATCGGCCACTGCGGCACACTGCACGAGCGTCGGGCTCTTGGCCTCATACCCACGGGCCGCCAACTGGGCATCCAGGTCGGTCGGCTGAGCCGCCGGGCTGATCTGGAAGCACGGCGTGATCCCCTGCGCCTGGTACAGCGTTTCCACGTAGTCCAAGGCTTTGCCGAGATCGTACGGCGCTCCAGCCGGGAGCACCGAGTTCGCCCGCAGGGTGACACCGGCCGCTCGTCGGACCAGCCAACCGTCGTGCTCGGTGCTGTGCGCGGCAGGCCAGCCCAGGTTCATCAAGTGGTCGATTCCAGCTGCGGTAATCACCCCTCCGACAGTAGAACTCCGAGGATCGAATTGCAATACATTGAATACTTATTCACGCCTGAGCCGACGCAGACCGTGCCGCCGCGAGAGCCTCTGCCAGCAGGTCGACGCCCTCGATCACGCTGCTGACGGTCAGCCCGCCGTACCCGAAGACCAGCCCACCCGGCCCCGGCGGCGTCACCCAGTACTGCGCCAATCCGTAGACGCCCAGCCCGCGCTCAAGCGCAGCCGCCTTCACCGCCGCCTCGGTCAAACCCTCGGGCAGAAGCGTCATCACATGCAGGCCGGCCGAAATCCCCATCGGCACCAGCTCAGGGACCCGCAAGGCCAACCGCTCCATCAACGTGTCCCGCAGCAACCGGTACCGCGGCCGCATCCGCCGCAGGTGCCGATCGAACTCACCGCGCGCCACGAAGTCCGCAAACGTCAGCTGGTCCAGCACCGGCGACCCACGGTCATCCATCAGCTTCGCGTCCGACATCGGCTGCACCAACCGCGGCGGCAGGATCATCCACCCCAACCGCAGTCCCGGCGCCAGCGTCTTGCTCGCCGTCCCGGCATACGCAACGCGATCCGGCATCAGCCCCTGGATCGCACCAACCGGCTCCCGGTCATACCGGAACTCCGCGTCGTAATCGTCCTCGATCACCAGCCCGTCCCGCCGAGCCGCCCACGCAACCAGCGCCGCCCGCGTCTCCGCCGACGTCACCGCACCCGTCGGGAACTGATGCGCCGCTGTCACCAGTACGACGTCCGCTCCCGACCGATCGAGCGCCTCGACATCCACCCCGCCTTCCAGAACCGGTACGCCGACCGCCGTCAACCCGGCGTCAGCCGCAGCCCGGCGCAAGTCGTCGTCCGATGGATCCTCAACCGCGAGACACCGATATCCCAACCCAGCAAGGACTTTCAGCAACAGCCGCGATCCCTGCGCGAACCCGTTGCAGATCAACATGTGCTCCGGCCGAGCCGCCGTACCGCGGACTCGGTTGAGGTAGTCGGCCAGCGCCGTCCGCAGCTCGATCGTCCCGCGACCATCGAGATACGCAAGACTCCGGTACGGCGTTTCGTTCAGCACTCGGCGTACCGACCGCAACCAGGCCGTGCGCGGGAACTGCGAGACGTCCGGCCGGCTGTAGCGGAAGTCGATCCGCGGTTCGCCGTCCGGAACCAGCCCCACCTCCGAAGCCGCGATCGCGGCAACCTCCGCGACCTCGGTGTACCCACCGCCCCGGCTGACCAGGTACCCCTCGGCCACGAGCTGCTGATACGCCTCGACCACCACACCCCGCGACAGCCCCAGGTCGTCGGCGAACGAGCGGGTCGACGGCATCACCGCGCCGGCCCGCAACAACCCCTCACGGATCCGCGCGCGAATCCCGCTCTCCAGCTGCTGATGGAGCGGAGCGCCGCCCGAGCGCTGCAGCTCGATCAACAACTCTCCGGAACTGGTCCTGATTCGGCTCACGAAACTGGACCTTATCGGAGTACCGCTGCGCTGTCAGGGTGTTCCTATGACGACCTTCCTGGAGCCCGGAGACACCGGGTACGACGCGGCCCGCTCGATCTGGAACGCCATGATCGACCGCCGGCCGGCCCTGATCGCCCGCTGCAAGACGACCGCCGACGTCGTCGAAGCCGTCCACCTCGCCCGCCTGAAGAACCTGGAGATCGGGGTCCGCTGCGGCGGTCACAGCATCGCCGGCCTGGCCATTCCGGACGGCGGGCTGATGATCGACCTGACCCCGATGGGCGCGGTCGAGATCGACCTTGAGCGCCAGACCGCGATCGTCCAGGGTGGCGCGCTGCTCGGCGAACTGGACCGGGCAGCCCAGCGCTACGGCCTCGCCACAACCGCGGGCAACGTCTCGCACACCGGCGTCGGCGGACTCACGCTCGGCGGCGGGATGGGCTGGCTTGCCCGTCGATTCGGACTGGCCTGCGACAACGTCACGGCGTACGAGGTAGTCACCGCGGCCGGCGACGTCGTCCGGGCGACCGCGGACGAGAACGCCGACCTGTTCTGGGGACTGCGCGGTGGCGGCGGCAACTTCGGCATCGTCACCTCGTTCGAGTTCCGGCTGCACGAGATCGGCACGCGGGCATTGGTTGCCGAGTTCACCTATCCGCTCGAGGCCGCGTACGACGCACTGCGTGGCTGGCGTGAGCTCAACACTCACGCGCCGCGCGAGGCCACCTTCACCGCGTCAATCACGCCGGAGGGCGTCACCCTCGGCTACGTCTGGATCGGGCCGCTCGGGAGCGATCTGCTGCCCAAGTTCCGCGAGCTCGGGCCGGTAGTGAAAGAGTCGGTTGAGTCGATGCCGTACCTGACCTTGCAGAGTCGCGACGACAGCATCCAGGGCCACCGCTACCGTCGCTACTGGAAGGGTCACTACTTCAAGTCCCTGCCCGACGAGGCGATCAAGGCACTGATCGGCACCCCGGGCGTCACCGCCAGCCTGCAGGCGTACGGCGGCGCGATCGCCGACACCCCCGATGGTGACGCGGCCTTCAGCCACCGGGACACGCTGTTCGAGTTCGTCACCGCGGCCCGCTGGGAGGACCCGGCCGACGACGAAGCGAGGATCGCGCGGGTCCGCGAGTACGCCGCGGGACTCACGCCGTACACGAATGGCGTTTACCTCAACACCCTGAACGGCGAGGCGATCAACCGCGCCTTCCCGCCGGAGAAGCTGGCCCGGCTGGCCGAACTGAAGGCGAAATACGACCCGGAGAACCTGTTCCACCTGAATCAGAACATCACCCCGGCAATACTGGTCGGGTGACAACCGAACTGACGCCTGAGTTGGCGGCGACGATCGAGGCAGGCTTCTCCCAGCGCGACCGCGAGAACATGCAGCCCACGATCGACTTCTTCGAGGACCTGCTCGTGGAGCACCCGGACAATCCGTATGTGCTCTACGAGGTCGGCGGTTCGTACGACACCGACGGCCAGGAGGAGAAGGCCGTCGGTTTCTACGAGCGGGCGCTGCCCGGGCTGAGCGGCGAGATCCGCCGGAAGTGCCTGCTGCAGTACGGCAGCACGCTGCGCAACCTGGACCGGTTCGACGAGTCGCTGGACGTGTTCAAGAAGGCGTGCGCCGAGTTCCCGGAGTCGGACTCGCTGCGGGTCTTCAAGGCTCTGACCCTGCATGCGGCCGACCGCAAGGACAAGGCGCTCGCCACCTTACTGTTGGTGATCGCCGATCGCCTCGAGACGCCGGAGATCAAGCGCTACGAGGCCGCCATTCGCGGCAACGCGGAGTACCTCGCCAATCTCTAACGTCCGAAAACACGCCGACCACGTACTGCGGGTATTCGGACGCTGCGGGTTAACAGGCGCAGGCGACGCCGCGGGGGGCGGTGAGGGGGTCAGTTGGGCGGCGGGTGATGCCGTCGGTGGTTTCGACGGGCAGCCCCTCGCGCGCCCAGTACTCGAAGCCGCCGATCATCTCCTTGACCGGATACCCCAGCTTGGCGAACTCCAGCGCCGCCCGGGTCGCGCCGTTGCAGCCAGGCCCCCAGCAATACGTCACCACCCGAACCCCAGCCGGTACGACGGTCGCCGCGCGCGAGGCGATCTCGCGGGTCGGCAGGTGGATCGCGCCGGGAACGTGGCCCTGATCCCAGCTCTCCTGGCTACGGCTGTCGATCAGCACCCATCCCGCCGTACCGGCGCCGACCTCGGCGGCCACGTCGGAAACATCGGTCTCGAAGGCCAACCGGCCCGCGAAGTGCGCGACGGCTGCGGTCTGTTCAGTCATGTCCTCAGCGTCGGCGATCCCGACCCCAGGGAACAGTGGCGGAAATGACCTACTACAACAAGATTCAGCCAGTGCGCTCGTTGATCCGCGCTCGGGCCCGGGCGACCCTGATCGCGGTCTTCAGCGTCTCGACGTCGTACGCGCCGTAGTGCCGCTGGCCGTTGATGAAGAACGTCGGCGTCCCGGACACTCCGCTGAGGTCGGCAGACTCGACATCGCGCGCGACCCGGGCGGCGGCGACATGCCGTTTCACCTCGTCGTGGATCCGCTGGTTGTCGAGGCCGAGCTGCTCGGCGTACGCCATCAGGTCCTTCGGCTGCAGGTTCTCCTGGTTGGACAGCAGCAGATCGTGCATCTCCCAGAACGCGCCCTGCTCATGCGCCGCCTCAGCCACCTCGGCCGCGATCTGCGCCCGCGGATGCACGTCGGACAACGGCAGATGCCGCCACACATAGCGAAGGTCGTCGTCGTGCAGAAGATCCCGTACGACGGGTTCCGCGATCCCGCAGTACGGGCACTCGAAGTCGCCGTACTCGACGAGCGTCACCGAGGCAGTCTCGGGACCGCGGACATGATCGAGCTCAGGGTCGACCGGGTCGATGAGGTCGACCAGCTCCTCCGCTCGACCCAGCAGAGCAAGCGCCTTCTTCGCCGGACTGAGGAGCTTCACCGCGCGGAACACCAGCCAGGTCACGGCGGCCGACACCACCACGGCCGCCAGCAGGCCGACCTTGGCCTCGGCGAGTTCCGGGCCGTCGAACGCGATCGTTGCTATCAGCAAGGAGACGGTGAAGCCGATGCCGGCGATGGTGCCGCTGCCGACGACCGCGGCCCAGCCGACCTGCGGTCCGTACCGGCCGCCGGAGAAGCGGTCGAGCAGCCAGGAAACCGCTGTGACCGCGACGGGCTTGCCGATCACGTAGCCGAGCAGGATGCCGAGTGTCACCGGTGAGGTGATGGCCCGGCCGAGGAAGTCCGCGTCGATGGTGACGCCGGCGTTGGCCAGGCCGAACAACGGGACGATCAGGTAGCTCGTCCACGGGTGATAGAGGAACTGGAGGCGCTCGTTCGGCGAGATCGCCGCGGTCAGGCCGACGGTTGCCGACCGGGCCAGCTCCGGCGTCGGCTGCTCCCGGAAGACGCGGAAGAGCCCACTCGCTTGCTCGAGCTCTTCGCGACCTGGCGAGTACGCCGGTGCGGTCAGGCCGATCGCCAACCCGGCAACGACCGGGTCGACGCCACTCGTGAGCAGGGCGGCCCACGTGATCACGCCGAGAACGACGTACACCCAGGGTTTGCGGACGTGGAGCAAGGCGAGGACCAGGACGACGGCGAAGGCGATGATCGCGATCAGTAGCGGCATCAGGTCGATGTTCTCGCTGTAGATCACGGCGATCACGACCAGCGCCAGGAGGTCGTCGACGACGAAGACGGTCAGCAGGAAGACCCGGACGCGATCCGGTACGCCGCGGCCGACGAGCGCGAGCAGGCCGAGTGCGAGCGCGGTGTCGGTCGACATCGCGACGCCCCAGCCGTGCGCGGTGTCCTTGCCGAGGTTGAACGCCAGGTAGATCAGCACCGGCGCGGCCATCCCGGAGATGCCTGCGAGCACGGGCAGCACGAAGCGGCTGCGGTCCCGGAGGTCGCCGAGGTCGAATTCGCGCCGCGCCTCCAGCCCGACAACCAGGAAGAACAGGGTCATCAGACCACTGTTGATCCACTCCCGCAGGTCCAGCCCGAACGCGTGATGACCGAGCTCGAACGACAGGTCGGTCGCCCAGAAACCGTCGTACGAGCCAGGTGCGAGATTGGCCCACAGCAGGGCCAGCACGATCGCCGTCGCGAGCACTCCGGAGCTACCGGCCTCGGTGCGCAGGAAGCTGCGCATCGGGGCCGCGAACTCCCGCCGCCAGTTCGTCCGGCCGCTCAACAGGGCCGGGAAGTCCGCCATATCGTCACCCTACTGCCGCAAACCAGGGTTGAGGCTGCATGATGTCCCCTGCGGACGCCCCCAGACCCCGGGCGTCCGATGCCCGAGACCGACTGGAGCACTCCGTTGACTGAGCAAGAGCTCACCGCTACTTCAGCGGATACGTTCGCGCGGCTGGCCATCGAGCTGCACGACGCCCCTGGGGTTGAAGAGACCATCGACGCCGTCGTCCAATTCGCGCTGCAGGCCCTGAGCTGCACCTACGCCGGTGTCGCGCTGTACATGCGAGGTGGCAGCCCGGAGATCGCCGCGGTGACCGATCCGGTCGTCGCCAATGTCTACGACCTGCAGCTGCGCGCGGACGTCGGCCCGCTGGTGACCGCCCTGCGGGACCGGACCACGGTCCTGATCCGTGACACCGAGACCGACGGCCGCTGGCCCGAGTGGACCGCCGAGGTCGCGGCGCTCGGCGTCCGCAGCACCCTCGACGTCCCGCTCGCGACTGGTGACGCGACCCGCCAGACCGTCGGCGTACTGGGTCTTTACAGCCCGGTACCGGACGCCTTCACCGAGGACGACGAGGCGATCGCCCACATCCTCGCCCGGCACGCCTCGGTCGCCGTCGCCTCCGCCCGGCACGAGGAGACGATGGCGCAGGCGGTCGACGCCCGCAAGCTCGTCGGGCAGGCCATGGGCATCCTGATGGAGCGCTTCGACGTCGACGGCGACCGCGCCTTCGCCATCCTCAAGCGCTACTCCCAGGACACCAACACCAAACTCCGCGACGTCGCCCAGCAACTCATCGACACCCGCAGACTCCCCCACTGACCCACACGGTGGCTTCGGTCGCGGGAACTAGGGTGGTGGGATGGGGAGTTGGCAGCCGTTGGTGGGGCCTTCCCGGCAGGTGGCTCTGGAGATCCTGCTGGACGGGCCGCTGTCGCGCGCCGAGCTGTCTCGCCGGGTGGGGCTGTCGCCGGGGAGTCTGACCCGGCTGACGAAGCCGATGGTCGAGTCCGGGCTGCTGGTCGAGGTATCGGCCGGGCCGACCGATGCTCGGGTCGGACGACCGTCCCAGCCGCTCGACCTGGATCCGGCCGCCCATCACTTCGTCGGGATCAAACTGACCGGTGACCGGGCGATCGGCGTACTGACAACTCTGCGGGCCGAGGTGATCGCGAGCCTGGAGCGGCCGCTGACCGACCACACTCCGTCCGCGGTGGCTGACCTCATCCTTGAGCTGGCCGATGACCTGGCAGCACAGTCGCCGCGCGCGGTCACCGGGATCGGGGTGACGCTCGGCGGCCGGGTCACCGATCAGAACGAGGTGCGCTGGGGACCGTACCTGGACTGGGTCGACGTACCGCTCGGCGACCTTCTGGCCGCCGGAACCAGTACGCCGATCGTCGTGGCCAACGACCTCGACGCGCTGACCGAGGCGACCCACTGGTTCGGGGCCGGCCGTGGTGCCGACCGGTTCGTCCTGATCACCATCGGCGCCGGCATCGGGTACGGGCTGGTGATCCACAACCGGACCGTCGTGAGCCCGGACACCAGCATCGGCCTGATCGGCCATCACCCGTTGGTCCCGGACGGACCGCTCTGCGACCGAGGGCACCGCGGCTGCGCGATGAGCCTGCTCACCGTCGGTTCGATCACCAGCCGGATCGGCTCCGTACTCGGACGGCCGATCGACTACGAGGAATGCCTTGATCTGGCCGCGAAGGGCGATCCAGCGGCCCAGCCGGTGATCAGCCAGGCCGGGTACGCCCTCGGGAGGCTCATCGCGGCCTCAGCCAACTTCACGATGCCTGAGCTCGTGGTCCTCGGCGGCGAGGGCGTCCGGCTCGCCGAGGTCGCCCGGACGGAACTGCTGGCCAGTCTGCACGCCGACCGACACCCGTCCGGCGCTGAACTCCCGATGGTGCTGCAGCCCGCCGACTTCACCGAATGGGCCCGCGGCGGCGCGGTGATCGCGATCCAGACCTTCGTACTCGGTAACTGACTAAACCGAGATAAGCAGTTACACTCGCCCTCATGGACACCGTGAGGCGATGGATCGAAGGCTGGCGACTCTGCCGCGGACTACCACCAGTGACCGAGTACGACGACGTCCTGCTCGCGCATCTCGGCCTGCCCGGGCGTGAGCGGGAGATGTTCACCCTGGCCGACAACATCGAGCGACTGGCCCCGGCCATCACGTCGACCACGTGGCTCACCGTCACCACCCCGTACGGCGATGCTGCCGCCAACCGTCTGACCGCGGCCGGACTGCAGCCGTTCGACGAGCAGAAGGTGCTGATGTCGATCGCGCTGGGTGACCACCCGCGGCCGGCAACGTCGTACCGGCTCGTCCAGCAGACCGACGGACCTCTGGATCGCGTGCAACTCCTAGCTGAGGACGGCACGGTCGCGGCTCGCGGCATGATGGCGACAGTCGGCGCGGACGCGGTCATGCACGACATCCACACCGACCCGGACCACCGTCGACAGGGCCTCGGCAGCGTGGTGATGGGCGCGTTGGCCGGGCGAGCTGTCGAGCGAGGCGCGACGACCGGACTCCTGATGGCGACCGAGATCGGCGTTCATCTCTACCGCGCACTCGGGTGGTTGCCGGAAGCAACCATGGTGACGGCGTCAGGCGGTGCGGGCGCGGTGCGCGGCGACCTTGGTGCGGTTCTGACAAGCCGTTGAGCAGAAGCGTTGTGAGCCGTTCCGGGTCGCATCCAGGAACAGGTCGTCACAACGCGTCGCCGCACAACGCCGTACCCGCTCGGCTTCGTGACTCCCGAGCAGCATCGCCACCGCGGTAGCGAACTCCGCAAGCCACCCCGTCGCCGCCGACGCTCCCGGCGCCGCGAAATGCAGGTGCCAGAGCTGACCCGGCTCCCGGGTCAGCTGCGGCGCCGCCTGAGTGCGGCGCAACAGATCGTTGACCAGCTCAACCGCTCCGTCGACATCGGGGATCAGGTTCAGCGCGTCATACAACTGCCGCGCGCCCGTCTCGTACTCGTGGAGCTCGATCGGGATCGTTCGGTTCGTGGTCAGCCGCAGGACCGCGCGGATCGCCTCGTCGTCCGGCGCCGCGGCCGGGCGGCCCTGCCGCGTGGGCGCACCAAAGACGTTCGCCAGCGCGATGGCTGCGGCGAGCGACGCCTTGAGGTGATCCGTGGGCTCCACGACGCCCAGTATCCGGTAGCTGCGGACAGCCACCCAACCTCACGCTGAGTAGCGGAGGTTAGCCTAGAGGGCGTCTGGGGACTCCGCGCCGTAGCGAGGAGGTGCTCGGTGCGGTAGCTCGGCGTGCTGGGGCGAAGGGTTAGATGCGGAGCATCTTGGCCTTTGCACCAGTGCGGCGAGGTGCCGTGCCGAGTGCCCCGCAGTAGGCGTGGAGTCCCCAGACGCCCTCCAAGTCAACTATTACCGGCAGCCGAGCGTCCTACCCAGGTCGTACGTCAGATCTGCGCAACATCCGCCCCAGATCCGACGAATTTGATGGTTGCCAGCTACAACAATGAGGAACATGAACGTGGTCCACGTCCGGCAGCGTCCGGCGCCAGCGGGTATCGCCGGCCTCTCCGAGGCTGTGATCGACCTGTCGGCGGTGCGTGACAACGTCCGTACCTTCCGGCGGCTGACCCCGCACGACGTGATGGCCGTGGTGAAGGCCGACGCGTTCGGGCACGGCGCCGTACCGGTCGCTCGCGCAGCGCTGGAGGCCGGCGCCACCTGGCTCGGCGTCGCGCGTGCGGACGAGGCCCTGCAGCTACGGGCCGCCGGGATCACCGCCCCGATCCTGACCTGGCTGTACGACGCCGCCGAGCTGATGCTGCTCGGTGACATGGACGTCGATGTCAGTGTCTCCACGGTCGCCGAGCTGCAGCGGGTCGCCTCGGTCCCGGCCGTCAAGGCTGTGCATCTGAAGCTCGACACCGGTCTGCACCGGGCCGGCAGCACCCCCGACCAGTGGATCGAACTGACCCGGGCCGCGGCGCACCACGAGGCGCTCGGGGCGCTCGTCGTCCGGGGAATCTGGTCGCATCTGTCGCACGGCGACGAACCCGACGCCGTCCAGAGCCGGAAGCAGTTGCAGCTGTTCCGGACCGGGGTGGTGCTGGCCCGGCGCGCAGGATTGAACCCGGGCGTGCTGCACCTGGCCAATTCGGCCGGTGCGATCACGCTCGACGCGCCCGAGTGTGACCTGATCCGGATCGGTGCCGGCCTGTACGGCATCGACGAGACCGGGATCGGCCTGCGACCGGCCATGCGGCTGATGAGCAAGGCCATCCAGGTACGGCGGATCGGGGCGGGCGAAGGCGTTTCGTACGGGCACGACTTCACGGCTGAACGCCCGACCACGGTCCTGCTGGTGCCGATCGGCTACGCCGACGGGATTCCGCGAGTCGCGGTCAAGCAGGCTAGTGTGCTGTGCCGCGGGGTCCGGATGCCGATCGTCGGCAGGATCGCGATGGACCAGTTCGTCGTCGACGCCGGTGCCGTGGCGGTCGATCCGGGCGAGCCGGTGACGATCTTCGGTGACGGTTCGCAGGGCGAGCCGACCGCTCAGGACTGGGCGGACTGGGCCGGAACCATCCCGCACGAAATCTACTGTGGCCTCGGTTCCCGGGTGCCGCGTCGCTACGAGGAGGCAACTCGATGAAGGTCGCGGTCGTGATGGGCGGCGCCAGCCCCGAACACCACGTGTCCCTGGCCAGCGGCAAGGGGATCGCCGACGCGGTCACCGAGCTCGGCCACACCGCGGTTCCGCTCGTCATCGACCAGCAGGGCGACTGGGCCGACGGCCTGCACGAGGCGATCGACCTGCTCCGCTCCGTCGACGTCGTACTGATCGGTCTGCACGGTGAGTACGGCGAGGACGGCCGGCTGCAGGGCTTCCTCGACCAGCTCAAGGTCCCGTACGTCGGCAGCGGCGTCACCGCCAGCGCGGTCGGCCTCGACAAGCACCTGACCAAGGCGGTGCTGCGCGCTCACGGCATCCCGGTCACTCCTGGCGTCCGCCTCTACGGCGCGGAGACCGCCGACACCGAGGCGGCCATCCAGAAGCTCAAGGAGGCCGACGTCGAGTTCCCGGTCTTCGTGAAGCCGGCCAACGGCGGTTCCAGCTTCGGCGTCGGTCGCGCCACCGACCTGGCCTCGCTGGCCGAGGCGGTCGCCGCGGCGGCCGAGCTCGACCCGCAGGTGCTGGTCGAGAAGGAGATGGTCGGCCGCGAGATCGACCTCGCCGTCCTGGAGTTCCCCGACGGCCGGGTCGAGGTCGGCCCGCCGCTGGAGATCCACAGCGACCCGGCGCAGCCGTTCTTCAACGCGACCGCCAAGTACGACGCATCGAGCGCGACCCAGTTCGTCGTACCGGCTCCGCTTGAGCCGGAACTGGCCGAGCTGCTGCGGGAGACCGCGCTCGAGGTCTTCGCCGTACTGGGCTGTCAGGGCCTGGCCCGGGTCGACTTCTTCGTCCCCGCCGACGGGAAGCCGGTCGTGAACGAGATCAACACGCTGCCCGGGTTCACGCCCGCCTCGCAGTTCCCGCGGATGTGGGCCGAGGCCGGCTACTCGTATGCCGATGTCGTCGGGGTGCTGATCGAGACCGCGGTGGCCAAGTCGTGACGGTCCTGCTCAGCGACGAGCGCATCACCCGGATCGAGGCCATCGACAACGGCGAACCGCTGGTCGAGCTGGCCACCGTCGGCATCCAGACTCCCGGTCTGGCCTACTCCCGCCAGGGCGTCGCGGACCGGCTGGTGATCGCGAACACGTTCCTGCCGGCGGGGATTCAGCTGCATGTGGTCGAGGGGCTGCGGCCGCTCGAGTTGCAGCGCGAGTACTTCGACGGCTACTCCGCCGAGCTGCGAGGGTTGAACCCCGGCTTGGACGAGGCGGAGATCCATGTGTTGGCGAGCCGCTTCGTCTCGCCGATCGAGGTCGCTCCGCACGTGGCGGGCGCTGCCGTCGACCTGACCCTGGTCGGCCCAAGTGGTCCACTCGATCTCGGTACGCCGATCGACGCGACCCCCGAGCAGAGTGACGGAGCGTGCTTCTTCGCGGCGACCAACATCAGCCGCGAAGCCCGCACCAACCGCGATCTCCTCGCCGACGTCCTCACCTCGGCCGGCCTCGTCAACTACCCCACCGAGTGGTGGCACTGGTCCTACGGCGACCGCTACTGGGCCTACACCGAAGACCAGCCCCACGCCATCTACGGCCCCATGGCCTGGCCCACCGCCTAACCCCGCCCGCCCCCTCCCCCAACTCAGCGGGCATCCCCTCCTCTCCACAGGCAACCCTCCATCTCAGCGGGCATCCCCTCCTCTCCACAGGCAACCCTCCATCTCAGTGGTTATCCACTCAGTTGGAGGGTTGCCCATTGAAAATCTGAGGGGGCCAACCCTCCAACTCGGTGGATATCCCTCCAGTTGGAGGGTTGGGCCATTCCACCTGGATTGCATTGATTGCTCGGACGTAGGGCCGGCTGGTGCCATGTCCTCACCGATCTTCATCGTTGGAGGAACCATGACCCCGCCCAGGTTGTCCCGCCGCAGAATCCTGTTGAGTATCCCGGCCGTGGCGCTGGCCGCGCAGGTCGGGCTCTCGGCCGCTCCGGCTCAGGCGTTGAAGAAGAAGCCCGAGTGCCTGGCCGATCTGATCGCGGCTGACCCGATGGTGCTCCGCTGATGGCCAGCATCACCTGGCTCGCCGACGTTCTGCGGGCGGCCGGCGTACAGGTCGTCGAGGAAGGCAACTGGCAAGCCCGCGGTGTCTCCGGGTCGTTCAACCCGATCGGCGTGCTCTGGCACCACACCGCGGCGAAGTCGAGCCCGACCAACCCGGCCCCGGCGCTGGGCATCTGCATCAACGGGCGTTCCGACCTGCAGGGCCCGCTGTGCCACGCGCTGGTCGACTACAACGGCGTGTTCCACGTCATCTCCGCCAACCGCGCGAACCACGCCGGCGCGGCCCGGGCGAGCGGTCCGATCCCGGCCGGTGACGGCAACACGATGCTGATCGGCTGGGAGATCGACTACGACGGCGTCAATCAGCACATGACGCAGGCCCAGTACGACGCATCCGTGAAGGCGACTGTCGCCGTACTGAAGCAACTCAACCGCGACGCCAGCTATGTGCGCGGTCACCGGGAGACGAGCACGACGGGGAAGATCGATCCGTCGTTCATCGACCTGGACGCATTGCGCGCCGAGATCGCCGCACTGCTGGCTGGTGGCGGTGGCGCGGGTGGTCAGGCGTACAAGTACCAGGACCAGCAGCACGTGACCGCGGTCGGTACCGGCGGCACGCTGGTGAACCTGATGTGGTCGCCGGGCACCGACAAGGTCATCCAGGACTGGGGAAGCAGCAACCTGGCCGGGAAACCGTTCGGGTTCGTGCACAACGGTCAGCAGCATGTGTTCGCGCGCGGCAAGGACAACACCATGCGGCACTGGTGGCAGGCCGGTACCGGTGCGCCGGTGCTCGACACCTGGGGCACCGAAGGACGCGTGCTGTCGAACCCGACCGGGTTCCCGTACCCGAACCAGCAGCACCTGTTCTACCGCAACCCCGATGGCAACCTCGAGCACAAGTTCTGGGACCAGGGAACCGACCAGATCACCACCGGCGTCTGGGGCAACGGACCGTTCGTCGGCAACCCGCATGCCTTTACCCACAAGGATCAGCAACACATCTTCGGTCGTGGACCGAACGGTGAGCTGAAGCACTGGTCATGGGCTCCGGGTGGGAATCCAACCTTCGACAACTGGGGTGTCGCCAGCGGCGTCACCTCGGACATCACCGGGTTCAGTACCGGTGCCCAGGCGCACATCTTCTTCCGCAACGCCGACGGCCAACTGCAGCACCGCTTCCTCGACGGAACCACCGTGCTCGGCGACATCTGGACCGGCGGCCCGTTCGTCGGCAACCCGTACGCGTTCGCCCACAAGGACCAGCAGCACGTCGTTGCCCGCAAGGAGAACGGCGACCTGGTCCACTTCTACTGGTCCCCCACCATCGACCCACCCGAGTCCGACAACTGGGGTGCCGTCGGCATAGTCACCGACGACCCGGTAGGCCTCTCCACCTCCGACGCCCACCACGTCTTCTACCGCATCGCCAACGGCTCCCTCGAACACCGCTTCTTCGTCGACGCCTCCGCCCAGCAACTAACCGACAACTGGGGCGGCTCCCTGGCCGCCAGCTCCTAACCCTCGCCGCAGCCGGTACGACGGCTCGTTCGCACTCGTGAGCGGCCGACGCCAACCGACCGCTCACGGCCATAACGTCCGAAGGTTCGGAGGGCCTGCCTCCGGTTTTTCGGACGTTACGACGGTCGCTGGCTTAACGTCCGAACGATCGGAGGGCCCGCCTCCGGTTTTTCGGACGTTGTGGGGGTTTTGGGTGGTGGTCCGATACTTCGCCGCTCCGGACAGGCCGGATACGTCGGTCTGTGGTTGCTCGCCGCGGCGGCCGCGTTACTGAAAAGGCCTGGCTGGCCGCCGCGTCGGCTGAGCTGGATGGTGCGGTCGGCGATCGCGTGCCGGTGGTTTGACGTTCCGTGCTTCGGCTGAGCTCCAAGATCCGCCGGCAGTGAGCGGGTTCAGCTCGCTTTTGAACAGAACGTTCCAGCCCGTGGGCTCGGTGGTCCGAGGCGTGGACGTTTGCGGCAGATCGGGCCTGGCAGCCGGGGGTTTGACCAGGAACTGGGGACCGTGAACACGTCATCACGTGTTCACGGTCCCCATTAGGTGTCCTAGCCTCCCGCATCTGTACGGCGCAGAGATCCTGGAGCAGCGGCCGAGTCAGCGTACTAACAGTCGGTGTGTACGCATCCCGGCAACCTCACCCACCCATCCAGCCGAAGAGCCCCAGTTGATGGGCCCACCCAACCGCATGGGCGAACCCGCCAAATGGGGTTAGGTGGTGGTGATGCGGGTGGGGTGGGTGTAGACGTTGAGGGAGCCGTTGCGGATGAAGCCGGCGAGGGTTAGGCCGGATTCGTCGGCCAGGTCGGCGGCCAGGGAGCTGGGGGCGGAGACGGCGCCGAGGATGGGGATGCCGGCCATGACTGCCTTCTGGACGAGTTCGAAGGAGGCTCGGCCGGAGACGATCAGGATCAGGCCGCGGGCCGGGATTCGCTTGTCCAGAAGGGCCCAGCCGATCACTTTGTCGACGGCGTTGTGGCGGCCGACGTCTTCGCGGACTACGAGGAGTTCGCCGGTTGGGGTGAAGAGGCCGGCCGCGTGCAGGCCGCCGGTGCGGTCGAAGACCTGTTGCTGTGTACGGAGTACGTCGGGCAGCTCCGCGAGTACGTCGTACCGGATCTGCACGTCGTCTTCGGCTGGGGAATACCTTGTTTTCAAGCGGACTGCGTCGAGTGATGCCTTGCCGCAGACGCCGCAGGACGAGGTGGTGTAGAAGTTCCGCTCGACTCCTGTGACAGGAGCCGGTACGCCGGGGGCCAGGCCGAGGTCGAGGACGTTGTAGGTGTTGCGCCCTTCGTCATCACGGGAATCGCAGTACCGGGCGTCGCGAATGTCGTCGACGCTGCCGATGACGCCTTCGGTGTGCAGGAAACCGTGCGCCAGCTCGACATCGTGGCCGGGTGTGCGCATGGTGACGGCGAGGGCTTTGCCGTCGACGCGGAGTTCGAGGGGTTCTTCGACCGCGAGTGAATCGGGCCGGGTGCGGTCGCCGTGGGGTCCGATGCGGAGGACCGGGCGTCTCGCGATTAGCCGGCCCATGGTCGTGCTCCTGGGTCGAGCGGCAGCAACCGCGCCGCAATCGCCTCGGCCGGGCCGGGGTCCACGACAGCCAACGCATCCGCTCCGGCTGCACCTCGGAGCATCGCCGAGCCACCATGACCGACCGGTACGGCGCCGTCGGCGGTCATGCGGACGGGTACCAACCGTGTGCTGTGCGGATGGCAGTCCACCCCGCCGGGGATCGACGCGATCGGCAAGGTCGTCAGCGGCAGTCCCCGCAGGCCGAGAACCGCCGCGACTCCCAGGGTCAGGAACGCTGTGAGCGCGGCGAATGGATTGCCTGGCAGCCCAATCACTAACCGCCCATCGGCTAGCCGGGCCAACGCCTGTGGATGGCCTGGCTGACAAGAGACCCCATCCACGATCAGCTCTGCTCCCAACTCCTGCAACACCGGGCGGAGGTGATCGGCGGGCCCGGCCGCCGACGAACCCGACACGAGAATCAGGTCACCGGGCTGCTGGGTGAGGGCCTCGAGGAGAGCGTTGCGGGTGTCGGGGAGGTGGTGGAGTTCGCCTAAGTGGGCGCCGGAGCGGGTGATGAGGTCGGGGAGCATCGGGCCGATGGCGTCGCGGACCCGGCCGGCGCCGGAGGGTCCTTCGTGCACGAGTTCGTCGCCGGTGATCAGCACGGAGACGACGGGCTGCGGGATGACTGTCAGGCGGTCGAGTCCGAGGGACGCCGCGAGACCGAGTACCGGCCCGTCGACCATGACTCTGTCCGGCAACACCACCTCGCCTTCGCGGCACTCCTCGCCGGCCCGCCGGATGTGCTTTCCAACCTCAGTCGGGGCGGTCACCCACTCGCCATCCAGCTCAACATCTTCGTCTTTCACCACACTCGTCGCACCCACTGGCACGGCCGCGCCCGTCGTGATGCTGCACGCCTGTCCGTCCGCTAGCTCAACCGACGCCGAGCAGTTCACCCCCACATGCCCGATCACTCGCCAGGGCCCAGCCCCGCTCACGGCGTACCCATCCATCGCCGACCGGTCCACCGGCGGCACCGCACGCGGCGCAACCAACGGACTGGCCAACACACACCCACGAGCCGCAGCCAACCCCCGCGAAACCGCCGTCCGCGGACGCCCGATGAGATGAGCCACCCGCCGCGCCGAATCCCACGACACGTGATCGTGTCGTGGGAGATCGTTCGGCTGGGTCACTTCGCGGCTGCTTGGAGTTGTTGGGCCGCGAGTGCGGCGGCTGGGTCAAGGTCTTGAGCGCCGGCGGCTGCGTGGGCTATGAGGGCGTTCTTCATGCGGGGGTCCCAGGTGACTTTCAGGTGGTTGGCGATGGCGGTGGCTGCTTCGGCGGGTGGGCGGTGGGCGAACTGGGCGGCGATCTCGTTCGCCAGGCGGACGTACGGCGGCAGCGTAGACCGGCTCATCGGGCATCACCAGCGACAACTGGTTCGCGGGCTTCGGCCACGGAGGTGGGGACGAGGTCTACCTGGACCGCGGTGACCTTGTACTCGGGACAGTTGGTGGCCCAGTCGGAGTTGTCGGTGGTGATGACGTTCGCGCCGGTGACCGGGTGGTGGAAGGTGGTGTAGCAGACGCCGACGGGCATCCGGTCGGACAGCCTTGCCCGCAAGGTGGTTCGGCCGACTCGGCTCGACAGGGCGACGGTGTCGCCGTTCTCGATCCCGCGAACCTCCGCGTCGTGCGGGTGTAGTTCGAGGATGTCTTCGGGGTGCCACACGACGTTCGCCGTACGGCGGGTCTGTGCGCCGACGTTGTACTGCGACAGGATCCGTCCGGTCGTCAGGATCAACGGGTACTTCCGCGTCGACCGCTCCGACGTCGGTACATACATCGTCTCCATGAATCGCCCCTTGCCGCGGGTGAACGACTCTTCGTGCATGATCGGCGTACCGTCCGGGTGTTCCAGATTGCACGGCCACTGGATCGACCCGACCCGGTCCAGCCGTTCGAACGAGACACCCATGAAGGTCGGCGTCGTGAGAGCGATCTCGGCCATGATCTCGGCGGCCGAGTTGTAGTGCATCGGGTAACCCATCGCCTGGGAGATCTCGCAGACGATCTCCCATTCCTGCTTGCCGGTCTGCGGCGCCATCACCGGGCGGACCCGGTTGATCCGCCGTTCGGCGTTGGTGAACGTCCCGTCCTTCTCCAGGAACGATGTACCAGGCAAAAGCACATGCGCAAATTTGGCCGTCTCGTTCACGAACAGGTCCTGCACCACCAGCAGATCCAGTGCACCCAACGCCGCGAACACATGCTGGGTATTCGGATCCGACTGCGCGATGTCCTCGCCCTGCACGAACAACGCCTTGAACGACCCGTCGATCGCCGAGTCGAACATATTCGGGATCCGCAGTCCGGGCTCGTTCAGCAACGGCGTACCCCAGAGCTTCTCGTACACCTCCCGTACGCCGTCGTCCGACACGTGCCGATACCCAGGCAGCTCATGCGGGAACGACCCCATGTCGCACGAACCCTGCACGTTGTTCTGCCCGCGCAACGGGTTCACGCCAACACCGCGCCGACCGATGTTCCCGGTCGCCATCGCGAGGTTGGCCATGCCCATCACCATCGTCGAACCCTGGCTGTGCTCGGTGACGCCGAGACCGTAGTAGATCGCGCCGTTCCCACCAGTCGCATACAGCCTCGCGGCAGCGCGCACTTCCGAGGCCGGTACGCCGGTAATCCCGGCCACCGCCTCCGGACTGTGCACCGGGTCCGCGATGAACGTCTCCCAGGCCGCGAAGTCCTCACACCGATCCGCAACAAATGAACGGTCGACCAACCCCTCCGTCACGACGACATGCGCCATCGCGTTGATCATCGCGACATTGGTGCCGGGGGCAAGCGACAGGTGATGCGCGGCCTCGATATGCGGCGACCGCACCAGATCCGTCTTCCGCGGATCGATCACGATCAACCGAGCACCCTGGCGGATCCGCTTCTTCATCCGCGACCCGAACACCGGGTGGGCGTCGGTCGGGTTCGCACCGATCACCAGGATCACGTCAGCGTCGTCGACCGACTTGAAGTCCTGCGTACCGGCCGATTCACCGAACGTCTGCTTCAGTCCATAACCCGTCGGCGAGTGGCAGACCCGGGCACACGTGTCCACGTTGTTGTTCCCGAACACCGCCCGGACCATCTTCTGAACCGTGTACACCTCTTCGTTCGTCGTCCGCGACGAGGTGATCGCACCGATCGAGCCCTGCCCGTACTGCGCCTGGATCTCCCGCAATCGCCGTGCCGTAAAGCCGATCGCCTCGTCCCACGAGACCTTCCGCCATTCGTCCTCGATCGAGTCCCGGATCATCGGTTCCAGTACGCGATCCGGGTGACTCGCATACCCGAAGGCGAACCGGCCCTTCACACACGAGTGGCCCTCGTTGGCACCGCCGTTCTTGTACGGCACCATCCGGACCAGCTCATCACCACGCAACTCGGCCTTGAACGAGCACCCGACCCCGCAGTAAGCGCAGGTCGTGATCACCGACCGAGTCGGCATCCCGAGCTCGATCACCGACTTCTCCTGCAGCGTCGCCGTCGGGCAAGCCTGCACACACGCGCCACACGACACACAGTCGGACTCGAAGAACGATCCACCCGCACCAGCGGCGACCTTGGAGTCGAACCCACGACCCTCGATCGTCAAGGCCAGCGTGCCTTGGACCTCGTCACACGCCCGAACGCACCGCGAGCACGCGATGCATTTGGACGCCTCGAAATCGAAGTACGGGTTCGAAGAATCGGTCGGCGCAGCCATGTGGTTCGCGCCCGCGTCGACCCCGGATCCGTACCGAACCTCGCGCAGACCGGTCACCCCAGCCATGTCCTGCAGTTCGCAGTCGCCGTTGGCCGAGCACGTCAAACAGTCCAGCGGATGGTCGGAGATGTAGAGCTCCATCACGCCACGGCGCAGCTTCCCGAGCTTCTCGTTCTGCGTCCGGACCACCATCCCCGGCGCGACCGGCGTCGTACAGGAGGCCGGCG
Source organism: Kribbella sp. NPDC058245 (assembly GCF_042882005.1). Lineage (NCBI taxonomy): Bacteria > Bacillati > Actinomycetota > Actinomycetes > Propionibacteriales > Kribbellaceae > Kribbella > Kribbella sp. NPDC058245. Next base: position 307,781 of record NZ_JBHVWY010000003.1, read on the forward strand.
TACCGCGCATGCCGTCGATCTCGACCACACACAACCGGCACGACCCGAACGCCTCCAGGTTGTCGGTCGCACACAACTTCGGTACGTCGATCCCGGCTTCCTTCGCGGCCCGCATCACCGACGTACCGGGTGGGACGTGGACGGCGACCCCGTCCACCAGCAGCTCGACAGTCGCCTCGCCCGGCCGGGCCGGCGTACCGAAGTCAGGTTCCTTGAGCAAGCTCATGAGCCGAAGTCCTTTCCGAAGTGGCGGACGGCGCTGCGCACCGGCAGCGGCGTGAGCCCACCCATCGCGCAGAGCGAGCCGTCGGTCATCAGGTCGCACAGATCGTCAAGCACGACAAGGTTTTTCTCTCGGTTGTCACCGGCAACGATCCGGTCGATCGTCTCGACGCCACGGACCGCGCCGACCCGGCACGGCGTGCACTTGCCGCACGACTCGGCGGCGCAGAACTCGAAGGCGAACCGAGCCATCGCGGCCATGTCCACTGTCTCGTCGAACACCACGATCCCGCCGTGCCCGACCATCGCCCCGGCTGCCGCGAACGCCTCGTAATCCATCGGCAAGTCGAACTGCGAGACCGGCAGATACGCACCCAACGGCCCACCCACCTGTACGGCGCGGATCGGGCGACCGGATGACGTACCGCCAGCGAACTCGTTCACCAGCTCGCCGAGGGTGATACCGAAGGCCGTCTCGACGATGCCACCGCGCGCCACGTTTCCGCCCAGCTGGAAGACCGACGTACCGAGCGATCGCCCGACGCCGTACGCCGCGTAAGCAGCCGCACCATCGGCCAGAATCGTCGGAACTGTTGCCAATGACAACACGTTGTTCACGACGGTCGGCAGTCCGAAAAGCCCTTGCAGAGCAGGGATCGGAGGCTTGGCCCGAACCATCCCACGTTTACCCTCGAGGCTTTCCAGCATCGAGGTTTCCTCACCGCAGATGTACGCACCGGCGCCGACCCGGACGTGCAGGTCGAACTCGAACCCGGAGCCGAGGATGTCGGCCCCCAGCCACCCCTCGGTCCGGGCGAGTTCGATCGCGGCCCTGAGCGTCGCCACCGCATCCGGGTACTCGGAGCGCAGATAGACATAGCCCTCCGACGCCCCCACGGCGTACGCCGCAATCGTCATTCCCTCGATCAGCGTGAACGGGTCACCCTCGATCAGCATCCGATCGGCAAAGGTCCCGGAGTCGCCCTCATCCGCGTTGCAGCAGACGAACTTCAGGTCGGAAACAGCACCAAGCACCGTCCGCCACTTGATGCCGGTCGGGAACCCAGCACCCCCGCGGCCGCGGAGACCGGACTCGACCACGGTCTCCACGACCTCCGCTGGGGTCTGCGCCAACGCCTGACGCAGACCCCGCAGACCGCCGTACGACGTGTAGTCGTCGACAGACAGTGGGTCCGTCACGCCGACCCGCGCAAACGTCAGTCGCTGCTGCCGCTGCATCCACGGCAACTCGTCAACCACTCCCAACGACGGTCCTGCACCGCTGAGCAGACCGGCGGCCACCAGACCGTCGACCTCCTCAGGTGCGACCGGCCCGTACCCGATCCGACCTTCTGCCGTCTCAACCTCGACGAGCGGCTCCAGCCACAGCATCCCCCGGGATCCGTTCCGCACCACCTCGACCTCGGGTGCGATCGCAGCAATCCGCTCCGCGACCTGATCGGCGCCGACTGATCGGGCTGCCGAATCACGCGACACGAACACCCGCGTCATCGGGCTTCTCCCAGCAGCGCATCGAGCCGCGCCGGAGTCACTCGACCGTGCAGCCGCTCGCCGACCTGAACCGCCGGCCCGAGCGCACAGTTCCCGAAGCAGTACACCTCGTCGAGCGTGATCCGCCCGTCGTACGTCGTCTCGCCGAACCCGCAGCCCACACTCCGCTGCGCATGCTCAGCCAGCGCGACCGCACCAACCGACCGGCAAGCCTCGGCTTGGCAGATCGCCACCACCGTCCGCCCGGCCGGAGCCCGCCGGAAGTCCTTGTAGAACGTGACGACGCCGTGTACCTCGGCCACCGACAGATTCAGTACGTCGGCGATCACCGCCACGTCCGGCTGATCGACGTACCCGAGCTCCTCCTGCACCGCATGCAGGATCGGTATCAGCGGTCCCCGAAGCGCCCGGAGCTCACCGGCAATCTCCCGCACGCGCTGAGCACGTCCAGGGACCGGAACGGAGGAAGCGGCCACGACCTCACTCGTCATGTATACAACATCCCGTGCTCCGCGAGCGTGGTCAAAGCAATGCTCTCTATGACGTGATAGGCCCCAGCTATCAACCGCCGTGCCCCGAGGACTGCCCGATGGCGCGAGGAATTCACCAGCCGCTGAAGGAGCCTGGAAACCATGGGGACGAGGGCTGTGGTTGCGGGCGGGAGTGTGGCGGGGCTGCTGGCGGCGAAGGTGCTGAGCCGCTGGTACGACGAGGTCGTCGTACTGGATCGCGATCAGCTGCCGCTGGACGCCGTCCACCGGAAGGGCGTACCGCAGAGCCGGCACGCACACGGCCTGCTGGCGCGGGGTCATCAGACCATCGAGCGGCTGGTCCCGGGCTTCTGTGATGAGTTGGTCCGACGTGGCGCGGTCAGGAACGACCTGCACAACGACACCCTTTGGTACAACGAAGGCCGCCTGCTCAAACGCGCCCCGTCGAACCTGACCGGCCTGCTCGCGGGCCGCCCGCTGATCGAGTCGGTCCTGCGCGCCAAGGTGACCGAGGTACCGAACATCATCACCCGAGCCGGTACGACGGTCGACGGGCTGACCGCCGAGAACGGTCGACTGACCGGCGTACGGGTCGATGGCGAGCGCCTCGACGCGGACCTCGTGGTGGATGCGACCGGGCGGAGCAACCGCGGTCCGACGTGGTTGCGCGAACTCGGGTACGACGCCGCGCCGGTCGACGAGGTGAAGGCCGGGATCGTCTACACGACGCGGGAGTATCGACGCGTCGCGGGCGATGCGGACTTCACCGGCGTGATCTCGGGGCACTACCCGGACAACCCGGTCGGCTGCGGGGGCGGAGCGAACGACGGCGATCGCTGGCTCGTGACGCTGGTCGGGATGGAGGACAGCCCGCCGCCGGCTGAGCCCGGCGCGTTCGAGGACTTCGCCGCCCGGCTGGACGGACCCGAACTGCACCGGCTGATCACGCGGGCCGAGCCTCTGACCGAGCCGGTTCGCTACCGGATCGGGCCGAGCGTGCGGCGCCGGTACGAGAAGGCGGGCCGCCTTCCGGAGGGATTCGTTGCGGCGGGTGATTCGCTCTGCTGCTTCAACCCGGCGTACGGGCAGGGCATGACGATCGCGGCCCTCGCCGCCGAACACCTGGCCGAGACCCTCGAAGCCGGCGACGGCGACCTCACCCGCCGGTACTTCGCCGGGATGGCGAAGATCGTCGACACCGCCTGGGTCATGTCCGTGACCGGCGACCTGCGGTTCGACACGACGGTCGGGAAGCAGCCGCTGGCCTCTCGGCTGCTCGTCCGGTACCTGAGCCGGCTGCACAAAGCAGCGGCGACCGATGCCGTGGTGGGCCGTCAGTTCTTGGAGGTCGCCAACCTGCTCGCGGCACCGCCGTCCTTGCTCAAGCCGACAACTCTTTTCCGGGTTCTTCGTTCGGGGTAGTCCACAGGCAGCTCGCGGTACCGTCCGCGACGTGCTCCTCGTAGATCGACACCTTGTGGGTGATGACCCGCATACACTCCTGGAGCTCCTCGATCTGCGCAGCCAGGTGCTCCTGGTGACTGCGCAGCAGCTCCAGCCGGTCCCGCTCGTTGCCGGCTCCCTTGCGGACCAGCTCGGTGTACCGGCGGATCGTGTCCAGCGGCATCCCCGACGAGCGGAACTTGATGCACATCGCCAACCAGTCGACGTCATCCTCGGAATAGACCCGCCGGCCGTTCGACTCCCGCCGTACCTGATCGGCTAGTAGCCCTTCGCGCTCGTAGAACCGCAGCGCGTGCACGCTCAGCCCGGTCCGCTCCGCCACCTGCCCAATGCTCAGCCCCATGTCTTCGAGCCTACGTCGCCTTGAGTGCAGCCAGCGCCTGATGGACGTCGTCCCGGGTGGAATAGATGTGGAACGACGCTCGCAGCTTCCCGTCGCGAACCGCTGCCCGGATGCCAGCCGCGGCGAAGGCGGCCTCCGCGCCCGGCCGGGCGGTGCTGACGATCGCCGAGTTCGACGGCGGCAGCCCGAGCCCGTCGCGGAACTCGTTGGCCAGCTCGAGGTTGTGCTTGTTGATCGTCTCGACACCGATCTGCTCGACCAGTTCGAGCGCCGGCGCCGCGCCGACGAAGCAGAACCACGACGGCGACTGGTCGAACCGGCGGGCTCCCTCGGCCAGCACCATCCGGTCGCCGTAATACGAGCCGTGGAGGTCCTCAGCGGCGTACCAGCCCGCGGCCGAAGGGCGGCAGCGTTCCTGCAACCGGGGCGACAGATAGCCGAGCGTGGCACCGCGCGGCGACATCAACCACTTGTAGGTATGGACGATGAGCGCGTCGACGCCCTCGACGGTGAGCGGCAACCAGCCCATGCCCTGGCTGGCGTCGATCACCACCAGCGCGTCAATCTCCTTGCTAGCAGCAACAACCGCGGCGAGATCGAGTACGGCGCCGGTCGACGACTGGACCGCACTGACCGCGACCACGTCGATCCCGGGCCGGATCGCGTCGACGAGGTCCGCGCCCGGGACGGCGATCACCTCGACCCCGCGCTCCTCGTGCACCTTCCAGGGGAAGACGTTCGAGGTGAACTCGACGGTGTCGGTCAGCACCTTCGCCCCGTCGGGCAGTGCCGCTGCGATCGGCGCGATCGCCGCTGACACCGTGCTGCCGACGAACACATCGGCGGCGTCGGCACCGAGCAGCCGGGCGAACGCCGTACGGGATCTGGTTGTCGAGTCGTCCCAGGGCTCCCAACTGGTGGCGCCCACGCGCCAGTCGCTCAGGGCTGCTTGGAGCGCCTCCCAGCCTGGGCGCGGAGGCAGCCCATAGGAAGCGGTGTTCAACCAGCCCGGCTCCGGGTCCCACAGCTCTTTGTAGTCCACACTGCCCACCTTACGGAGGGCTTGACCTAGACAGCGCTCTAGCTTTTACGGTTCGGGTCATGCGCTATCGAACACTTGGCGGTACCGGCATCGAAGTCAGCATCCAGGCCCTCGGGACGATGATGCTCGGCTCGGTCGGCAACCCCGATCATGAGAACTGCATCCGGATCGTCCACGCCGCCCTGGACCAGGGCATCAACTTCGTCGACACCGCCGACATGTACTCCTCGGGCGAGTCCGAGGAGATCGTCGGCAAGGCACTGAAGGGGCGCCGCGACGACGTCGTCCTGGCGACCAAGGTGCACTTCCCGCTCGACGACGAGAACACCCGCAACCGGCGCGGCAACTCGCGCCGCTGGATCATCCAGGAGGTCGAGAACAGCCTGCGCCGCCTCGACACCGATTGGATCGACCTCTACCAGATCCACCGGCCGGACCACACGACCGACATCGAGGAGACCCTCTGGGCGCTGACCGACCTGGTCAGCCAGGGCAAGATCCGCGCCTTCGGTACGTCGACCTTCGGGGCCGAGGAGATCGTCGAGGCGTACCACGTCTCCGAGCGTCGCGGATACGGCAAGTTCCGCACCGAGCAACCGCCGTACTCGATGCTCAGCCGCGGCATCGAGCGGTCCCTGCTGCCGACCGCCCGGCGGCTCAACATGGGCGTGCTGACCTGGAGCCCGCTCGCCTGGGGCTTCCTGTCCGGCAAGTACCGCAAGGACCAGCCGATCGACCTCACCACCGGCCGCGCCAGTCTCGCCCCCGACCGCTTCGACCCGACCCTGCCGGCCAACGCCGCGAAGTACGACGCCGTCGAGAAACTGATCGAGGTCGCCTCCGACAACGGCCTGTCGCTCCCCGAAATGGCCCTCGCCTTCGTCACCACGCATCCCGCGGTCACCTCGGTCATCAACGGACCGCGCACGATGGAACAGCTCGACGGTCTGCTGAAGGCCGTCGACCTCACCCTCGACGACGCCACCCTCGACCGCATCGACGAGATCGTCCCGCCCGGCAAGGACATCTACGACTCCAACGGCGCCTGGCCCAACCCCGCCCTCACCCCAGCCGCCCTCCGCCGCCCAGTAGCCGACCGCTAACCCTCACCCCTCACCCCCACCACCTCCTCACCAACCGCTGACCACCCACCCCTCGCCTCCCCACCCCCCGCCGCCCCTCGCCCCTCGCCCCTCGCCCCTCGCCCCTCGCCCATTTCAGTGGATATCCCTTGAAATGGCCCCTTCTCCCCTCAAAATTTCAGGGGAGAAGGGGCAAGCTGCGGGGATATCCGTTCAAATTGCCGGGGTGGGGCAGGCGGGGACTGGCGGTCGGTCGGGGTAGGGCGGGCGGGGACGACGCGCGGTCAGGTGGGGTGGGGTGGGGTGGGCGGTTGGGCGGCACCCCTCACCAACCGCCGCCTCGCCCCTCGCCCATTTCAGTGGATATCCCTTGAAATGGCTCCTTCTCCCCTCAAATTTTCAGGGGAGAAGGGGCAAGCTGCGGGGATATCCGTTCAAATTGCCGGGGTGGGACGCGCGGGTCGGGCGGGGACGGGCGGTCGGGCGGGCGGGCGGGGACGGGCGCGCGGCCAGGTGGGACGGGCTGTCGGGGTGGGACGGAGTGGGGGCGGAGTGGGTGGGGTGCGGGTTATTTGCCGGCTTGGAGGGCGGTCCAGGTGACGGGGCCGACTACTCCGTCGACGACGAGGGCTCGGGTTCGCTGGTAGTCCTCGGCCGCGGTCTCGGTGGCGGGACCGAATTGGCCGTCGATGGCGACTGCTCGGTTGAGGGCCGCGGTCAACGAACGTTGCAGGCGGCGGACCGCCGTACCGGTGGAGCCGTTGCGGATGGTTGGTTGGTCGCCGGCGGACAACAGCGCGGTCCAGGTCTTGGCGCCGATCAGGCCGTCAGCGGGGAGGCCGACGCGGGTCTGGAACGCCTTGACGGCATCGGTTGTCGCGGTGTCGAAGGTGCCGCTGGGCTCATTGGTTCCGCCGAGCAGACACTGCGCAGCCCGTACGGCGCCGCCCGTCGCACCCTCTTGCAGAGCCGGGTAGGCGGTGAAGTCCAGGTTGGTGGACGCACACGTCTGAGTGCTGTTCACGAATGCGGTCGCCGCCGCCTCACCCTTCGAGATGGCATCGGTCTGGTTCTCGATCGGCACCGCGGAAACCCCGGGGAACAGGATGTACGTGACGACCGCGCCGTCCACTCCGCCGGACGACGGGTTCGGGTTGATCCCGAGCTGCTGGGCCAGCTTGTACGAGCCCTCGCCGATGATCCCGGTCGGGCCCTGGTCCCCGACAACGGCGTACGCGACCTTGTCCTGGTAGACCACCGCAGCCACGGTCGCACCGCCAATCCCGGCCGAGGCGTAGTTCCAGATCGTGCTCGACAGCGGTACGACGATGAACGGCAGGCCGGCGGAGTTGAGCGGGCGACCGTCGGACTGGTTCCACGAGGTGTTCGGCTGGAACGACGGGTCGGTGTTCTCGTTGCACTGGGTGGTGCGCTGACCGTCGCAGTCCACATCGAAGTCGGCGGTCCAGTGCACCGCGTCGCCGGACTTGCAGACCGCGATCGTGCGCGAACCGCCGGAATCCTGCGCGTACTTCCCGTTCGACAGCTGGGTCTCGCAGCCGCCGGCGCGGGCTTTCAGTTGGGCCGCGGTCGGCCCGGCGAGCTCATCGGCGCGCGATTCCGGGGTCGGCGCGAGCAGCGCCAATCCCGCGACAGTCACCGCAAGGGCGGCAAGGGCAAGGCGTCGGACCATCTCATCCTCCAGTGGGGCGGTACCGGGGAAATGAAGGTTTTCACCGTGGAGGATACAGAAGTCGGTTAGTTATTAACAGAGTGCACTTTCGCGACCAGCTTCAGCAGGGTCGCCCGCTCGGCCGCCGATAACGGCTGCAGCGTGGCCTGCTCGACCTCCTGGATCACCGTCCGCGCGGTCTTCGTAGTTCGGCGCCCCTTGGCGGTCAGGTCGATCCGGTACCGACGACGGTCGGCCGGATCCCGGTCCCGAGCCACCAACCCCTTGGCGATCAGGTCGTCCATCAGCCGGACCATGTCACTCGCGTCGATCCCGAGGCCAGTCGCGAGCACATGCTGAGCCACGGCCCCCTGATCGGTGAGCTCCGCGAGGGCGGCGTACTCCCACAAAGTGAGCCCCGGACGCTCGGCCAGCCGGGCCGCGATCGCCCGCCGGCTCGCCACCGCGACCTTGTGCAGCACGAAAGTCGTCGTCTCGGACAAGGCCATGGGGTTATTATAGGCCCAAACCAATTGTTGGTAACTCCCAACTAATAGGAGTGAGTGAGGATGGACGCGCTCTACCCACGACTTCTGGTCCGTGACTTCGCGGCGGCGGTCGACTTCTACACAACCGCACTGCGCGACCTGTACGGCGTGGAGCCGGTGAAGGTGATCCCGCAGGCGCAGTACGCGAACTGGGATCTGGACGGGCAGACCGGGCTGGTTCTGTTCGGCCGCAGCATGGTCGCCGACACCATCGGTACGGCGGCGCTCCCGGCTGACGCGGAGGCGCAGGACAGCTCGATGCTGGTGTTCAAGGTGGACTCGGTCGACGACGCAACCGTCGTACTGGAGAAGGCCGGCGCGACCGTGCTGACTGCTCCGCAGGACCGTCCAGAGTGGGGACCTGACCTGCGGACGGCCCACTTGCGCGCCCCGAACGGCACGTTGCTGGAACTCCAGACATACTGAGATTCCCCGAACGACTGGAGAGCGCCATGAGTTTCGATCGCCCTGGTCTACCCAAGCCCGGCCACGAGCTCGATTCCGAGGTCGAGGCCGCGCTCGCCGAAGAGGGTGTCGAGGTGACCGACCACGAGGTCGACGCCCCCGATCACCCCGGAGAGGTCTCGGAAGGTCCGCAGCCGAACCCGCCGCGCCGCCCCTAAGGCCGTTCGAACTGGGTGAGCTCAACCCCCGGAGCCACCTCGATGCGCGACCGCACCCGATAGCCACGAGACGTGTAGAGGTTGACGGCCGGGGTGTTGAGACTGCCGGTCGAGACCCGGCTGACCGGTCGCGGCTCCAGCTCGTCCAGGTGATCGAGCAGGGCCCGGCCGTGGCCGCGACGAGCGTGGGCCGGGTCGACGATCAGCCGACTGATCTCGACCACGCCGGGAGTGAGTTCGTAGGCGACCGCACCAACCAGGGTTTCGCCGTCGTACCGGCCGAGCCAGTCCTCGGTGGACGCCATCAGCCCGGCCAGATCCTCCTGCAACGGCGGGATCCCGGAGAACCCGATCAGCTGGGCCTCAACGGCGTACGCGGCATGCTGGATCGCCAGCACCCGCTCGGCGAGCTTTGCGTCCGTGAGGTCGAGTCGGGTGATCACCCTGGGCAGGGTAGTTCAGGCTGCGCGCCAAGAGCCAAGGGCTTTCATGCGATACCTCCGCTAAGAATTGCCGTTGCAGACGGCACGACTGCCTTGTAAGTTGTCGCAGCCGAGTTAGCTGAGCCTAACCTGACTAATTGGAGTCGTTGTGAACGCGAGTGTCTACCGGGACGCCTATGGCGTACCTCACCTGCAGGCCGTGGACCCGTTGGCACTCGTCTACCTCCAGGGCGTCAACGCCGCCAAGGACCGGGCCTGGCAGCTCGAGTACGAGCGCCGCCGGTTCCTCGGTACGACGGCCGCGTTCCTCGGCCCGGAGGCGTTGCCCTGGGACACGTTCGCCCGGCAGGCCCAGCTCGCCGACACCGTGCAGCGCTGCTTCGAGAACCTCGATGCGGAGACGCAGGAGTGGGTCACGGCGTACGTCGAAGGCGTCAACCACGCCCTTCCCGGTGGCGCGGCCCGGGCGCCCGAGTTCGCCCAGACCGGGCTCCGGTTGGAGAAGTGGGAACCGTGGGCGCCGCTGGGAATCTGGCTGACCATCCACATCCTGTTCGCGGGTTTCCCCAGCAAACTGTGGCGCACCCATGTCGCGAAGCATCTCGGCGACGACCAGACCGACCTCTTCACCTCCGAAGGCCCTCGGACCGCGGGCAGCAACGGCTGGCTGGTCCCCGGTACGGCGACCAGCACCGGCCAGGCGGTCATCGCGGGAGATCCGCACCGCTTCATCGAGAGTCCAGGTGTCTACCAGCAGATCCGATTGGCCTGCCCCGAGTACGACGTGCTCGGGCTGGCCATTCCTGGAATCCCGGGGCTCGCGCACTTCGGTCACGCTGGCAAGGTCGCCTGGTCGATCACCAACGCGATGGCCGATTACCAAGACGTGTACGCCGAACAGATCCGTCGTACCGGATCGTCTGTGCAGGCACTTGGTCCGGACGGCTGGGCGCCTGCGTCCCGGTCGGTTTCAGTGGTCGAGGTTGCTGGTGCGGAGCCGGTCGAGATCGAGTTGATCGAGACCGAGCGTGGGCCGGTGATCGGCAACGGGCTCAGCCTGCGGTACCCGCCGCGGGTGCTGGGGCGGCTCGGATTCGAGGTGTTCCCCAAGTTGCTGAGGGCAACCAGCGTTGCCGATCTCGACGCTGCACTCGAAGGCTGGGTCGAGCCGGTGAACGTCGTACTGGCTGCCGATGTGGACGGTGGCTTGCTCCATCGGGTCGCGGGGACAGTTCCTCGTCGTACGGCGGTCAACCGGCAGCGCGTCGTACCGGCCTGGGAATCTGGGCACCAGTGGGACGGCTGGGAGACGATGCCGCACGCAACCATCGACGGACCGGAGGTGATGGCGAACGCACGGGGGATCTCGGGGTCACTCGGATCCGAGTTCGCGTCACCGCACCGCGCCGACCGGATCCGGTCGTTGCTCTCGGCCCGTACCGACTGGACCGTGAAGGACATGCCAGAGGTCCATCGCGACACCTGGCTTGGTTCAGCCGGTCAAGTGCTGGACTTGCTGGACGGACTGGATGAGCTGTCCGCGGAAGCCGTTGCCCTGCGCAAAGAATTGCTCGAGTGGGACCGGCGGATGGACGCGACCAGCAGCACCGCTTCGGCGTACGCCGCCGTCCGCAAGGCGATCGTGTCCCGGCTGACCGACCACTTCGCCGTACTGGAGAACGGTGAGGTTCCCGAGGTCTTCCGGCCGTGGATGGACCCGCTCAACCATGTCGCCTACGGGCTGGAGAACCTGCTCGCCGCGGACCTCCCGGACGTCAACCAGTCTTGGATCGCACGCGAGGCGCTGGAGGAGGTCGCCGCCCGCGGGCCGCGTCCGCCGTGGGGCGAGACGCACCAGATCGCGCCGCTGCATCCCCTGGACGGGCCGATCTTCGCCCCGGACGAGGAGCCGATCGACCTCGGTTTGTCCGGCGACCACCACTGCGTGATGTCCACCTCGAGCGTGCCCGGCCTGACCGACATCTGCCTGCGTGCTTCGGCGGCCCGCTACGCCTGGGATCTCGCCGACCGATCTGCCGGCGCGTGGGTCGTACCGCTCGGCGCGTCCGGCATCCTCGGGGACGCCCACCACCACGACCAGCTACCGCTCTGGCTGCGCGGCGACCTCGCCCCGATCGTCACCGACTGGGACCAGCTCCACCGCGACGAACGTACCTACACCGCTGAGGTCGAGGGCTTCGGCACGATCCGCATCATCGAGTCCGACCCGGACCGCGACCTCGACCTGATCCGCGGGTGGGTCACCGCCGAACGCGCCGGCTTCTGGGGCATGGGCGACCTGTCCGATACCGAGATCGGCGACGTCTACCGCTTCCTGGACTCGGTCCCCACCCACCACGTCTTCCTCGTCCACCTGGACGACGTACCGGTCGCGCTCTTCCAGACCTACGACCCGCAGGCCGACCCGATCGGCACCACCTACGACATCCAGGCCGGCGACATCGGCGTCCACTTCCTGATCGCCCCGGGCGACCCGCGCCCCGGCTTCACCGGCACCTTGCTCCATGCCATCGGCAACTACCTGCTGGTCGACCAGGCCCACCCACGCCTGGTCTCCGAACCCGACACCCGCAACACCCGCGCCATCGCCCGCCTGCACCGCACCGGCTTCATCCTCGGCCCCGAGGTCCAGGTCCCACTCGTTGCCAGCGGCACCAAAACCGCCCGGCTCGCCTTCCTCACCCGCGAGTCCTTCACAGCGGCTGGTGCCACCACGGAACCGGCGACCGCGAACTCTGCAACCGATTGATCATCCGAATCACCAACACCGCGAACACCGCCCCAACGACACTGAGCATCGCACTGATCGACGACACCACCGCCACCTTGAACAGCTGACTCGGATCACCGTCGTACACGCCCATCTCGGTCCGGAACGCCGGCCCAGCCGAAGAGACTCTGCAAGAGCCAGAACACCCACCACGTCGTCACCGTGTTGTTCTTGTACGAATCGATCCACGCCCCACGCGGCCCCACACCCGGATCACTCGCCACCGCGACGTTCTGCACGTACCGGCAAGGCATCCAGAACCCCGCCACCGGCACGATCCACCCGAACACCCCGATCGGCCGCGAATAGTAGTGCCGGGCATCGCACAAGAACTCCGAGTTCTCCCGGGCCCTCAGCAACCAAACGATGAACAACACCGCAGCCACCACCAGCAACCCGAAACTCAGCACCACCGTCACCAGGTTGTACCAATCAACCGCCCTCAGCTCGGTGTCCCCCGCAGCAACCGCCGGCGCCTGCGCCGTCCACCAGTCCCCCACCGCCGAAGCAACATCAGCTGCCGCCGACCCGCAGATAGCCCACGAAGCCGCCAGCCCGATCCCCCGAACATTCCGCAACCGCGGCTCCCGCGTCACCATCCGCCCCGCAACCGACGTCCCAGCGACAGTCATAGCAACTCCTCTCGTCACCCCAACGGTCCCAACTCCAAGCCCGCCCAAGCGCCCAGCGGCAGCAACCTGTCAACAGCCCTGGCCGCCCATCGCTCAGCTCTCCGTCGGCCCACCGGGTCTGCGGCCGCGGAGCCAAGCCTCGAAGTCGTCGGAATGCCGTCCTGGCGCCTCCTCCGCGTGATGACGTCCGGTCGTCTCCGGGTTCAGGAGCGTGGCCAGTTCGGCGGCGCTCGCCGGGCCGTAGGCCTCGGTGACGGCAGGGCCGTTGCTTCCGGGGTCAGTGATCCGGACGGTGAATCCGTAGCCGTCCGTGCCGGCTGCCACTCGCTCGATCCGTACCTCGATCAGGTAGCCGAGTTCGATCAGCGACACCAGCGTGCGCTCGAGTTCGCTCAATGCCGCCGAATCGGGCGCCATGCCTGGCGGGAAGAGCGACCGGGCGCCGTTCTCGGTCGTGTGATTCCACTCCAGTACGCCGTCCGGTGCGGTCGGCGGAAGCGTCTGCACGGGAATGTCCACCGAGCCGCCGACCTGGTCGAGTCCCGGCGCGATGCTGAGGGCCGGCAGCATCAGCCCACCTGGGATTCCCGCCTCCTGCCAGAGTCTCGATGCCTCCGCGTACGCCTCGGCCAGCCGCTCCTGCAGGATCGCGAGCGACTCGTCCGTGCCGTGGAGCGCATGGTGCTCGACCGCGGTGGCGGCTCGCTCCAACTGTTCCAACGCGATCAGACGCTCGAGCAGCAAGGGTTTACCACTCGGCTCGGCGATCAGTCGGCGGATGGCCTGCTCGACGCCGGCACGCACCTGAGCGACCGGACCGCCGACGACCCGTTGTCCCAGCGCCGGATCGACGGCAGCGAGCGCCGGGAAGAGCACTCGCGAACCGTCCTCGTTGCTGATGGCATCGAACAGGCCGATAGCGAAGTCGAGCCTGGCCCGTGCATCGGCCAGCAACTCGGGGCCGGCTCCGAGCGCCTGCAGCCGGTCGAACTCAGCCGCCAGGTGGTCGATCCGCGCCAGCGCCTGGACGCGTTCGGCCCGCGCGTCGAAGTCGTACTCCGATTCCGGGCGCCCTGATGGCACGACCTCCAACTCGGCTTGCCGCAGCGCCGCCCGGACATGGTCGGTGTATCGACTCTGGTCCCTGACAGGCGCCGAGAGCTGCTCCTCGACCTGACGGGCCCGCACGGCGAGCTGTTCGGTGAGGTAGCGCGACACGGCCCGCTGCTCAAGCAGCCGCCGTTGATCCACTGCCAGAGCAGCGGTGAACTGCTCGTTCCGGGCCGCGGCAAGGATCTCCGCCCGCCGGAACAGATACCGGGCCACCGGCGTTCCGATCAGCGATCCCGCGGCGCCGGTGACCGTCAGCAGCACGCTGAGGTCGGGCATATCGAAGATCAGGTCCAGCGTGATCGCACCGCCCGCGCTGCCCAGCGCAGCTGCGGCGACCTGGATCGCGTACGCCCTCCAGCGCGCCTGTCCGTTCGGTCGTGGCCCCTGCGGTCCTTGCGGCACCACAGGGAGACCACGTTCGGCGGCGCGGGCGGCCAGGTCGGGCGGGCTTCCGGTGAGCTTCTCCAACTGCTCGACCAACTGCCGGAGCTTCCGGATCCGGGGTTCGACGACCTCGGCCAGCGCTGCCACCTGAGCAGCCTCCTGGCTGGTGCGGGCCCATGCCTTCCGAGCGTCGTCGGCGGCCTCTTCCCGGTTGACGAAGTGCTTGTCACCAAAGGCACCGAGCAGTCCACCGGCCATCGCGGGGCCGAACGCGTTCAGCAGCAGTTCGACCTGGGCACTGACGTGCTGGGAGAGCTCGGTCGGATCGATGTCGACGCCCGGTTCGGGCCGCATCGTGATCCAGCGTGCGAAGGCGGACAGATTGTCGATGACCTGCGCTGTCAACGTCACCTTGAGCGGCGGCGCGCCCGGGTTCGCCGGGCGGACGGGGGTGACCGCGGACGACTCGGCGGTTCCGGGCGAGCGGACCTCCAGCGCGGCCCGGAGACGATCGAGCCGCAGCCGGAGGTCGGCCAGCTCGCCCACCACCTGGTTGGTGAAAAGCGCTGGATCGGAGAGCCGGAGCCGTTCGGCGGCATCGGTGCGAAGAAGCCGGAACCCGAGCTTCTTGCTGTCGAAGAGACGCTCTGCCAAGGACCTGGCCAGTCCCGAGGCGACGATGATCAGAGCCGGCGACAACGCAGGGATGCCGAACAGCGTCAGCGCGCCGGCCACCGCCAGCGTCGAGAGACTCGGCGTGGCATAGCGGACGAGGTAGTCGGACCAGCCAGTGGCTCGCGACGGGGTCACTCGCGGGGGACGAACCGGATCCGTTCCGTCCAGCAGCGCCGGCAGACCGGGATAGTCGAACTCGCGCTGGTCACGATCCGCGTCCTCGGCAGGTTTCCTGGCCGCCGTCTTCCGGGCATCGAGGTACCGCTCCGACAGCGAGCCGACCAGAGCATTCACCATCGACGGCGCTGCGATGCCGAGACCGGCCAGGGGATTGGCGGTGAAGATCGCGGCCGCGATACCGATCACCACTGCCGACGTTCCGGAGCTCGCGATCGCCTTCACGAAGTAGCTGAACCGGCTGACCCGGTCGTCGTCGAGGCTCTGGCCGCGGCCCAGGATCCGATCGAGCACCGCACTCTCGTCCGCCGACAGCAGCGAACGGAGCAACTCAGGATCCTGCTGACCGTCCACGACCCCCATCGCCAGGGCCAGTGCGCGAATCTCCGCCTGGATCGCGGCCCGGCGATCGTCACCGTTCTGCTGGGCCAGCCGTTCGTCGAGCGCGAGTTGCTGGAGTTCAGCGCGATCGCCATGATCGGCGAGGCGCTGAACGGCGTCCACGTCCGGCGTACTGTCCGGGCGGAAGACGTGCGGCTCGTCGACAGCCCCGTTGAGCCAGGCCGCGGCCTCAGCGATGACCCTGGCCAGTGCGGGAGCGACCTCACCGGTCAACAGTCGATCCGAGAGCACCACCTCGACTGTCGAGATCCGGCCCTGCTGGATCGAGTACTCCTGCTGAACGCCCGGCGCGAGCGGTCCGACCCGCTTGATCAGCCGGAACCGGTCGCCGTCGGCCGTCGTGATGAGGTACACGCCGTTGCCCTCGTCGACAACGGACTGGAGATCGACCGCGAGCAAGCCCGGGTTCGCCAGCAGCTGGCCCGATTGGTGGCTGACCATGACCCAGCCAGGAAGGAAGCGCTCCCGCCGAGGCCGAGGCGGCGTGTGCTCGGTCGTATCCACCGGAGGCTGAGCGTCCTCGTCGGTGCTGGGGGTCGGGGCGTTGTCGCTGGGACCGGTGGTCGGAGGTGGCGGCCCGTCCGGAGTGCTCGGCGCGGTGGGCGGTGGCGGTCCTTCCGAAGGCGGATCGAACCAACCGAAGGGACCCTTGTCGATCTGATCCTCGAACGTGGGCAGCTCGGGCGGAAGGGCTTGCTGGTTAGGTGGTGGGACCAGATCAGTGACCGTGAAGGTCACTTCCACCGGCTCCCCGGGCGTACTGGGCCGGGTGACCTCGACGACCACCTGTTTCCCGTTCTGGATATGGGCGATCCACTCCTGCTCCAACCGGGCGTACTCGGCAGGGTCGATGACGGTCCCCGGAGGCAGCAGCGCGGCCAGGCCGGCCGCTCCGAAGAACGTCTCCCCGAGAAGCTTGCCGTCGGCATCGCGCGGAGCGCCCCGCTGGGCAGCCAGCGCCCGTCCGACGGCCTGCATGCTTTTGCTGAAGCGCGGGTTCAGATAGCGCAACAGCGCGACAACTTTGTTCACGACACCGTCGGGGCCGACTGTGTGGGCTACCTCGTTGCCTTTGAGACTCGTGGTTCCGTCGGCCTCCCGAGCCGACAGGGCCTGCCCGTCGGTGGTACCGGAGTAGGTCTGTTCCTTGGCGTTGACGAAGCTCCGGGCGCTCACCAGGACCACTTGTTCCTGGCCGGTGCTGACATCGATCACCGAGTAGTTGACGGTGATCTCCCCGGGGCGCGCGTTGCCCGGGCTGGGGATGATCTCGATCTCGACCTCGTAGCCCAGCTTGGTCCAGGTCGCCCACTCCTGCTCGAGGTCCTCGAAGGCTCCACTGTTGAAGTTCGTGTCCTGCGGAAAGAGGTTGTGCAACTCGTCGTTCTGGAAGAATCGCCAGGCGAGATAGTGCCCGCCGCTGTCGGTCGGGACGCCGAACGCCTTCTTGACCTTCTTGCGGATGGCCTGGCCCTTGCCGCCGCGGTCCTGTGCGGGGTAGTCCTCGCGCAGACGGGCAGTCACCCGGCGAATCTGCCCGTCCTCGCCAACCTCGACCAGGCCCTCGTTGCGCCCGAAGCGCAGCACCTTGGGACCGGTGAATCCCCTCGACACCCCGGCCTCCATCGGCTGGAACGGTACGGACGAGTCGAACCACGCGTTGCCCTCGTCTGCCTCGTCGGCCTCGTCGTTGCCGGGTTCGTCGGGCGGCTGGTCGATGGGTCCGTCCGGGCCGTCGGTACCGTTCTGAGCCGGCGGCGGTGGTGGCTCTGCCGGGGATTCCGTGCCGGCCAGTTCCGTCGTCCGGTCGTTGGCGTCGCCCTTGCCCGCGGCGGCCGTCGAGCCGTTCTGCGCGGCACCGTTCTGCGCGGCACCGTTCTGCGCGGCACCGTTCTGCGCGGCACCGTTCTGCGCGGCACCGTTCTGCGCGGCACCGTTCTGCGCGGCACTGTTCTGCGCGGCACTGTTCTGCGCCGACCCCGGCGAGTTCGTCGTCGAGCCTCCGTTCGACGCAGCCTGGGAACCCGGCTGCGCAGCAGCGTTCGTCTGAGCATTCGCCGGAGCCGCCGTGTTGTTCGCAGCAGGGGCGGCGTTCGTTGAAGCAGCGGCATTCGTCGGTGCGGCTGTGGAGTTGGTCGGCGCGGCCGTGCTGTTCGTCGGTGTGGCTGTGGTGTTGGTCGGCGCGGCCGTGGTGTTCGTCGGTGCGGCTGTGGTGTTGGTCGGCGCGGCCGTGGTGTTCGTCGGAGGGGCCGCGACGTTGGTGGTCGTCGGACCACCCGGCTGGGGACCGGTGACGGTTTGGGTCACCGTCGGTGCAGCCGCCTGGGGGTTACCGAAGTTGGTGACCGGTCCCGCGGCACCGACGGATCCGGCTCCGATCGGCCCGGCATCGACGGCTCCTCCTCTGGTGTCGAGGCCGCCGGACTGGTTCAATCCGGCATCCGCGACCGCCGTCGTACTGGTCGAAGCTGCCATGGTGCTGCCCGCGTCGGCCACCGAGGGAGGCGGCGGTGGGCCGGTCGGGTCGGCTCCGGCCACGTGTGCGGTGGTGGCCGGTAACGGACGGCCGCCGAAGTCATGAATGGCTCCCGCCGCGGCATGGCCCAGCGCGGAACCCGCGTGGGTCGCGATGAACCGGGAACTGGCCAGGGCACCGGCCATCGGTCCCTGGTTGACGATCGCACTGCCCAGCTGACCCCAGGTCAGCTCATGAAGCTTGCCGTCGACAGCGGCCTGCGCGACGGTACCCGACACCGGCGACGTGATCCCGTTGACGATGAAGCCGTGCCCACTCTCGTTCAGCAGGTCTCGCATCCGGCTGCGTTCGGCCAGGCCGAGCCGGTTCGCCAACCCGTTCGCCGGGATCCCTCCGATCAGTCCGACCGGCTTGATCACCCGGGCCAGGCCGGCCCCACCGACGCCGGCGATGCCCGCCACGAGCGTCTGCTTGAGGTCGTAGCCCTTCTGGTACCCCTGCAGGTTGCTGAACCACTGTCCGGTCAGGTCCGCGGCGACCTCCTCGCCCCCCTCCCAGGCCAACTCACCAAGACCACGGCCTACGGTGGCACCGGCCCGCAGCAGCGACTGCGGGATCGTCGCGGTGAGCGGCCGCAACAGCGCGCTCGCCCCGCGAGCCAGCGAGGTCACTTTCGTCGCGAGACTGGACAGGATCTTGAACTGCCAGAACGCCGCTGACGCGGCCGGCATCGCGAAGGTCGCGGCGAAGAACAAGGCGTTCAGCGCCAGCTCCGACAGGATCCCGTTCCGGACGTTCGCCACTTCCTTCGCGAACGTGAAGCACAGCTGGGCCATGTCGTCGAACGCCTTTACCGCGGACCGCAGATCCGTGATACTCGAGCCGGCCTTGCTGATGAAGATGTTCCCGGCCACATCCCGCCAGACTGCGGGCATCTCGGAGTTGGTGCGCTGTGCCTCGTCGGCCGCCTGTTGCAGGGCTTTGCCGAGCGACTGCCAGGCCTCGCCCATCTGTTTGACGACAGCCTCGTCCGCGGGCGGCCAGACGTTCTCGTCGAGATAGGTTCGCAGCCACAACCACAGCGTGGTGTTCGGCTCCGGAACGCTCACTACACGCGCCGCATGGTCGCGGCCTCGTTCTCGGCGTGCTGAACGTACTCCGCGACAACCCGGATGCCTTCCGTCGCTATCCGTACCAGCATCGGCTGGACGTTGCCGGTCAGAGTCTTCAGCTGATTGGCGCTCGCGTTGTAGTTCAGCCGGAAGTTCTTGGACAGCGTGTCGAAACCCGTGTTGGCCTCCTGCTCCCCGCGATTGATGGTCTGCAGGAGCGTCGGGAGCTGGCTCCCGAACGCCACGCCGGCAGCCTCCAGCCTGCGCATCAGCGCGCCGGTCTGATCGGGGTACATGTCGATGTCACCGATGCCACCGAAGTTGATCGGGCCGTGGCTCATGTCCGCGTCCCCCTCCGGGTCTTGGCGATCTGCGCGAGGAACGGCTCGTAGGCAAGCTCGGCCGGATCGTCCGTCCCCCGCGGGAAGAGGTCCGGCAGTTGCTTGGCCGCCGCCTGCTGTGCTTCCCACCCGGCGTCGTTGAGCACTTGCCGGAGTTGTTCGGCAAGTGCTGCGACGTTGGGCGTCCGGAGGATCCGCGGATCCAGGATCAGCTCGCGGACGTCGCCGTACATGCCGACGGTTGCCTCGATCAGTCCGTCCGGCGACTGCGCGGTGCCGGTGGTGTCCTCGCTGAGGTCGCGAAAGCGGCGAATCTCGCGGTCGGCCTGCTCGAGCTGTCCGAGCAGCGACAGCGCCTCGCGGTGATCTCCTGGTCCCATGACGTCTCCTTGATCGCCGAACTGCCGTTACTGTGCACGGATTCGTCGGCGCTCCGAGCGCCCTGGCCACTTGCGGCCACTCGGCCCGCGCCTCCGCGACGATCCGGGAGCCTCGAAGACGTGCGGAAGATGGCGAAACTACGCGTTCCGGTCTTGTTGGTGTCAGCAGCTGTCCTGGCCATGGGACCGGTGGTCACACCTGCCGTAGCGGCACCGCCCCGCGGCGCGTGCAACGATCCCGAGCCCGGCCGGCGGGCCGAACGACTGCTGCCCTGGGCACAGCAACTGCTGATGCCACAGCGGGCCTGGCCGTTCAGCACCGGCAGCGGCGTGACGGTGGCGGTCGTCGATTCCGGCGTCGACGCCGACCATCCACAACTCCGGCGACCAGGAAAGGTGCTGCGTGGACAGGACTTCTTCTTCACGGGCAAGTTGCCGGGCAACTACGACTGCGTGTCGCACGGCACCGGTGTGGCCGGCATCATCGCCGCGGATGCCGCGCCCGGAATCGGCTTCCAGGGAGTCGCTCCCGGCGCCCGCATCCTTCCGGTTCGGGTGACCGATCGCGAGAGCAACGACACCGGGCAGGTCAACTCGATCGACCCGAAGATCCTTGCCAAGGGCATCCGATTCGCCGTGAGCAGCGGCGCTCGGGTCATCAATCTCTCGGTGTCGGGGGACATGGACCAGGCCCCGGTCCGAGACGCCATCGCCTACGCGGTCCGCAAGGACGTCGTCGTGGTGGCGGCCGCGGGGAATCGGCAGGGCAGCTCGCCGAGCTCGATCCCCTCGTTCCCGGCGCAGTATCCGGGGGTCCTGGGTGTCGGGGCCATCAACAACACCGGGGCGCGAATCGCTGCCTCACAGATCGGCCCGTACGTCGACCTCGTCGCACCCGGTGATTCGGTGCTGACGACGACCCGCCGTACCGGCCACGCGTACGTCGAAGGGACCAGCTTCGCGACGCCGTTCGTCGCCGGGACAGCCGCGTTGGTCCGGTCGGCGTACCCGAAAATGACTGCACCACAGGTGATTCAGCGCTTGATGGCCACCGCGACCCCTGCCCGTGGTGGAGCGGACAGTCAGCAGTACGGCGCCGGCATCGTCGATCCGTATCGTGCCGTGACCGAAGGGATGATGCTCGGTGCCGCCCACCGCCTTCCGTCGATGCACCAAGCACCTCCAGATCCGGAATCGTCGGCGGTCGCCGAATGGTGGCGGGCAACGGGCGACAGCGCTCGCCGGCTGACCGTTCTGGCGATCGGCGGCATCGCTCTGGCCGGTCTGCTGGCTGCACTCTTGATCGGCGGCCGACGCCGGCACTGGCAAGCAGGTCGTACCTCGGTAGTCCGTCGTCGCGAGCCGGTGCCGGCCGAACTGCCACCCGAGCACCTCTTCACCCGGCACGACTGACGCAACAAGCCAGCAGCCCCGGCCGAGAATCCGGCCGGGGCTGCTGTCGTCAGGACCTCAGAGAGCGTTCAGGATCACCTTGCAGGCCGCCAGGGTTCCCCTCGCGTCCCCACTGCACTTACCCCACGCGATCGCCTCGGCAGCCTGGTGATCGGCCGCGGCCGTCGTCTGGACATGCTCCTGGTGAGTCACACCCAGCAGATCGAGACCCGCGGAGTCCATCCAATTGTTGGTGACTTCGGACTCGACGAACCGCACGTTGTCACCCGAGTACGTGAATCGTTCCGTCGAGTTGCCATGCTGCGCCCGGACCATCTCGTCCATGCCGCTGAAGTTCTGGAAAAGCTCTGGCATCTGGCTACTCCTTCGTGTGTTGAGTGGTTGCCGGCGTCAGGCCGTCAGCGGCCCTACGCTGCTGGTGACGTGTACCTCACTGCCGATCTGTGCGTCGTAGTGATTGGTGACCGTGTTGATGCCGGCTGCGCGGCCGTGCACCCGCGCGTGGTGCCCCCGGACACCAGCCTGGAACTCGTCGCCGATCATCGCGGCGCTGTTGTAACCGGGTCCCCGCCATGAACCGTTCATGTCCAGCACGACGGACGCGGTCCTGGTGGCGTTCGACTCCAGGTCCTGTCCGTAGGCCGTGGTGCGAGTGGACAACCCGCCCATGTTCTCGGTGAAACCCTGGATGAAGTCGCTCATCCCGTACTCCTTCCCAATAGTCGTTCCGACATCGCCAAGGTAGGAAGGCGAGAGCCCCTGCTGCGGTTGGCGGCACCTTCCTGCCAGCCGGCACCGGGGCGGTACCGGGCACGTGATGATCGGCTGGACGGATCCCGGCGGAGGTTGACGATGGCAACAGTGTTGGTACGACGCCCGGCCCGGCGCCCGGCGCCCGAACTGCCCGAGGGTGAACTGCTGCTCGAGCCACCGCCGGAGGTGCCTGAGCCGGGTGGCAAGCAGTGGGCCCAGATGCTGATGGTGCTGCCGATGGTGGCGATGATGGGCGCGATGATGCTGATGTTCTCGGGCAGCATGGTCAGTGGCCTGCGCTACGTGATCTTCGGCCTGTTCGGTCTGGCCATGGTCGGCATGATCGTGCTTTCGCTCTTCACCCGCAACGGCGGTGGCGGCAAGGCCGAGATGGGAGCCGCACGTCGAACCTATCTACGGCACCTGGCCCAACATCGGCTGCGACTCGGCCGGTCGATCGACAAGCAGCGTGACGCTCTCCACTACGTCCATCCCGCCCCGGCATCGCTGTGGGCGCTGGCGAACAGCTACCGGCTGTGGGAACGACGCCGCGAGGACATGGACTTCGGGGTCACCCGGATCGGCATCGGCCGCCAGAGCCCTAGTACTACGGTCATTCCGCCGGACACCCAGCCGCTGGAGCGGCTGGAGCCGCTCTCCGCCCTTGCCCTGCGTCGTTTCCTCTCGACGTACGCTTCGGTGTCCAACCTGCCGTTGGCCATCGCGGTCACGGGATTCGCCCGGATCTACCTTCCAGGTGACGAGGCCGGATCACAGGCACTCGCACGGGCGATGCTCGCTCAGCTGGCGACCTTGCACGCACCGGACAACCTGCGGATCGCGGTCTGCGCCTCGGACGACCGGCGAGCGGACTGGGACTGGGTGAAGTGGCTGCCGCACGCACTGCATCCCGAACGCCACGACGCACTCGGGCCGCTCCGGCTGATCGCTCCGTCGATCACCGCACTGGAAGCGATGCTTGACGATCTGCTGGCCAACCGGACGCGTTTCGACCCCGACAGCCTGCCGTCGGCGAACGGTCCGCACCTCGTCGTGGTCCTCGACGGCGGCGACACGGAGGGGTCGGATCATCTGCTGGCCGGCCCTGGCCTGGAAGGTGTGACGATCCTCGACCTGACCTTTGCGCCACCGCGAGCGATCGACCCCACCGCGATCGCGCTCGATATCGATGCCGACGGCAACTTACAGGCGGAGACGATGGAAGCCACCGAGCAGCTCGGCGTGGCCGACGCACTCGATCCCGTCACCGCCGAAGGTCTCGCCCGGCAGCTCGCTCCGCTCCGCCTGACGGCCGGCGCCCAGGGTGATCAGCCGCTGAGCGCGGACCTGGGACTGGCCGAACTGCTCGACCTGGGCGACCCCTACGACTTCGACCCCGAGGACACCTGGATCTCCCGCCCGAGCCGCGACCGGCTTCGGGTGAAGTTCGGCCTCCGTGCGGACGGACAGCCGATCGAGCTCGATCTGAAGGAGTCCGCGCAGGAAGGAATGGGCCCGCACGGCCTGCTGATCGGCGCCACCGGTTCCGGCAAGAGTGAGCTCCTGCGGACCCTGGTCCTGGCGTTGGCCATCACGCATCCACCGCGCTCATTGAACTTCGCGCTGGTCGACTTCAAGGGTGGTGCCACCTTCACGCGGCTGGACAAGCTGCCGCACACCAGCGCGGTCATCACGAACCTGTCCGAGGAGCTGCACCTGGTCGACCGGATGGCCGACGCGATCAACGGTGAGCTGCTTCGCAGGCAGGAGCTGCTCCGGGCCGCGGGCAACTTCTCCTCGCTGCGCGACTACGAGAAGGCTCGCGCGGCCGGTGCCCCTTTGGACGAAGTCCCTACCCTGCTGGTGATCTGCGACGAATTCAGTGAGCTGCTCACCGCCCGGCCGGACTTCATCGACATGTTCGTCCAGATCGGCCGGGTCGGCCGGTCGCTCGGTGTCCATCTTCTGCTGGCCAGCCAGCGGCTCGAGGAAGGTCGGCTGCGCGGCCTGGAGACCCACCTTTCCTACCGGATCGGTCTGCGGACGTTCTCCGACATCGACAGCCGGACCGTCCTCGGTGTCAACGACGCTTTCCTGCTTCCGCGGGCTCCGGGACACGGCTTTCTCCGCGTCGGAACCGAACAGCTCGACCGGTTCCGGTCCGCCTATGTCTCCGGCGTCCATCGCCGAGTTGTCGCCGGCATGCTGGCCGCAACCGGCGAGGAGACCGTCGAGCTTCTCGATTACTCCAGCAGCTACGTCGCTCCGGCTGTGGAGGAGGAGACCGACGAAGCCCCGGCGGATCCCGACGGTGCCTTCGACGAGGCCGTAGGCGAGAGCCTGATGGACGTTCTGGTCGACCGTTTCGAGGGCAAGGGACAACCGGCCCATCAGATCTGGCTGCCGCCGCTCGACAAGTCACCGGCGCTCGGCACCTTGCTGCCGAGCGCAGCGGGTGGGCCCGTCGTCGCCGGGGTCAAGGTCGGTGGCCTGCGCACCGTCATCGGCATCCTGGACCGTCCGCTCGAACAGCGCCGCGATCCCTTGCACGTAGATCTTTCGGCCGGTGGTGGTCATGTCGCGATCGCCGGTTCCGTCCAGAGTGGCAAGAGCACTGCGCTGGTCAGCCTGATCACCAGTCTTGCGTTGACGCACACTCCTTCGGAGGTCCAGTTCTACTGCCTGGACTTCGGTGGTGGTGTGCTCACCGGAGTTCGCGACCTCCCGCACGTCGGCGGAGTCGCCGGGCGGCAGGACAACAACGCCGTACGGCGCACCATCATCGAGGTGCTGGGGATCCTGGCGGAGCGGGAGAAGACGTTCGGCCTGCTCGGGATCGACAGCATGGAGACGTACCGCGAACGGCGTCGCCAAGGCGAGCTGTCCGATCAGCCGTACGGCGACCTCTTCCTGGTGGTCGACGGTTGGTCCACGATCCGGAACGACTTCGACGACCTGGAACCCCTGCTGACCGACATCGCGACCCGCGGCCTGGCGTACGGCGTGCACCTGATGATCAGCGTGGCCCGATGGTTCGACCTGCGCACCAACATCCGCGATCTGTGCGGGACCAAGCTGGAGCTCCGGATCGGCGACCCGATCGACTCCCTGATCGACCGGCGCGCGGCCGCGCAGGTGCCCGAACGAGCACCCGGGCGTGGTCTGGCCACGAGCAAGCACCACTTCCTGCTCGCCCTGCCCCGGCTGCGTGAACCCGAGCAGGAGCAACGAGCCTCCGTCGGTCTGGGCGAACTCGTCCGGGCAGTTGCGGACGCATGGCCCGAGGCCTCCGCTCCCGAAGTGCGGTTGCTCCCGGCCGACGTCCCGTACGAGGCAGCGAACGGCGCCAGCTCGAAGGATGCGGGGCTGGCCATCGGGCTGGCCGAGCGAAGCCTGGAGCCGGTTCTGCTCGACCCCGTCACCAACCCGACCTTCCTGCTGCTCGGCGACACCGCGTCCGGCAAGACCGGCTTCCTGCGAACACTGGCCCGACGGGTCGCGGAGACGTACACACCGGACGAGGCCTGCCTCCTGGTGATCGATCATCGACGCAGCCTGCTGGGCTCGGTCGAAGGACCGCACCTGCTGGGATACGGCACCGGCCATCAGGTCACCGAGGCGTTGATCAACCGGTTGGTCGAGGTCCTCAAGGAACGGCTGCCCGGCCCGGACGTGACACCGCAGCAACTGCGGGACAGGTCCTGGTGGCAAGGGCCGGACGTGTTCGTGCTGATCGACGACTACGACTTGGTCGCCACCAGCGAAGGACACCCGCTGATGCCGCTGCTGCCTTTCATCCCCCAGGCAGCAGACATCGGACTGCGAGTCTTCGCAGCCCGGCGTACCGGTGGTGCCCTGCGCGGCCTGCTCGAACCGGTACTGGCCAAGATCCGTGCCGTCGGCTCGCCCGGCCTGCAGCTGTCCGGCAGCCGGGACGAGGGCATCTTGCTGGGCGGTCTGCGCTCCCAGCCGCTGCCACCTGGCCGCGGCTTCCTGGTCGACCGTCGCGGAACGAGTCAGCTGATCCAGCTGACGCACCCGCCGGCGGACGAAATCCCCAACGAATGAAGGCAAAGGAGGATCGGCAATGAGCACCATCGACGTGGCTGAGACATTCATCTTCGACGATACCGGCGGAAAGCTCCAAGGCATGGCCGAGGCGTTCGACACTTCTGTCACCCAGGCGGCGAACAGTTCTCAGGTAGCGCCTGCCAACGGCTTGATGCAAGAAGGCAACGACTTCACGAACGCCGAACGCGGCGGCCGGGACATCCTGGGGCAGTTCCTGGCGAACACCTCACGTGGTCTGCACGCCTATGCTGCGGCCATCCTGAAGATCGGCGACCTGCATCACCATCTGCTGGCCGTCAACGACGCCACCCTGCGGCCGCTGATGCGGCGAGACGACAGCCCGGCAGGAGTCGACCCGATGTTCAACACACCGGACTACACGCCACCGGCTCCGGTGCCGCCCGCCCCGGTGGGAGGCAACTGATGGCCGTCGACTACAACGTGGTGGCCGGCGTCACGAAGGCGCAGAGCCTGGTCGACCTGAAGGTCGCGCTGGACGAACTGGCGAGGATCATGAACGGCGAGGCACCGCGCGAGGCATCGACCCAGCAAGCGATCGCGATGTGGCGAGCTGCCGGTGACGGTGTGCAGCTCGCCGCCCAGAACCTGCAGACGCACACCAACGATCTGATGTCCAGCTGGCGCACTCCGGACAACGCACCGCAGTTCGAGGCCTCGATCCAGCGATCGAGAGCATCCCTCAACGATGCCTCCGGCCGGATCGCCGCCCAGGAGGGGACGAACGAGAACGGCGGTGTCGCCACCATGCTGACGCAGGTCGTGACCGCGATCCAGCAAGCGCGGAAGGAGGTGACCGAAACGGGCAATGAGGCCCGTACGCGGATCGCGACCGCGCAGCAGATCGTCGACAACATCATGCTCGATCCGGGCGTCGTCACGAGGGAGGAACTCGAGAAGCCGCACGTCGACTCGATTCGTCCGGTGGCCGCCAGGGGAGGCCAGGCCCTCAATCTGCTCGGCACTATCTACGAGGCCACCGGCAAGGCCATCACCTCGGCAGCTGAAGGGTTGAAGTGGGACGGGCCGGGCGCCGAGCCAGGGGCAGGCGGTCCTCGTTCGGCTGCTCCGGGTGGCGCGCCGAACACTGCCGGAACGGATCCAGGCCAAGGAGCAGATCCGGGCGGTGCAGCTCCGGAAGATGCTGCGCCCGGAGGAGCCCCTGCGGGTGCGGACCCTGGCGCCGGTGGCGCACCGACCACCCCGGAGGGACCCGGTCTCGCGGGGATGCCTACCGCGCCGACGCTGCCTCCACCGACCACGGTTCCGATGCCTCCGCCGGGCCCGACGCCATCACCAGGACCGGTCATCCCGCCGGGCGGGATCCTGCCGATCACCAACACTCCGCCCAGGACGAACCTGCCGTCGGGTGTCGGTGGCGGGCGTGGTGGTGGTCCGTCCGGTCTCGGCGGCCTCACCGGCGGACCCGGCGGGACCGGCAAAGGCGGCGTCGATCCGCGCACACCGCAAGGCCCGGTCCGGGCCGGACAGCAGGTTCAGGCGACCGCTCAGCCGGCGACCGGCGCACCGCCGGCTGCTCCTTCGTCAGGGTCGACAGCCGGTACGACGACCGCCGGGTCTGCCGGCGGAGCCCCGCCGCCAATGATGCCGCCGATGGCAGGCGGAGGCGGCGGCGGCCGCGGTGGGAAGCCGGGCGGTGGGACGATCCGCCCGATCAATCGCAAGCGGAAGTCGCAGGAGGGTGAGACGCCTGGCGTCCCGGCCGGTCTTCGTGGGAGGTCCGGCCGATCGCTGCCCGGGGCGTTCCCGATGGTTCCGGCCACAACCCGCCGCCGCAAGGATGAGCGGGAGAAGCCCGCCGATACGTTGCAACTGCTCGACGAGGAGTTGTGGACGATCGAGGAGACACCGGTCTCCGATCAGCAGCAGCCCGGCCGGTTGGCCACCTGATCACCAGGCTCACACCGATCCGGCCCGGACATCATCGCGATGTCCGGGCCGGATTTCTCGGGTCTGCGATCAGGCGACGGGCCGTACGGCGGCCGCTGGGTCAAGACCGCTGCCCTGTGGGATCCGGGCCACCAACTGCGCGGGGATGCGGATCGGCACGACGCCGGAGTACCCGAGGATCTCCAGCAGCTTCGGATCGGCCAGCGGATACGCGCGCCCCAGATCGGTGATCACTGCCACGGTGCCTACTTGGGCCTGGTCGGAAGACATCGACTCGACGACCGCCGCAGTCCCCGGCTCGACCAGGATCCGGTCGGCCAGCGCAGTGCCGAGCCGGCCGCGCTTGACCGTCACCGCAGCGTCGTCCCGAGCCGGCATCGCACCGTCAACGGTCACTTCGGGCACGGTCGCGCCCGGTTGGTACGTCGCACAGACCGCACCCTGACCGTTGTGCGGGGCAACAAGTTCGGGCATGGTCAGCGGCGCCTGCCCGTCGGTTGCCTGGACTGCCGACGTACCTGCCCGGCCAAGGTTCACCAGGTCGATCGCGATCGCCTGCGGTGCTTTGCCACCGTAGGCTGCCGCCGTCGGCCGGTAGGCACGCTGGACGTCGTACTGAAGCGCGCTGATCGGCGTCAGGTAGTCCTTGGTCGCCAGGTAGTACTGGCGTGCTCCGCTGGACGTGGTCACCACGAACAGCTGGCCGATCTTGGTCTTCGGGCGGCCCTCGACCGCGGTCGACGGGCGGCCGATACCGGCAATCCTGATCGGTGCGATCGGTTCGCCGTCCGGCAGCGCGGCAACGAAGGCTTCGCCGACCTGTGCCCACGGTTGGGAGCCGAGCGCGAGTCCTTGCGTGACGACGTTCGCGGTCTGGAGCTGATGCCGATAGCCCTTCCAGATCAAGTACTTGGATCCGCTGCCCAGCACCTGGACCAGCATGGCCCGGTCCTGCATTGCCTCGTCCTGAGCTGGCCGGGAGCCCACCATCAGGACCGACTCACTGGCAGCAGCACCTGCGACGTCGAGGTCGGGCTCCGAGCAGAGTGTCCAGCCTCCGGTCAGCAGTCGCTTGCGGTCCGGCAGTGCGTCGGGCGCATCCTTGATCCCGATCAGTGGACCGCGCGGGACGTCGGCCAGCGATCGCCGCGAGACCCGTCGTACGTCGCCGTACTTGCCCACGGCAAGCAATGCCGAGGTGTAGTTGGTGACCGGATGCAGATGACCCGCGACGTACACGAAGCGCGTGCCGGTCTCCTTCTCGACCACCACGACGTCGCCACCCGCCCACGCCTTGCTCCCGCCCGGCACGATCAATCCGTAGACCCCGGCGACCGCCAGCGCGACCACCATGATGGCCACACCACCGAAGGCGGCGGCCAGGGGGCGTTTGAACGGTGGGTGTTCGGGATCGCTCTCCCGGGTGACCAGCGCCGAGATCATCCGCTGGACGGAGAACTGGTGCGACTGCAGTTGATCCTTCCTGGTCGCCATCTCAGCCTCCCCAGCCCCGGACGACGCCGTACAGTCCGAGCACGGCCGCGGCGACCGGGATCAACGCCAGGATCACCATGATCTCGACGATCTCGGCGTACCGGCTCAGGTACGGGCTCGGCCGATGACTGGTGTACCAGATCCCGGCGAACACCGCGGCGGCGGCCAGCAGCAGGACAGCGGGCACGATCACCGGCACGGGGTCGTCGAGCCGGCGCGTCCACGGGCCGAGGATCAGCCCCGCGATCCCGACGACGGCCGGGATCAGCAACAGCAACCGTTGCTTGACGATCGGGTACAACCTGCTGCGCAAGAAGGCGCCGACGCTCACCAGAGCCACCAGGTACGTCGCCGACCGGGTCTCGTCCAGCACCAGGAGAACCTGACAGACCGAGAGCACGACCATCAGCCCGATCAGCATCCCGGTCAGCAGTCCGTCGGCGCGAACGACGGCGCCGTACACCTGGCTGCGTGGCGGCAACGGATCGTCGCGCACCAGGTCCGCTGTCGTCTGCGGCAGGATCGGCATCGGCACTCGCCCGAGCCGGAGCGCGAACGGCGCGAAGAGCGGTGAGAACGCCACCAGCGCAGGGGCGAGAACAGCCGCGACATCGGGACCGGTCATCGCATCCGATGTTCCGATCCAAGCACCGATCACACCGAACACACCGACGGCGACGGCTCCGGCGAACAGGACGGCGCCATCCACGATCCCCAAGTAGCACGCACCACCTGCGAGCATTACTGCCGCACTACCGGTGAGCATCTGGGGCGCGCCGACATCCGGCCAGCTGCCGGTCCCGGCGAACAGCAAGCCGCCGCCAAGAGCTGCACAAGGTAAGCCGAGGCCGCCCATCATGACTCCGGCGCCGGAGTCACCGACGACGCGGGCCAAGGCGACGCCTCCGGCGACCAGCAGCAGCGCGGAGAGCAGCAACCAGACAGCCGGTTCGGACCACGGCGAACCGAGCCGCAGGACGGCCACCATCACCACGAGGACCGCCACGGCCGCGCAGGCGAGACCGGCGATCCTGGTGTGCCATGGGGCCCAGGCGGCGCCGAGGCGTCCGGCCCCGGACGCGATCGCGTCGACCAGATCGTCGTACTCGAGTTCGGGCCATTCCAGTTGGCGCGGCACCAGGTGCAGGATCTCGCCCTCGCGGATGCGATGGGAACCGAGGCTGCGACCGAGCATCAGCTCGGTCCCGTCGGCGCGGCGCAGTACCCAGCCGCCACCGGGCGCGCCCTCGTCGGCGAGATGCTCACCGGCCTTGGTCAGGACACCGGGCAGGACCTCGGCGACCGAGGACTGCTCGGGCAGGGCCAGGTCGAGCCTGCGCTGGGGAGTTGCGATGGTGACGCGAAGAAGACCGGTGATGTTCATGGTGCCCCTCTGTGGTTTCCTCGGCCGGATCCGGTCCGCGACCCGGTTGACTACCGAAAGTCAACCGCCGCCGGGCCGGCGTGGGGTCGGCACGACAGCTTCCTGCCGCGACCCCCAGCAGCCTCGCCCCGGCGGCCTACGCTCGCCGGGTGATGAGGAGGTGACCATGGACAGCACGCAACCGTTGCTGCTGCCGATCGGGCACGACATGGGTGTCCGGCACGGCGGCGACGGCAACCGGTACCAACAGGTTCGGGCTGGGATGGATCTGGTCGAGCTGACCGGTCCGGAGTACCTGGTCTGGTTGCTTGCCCATGGCATCAATGCCGCCGACCGGCCGACCCGCTCCTCGGTGACCGTCGCCGCCGAACAGCTCGAGATTCCCCGGGACACGACCGCGGCGATCATCGACCGGATGGTCGCCGACGGATTGCTGGCCGCGGTGGATCCCGTCGCCGGGTCGGCCGTGCCCTTCGCCGAGCGGCATCAGCTGGTACCGCTGTTGATGGGGCTCGGCCAGGACGAGGACTCCTTGCCGACGATCGGGTTGTTCGGCCAGCCGCTCGCCGCGGTCTCGGGAGCTGTGTACGACGTCTGGGTCTGGGCGCACCTGACCCCGCACCTGTGGATCGCTTGCCAGGACGCGGCAGAAGTCGCCCGTCGCGCCGGCGTGACGGAACCCGCGGAGACCGAAGCCGACGGTGTGCTGGCCGGGATCCTGCAAGCCGTTCACGGCCTGCTGAGCGTGCGCGCCGCGTATCTCGACCGTAGAGGACTCGTCTGATGACCACACTCTTCCCGGTCGGGCACTACCTCGGCGTGCGGTCCGAAGAGGGTCGGCCGGTGCATACGGTTCGGATCGGGTGGCGGCAGCACCGGCTGAGCGAGGACGCCTTCGCCACCTGGGTGCTGGCCCACGGCCTGCCGGCCAACGGCCGCGCCGCCTGGACCCGGGCCGAGTTGGTGGACCAGGCCGAGCAGGTCGAGATATCCACCCCCGCAGATCACCTGCAGGCGCTGACATCCGACGGCCTGGTCGCGGCCGTCGACGATGCAGAGGCCTTCGCCCGGCACCACCGGATGGGCGTGTTCTTTGTCGGACTGGGCAATACCCCCGAGGAACTGGGGCAGTTCGCGATCGGTCTCCCGGGCCTGGGCCCGGCTGCGACGCTCGATCCGGACAGCTACGAGCTGTGGCAGTGGGGATCGATCGCACCGAGCCTGTGGCACAGCTGCGAGCTCCGCGCCTCCGTCACGTCCCGAGACGATCAGTCCGTGTCACCGCAGGATGCGGTGACCGAGATCCTCGCGGATCTCCGGATCCTCATTTCCCACGGCTGCGCCTATCTCGACGTCGTGGATCCCGAGGGAGTGCGAGGATGACGGTGATGGCTGAGATTTCTCCTGAGTCGCTGGTGCTGCGGGCCGAGGGGCCGGTGGCTTCGGTGTATTTGGTGCCGCCGGTGGGTGATCGGGCGCTGGGGGTGCTGAAGGTCTATCCGCGGGGGCTGGATCGGCGGACGTTCAATGCGGTGGAGGTTGAGCAGGCGAAGCTGGCTGGGTTGCGGGTGGCTGGGTCGGTGTTGCTGGCTGATGCGGTGGAGGAGTTGCCGGACGGCCGGACCGGGGTGCGGATGGCGTTCTGTCCGCAGTCGCTGGTGGAGCTGGCGGCGGGGCGGGGGTTGCCGATCAGCGATGTCGTCGTACTGGGACAGATCTTGGGGTCGGTGCTGGCGGAGGCTCATGAGGGTGGGCTGGTGCATGGTGGGGTGACGCCGAGCAATGTGCTGGAGCGGCCGGACGGGCAGCCGGTGCTGGCGGATTTCGGGATGGCGCTGCGGTTGCGGTTTCCGCGGGATCTGACGGGGGCGGCGGCGTATACGGCGCCGGAGGTGCTGCGGGACGGGGAGCTGTCGGAAGAGGCGGACGTTTACGGGTTGGGCGCGGTGCTTTATCTCGCGCTGACCGGGCAGTCGCCGTTCCCGACGCGGCCGGGCGAGACGCCGGACGACGTCGTACTGCGGGTGTTGCGGGAGCCGGCGCCGGAGGTGTCAGGGCGGGATGTGCCGCCGGCGTTGACGGCGTTGTTGCGGCGGATGCTGGCCAAGGATGCGGGGACGCGGCCGGACGCGGCCGGGGTGGTGCGCGAGTTCGAGACGTTGTTGCGCGGTACGACGAATGCTGCCGACGAACTGGACTTCGACGACTTCCGGGATGAGCTGGCGGCGGGACGAAGTGTGCCGGTGGCAACGGCTTCGGCGTACGCGAAGACCAAGCCGGTACGGCGGCAGTGGAAGCTGCCACGTAAAGAGGTGCTGGTGGGGATCGCGGCGGCCGTCGCGCTCGTGGTCGTCGTACCGATATTGCTGCGACCGGGCAACGAAACTCCGGTGACGCAGCAACCAACGGCGCCGCCGGTCTCGGCGGCTCCGCAGGTGACCGAGGCGCCGATGATCCAGCTGGATCCGCCGCAGGACAACGGCACCACGGTGGTGCTGAAGTGGAAGTTCGCCAAGGGAGTGAACTACGCCGTGTTCGCCGCGGAGCAGGGATCCAAGACTCCGAAGATCGTCTTCCGCGGGACCGGGACCACATCGACCGTTCAGGTGAGTCCGGGCTTGAAGTACTGCTTCGAGGTGCAGGGTACGGACGGCCGGGACGTCTTCTACAGCACGCCGCGGAGCATCCGCGGTGCCACCTGCAAGAGCTAGCTGCCAGAGCTAGCTGGACGAACTCTGGACCGCGAATGGACCGCCCGCACTTAGGCTGTCAGGCATGATCCGCCTCCAGAGGCTCACCACCCTGCTGCGTCGCGCCGATCCGCCGCAAGGCCGGAAGGGCCGCGCGGGGCTGGCGGCTGTGGTGGCCGGCTGCGTGGCGCTGATGAGCGTGGTCGTGCTGACCGGGGCCGGTGACCCGAACTCGGGGTTCAAGTTCTCCCAGTCGGGTCATTGGGTCTACAACAGCGCGATCGGGCGGGTCTTCCATCTGGACGGCGCGAGCCGGACGATCGATGCCCAGGTTCCGTTGCCCGCCGGTACGCCGGGCGCTCAGGTGGTGCAGTCCGACACTGACGCGTACGTGTTGTCGAAGTCGCGGATCGACCAGTTCGGCAAGTCGGATCTGACCGTGACGAACCCGATCGAGGTACCGGACGAGAAGCCGGTCGGGCTGGAGTCCGCGGGGAACGCGTTCGTGATCTACCAGCAGACCGGCCGGGTGATGCGCCTCGGCGAGCACCCGGCGACGGCGTACCCGGGTGGGCGGCTCGGGGATCCGGTGGTGACGTCGGACGGAACGCTGTGGGTGCTCAAGAGTGACCAGGGCGACCTGTGTCAGTTGCCGTTGACGGCGGACCGGATGTCCTGCCCGGCCTCCGTCCAGAAGGGCCACAAGGGTGCGCTGACGGCGATCGGTGCGAAGGCGGTGTTCGTCGACCTCACCGCCGACCGGGTCTACGACCTGACGCCTGATGGGTTCGGAGCGCACGTCGACCTGAGCACCGACGTACCGGAGACCGCTCTGGTCGCGGGGAACGACGTCGACGGGCGGATCGCGTTCGTGGACCGCGACCAGAGTGTCGTACACCTGATCGGGCTGCCGGACCGGCCCGGGCAGAAGGCGGACGCGCCGATCACGACGAAGATCCCCAAGGGCCACTACGACAAGATCGCCTCGTCGGGGCGCGGGCTGGCCCTGCTGGATCGCCAGGACGCGGACCTGGTCACCGTCGATCGCGACGGCAAGGTCGGCCACCGCAAGGTCGGGAGCTTCGAGCCGACCGGCGACCAGAACAAGGTCGAGCCGAACCTGTTCCGTGGCGACGACTCCAAGGTGTACGTCGACAGTGGCAAGGGTGACAATGTCGTCGTCGTCGACCAGGACGGACGCGCCGAGCCGGTGCACATCGGCAGCCCCGACGACGGCGGGGTCCCGGATCCCACCAAGACCACTACTCCGAAGCCGTCGGACAAGCCGGTCGTCCCGACGCACACGCCGGAACCGCCGGTGAAGTCGACGCCGCCGGCCAACGATCACCCGAACAAGCCGGTCGTGCCGCAGCCTCCGCAGAAGTCTGATCCGCCACGCAAGGAAGATCCCCCGCAGAAGGAGGATCCGCCCCAGAAACAGGATCCGCCGCGGAAGGATCCGCCGGTCAAGCCGGCGAAGCCCGTGATCCAGGCGGGTGTGCCGGGAGCGCCGGGTGGCGTGAGTGCGAAGTACGCGACCGACGGGCCGGCCGTGACGTGGCGAGCCGCCGCACCGAACGGTGCACCGGTGACGTCGTACCAGCTGAGCTGGACGGGTGGTTCGAAGTCGGTCAGCGGGAGCACGCGGTCGACGACGATCACCGAGCTCGAGGGCAAGACCGGGTACTACGTGACGATCCGGGCCGTGAACCGGGTCGGCAGCGGGCCCGCCGTACGGTCGAACCAGGTGAAGAAGGCGTACGCCGAGGCCGAGTCGCCGCGCGAGCTCGTGGTCAGCCACGACGGTACGTCGGGTCAGCTCACGCTCGCCTGGGATGCGCCGACGATGGGTGACGGGACATTCGTCAAGTACACCGTCAGCATCGGGTCCGCCAGCGCCACACCGAAGGTGTCCACGACGACCACCTCGGCGACGGTGACCGGGTTGAAGGACGGTACGACGTACACGTTCTATGTGCGCGCGATCACCAGAGCACCGAACGGCGACACACTGAGTGGCAAGTGGACGAGCCTGCCCGGGAAGCCGATCGGTGCGGACGAGCGGACCAAGCGGGTGGTCGCGTCGCGCGGCGCGGGGACGACGTACGAGGACTGTGTGCCGCCGCAGTGCGCCTTCATCCAGGTCCGGATCGAGAACCTGCAGCCGAACACGAACTACGACATCGTGCCGTACGTCGACGGGAAGGTCTTCAACGAGGGCGCCCGGCTCAAGACGAGCAGCGAGGGTCATCTCCTGGTCGACGACCGGTTCCCGTGCAACATGGTCGGCCACCGGGTGTACGTCACGGTGACCGGTCCCGGCGGTCCGTTCAAGTCCAACACCTTCACCTGGAAGTCCGGCTAAGCAGTCTCGGCCACGTGGCCGTCTGGGCGGACCCGGACGGATCGGAGGCCGTCAGCCCGTCGACCAGGGACTGGCCGGTGGATTAGTCCTTGATGGCCAGGAGGGCGGCGATCAGGCGTTGGTAGTCGCCCAGGTCTTCGGGGGCGTCGGGGTTGCGCCAGAGGGCGGCGGGCACGAGGCCGGGCTCTTCGATGGTGAAGCCTTCGCCGAGGAGGGCGCGGATCTCTTCGTCGGTGCGCCAGCGGCCGCGGCCGAGGGAGCCTTGAAGGACCTGCTCGAGCTCTTGGCTGCGGGGGTCGTTCTCGCTGCGGAAGTGGCTGACGAACAGGTAGCTACCGGAGACGATGCGGTCGTGCCAGAAGCGGACCAGGCCGGCCGGGTCCTCGTCGTCGTTCACGTGGTGCAGGGTGGCGCTGAAGATGATGGCGACCGGCTGGGCGAAGTCGATCAGCTCGCCGGCGACCTGGTCGTAGATCGCCTTCGGCTCGCGCAGGTCGGCCTGGATGACGATGGTGTTCTCGTTCTCGGCGAGCATGGCGCGGCCGTGGGCGAGCACGATCGGGTCGTTGTCGACGTACACGACCTTCGCGTCCGGGTCGAAGCGCTGCGCGACCTGGTGCACGTTGTCCGAGGAGGGCAGACCGCTGCCGAGGTCGATGAACTGCCGGACCGGCGTGTTCGTGACGAGCTCGCGGACGGCTCGGATCAGCACGCCGCGGTTGTCGCGCGGGATGTCGAGCGAGCCGGGCAGTTCCTTGATGAACTTGTCCCCGAAAGCGCGGTCAACGGCGAAGTTGTCCTTACCACCCAGCAGGTAGTCGTACGTGCGGGCGATACTCGGCTTGGTGATGTCGAAACCGGGAAACGGCTTCTCGGTCACCTGCTCGTCTTCGTCGGCCATCGCGGCGGTCCTTCCCATCCGGTACTGACTGTAGTCACTCTATGCGATACAGGCACTACCCCGCCGCCGACCCCTGGACTCTTTACCTAATGCGACCTCATGCGACCTAATGCGCTCCAGCAGCAGCCTGTACGTCGTCCGCCAGCAGCTCGCGGAGTTCGTCCGTGGTCGGCATCCGGCCGAGCAACCGCAGCCGCTGGGACTGTGCTTTACGCATCCCCTCGACCAGCCGGCGTGCCTCCCGGGCGTTGCCGAAGTTGGGTCCGCCGGAGATCCGGTCGAAGTACGACGTCAGTGGCCCACCGGCCGCCGGATCGAGTAGATAGTCCCCACCCGCGACCATCCGATCGGTGATCAGCAGTAGTTCTTCGGCGCTGTAGTTCTCGAACTCGATCGTCTTCGAGAAGCGTGATCCCAGACCGGGGTTGGCCGCCAGGAAGTCCGTCATCTCCGCCGTGTACCCGGCGACGATGACCGCGATCTCGTCGCGATGGTCCTCCATCAGCTTGACCAGCGCGTCGATCGCCTCCTGGCCGAAGTCCCCGCCGCTCCCCGCGGAGCGCGACAGCGTGTACGCCTCGTCGATGAACAGCACTCCGCCGAGCGACTTCTCGAACACTTGCGTGGTCTTCTCCGCCGTATGCCCGATGTACTGCCCGACCAGATCCCGCCGCGACACCTCGGTGAATCCACCGTCCGGCAGCACCCCGAGCGCCTTCAGCAACTTCCCGTACAACCGGGCCACCGTGGTCTTCCCGGTCCCCGGTGCCCCCGCGAAAATCAAGTGATGGCTCACGCCGCCAACCGACAACCCCGCCGTACGACGCCATTCGTTGACCTGGATCTCGTCGACCAGTGCCCGTACCTCGGCCTTGACCCCGGGCAGCCCGACCATCTCGTCGAGGTCCGCGAGCAGCTCGTCGATCGGGCCGCTCGACGCGGCCGTCAGCGGGCTCGCCTCGATCACCTCGACGGTGGCGCCCGCAGCAATCTGCACAGCGGGTTCCGCCGTGTTCGACGCCCGCAACCCCTCGATCGTCCCGCCACACCCCGGCCCGACGGTGACCGCCGGCCCGCGCGTGTCATGCACGGTGACTCGGCGAAGTACCGGCGTACTGCCGTGGGCAACACCGATCCCCTCAGCCCCCGTGTTCCCGATCTCCAGGTCCGACAGCGAAGGCCGGCTGTACTGGTAGACGTACAAGCCACGACCGCCACAACCACTGACGTCTCCACCAGTGACCGTCGGGTCGGCGCCGAGCGCGAACACCATGCCGTCGCCGGACACGTCCCGCACCGAAGTCTCGGTGATCTCACCGCCCGCACCCTCGACGATGATCCCGGTCGCCGCACCAGTAACAGTGCACCGATCGATCCGCACGCCCGGTCCCGCGTGCACACTCACCGCCGGCCGCGAGCCACCCGTGATCGTGCACTGCACCATGCTGAGAGCCGCCCGCTCGGTCGACACCGTCAAGTTGTCGGCCGAGCGGACGACGACACCGTCCAGGGTCAGCGAACCGTCCACCGCCCTGATCGTCGGCCAGTCCGCACCCGAACCGTCGATCACCACCTCGGCGCCGGGCTCGGCGCGCAGCGTGACCGTGCGGCCGCTCAGTTCCAGCGTCTCGGCGTAGGTCCCGGCCGCGATCATCACCGCGGCACCGTCCGGAGCGTCGAGCAGGGCCGCGCCGATCGTCGGGTACGCACCCGGCCGATCGGTCGCGACGGTCAGGATGCGCGACATCAGCTCGCCCGCTCCAGCAGCCAGCCACGGTCGGCCGCCTTC
This sequence comes from Kribbella sp. NPDC058245, assembly GCF_042882005.1. Classification (NCBI taxonomy): domain Bacteria; kingdom Bacillati; phylum Actinomycetota; class Actinomycetes; order Propionibacteriales; family Kribbellaceae; genus Kribbella; species Kribbella sp. NPDC058245. Next base: position 346,495 of record NZ_JBHVWY010000003.1, read on the forward strand.
ACGCCGGCCTGGAAGCGGCTCCGAGCACCCAGTCGATGCATGATCTGCGCGACCATCCGCCGTACCGTCCGGACCGAGATCCCCAGCTGGGCCGCGGCGGCCTCGTCGGTGGCACCGAGCCCGAGCAGCCGGAGCATCTCGCGCTCGCGCATCGACAGGTCGGTGTCGTCCGGCAGGTCGTCGGCAGCCAGCGGTACGGCGTCCGGCCACACCCGCTCGAACAGCTCGAGCACGGTGATGACCACGCTCGACAGCCGCAGTACGGCGACGCTCCCGTTGGCCGCGTCAGCCGGCAGTACGGCGACCTGACCGTCGATCACGAGTGCGTTCATCGGCACCAGCGGCATCGTGCGAACGGCCGCACCGGCCATCGACATCGCACCGAGATGGCGGCACAGGTTCGGCGCCGTACGGGCGGTGTCGGGGTAGATCGCCCGGTAGCGGACGCCGTGCTTGACGTCGCGCGGCCCGAACGCCGGCCCGGCCGGGGTGAGGTTGCTGAGGGCAATGACCTCGTCCTTGGCGCCGGCCAGCAGTTCGGCGATGGCACCCTGGGCGGGGACGTGGTGGAAACCGGTGGGCCGGTTGATGAGCGTGACAGTCATGATGCTGGTACCCCCAGAGGAAGCGTGGCGGCGACACCGGACGCGTGCCGGCCGTCGAGGCGTTCCGGCTCGACCCCGAAGGACCGCGCCAGTGTGATCAGGACCGACGTCGCCGAGTCGAGCGTGGCGGGATGTGCCGCGGCCAACCGGACGACGACGTCGTGACGGGCAGAGGTGGTGGTGCCGGTGGCCGCGGTGACGGTGATCGCCACGGTCTGCGCGGCGCCGGTCCCGGTGCCGAGCAGGCTGCCGACCAGCGCCTCCAACGTTGCGGTGGGCAACGAGGCGGAGCCGACCAACCGGATGGTTACTTGATGGACGGGCCCGCAGGCCCAGGTCGACCAGCGTTCTTGGAGCTGACCGCGGCCGGCGTTGGCGTGGGCAAGGGCACCGATCGAGGCCAGTACGTCGGCCTCGTCCAGGGCGAGGTACTCGACCTGCTCCCGGTCGAACCGCCGTACCAGCCGGCGAACGGTGTTGGCGACCACCTGACGCAACTGCTCGTCGGTGGCGATATCCGGCGTCCGCTCGGCGGCGACTGCGATCCACGTCCGCGGCTGCCGGTTCTGCTTGAGACCCGAGTGCAGGATCAACTGCAGTCCGACACCGACCGGCTGCTCGTCGGCCGCCTCGGCGAGCGAGGCGAGCTGCGGAAGCAAACGGTACTGGGCATCCGGGCCGAGCCGCAGCGCGACACTGACGCCGGCCGGCCGGCTGAGAACGCCGTACGGCTGTTCCCGCACGGTCACCACGTCGGTCGTCGTACGGCCGAGAAAGGTGCTGACCAGGTTCAGTGCGACGCCGTCGCCGAGGTCGATCCGACGCCGCCGCAGGGCGAAGACCAGCAGGACGCCGATCCACCGGTACAGCCACAGTCCACGAATCCGGACCGCCGTCAGCAGCACCAGTGTCAGCGCGGCCACGGACGTCAGGATCAGCACGGTCCGCGACCCCGTGGTCGCCGCGGCGACCATCACCAGCGCGAGCTGCCAGCACACGATCTGCCCGACCCGGATCGCCCGATCCGGCCGCTCGACCGAATCCGCAACGATCTCAGGCGTCGGAGGCTGTACGACGATCGCCGAGCGCGCCACCGGTCCCGGTTCCGGGGAAGCCACCGCAATGGGTGCTGAGGGCAACTTCATGGATGGGCGGGCCAGCGGGACGCCGACCGCCGTGGCCTGCGGAACCCGAGCAGCGGCAGGCGTTGCGGACGTTTCACGATCAGCGGCCGGAGCGGCCGCCGTGGCCTGGGACCTCATGCGACCAGCTCCGCGGTGGGCCGGCGACCTTCGGTTGCCTGCAGCAACCGATAGGCGTGGTCGCGGACAATCGGCAGCAGTTCGAACCGGCCCGGCGCCGACTCGGCCACCAGGTTCAGATCCATCAGGTGGTCGACCATCGCCTCCGCCTCGTCCGGCCGCACACCCGCGAGGCGGGCGGCCTGGGTGAGATCGAACCGGACCACCGTGCTGATCCGCCGGTACAGCTGCTGCGCCGGCTGCAGCGCCAGCGCCTGGTACTCACCGTCGAACCGGGTGAGCACCTCGCCCAGCGCGTGGCAGCGACCAAGCTGGTCCTCAAGCTGAGTGATCATTCGCGCCGCGGTCCACGGCTGCCGGTTCCGGATCCGCTCGATCAGGTGCCGGATCGCGCCCGGGTGACCGGAGGCCGCCGAGAGGATCTGGGCGTTGTCGGTCAGCTCCGAGGCCTCGCTCAGTGCCAGGAAGTTCAAGGTGATCGCGCCGCTGCGGTCCAGCCCGGTCAGTCGCCGGCGGCTGATCACCAGCACCAGCGCGGCCGGGTCGTTCGGCAGCATCGACCGCACCTGCTCGGCGTGCTCGACGTTGTCCAGGATCAGCAGCCCGCCGGTCGGCGCGACCACGCTCCCGGCGCGCAGATCGACGTACTGCTGGGTCTCGTGACCGGATAGGGCCGCCGCCTCGAGCGCGAAGGCCGTCTTGCCGATCCCCGGCATCCCGTCGATCGTCACGACCCCGGTCGCGCCGCGCAGCGCCTCCAGCTCCGGCTCGCGGCCGACGAAGCCGGCGACCCGCGGCGGCAGGTTCGAGCTGACTGGCGCCAGCACGGGCCGGCGGGTGTCCTCGCTGAGGATCTCCAGGTGCAGTGCGGTCAGCTCGGCACCGGGCTCGATCCCGAGATCGCGGACGAGCGCCGTACGGGCTCGCTGGTACGCCGCCAGTGCGTCGTGCCGGCGTCCGACCAGGCGGTACGCCGCCATCAGCCGGGCCCAGGCGAGCTCGCGGAGCGGCTCCTCGTCGGTGAGCACCCGAAGTACGGCGATCGCCTCCGACGGCCGACCGAGCGCGAGGTGCGCGTCGGCCAGGTCCTCGCGGAGCGTCCGGTGCAGTTCGGTGAGCCGGTCGATAGCCGACGCCGCGTCCTCCGTGAGGCCGTCGTACGGCTGGCCGCGCCAGAGGTCCAGAGCCCGCTGTACGACGGCCACCGCCTCCGCAGCGGATCCACGGGCGAGCAGCGCCCGGGCCTCGTCGCCGAGAGCCGAGGCGGCGTCCGCGTCGAGTTCGCCGGAGAGGACCCGGACCCGGTACGCGCCGGGGCGGCTCTCGATCCGGTCGTCCGGGAGGGTCCGGCGCAGCTGCCAGACGTAGGTCTTCAGGTTGTTCTGCGCGGAGGCGGGCACATCGCGGCCGGACCAGACAGCATCGATCAGTTGATCGGTGCTGACCCAGGCGTTGCGGTGCAGCAGGAGCAGGGCCAGCACGGTGGCGGGCTTACCCCCGCCGACGTCGATCTGAGTGCCGTCCGGGCCGTCCACCTCCAGCGGGCCCAGCACGCGGAAGGCCGGTGACAGGGCCGATGGGTGCGCTGAGTGACCGTTCATGACACATACGATCCGGGGTGACGATGACATTTCGATGACACACGATCCGTGAGGGGACCCAGTGCGGGTATTGGTGGTCGAGGACGACCCGGAGCTGCAGGTCGCCGTCCCGGCGGCGCTGCGGTCCGCGGCGCTCGCAGTGGACCTGGCCGGCACCATCGCGGCGGCCGACGAGGCGCTGTTCATCAACGCCTACGACTGCGTGGTGTTCGACCGGATGCTGCCGGACGGCGACTCGATCGGGTACGTTCGCAGCCGCCGGCAGGAAGGCTTCGCCGTCCCGGTGCTGTTCCTGACCGCGATGGACCAGCTCGCCGACCGGGTCGACGGGTTCGAGCACGGCGGTGACGACTACCTGGTCAAACCGTTCGCGGTCGAGGAGCTCATCGTCCGGGTGCTCAGCCTGAGCCGGCGCGGCCCGACCATCCGGCCGCCGATCCTGCGGTACGCCGACGTCGAGCTCGACACCGGCCGCCGGGAGGTCCGGCGGGCGGGCGTCCTGGTCACCCTGCGAGCGAAGGAGTTCTCCGTGCTGGAGTTCCTGATGAGCCGGCCCGAGCAGACCGTCTCCCGGACCGATCTGATCGAACACTGCTGGGACGCCGCCGCGGACCCGATGTCGAACGTCGTCGACGTCACCATCACCCGGTTACGCGCCCGTCTGCGCCCCGGCCCCGACCTCATCGAAGCCGTCCGCGGCCGCGGCTACCGCCTCATCCAGCCATGAAAGGCCCCGCCGCCGATCGGCTGCGGCGCCTCCGCTGGTGGCTCACCGCGGTCTTCACGGTCGCCAACACCATCGGCCTGCTCATCCTGGCCCCGGTAGTCATCCGCCAAGACGCCCAACGCGACACTGACGCGGCGGACTACGCGGTCGGCACGGTGATCGCGCCTGTCCTCCGCCTGGCCAGTGCCAGTGTCAGCGGCGGCGACACCAGTTCCATCCGCTTCACCGAAGTCATCGGCGACCCGCTGTTCCGGCTTTGTCCCCAGTTCGCGATTCTCACCGGTGCCGCCTCGAGCGGCTTCGGACCGCTCTACAGCAAGCCCGGCTGTACGACGGTCGACGAGGCGAAGATCAACGAACTCGCAGTCCAGGCGACCACCGGCAACGGACGGACGATCGTCGAAACCATCGAATCGACCGACGGCCACACGGTTCGGATCAAGGCCGAGCCGTTCCGGTTCCCTGACAACGATCAGGTCGGAGGTGCGGTTCTGGCCTGGCTGGACACGCAGGACAAGACGGATGCGCACCAGCGGCTGGTGTGGATCGTGCTCGCCTTGTGTGCTGGGCTTATCGCGGCAGCAGCTGGAGCTAGCTACTGGTTGTCGGGCCGCGCGATCCGTCCGGCGATGGCCGCCCTCGAACAGCAGGAGACCTTGCTGGCCGAGACCGCGCACGACCTCCGCACCCCGGTCGCCGCACTCCGTGCACTCGCGGAAACCGCCGTACGGGATCCTGGTCAACGAGCCGAACTGCTCCCACGAACCGTCCGCCTGGCCGGGCGGATGGGCGACATCATCGACGGTCTGCTCGTGCGGGCCCGGTTGGCGGCCGGTGTGGAACAGCTCGCCGTACAACCCGTTTGGCTGGACCAGCTGGTGGCCGGCGTGGTCGAGGACTTCCCCGCCGAAGGCGCGCGGATCTCACTCGTGACCGCGCCGACCATGGTGCGCGCCGACCCCACCCTCCTGCAACGGGCCATCGGCAACCTTCTCGACAACGCGCTCCGGCACGGACGACTCCCGGGCGCCCCCGAAGCCATCATCACGGTCACGGTCGCCGACGGCCGGATCACGGTGGCCGATCAAGGACCCGGGATCGATCCGGAGATCGGTGCAGACCTCTTCGAGCGCTTCAACAGCGGTGGCGGATCAAGCGGTCTCGGGCTGTCGATCGTCCGTTGGGTCGCGCTGTCGCACGGTGGTGATCTGCGCGTGTACAACGGCGACGAGGGCGGCGCGATCTTCGAGTTCCAGTTGCCCACCACCCAGCAATAGACCAGACCTGGACAAGGTCTGGACCGGACCCCGTTACTCTCGGCGAGATGCTGACGGGAGATCCATCATGAGCGCGACGATTCCACCAGGTGAGGCGTACCGGCTGGTCGCCGACAACCTGGGCAAGGTGATCCACGGCAAGCCGGAGGTGATCCGGCTGGCGCTGACGGCGCTGTTCGCCGAGGGTCACCTGCTGATCGAGGACGTACCGGGTCTGGGCAAGACCACGCTGGCCCGCTGTATCGCCCGCAGCATCGACGCGACCTGGAACCGGATCCAGTTCACCCCGGACCTGCTCCCCGGTGACATCACCGGCGTGATGGTCTACCACCAGGGCAACGAGACGTTCGAATTCCATCCGGGTGGCATCTTCGCCAACGTGGTGGTCGCCGACGAGATCAACCGCGGTACGCCGAAGACGCAGTCGGCGCTGCTCGAGGTGATGGCCGAGCGCCGGGTCACGGTCGACTCGAACACCCGCGCGGTCCCGGATCCGTTCCTGGTCATCGGAACGCAGAACCCGATCGAGATGGAAGGTACCTACCGGCTGCCCGAGGCGCAGCTCGACCGGTTCCTGATGCGGATCGAGATCGGTTACCCCGATCACGACGCCGAGGTCCGGATCGTGCTCGGCGACACCGGCCGGATCGGCCCGGACTCACTCAGCCCGGTGATCGACGTACCGGCATTGCGGAACGCGATCTCGGCTGTCCGCTCGGTCCATGTCGACCCCGCGATCAGCTCCTACGCCGTCAAGCTGGCTGCCGCCACTCGCGAACACACTGCAGTCCGGTACGGCGCTAGTCCTCGCGGCAGCATCGCCTTGGTCCGCGCGGCCCGGGCGTACGCGGCGACCGACGGGCGCGCGTTCACGACACCCGACGACGTCAAGCAGGTCGCGCATCCGGTCCTCGCACACCGTCTGGTCCTCACACCGGACGCTGAGCTGAGCCAGCGACCGCCGGCCTCAGTGGTCGACGAAGTTCTCGCCGCAACTCCGGCGCCGACGGCAGGCGTCAGCGCAGGCTGAAACACCTGCGAGCAAGCAACTGGGGAGGCCGGTAATGCAGCTCAATCAGCTCAAGGCGATCATCCGCCGACGCAAAGAGGCGGACGGCTCGACGCAGTGGCGTTCGCGCGCCACCTTGGCTGCCGTCGTGGCGATCTGCGTGACTGCGACCACTCTTGCGGTGACGACAGCAGGTGCGGACTCGTCGGGACAGAAGTTCCTGCAGTCCGGCCACCTGATCTACAACAGCACTATCGGTGCGGTCTTCCACATCGATGGCGGCAGCAAGCACGCGGACGGCTCGGTCGCGGTCCCCGGACTCACGCCCGGAACCCAGGCTGTGCAAACCGACACCCAGGGCTATGTGCTTGCCCGCGGCACCATTACTGCCTTCGAGAAGTCGACGCTGCTGGTCGAGGGGCCGCAGGCCGCGCCGTCGGACGAAGTACCGGTCGGCCTGACTGCTTCCGGTGTCGCGTACGCCGTGTATCGCGCGGCCGGCTCGATCGTCCGCCTCGGCCCAACCAGCCTTGTACTGAAGGACAATGGAGCGCTCGGTCGGCCAGTCGTGACACCGGACGGGACGCTCTGGGTACACCGGCTACTCAGCAGTGAGCTGTGCTTGCTGCCGTCCACGGCCGGTCGGCTGAGCTGCCCGGCCGAGCTGCAGCGCGGCAACGTCGGTTCGCTAGCCGTGGTTGGCGATCGGGTCGTGTTCGTCGACACGACGGCCGGCCAGCTGCGCATGGTCTCCTCGTCCGGGCTTGGGCGACCACTGACGGTTCCCGGCCTGACGCTGTCGCCGCAGTCGATCATCGTGCCGAACGACGTCGACGGCAGGATCGCGATCGTGGACCCGGACAAGTCCAAGCTGCACCTGGTCGACACCGCTGCGATCACCGGAGCAGCCACGACCGGGACGGCGACCGTCGAGCGGCCGATGCCGCCCGGCAAGTTCACTCAGATCGAGTCGTCCGGCCACACTCTCGCGATGGTCGACGAGGCCGGTCAGAAGCTGGTCACTTTGGATGCCGACGGCAAACAAAAGGACAGCAAGCCGATCCCGGCGCCGTCCGATCAGGTCAAGCCCGGCCCGAACGATCGGCCGCTACTCGTCCGTGGTGCGGACCAGCGCCTGTACGTCGACAGCGTCGGCGGAGAGCAGGCACTTGTGGTCGACCGCGACGGCTCGGTCTCCAAGCCGGTCCCGGCCTCGGGGCCGACCAAGACCCCCACGGCACCGGTGACAACGCCGACGGTCACCCCGCCGTCCACGCCTCCCGTCGTGGACCCGAGCATCCCGCCGCGGCGCACGATCGATCCCGGTGGCGACAAGACCGTTCCACCGCGCCGGGTCGAACCACCGCGCCGTACCGAGCCTCCTCGCCGAACGACGGAGCCACCGCGGACCCAGCAGCCGCCTCCGCCCAAGCCGAAGCCACAACCCAAGCCGACCCCGAAGCCCCCGACCCCGAAGCCGCCGCCACCGTTGGTCGCGACACCGGCCGCTGCTCCGGTCTCGTTGCGCGCGACGGGCGGCAACGGCAAGGTGACGCTGACCTGGAAGCGGCCGAGCCTGAACGGCGGCACGTTCCTCAGCTACAGCGTCTTCCGCGTGAACGACAGTGAGCCGGACACGACGAGTTCGGCCCGCTACACGTCCACCGGTCTCGCCGACGGGAAGCGCTACACCTTCCAGGTCCGTACCGTCACTCGTGGTTCCAACGGCAACACGCTGATCGGCGCTGCCGCCACCGTGTCCGCGACCACCCTCGGTGGTGTGAACCCGGACATCACGATCAGCAAGGGAACGAAGTACAACGGCGCGAATCCGTGCGACAACGCCTCTCGTTGCTACAACATCCACATCGTTGCGACCGGCCTGAAGCCGAACACCAGCTACTCGTTCAGCGGCTACACGTCGGGGTACGGACGGCTGCACACCGACAACGTCACGACCAACTCGAGCGGCCGGATCAACATCCAGAAGTTCTACAACGACGACGACGGCAGCCAGGTCTGGGTGACCGCGATCGTGAACGGCAAGACCATCAAGTCCAACGAAGTGACCTGGTAGGGCGGACATGCGACTGACTGGGCGAGGGATCGCCGTACTGCTGGGTTCGATCGCGCTGTATGCGCTGGGCGAGCTCGCCGGGTACGCCCTCTTCCGGGCACTGGCCGGGATCGGGATCGGCGCGCTGATCGCGGCCGTCGTACTGACCCTGCGGCAGCCGCAGGTGACCGTCCATCGGGTGCTTTCGCCGGATCGCGTCGAGCGTGGGCGACCGGCGTTGGCGACGCTACGAGTACGCAACGAGGGCACTCGGCGGCAGGCGTCGTTCTCGGCGCGGGACTCCGCGGGCGCGGCCTGGAAGGAGGTTCGGGTTCGCCAGTTGGGTCCCGGGATCGAGGCGACGTACCGGTATGAGCTCCCGACCTCGCGGCGCGGCCGGATCGCGGTCGGTCCGCTGACGCTCGAGCGACGAGACCCGCTCGGCCTGACCCGGAACAGCAAGGCAACCGGCGAGGTCGGCACGCTGTGGGTGCACCCGCGGCGGCACCCGACCAAGACCGTCGTCGCTGGCCGACCCCGGCACCACCACGTCGGCCGGACGGCGGATGACTCGCTGCGGGGATCGGCCGATCTGCGCGATGTTCGCCCGTACGTCGTCGGTGACGAGGTGCGCCACCTGCACTGGAAGGCGACCGCGCGGACCGGGCAACTCATGGTCCGTGACTACGCCGACCCGGACCAGCCGCGGCTGACCGTCTTGCTCGACACCAGGACCGAACCGTTGCCTGAGGCCACATTTGAGGAGGCTGTCGAGGTCGCGGCGTCGATCCTGTTCGCTGCCTCGACCGCCGGGCACCGCTGCCGGTTTGTCACGACTGCCGGGGCTGACTTCGCCGCTCCGGGTGGAGCGGTGGCGTCGCGGATGTTCCTCGATGAGCTGTGCATCGTGAAGCAGCGCGACGAGAAGTCCGCGCTGGTGCCTCCGGTCCTCACCACCGGTACGTCGGCCGGCGGGGCGATCGTGGTCGTCACCGGTGCCCGCGGATCAGCTACCGACCTGGCACCCCTGCTGACCCGCTATTCATCAGTCACCGCGATCGGCCTCGGCCCACTCCAAGGAGTCGCACCCATCTTGGGAGCCCAAGTAGTGCTCGCCGGAACCGCACGAGAAGCCCTCACCCAATGGACCGGAGTACTCCGATGAGCTGGGGAGGAGATCAGAAGGCGGCTGCGCGCTCCGTCGACCCCACTCCGCCCGCGAAGAGGCGGCGGACGGTTGCTGCGCTGGCTGGGATTGTGTTGGGCGGGCTTTGTTTTGCGCCTGTTTTCGGGGTGCAGCACCTGTGGTTCCCGGTAGCGTTGGTGTGTCTTGTTGCGTTTCTGGTGACCGAGGCGTGCCGCCGGTGGTCCGCTCTGCTGAGTTGGCGGCCGTTGCTGGTGGTGGCCGCCGGGCTGCTCGCGATCGTCGAATCGGTGCTTCAGGCAACCACCTTGGCGGGGTTGCCGACGCTCTCCTCGATCCGCGCCTTGGGTGACGGGCTCACTGCCTGGCGGCTGACGCTTGAGTCGACCTGGCCGGCGCGACCCGAGCCCGAGCTGCTGATCTTCGTTCCCCTGCTCGCGTTGGTCGCGTGCGTGCTGACGATCGAGCTGCTCGACCGCGCACCACCATTGGTCGCCTTGCTCCCCGCGGTCGCCGTCGTCGGCGTGAGTCAGCTGTACGTCGCCGCCGAGGGCCTCACCGCTGTCTTGATCGCGATCGCCTTCGGCCTGCTCGTGATCGCCGTACTGATCCCCGACCATTTCGAGTACCGCAAGCTCACCCCGTGGGCGACGACAGCCGCGGTCACCCTGGCTGCCGTCATCTGTGGGACGTTCGTGAGCACGATCGACCCGCACGGGCGGACGCCGTACTCGCTGCAGCGGGTGCAGTCGGCGAGCGCACCAACGACCCGGCAGGCGAGTCCGCTCGACGAGCTGGCCGGGCGGCTGAGCCCGAGTGCCCGGGACAAGGTCGTGTTCAAGTACCAGACACCCAAGCCGGTCGACCGCTGGCGGCTGGTCGCCCTCGACAGCTTCGACGGCGTGAACTGGACGACGGATCATCCGCTGCTGCGGATGGGTTCCCAGCTCGCGCCCGGCCCCGAGGTGCGGGTGGAGACGGAGACGCAGAGCGCGACGATCCGGCCCGAGGATGCGCTGGAGGGGCCTTGGCTGCCCGGACAACTGCTGCCCGAGACCGTTGGCAACGCGGTCGATCCGCAGGTCGAACCGATCGGCAGCACGCTCGTCGTACCGGAGCGGCCGGACTACTACAAGCTCACCTGGGCCGAGCCGACCATCGATGCGGCCTACCTCGGCAGCGCGGGCCTCGACAGCACGGCTCCCGGCGGCCTGAACGACATGGGTCCACTGCCGCCCGAGATCGCCGACTTGAATCCGCTCCAGGACAAGCGGGCCACGATGCAGACCGCGATCGCGCTGGAGAAGTGGTTCCGGAAGAACTACCGGCTGCCGGACGCTTCGAGTCCGTCGCCGACCGGCTACAGCTGGCCGCAGCTGCGGACGTTCCTGAAGGGGCAGAAGATCGGCAGTAGTGAACAGTTCGCCGCTGCGTACGTCGCGCTGGCCCGGCAGAACTCGATTCCGGCCCGGCTCGTGGTCGGCTTCCGGGCACCGGAGAAGCCGGATGCGGCCGGCTGGTACACGGTGACGAACGCGGACGCGTACGCCTGGCCCGAGGTGGCGGTCGCCGGGCTCGGCTGGTGGCCACTCGACCCGGCGGCCGGCGCCAAGACCGGCAACACCAACGCGGCCGGTTCGGCAGCCTCCATCACCGACCAGGCCCGCGCGGCGGTCCCGGAGATCAACAAGATCCAGGACCCCGAGCAGCAGCCGCCGTCCGCCGACGATGCGGACGACGCGAACTCCGGCGCCTTCCACATCCCGCTGACTCCGGTCTTCGGGGTCTCGGCGGCATTGCTGCTGCTGTGGCTGGCCGGCGTACCGCTGCTGAAGCAGTTCCGCGCCCGCCGTCGCCGTCGGCGCGGTGGAAGCGCAGCGGTGGTCGGCGCCTGGGCCGAGGCCCGGGACCGGATCCGGGCGCACGGCATCCCGGTCACCGCCGGCATGACGGTTCGGGACCTCGCCCACGCGGCCCGCGATCTGCCGGACACCGGCCCGGGGCTCGCCAACGTCGCGCGGGCGGTCGACCAGGCGCTCTGGTCAGGTGGTCCAGCTACCCCGGACACAGTCGGGCAGGCCTGGACCGGTGTCCACGCCGTCCGCCGGGCGCTGCGCTCCCGGCCATGGCTCGATCGGCTCCAGGCCGCACTCGAACTACGCACCCTGCTTCCAGGGACGCGGCAGAGGTAGCTGGTTGGGGTGACCAGGTCTGGCGGGCCGTGCCACCCCTCAGATCGTCAGCTGCGTTTGGGTTTGTCGTGGGATGCAGGACGGCGATCGTGTTTCGCCGTCACGGAATCGGTGGTCCGTGGCGCTGGGCACACCGGACCGCGTGGCACTGGCCCCCCGCCGAGCCTTCGGCTCTTCCACTGCTTCTCGTCGTAATCGTAGTAGGTGTCGACGCCTCCGACTGTCATGTACGTCCTCCCGTCGCCCCGCTCACGCTGCTGGCGAATTCAACACTCCGTTACCCGGAGTCAGGACACAAGCGATTCCGGAAATCGACACCGAAGAACAAACTCGAACGCCGTCTTCTGTGCGTTTCAGCCACGAATACGAGAGATTCACCGGACAAGCACAGTCACAACCGCATGACCTGACAAGCCCCCGCACGCCCCGTCCCGCCCGCGGTGCCCCCTGTCGTCGCTCGCCCCTGGCGGCCGAGCCACGCTTTGTGGAACATCCTGGGCAGCATTTGCACATTTAGTTCCACAAAGATGAGTCCACGCCCCCCGCGCCCAGATCCTCGCCACGCCCGAACCCTTGGCGTCGTCAACCACTGCGGCCGGCAGCGTAGACGGTGGCTGGTCGCCGCCGCGGCCGATCTACTGAGAAGCAGGGTGGCTGAGCGGGTCTGTGGCTGAGGGAGATGGTGCACCCGGCGACCGAGTTCCCGTTGCCTGGGCTTCCGGGCCGTGGCTGGGATTGGTGAGGCCGGGTTTGCGCTTGTCGGTGATCTTTCGGGTCTGGGTGACGAAAAGTCACCACCAACGAACCGGCCGGGCCCCCGCGAGTGGCGCCAGTGTGCGACCAACACTCGAGTGTGCGGACCGTGTCGCAGGATATCGATTTCCGGCGACAAACTCCGCACACTCGACGACACAGAACGCCCAGTCACCCGCTGGGTTCACTCGCGGAGGCACGGTGGGTTCACTCGCGACGGCACGGTGGGTTCACTCGCGGGGACACGGTGGGTTCACTCGCGACGGCACGGCGGGTTCACTCGCGACGGCACGGCGGGTTCACTCGCGACGGCACGGCGGGTTCACTCGCGACGGCACGGCGGGTTCAGTGGCGACCCAGCCAGATGATCTACCGGCAGCAGCAACCGCGGCTGGGGAGGATCCGCCACCTCCCCAGTCGCCGCACCCAGGTCCCGCCCTGCGGCCGTCCGCCATATGAACGGATCTCCCCTCAGCTTGACCCTTCTCTCCTCGAATTTTGAGGGGAGAACCAGCACATTGAGCGGATATCCCCTGAAATGCCCCACGGTCGAGCTGCGGCATCCGGATGTCCCAGCGCCGGGCGGGTGCGACGGTGGCGGCCACTCGATACCCCGGAATCAGGGGGTGGATGCTCCCCGAACCGGTTTGGGGAGGCGGCTAGCGGGTGAGGACGATCGCGACGGTGTGGGGTGGGAGGCGGACGGCATCGGCGAGGAGGGTGGGTTGGCCGAAGGCTAGGAGGATGTACGACGCTCCTTCGACCGGGATGACCGCCTCTTCGGTGCTGAGGTTCACCACGATTCGCAGGTTGCCGCGGCTGACGATCAGCCGACCGGGACCTTCGCTCACCGTGACCGAGGTCAGCCGGTCGTCCTTCAGTTCCGGGGTACGGGCCCGCAGGGCGAGCAGATCGCGGTACCAGGTCAGCAGCTCGCGGTGCGGCGCTTCGTCGACCTCCGACCAGTTCAGAACCGAGCTCCGCCAGGTCGCCGGGTCTTGCGGATCCGGGATCTCCTCGGCGTTCCATCCGAAGGCGGCGAACTCCTGACGCCGTCCGGTCCGGACCGCGTCGGCCAGCGCCGGCTCATCGTGGTCGGTGAAGTAGCGCCACGGCGTGGACGCACCCCACTCCTCGCCCATGAACAGCATCGGCGTGTACGGCGACGTGAGCACGAGCGCGGCCCCGATCGCGTACTGCCCCGGCGTCAGCGCAGGCCGATCCCCCAGCGCACGGTTGCCGATCTGATCGTGGTCGGACGTGTAGGCGAGGAACTGGCCGCCGCGATGCGTGGCCGGATCAACGGGGTGCCCCCAGTCCTTCCCGCGGAACGTCGAGTACGCGCCGTCATGCAGGAAGACGCGAGTCAGCACCTTCGCGAACACCCCGGGCTCGGCGAAGTCCTCGTAGTACCCAGCGCGCTCGCCGGTCAGCATGGTGTGCAGCGCATGGTGGAAGTCGTCGTTCCACTGCGCAGTCATCCCCATTCCGCCCTCGGCCACCGGGTCAACCATGCGTGGGTCGTTCAGATCGGACTCGGCGACCAGTCCGAGCGGACGGCCGAGCTCCTCAGCCAGACCGGCGGTTTCGGTCGACAACTGCGCCAGCAGGTGCGTCGGACTCTCGTCAAGCAACGCATGTACGGCGTCCAGTCGCAGCGCGTCGATGTGGAAGTCGCGGAACCACCTCAGCGCGTTGTCGCAGATGAACCGGCGTACCTCGGTGCTGCCGGTGTCGTCCAGGTTGACCGCCGGTCCCCACGGAGTGGTGTGCCGATCGGTGAAGTACGGGCCGAACGAGCCCAGGTAGTTCCCACTCGGTCCCAGGTGGTTGTAGACGACGTCTAGACAGACGGCGAGTCCAACCTCATGACAGCGATTCACGAACGCTTGCAGGGCTTCCGGACCGCCGTACGGGTCGTGGACGGCGTACAGGTCGACGCCGTCGTACCCCCAGCCGTGGCGGCCCGGGAACGCGGCCACTGGCATCAGCGAGACGATCTCGACGCCGAGCAGCACCAGGTAGTCCAGGTGGTCCGCAGCCGCGGCCAGTGTGCCCTCAGGAGTGAAGGTGCCTAGGTGTAGCTCGTAGAAGACCGCACCGCGCACATCACGTCCGGTCCACTCGCTGTCGGTCCACCGGAAGCGGCTGGTGTCGAAGACGCGGCTGAAGCCGTGGACACCGTCAGGCTGCCAAGGACTGCGCGGATCCGGCAGGGGATCACTACCGTCGAGGGTGAATGCGTAGTCCGTACCGTGGTGCGCCTCGACCACCTCACGCGCCCACCACCCATCAGCGACCGCGTGCATCGGCAGTACGCCGTCTCGGAGGACCAGGTCGACAGTGGATGCCTCGGGTGCCCAGACGGTGAAGGTGTGCAAGCGGTCAGCTCCTCACGAGCAGTGCCACCGGGAGATCCTCCAGCAGCTCCTGAATCCGAGCTGCTCCACTACCCACGTCGCGGCCGGTCAACACGTTCTTCCACTCACCACTCGGCAGTACGACGGTGCTGTCGCCCCAGCCACCCAGCCGATACAGAGCAGCCGGCAGTCGCGTGGCGATCGTGATCACCTCATCGCCACGAGCAAACGCGACCGCATGCCCGTTGGACGTGGGCAGTGGGGTGTAACCACCGGCAAACGCCTCCGGGTACTGCCGACGCAGCCGAAGCGCCCGTGCCGTGACCAGCAGCTTCTCGTCGGACAGGTCGTCCGGCTTGGCTCCCTCGTCCAGCCGGCGCAGCCGCTCGATCCGCTCCTCGTAGTTGACCTCACGCCGGTTGTCCGGGTCTACCAGCGACAGGTCCACCAGCTCGGTGCCCTGGTACACATCCGGTACGCCGGGCATCGTCAACTGCACCAGCTTCTGGCCGAGCGTTGCCGCGCGGACGAACTCGGTCTGCTTCGCGACAAAACGCCGTACCGACTCAAGCACGGCCTCATCGGCCAGAACTGCAGTCACAAAGGACGCAACGGCCTGTTCGTACTCTTCGTCCACCTCAGTCCAGGTGGTGTGCCGCTTGGCCTCGCGGATCGCCTTGACCAGATAGCCCTGCAGACGGTCCTCAGCGATCGGGCCGTCGCCCCAGGTGCCGAACAGGGTCTGCCAGAACAGGTACTCCGTGCTGCCGTCGAGCAGCGGACTCCGGTGGTCCTCAGAAAGCCGCCGCCACTCACGCACTGCCTCAGCCCAGGCAGCGGGCTGCTCGGACAGTACGCCGAGCCGCGCCCGCACATCCTCGGAACGCTTGGTGTCGTGGGTGGACAGCGTGGTCATCGTCCGCGGCCAGCGCCGGTTCAGCTGCGCAGAGAACGCGTGGAACTCCTCCGGCGTCACACCGAAGTGCTCCGGGTCCCCACCGACCTCGTTGAGCGAGGAGAGCCGGAACCAGCGATAGAACGCGGTGTCCTCGATCCCCTTGGCCATCACGGGCCCACAGGTCTGCTGGAAGCGCACGATCAGCTCATGCCGCGCATGCTCGTCGATCCGGCTCGCGGTGCCGACCTCACGACCCATCAGCAGGTCCAGGACGACGTCCAGGGTCTCCTGCCGATCCTCGTCAAGGTGCTCGCGAGCCTTGGTCGCCGCCCGCTCCAGCACGCGGATCGCTGACGGCGCCGGCGGCTCCCCCGGTACGACGTACGCCCGGTAGACGTCGAACTGAACGAGCAGCTCGGCCACAACCTCGTGGAACGCCCGCCGGGTGTGGTCACGCAGTCTGACGTCGTCCTGGCAGATGCGCGCCAGCAACTCGACCAGCCGGTGCACTTCGGCGTACTGGCCGTGTTTGACGATCTCTCGCTTCGCCTCGACCACTACCGGACTGAAGTCGGCCGGCTCGCCAGTCAGCTCAGAGTGCAACGCAGCAAGGGGTGCTGCGCCCGCGGGGTCGACGAACAGACCACCTACCCGCAGCAGCGCGTCATAGCCGGTCGTGCCGGCGCACGGCCAGTCGTGGGGCAGCTCCTCATCGCCTTCGAGGATCTTCTCCACCACCACCCACGCACCGCCGGTTCGCTCGGCCAGCCGGCGCAGGTAGCCGCGTGGGTCGGCCAGACCGTCCGGGTGGTCGATGCGGAAGCCGTTGAGCTTCCCCTCCTGCAGGAGCTCGAACAGCAAGGCATGTGTGGCTTCGAAGACCTCCTGCGTCTCCACGCGCACCGCGGCCAACGTGTCGACGTCGAAGAAGCGCCGGTAGTTCAGCTCCTCGTCAGCGACTCGCCAGTGCGCCAGCCGGTACCACTGCTCCGTCACCAGCTCGGCGATCGGCAGGTCCGCCGTACCGGGTCTTAGTGGGTACTCGTGGTCGTAGTACCGCAGGACGTCGCCGTCCACCGCCAGCTCGCCCTCGGCGAGCACCTGGCCGATCCGGTGTCCCAGAACCGCCATCAGCAACGGCTGGTTCCCCGAACCCCAGTCGACGTCGAACCATTCGGCGTACGGCGAACCTGGGCCGTCTCGCAGCACGGACCAGAGCGCCTTGTTGAGCCGGGCCGGCGTGGGCACGGCAACGTGGTTCGGGACCACGTCGGCGATCGCACCCATCCGCACCTCGGCCAACCGGGCGGACAGCCGCTCGAACCCTCGGCGGCCGCCCATCGGCTCAGACAGCCGGCTGTGGTCCACCACGTCGTACCCATGGGTGGAACCGGGCGCGGCCTGCAGGATCGGGGACAGGTAGGCGTGAGAGATCCCGAGGCTACTCAGGTACGGGACAACCCCTGCCGCGTCCTCGAACCCGAACTCGGCGCGCAACTGCAGCCGGTACGTTGCCTGCGGCGTCGTTGAAATCAACACAGCTGGTTCATCCTGTGGTCCGCCGCGGCCGGGTCAGTACCAGCATGCCGTGGTCCTCGATCCGGATCGTGCTGCCTGCGGGGTGTTCCCCCTCCTCGGCTCGGCCGGTCGGGCGGACGGTGTCCACCACCACCGTCCAGACCTCGCCGAACTCGATCCCGGGCAGCAGGAACTCCTCCGGCTCGTAGTTGCTGTTCAGCAGGATCAGGAACGAGTCGTCGACCACCGGCTCGCCGCGCGGGTCCGGCTCGGAGATCGCGTCCCCGTTGAGGAAGACGGCCACCGCGCGGGCGTCGTCGCGGCTCCAGTCGCCGTCCTGCATCTCCTTGCCGTCCGGGGTGAACCAGACCAGATCGCCGAGCCCGTCGACTCCCTGGTCGCCGTGGAAGAACCGGCGGCGCCGGAAGACCGGGTGCTCGTTGCGCAGCCGGACCAGCTCACCGGTGAACTCGAGCAGGTCCTTCTGCTCCTCGTTCAGATCCCAGTTCACCCAGGCCAGCTCGTTGTCCTGGCAGTAGACGTTGTTGTTCCCGGACTGGGTCCGGCCCAGCTCGTCGCCGTGCGCGAGCATCGGGACGCCCTGCGAGATCAGCAGCGTGGCCAGGAAGTTGCGCTGCTGCTTGGACCGCAGCTTGCTGACCGCCGGGTCGTCCGTGGGTCCCTCGACACCGCAGTTCCAGGAACGGTTGTGGCTCTCGCCGTCGTTACCGCCTTCGCCGTTCGCCTCGTTGTGCTTCTCGTTGTAGGAGACGAGGTCGCGCAATGTGAAGCCGTCATGCGCGGTGACGAAGTTGATACTCGCCAGCGGCCGCCGGCTGTCGTCGCGGTACAGGTCCGACGAACCGGTCAGCCGGGAGCCGAACTCGGCCAGCGTGTACTTCTCGCCGCGCCAGAAGTCGCGGACGGTGTCGCGGTACTTGCCGTTCCATTCGGTCCACAGCGGCGGGAAGTTGCCGACCTGGTAGCCGCCGTCGCCGACATCCCACGGCTCGGCGATCAGCTTCACCTGGCTGACGATCGGGTCCTGCTGGACCAGGTCGAAGAAGGCCGACAGCCGGTCGACTTCGTGGAACTGACGGGCCAGCGTCGACGCGAGGTCGAAGCGGAACCCGTCCACGTGCATCTCGGTGACCCAGTAGCGCAGCGAGTCCATGATCAGCTGCAGGACGTGCGGGTGCCGCATCAGCAGGCTGTTGCCGGTGCCGGTCGTGTCGTAGTAGTGCGACTTGTCCGCGTCGACCAGCCGGTAGTACGCCGCGTTGTCGATGCCCTTGAAGGACAGCGTCGGGCCCATCTCGTTGCCCTCGGCGGTGTGGTTGTAGACGACGTCGAGGATCACCTCGATATCGGCCTCGTGCAGGGCCTGCACCATCGTCTTGAACTCGGTCACCTGCTGACCGCGGGTGCCGAGCGACGAGTAGGCGTTGTGCGGGGCGAAGAACCCGATCGTGTTGTAACCCCAGTAGTTGGTGAGGTTCAGCTCCTGCAGATGACCGTCCTGGGCGAACTGGTGCACCGGCATCAGCTCGATCGCGGTCACCCCGAGCTCCTTGAGGTGCTCGATCACCGCCGGGTGCCCGATCCCGGCGTACGTGCCGCGGATCTCCTCCGGCAGCCCCGGATGGGTCTTGGTCAGGCCCTTGACGTGCGCCTCGTAGATCACCGTCTCGTGGTACGCGTGTCCCGGCGGGCGGTCGTTGCCCCAGTCGAAGAACGGGTTGGTGACGACCGAGAGCATCGTGTGTTCGCGGTTGTCCATCGTGTTCAGCTCGGTCGGGTTGCCGAACCGGTAGCTGAACAGTGACTCGTCACCGTCCACCTGCCCGTCGATCGCCTTCGCGTACGGGTCCAGCAACAGCTTGGACGCGTTGCACCGGTGCCCGTCGGCCGGGCTGTACGGCCCGTGCACCCGGAACCCGTACCGCTGCCCCGGCTGCACCGCCGGCAGGTACGCGTGGTGGACGAACCCGTCCACCTCGGTCAGCTGCACCAGCTGCTCGGTCCCGTCGTCACCGATCAGGGCCAGATCAACTCTCTCGGCCACCTCCGAGAACACCGCGAAGTTCGTCCCGGAACCGTCGTACGTGGCTCCGAGGGGATAAGGACGACCAGGCCATTTCTGCACCTGAAGACAGTAGCCACCTCCGCCCCCAGACCTCGCATCCCGGTCTCAATTCCTCCCAATTGTTCACCCGATCGCGCTCAGTCACCTTCCAGATGCAGCTCTGTCCCCGCCTCTGCGGCGCACTGCTCAGCCAGCCGGCGGACCTCGGTGAGCAGCGCGCGCTCGGTGGCCCCGGCAGCCCGCCCGAGCTCGGTCTCCAGCTCGCCGAGAAGCTGTGGCATCTCCGCCGCCGTCAAGACCAGGTCGCCGTACGGGTCGACCCGGCCCAGCATCGGCAGCCCGCTGTGCGCACAGATCCCGGCGAACACGTCATCCGCATCCACCACCGCGCCGAGCTCGACCAGCCGGCGACGCTTGGGACTGGTCCCCGGCTGATCCACCCGTTTCAGCAACACATCCACACCCACAGCGACAACACTCCACCTCTACGGCGCCCCGGACGGGAACGCGGTGATCACTTTGCCCTTCCGCACCACGACCCGGATGTAGTACTGCGGATCGCCCGCGGCAGTGGTCCCGATCGAGGACGGGAACCGGTAGTAGTACACACCGTCACCGGTCTCGCCACCGAGAGCGCGGTTGATCATCCGCTCGATCTTGGCCTTGTTCGTGGTGTTGAACTTGCTCTTGTGGGGGTACTTCGTCCGGTTGACGTGCCGCTTCCAGATGTGGTCCCAGCGGCCCTTCGAGATCGTCGGACCGCAGGAGTTGTGGACCAGTAGCTCCGCGTCACCCACGTGATAGGTGTGCACGCCCTCGACGCTGAGGTTGTACGCCGTGGCACTGCGGGTACTGCGGGGCACCAGGCCCTGGATCGTGAAACGCCTGCCGTCGGCCGCTTGCAGCCGGTCACCGCTGTCGAGCTCCGCCACCGGTTCGAAGCGGCCGTCCGTCGCGTTCCAGAACGGGTGGTCCTCGGTCGTCGTGATGTGTTGACCGCCGACCTCCAGGTCGACCACTTCGTCCTCGTGCACGAACACCTGGGTGACCTTGTGCGGACCCTGTTCACCCGTCTCCGGGTCGGTGGCCAGCACCTCGTCACCGACCTCGATCTGCGAGATCGGCTTCTTGGTGCCGTCGGCCATCAGGACCAGCGTCTCGCCGGTGAAGCTACAGAACTTCGCCGCCGTCTCGGCCGTTTCGTCGAGCACCTTCGTCAAGGGCCGGACCGAACGCAGCCCGACGCTGAGGAACTTGCCGACGCCGAACATCAGCACGCCTTCGGCACATCCCTTGCCCAGGCCGCGCAAATAGTCGCCCGCAGTGTGCTTGCGGCCGAGCAGGACACCAGCCAGCGTGTTCACCGCCGCACCGCCGACACAGGCCGCGATGATCTGCGGCACCTCGCCGGTCGGATCTGTCGCGTCCACCGGGTCACCGTCGACGTACGAGTAGAGGTTCGGTCCGGCGGCGTCGAAGCCGGCCGGGTCCTCGGACAGGAAGCGCCCGGTGGCCGGGTCGTACCACCGCGCCCGCTGGAACTGCAGCCCCTTGGGTACGCCGGCGCCGGACTCCCGGCCCGTGTAGCGGACCGGGCTCGGGTCGCCGGTCAGACTCGAACGGGATGTCCCGTACGGGCCGTAGGTGTACTCGGCAGCCACTGTCGACGTCCCCGGGACAGTCCGCGCGACCACTGAGCCCTGGCGATCCGTTAACAGGGCGGACGCACCGCCTGCCCCATCGAGCCCGTCGACGCGAGCGACCGCCGAGTCCGTGTCCAGACCGGACAGGTACGTCGCATCCGCCGTACCCGGCCCGTCTTCGGACAGCAGGTTGTCACCGTCGTAGTCGAAGCTCCACGACTCGCTGTCCACGGTCGTCGCGATCCGGCGACCCAACGGGTCGTAGCGGACCTGCGAGGTGCCGGCAGCGCCAGTGGTGGCCGTCAGCTCACCTCGGGCATTCCAGCTGTACGTCGACGTGCCGTCTCCGGTCAGGTTGCCTTCAGGATCATAGGTCCGGTTCACCCCGTCCTGTGCCGTCAGCCGGTTGGCTGCGTCGAACGACGTCGAGGTCACCGGCGCCGGCAGGTCTGCGCGGGCCCACGAGCCACCGGAGCGGTCGAGCCGACCGGCGGAGTCGTAGTCGTAGGTCAGGTCGCCGAGGGTCTGCGAGCCGTTGGCGAAGGTCAGTCCGGTCAGCTCACCGGCCAGGTTGTAGTCCGCGGTCCGGACCACGCCGCCCGGCAGAGCCTGTGTCTTCAGCCGGCCGGTCCCGTCATAGCCGTACGCCGCCGCGACGCTCCCGCGGGTCACCTTCGTGAGCCGGTCCGACTTGTCGTACTCGTAGACGGTGTCGGGGAGACCTGGGACCTTCAGCGCCGTCAGGCGATCCGCGTCGTCCCACTCCCGCGTGATGGTGCCGCCCGCAGTCGTCTCGGTCTTCACCCGGTCCTGGTCGTCGTACGTGTAGGAGATGGCACCGGCACCGGCTGTGGAGTCGGTGAGCGAACTCAACCGACCCTTGTCGTCGTACACCGACGAGAGCGTCGACTGGTACTGGTACGCACCTGGTGTGCCCGTCCGGCCGTAGCCGGTGAACACCTCGCGTTGCAAGGCGTCGTACCTGTACTCAGTGGTCAGACCCCGTCGGTCGGTGACGGTCAGCGGACGACCCAGCGCGTTGTAGGTGAACGTGGTCGTCTTGCCGAGTTGGTCCGTCTGCACGTGGACCCGGTCCATGACGTCGTACGACCAACGGGTCGTCCCGCCACGGGCGTCCTCCAGCGACTCCATGTTGCCGTTCTTGTCGTACGTGTACTTCGTGACCGCGCCCACCGGGTCCTTGGTCGACAGCACCTGGTTGGCGGCGTCGTACTGAACGGTGGACACACCACCGTCGGAGTTGACGGTCTCCTGGACCCGGCCGGCCAGGTCGATGCCGTACGACGTCTTCCGGCCGAGTGGATCTGTGGCCGCGGAGGTGAGGCCGTCCTGGTACTCGTACGTCGTGGCGCCCCCGCCGTCCGGGGTCTGCTTGGTCATCAGACCATCGCTGTTCCACTCGTAGCTGGTCTTGCGTCCTTCGGGGTCGGTCGCCGTCGCGACGTTGCCGGCCGCGTCGAACGTGTAGCGCGTGGTGTGACCGAGCGCATCGGTCGCCGAGTCCATCGCACCTTCAGGACCGTTGTAGGTGGCGCTTTCCTGGCGACTCTCGGTACCCAGCGACACAGTCGTCGAGGTGGCCTGCTGGTTCGCGTTGTAGGTGCTGACCATGACCCGGCCGTTGGTGTCGGTGGCCTTCATCGGCAAGTGCGAGGTGGGATCGCGCTCGACGCTGTATCCGCGTTCGTCCGCGCTACCGGTCGCACTCGTGTCCTTGACCAGGTAGCCGCCGGCGTCGTACTCGACCGTGCGCTTGGCACCGGCCGGGTCGGTGACGACCGTCTTGGTCACCTTCTTGCCAGTGCTGTCCAGTGTGTAGTCGAACTTGTAGAGGCCGTCGTCGGCCAGCTTCTGCTGGACAACGCGGTTGTTGGCGTCGTAGGTGTTCGTCAGGAACACCTGGTTCTTCGCGTCGGTGATCGTCGTCAGCCGCTTGCTGCTGTCCCATCCGTACGTCGTCACACCGCCGTTGACGTCAGTCACCGTCTTCAGCAGGCCGTTGTCGTACGTGTAGGAGACGGTGCGACCGGCGTTGTCGTGAATGCCTGTCACCTGACCGGACGTGTCGTAGTCATAGGTCAGCCAGTAGCCCTCCGACGACGTCACCGATGTCACCGCACCGACTTGGTTGCCCCATGCGTTCTTCGCGGTGCGGCGGATGTTCACGTAGTGACCGAACCGGTCCCGGATGCCCTGCAACGGCGCCAGCTCGCCGTACACGAGAACTGTGCCGTCGCGGAGCTTCAGATCCCAGCCGGCACCGTTCCAGATCAGCGTCGCGCTCGCGAACTGGCCTACCGTCCCGGCCGCCGCGAACGCCGCGTCCGACCAGCCGGTGCCGGGGGATGTCCGGACGAAGTGCACCTGGCTGCCGTCGATCAGGTTGAGGTCGGCCTCCTGCCACTGCCGGCGTGACGTCAGGAAGGTGTCGTAGGTGCCGATCGTGCCCATCCCGAACGGGCGGGCCCGGCCGTCCCCGGAGTTGTACGCCCGCTGGGCCTCGATGGGGATGAACCCGCCCAGCGCCAGGTCCGACTGGGTGTAGGTGAACCGCCCGGTCCCGAGGTCGACCGGGTCGCCCGCCGAACCGAGTGCTTCGAGGATTCCCTTGCCCAGCGCCTCCAGCCAGCCGTCGACGTTGATCATCGCGCCGTCGAAGTTCTCGATCCCGGTGGACTGGTCCGGGATCACCTGGGTGCCGTCCGGCGTGACCGTGCCCCGGCCGTAGATCTCCCAGCCTTCGGCGTACTTCTCGTGTGTCCAGAAGTTCAGCTCGGTTCCCGGCTTCTGGTCCAGGTAGTTCGGGTAGTAGACCTTCGCCTCGCCGCCGTGCAGCTCGCCGCCGGCCGGTTGCACGGTGAAGTACACCGGCACCTGGACACCCTTCGGCATCGGGATCGGCGTCCGGTCGACCGGGATCGGCGTGATGCCGACCTTCGTCACCGCCTTGCCGTCGGCGTCGGTGATCCGGACGCCGGCCGGGATGTGGACCTCGAGCCCCTTGACCTTCGGTGTCCTGATCACCACCGGCGCGGTGGTCGGGCTGGCGATCTTCACCTCGCTCGCCGTGTCCAGGATCGGCAGGTACGGCTGGTAGAAGAGCTTCTGGGAGCCCTTACGCAGGTTGACCTGCACGTCGAAGTACCCGTACTTCGTCCGACCACTCGACGCGGTGCGCCCATCCATCACGAACAGCCAGGTGCCTTGTGGCAGTCGCTTGAGCACGAACGAGCCGTCGGCCTTGGTCCGTACGGCGCGGTCCGCCACCCGCACGGTCACACCGGCGAGCGGCTTACCGTCCGTCCGCAGGATCTTGCCGGTCAGCGCAGCGTCCCGCACCCGCGGATAGACCGGCGGTGGTGCCTCCTCATCGTCATCGTCGTCCGCCGCCGGTACGACGGTCCTGGGACGCATGTCCCGCGGATCCGGCTTCTCGGCCGCGACCGGCTGGTCCCCGGCCACCGCGGTGTTGTTGGCGACCGCGACTGTCGCCGTACCCGTGTACACGTCAGCAGGATCGACGAACAGCGTGTACGTACCGGCTGTCGGCAACGTGTAGGTCAACGTGCTGCTCGCCGACAGACACGTCGACGTCAGGTTGGTGCCGGCCGAGTCGCGCAACCGGACGAAACCACCACACGACGGGTAGGTCGACGCAGAAACCGTGGCCTTGATCTTCTGGCTCGCCGTGCCGCTGAAGGTGATACTGGCTGACTGCCCGACGGCTGTCGTGACACTCACTCCGGCACCGCCGACCGTCGCGGATTTGGTGAGGTCATCCGGTACGGCGTACAGGCGGACCGTCGTGTGGGTGGTGACCATGTAGTCGGGGTCGACGGCCAGGGTCCAGGTTCCGGCCGCAGGCAACGCCAGAGTGTCGACCAGCATGCCGTGACTGGACTCGTAGCAACCGGTGCTCTTCTCCGTGGTGCCGTCCGGACGCAGCAGCTTGAACGAGACGTCGTACTGCTTGGCCGCCCAGTCGGACAGGCCGCAGCTGACCAGCACACGCTGTCCGGCTGTACCGGTGAAAGCCGCCGTGGCGTTCTGTCCGACGGCGGTGTCGAAGCTCACCGCCGCGCCACCGATCGTCGCGGTGGTGGACACGTCAGCTGGTACGGCGATCAGCGCGAGCGTCGCGGATGCGGCGGCGTTCAGCCTCGGATCGACCTTGACCGACCAGTTCCCCGCCGCTGCGGCAGTGACGGTGTCGAACAGCTCGCCCTTGAACGAGTTGTAACAGCTGCTGTTGTCGGCCTTGGTCCCGTCCGGGCGGAGCAGCTGGAAGTCGAGGTCGTACTGCTGGTTCGGGTCCGTCAGCGTGCAGCCGATGTAGAAGCGCTGGCCGGCGGTGACCGGAAAGCTGACGACCGCGTTCTGACCGGGCGCCAACGTGACTGCCGGGCTCTGCCCGAGAGCTGACGTCACCGCCAGATCGGCCGGTACGGAGACCGCCCGGAGCTTCGGCGCCACGATCAGTGCGCGACTGGGGTCGACCACGACGGTCCAGGTGCCCTGGGTCAGTGCGAGAGTGTCGAACAGAATGCCCTTGGCCACCGACGAGCAGGACGCGGAGCCGACCTTGGTCCCGGCCGGGTTGAACAGCTGGTAGCTGATGTCGTACTCGTGTCCGGCAATCATTTCGCACGAGATGAACACCCGCTGGCCGGCCGTGGCCGGGAAGGTCAGGCGCGCCGACTGCCCGGGTTTCTGGTTGCCGACGGCAACAGCCGCCGCATCGATCGTGGTGGTGACCACGGCGTCGGCCGGGATGGTGTTCGCCGTGATGTCGACCGTGCCCGTCTGAGCGCCGTCGGGCTCGATCAGCAGCAGGTATTCACCGGTCTGCGTCAAGGTGTAGCGATCCGCGATGTAGTCCATGAAGTACGTCCAGGACTGATCGCGGGTGAGGAAGGAGCCGTCCGGGCCACGCATGCTGACCTTGCCGATGCTCGTCGTGGTCAACTGCGGGGCGATGTCCAGGTGGACGACCTGCCCCTGTGTGCCGTTGAAGCTCACCGAGCCGGTCTGGCCGGGCTTGGCGATCGTGAGGCGCGCGGCCGGACCATCGATGGTGGTGGTCGCGCTCACCGGCGCGGGGACGAGGTTGACCTGGGCCGTATAGGTCCCGACATCGAAGTTGTACGGGTCGACGTCGACCGTGTAAGTACCGTTCTCCGGGAGCAGGACCGCACTCAGATAGCCGCTGGTGGTGCCGTAGAACGTCCCGGTGCTGTTCAGCTTCTGGCCGTGCGGCCCCCAGAGCACTGCTCCGTTGGCCAGCTTGCCCGGTGCGGTGAGCGTCGTGAACACCAACTGGCCCTGCGTCCCGGTGAAGGTGAAGGTCGTGTGCGCCGGCGCGGTCGTCGTGGTCAGGCTTCCAGCCGGACCGTCGATGGTGATCGGGGTGGTGATGTCCGCACTTTGTTTGGCCAGCGCCGTGAAACTTCCGGTCACCGGGTCGCGCGGGTCGAGCTCCACGAGGTAGGTGCCGGCGGTCGCCGCCCGCGGCACCTCGAGGAACGACGTGCCACACAACGTCTCCGCGGCGACGACGGGACTCCGGTCCGGCGCCCAGATGTGCGCCTCGTAGCACCCATTGATCGTGTCGTCGATCTGGAAGCCCAGCCGCTGCCCAGGTGTCGCGTCGATGCTGAAGAGCGCGATCTGGTTCGACGTGGTCAGGTTGATCGTCGACGCCGCGTCCGTCGCGAGGTGGACCGACGCCGCAACGTCGGCGGCCAGGAACGGAGCAGGTGGCGCGGTCACCCGGCCGCTCGAGGTGGCAGTGCCGGCCCGGGTCCGGACGACGACCGGGCCGGAGACCCCGAAGCCGGGAGCTCGCACGGTCAGCGTGTTCGCGGTGACTGTCAGCACCTGCAGCTTGGTGCCGTTGATGGAGACCGTGTTGGCCGTCGTGGCCGGTGCGAAGTTGCTGCCGGAGATCGTCAGGACGCCGCCCCGGTCGACGATTGCCGGACTTGCAGCGGTGACCTGCGGCGCACTCAGCAACGTCACCGATCCGGCGGTGGCCGTGGTCCCCGAGACGATCACCTGCACCTGGCCGCTGGCCGCACCGGCCGGAACCGTAGCCACGATGTGATTGCGGCGCAGTGAGGTGATCACGGCCACCTGGCCACCGATCCGGACCGAGACCTGCGCCGGGTCCAGCCCGAAGCCGGTGCCGTAGATCTCGTACGAGTCGCCGACGACAGCCGTCGCCGGACCGGCCTGTGCGATGGCGAGCTGTCCGGCCGGAAGTGCCTGGGTCGCGGTGATGTTGCCGACCGCATCGTATTGATAGGCGACGCCTGCGCCGTCCGAGGTGAACACTGCCTTGATCCGGCCGGCAGCGTCGTGCGCGTAGAGCACCTCGCCGCCCATCGGCACCACGGCCTTGGTCGCGACGGAGGCCGGGCCGGCGCCGACCGCGTTGATCGCCTGAACAGTGAAGGTGTACGGCGTTCCGTTCGTCAGACCGGTCACCGTCGCGCTGTCAGCCACACCGACAGTGGTCTTGAGGTTGCCCGGATTCGCGGTGACCGTGTAGCCGGTGACCGCCGCACCGCCGTCCTTCGGTGCGATCCAGCCGACCGTCGCGCGTCCGTCGGCGGCCGCAGCGGTCACACCGGTCGGCGCGAGCGGCGCAGTGGGCTTCTTGTAGTAGCCACGCAGCCGCACGAACAGTTTGGTGGCTCCGCTGGCATAGAACGTGGTCTGGCCGGCGGAAGAGATCTTGAGAGTGTCATGCGCGGCAGTGCTGATCGCGTTCGCGTAGTAGACCGATGCGTCCGACGGCCGCGTCGTACCGGCGGCGTAGCCAGTCACGAGACCTGCTGCCGTTGGCGTCGAGGAGTTGACGTTGGCGTCGACGGCGGCCACACCTGCTGCGGCCGGTACGCCGTTCGCACCGGCGAGCGTGGCAGTCGTCGTGCCGCCGGCGGCAAGCGCGACGCCGTTGACCGCCGCCGCGCGGGCGACCGGAACGTACGACGCACCGGCGACGGTGGCCGCGGGCGTCGCGTAGTAGCCCCGCAGCCGGACCGTGAGTTTGGTGGCGCCGGTCGCTGCGAAGGTGGCCTGTCCAGCGCTGGACAGCCGAACGGTCTCGTAGTTCGTCTGGGCCTGGGTCACCGGATACTCGACGGAGGCATCCGCCGGCGCCGTCGCACCGGTCGGATAAGCCTTCAGGACACCAGCCGCAGTAGGCGCGGCGGAGACCATGTCGATCGCCACAGCGGCGACGTCGGCGGCTGCCGGAATGCCGTTCGCACCGGCGAACGTGTAGTTGGTGGTGCCGTTCGCCGCAAGCGCGACGTTGTTCACGACGGTCGTCGGTGGCAGTGGCACAAATGTCGAGCCGGCCGTCGCTGCGGCCGTCGAGGTGAAGTAACCGCGCAGACGAACCCAGACCTTGGAGGCCGCACTCGAGTAGACGCTGATCTGTCCGCTGGCGGAGACGGGCACGACGTCATAGCTGACGCTGTTCCGGCCGGTGACAAAGCTGGTTGTGCTGTCCGACGGCCGCGTCGTACCGGCCGCGAACGTCTGCACCCAACCAGCTGCACTGGTACCGATCGCGGTCACCTGGACCGCGACCGCACTGACCTGCGCCGCGGCCGGTAGGCCGTTGGCTCCGGTCACTGTGACCGTCGATGTACCTGCGGCCGCGATAGCAGCCCCATTGATGACCGACGTCGGCGCCACCGGCACGAACTGACCAGCGCCCGGCTGCAACGCCGGTGTGGCAGCAGCGGTCATCGGAGCAGCCAGCTGGGCATCAGCACCGACCGGCTTGGCCAATGCCTCCGGAACAGTCAGCAGCGACCCAAGCAACGCAACGCAAACGAGCATGCTGAAACGACGACGCATGACGGATCCACCCCCAGCAGAAGACCTGCGCGACAAACCCCCGACGGCCACAGCGGCCGCCGGGAGTCTAAGTCGCCTCAGTAGGTCTCCAACAGTCTTTTTGCAACAACCTGTAGTTTTTCCACTACCCCTTGACGTCCTCAGCCTCGTACTTACCGTGCTCACGTCGTCACGTGGAGTAGGTTCGGGCGCATGGTGAAGCGGACTGTCGCACTGATTGCGGTGCTGTTGCTGAGTACAACGGGGCCCGCGGCCGCGGGCCGACCGAGGCCGATGGTGGTCGGGGGGACGTTGGCGAGTGTGGCTGAGGCGCCTTGGGCGGTGGCGATCACCAACTCGGGGGCTGCTCGGCAGAGCAAGCGGTGGTGTGGCGGGGTGCTTGTTGCCCCGAACAAGGTGCTGACTGCGGCTCACTGCGCCGCGCAACCTACGACGTCGTACGGCGTGATTCAGGGGCGGGCCGATTTGGCCGACCTCTCGAGTGGGCGGTACTCGGCGGTCAGCGCGGTGTGGGTGCATCCGGCGTACAGCACGACGACGAATCGGAGCGACTTCGCCGTACTAACCCTGAAGAAGCCGATGACCGGGGTGCCGGTGATGCGGTTGGAGACGAGCGCGAAGGCCGACCGGCGCGGCGCCGTACCGACCGTCTATGGGTGGGGTGACACGGCGGGGACCGGGCCGGAGGACACGTTGCAGAAGATCGCGGTGCCTGATCTCGGGGACGCGACGTGTCTGGGGATCGACGGGTACGCCGAGAACGGGTACACGGCCGCCGCGAATGTGTGTGCCGGTTACCTGGATGGAACAGGGGATGCGTGCCAGGGCGACTCAGGTGGACCGCTGGTGCTGAACGGGCGACTGCTCGGAATCGTCTCGTGGGGCAAGGGCTGCGCGGAACCGCACTATCCCGGGGTTTACGCGGAGGTCGCGCCAGTGGCTAAGACTTTGCTCCAACAGGTTCGTTAAGGCGAAACATACCTGTCAGTTCTGATCTCAGGACGTCATCGACCGGACACAGCGCCACAACAGTTTGTCCTTACTTTCGTGATCGAGAGTGAGGAGAAGGTATGGCGCAGACCAGACGTCAGTTCCTGCAACAGGTCGGTATCACCGGTGGTGCCGGTGTTCTCTACTCCACAATGTCCGCCCTCGGCCTGACCGGCATGGCCGAGACCCCCGCGTACGCCGCTCCGTCGCGGGTCGATCTGAACGGCCGGCCCCGCAAGCACGTCGTCATCCTCGGAGGCGGGATCTCCGGACTGACCTCGGCGTACGAGCTTCTGAAGGCCGGTTACCAAGTCACGATCCTGGAGGCCCGCAAGCGGCCAGGCGGGCGCAACTGGACCGTCCGCGGTGGAACCACGGAGACCGACCTGGCCGGCAACACGCAGCGGGCGCGATTCTCGCCGGGCCAGTACATGAACGCCGGCCCCGGGCGGATCCCGCAGCACCACGTGACGCTCGACTACTGCCGTGAGCTCGGCGTCGCGATCGAGCCGTTCGTCAACCAGAACGCGGATGCGTACCTGTACCGCGAGGGCACGACAGCCCTGTCCAACAAGCCGATCCGGCATCGGACGGCCAAGGCGGACGTCTACGGATACGTGTCCGAGTTGTTGGCCAAGGCAACCGATCAGGGGGCGCTCGATTCCTACCTGACGGCCAACGACAAGCAGGCGCTGATCGGGTTCCTGACCACCTTCGGCTCGATCTCCGACAAGGCCGGCGACTTCAAGTACACCGGCGCCGACGGCCGTCGCGGGTACACCGTCGAGCCCGGTGCTGGGACCGAGGCCGGTACGACGGCATCGCCGTACGCGCTGAGTGATGTCTTCGCGAGTGGCGTCGGGAGCTACTTCTCGTTCGAGTTCGGCTGGGACCAGGCGATGATGATGTTCCAGCCGGTCGGCGGGATGGACCGGATCCCGTACGCGTTCGAGCGCGCGATCGGGCGGGAGAAGATCCAGTACGGCGCTGAGGTCCTCGGACTGCGGAACACGAGCGCTGGCGTCCAGATCACCTACACCACCGGCGGTCGGCCGAAGGTGCTCGCGGCCGACTTCGCGATCTGTGCACTGCCGCCACACCTCGCGGCGAAGATCCCGTCGAACCTGCCGGCACCTGTCGTCGACGCGTTGAAGTACGCCCGGCCGACCAACGCGGGCAAGATCGGGATCGAGTACGGACGCCGTTGGTGGGAAGAGGATCTGCGCATCTACGGCGGGATCACCAACAGCAGCCTGGACACCGGCAACACCTGGTATCCGTCGACCGGCTTCCACGGCAAGCGCGGCACGGTGATCGGCTACTACAACACCGGTACCAACGCGAACACGTACGGCGCTCTGACACCGGCCGCCCGGCTTGAACGAGCCGTTGCCCAAGGCACCAAAATGCACGGAGACGTTTATGGTCGTGACATCGAGGCGGCGTTCTCGGTGAACTGGATGGGTACGAAGTACACCGAGGGTTCGTGGGTCGGCTGGCCGTCGCAGACCGACGGGATCTACGAGCGGCTGCTCGAACCCACCGGCAACATCTACTTCGCCGGTGACCACCTGTCGCACGCGATCGCCTGGCAGCACGGCGCCATGACGTCCGCTCGGGCGACTGTCACCTCGCTGCACCACCGGGTGGTGACGCACTCATGAAGCGAAGGTTCTTAGCCGCCGGAGTCGCGGCCGTCCTCGTCTCGTTCACCGCCGGCGCCGGTACGGCGGCCGGTTGGTGGGACAAGCCGCATCCACCCCGACCCGGCACCGTCGTACCGGCTCTTCCCGCTGGTCAGGCCAACCCGCTGATCGCCACCGGCGTCGGCATCGGCGCGAACACGGCGCTCTACAAGACCAGCGGCATCGGTCCGACCGCCCTGAACACCACGGCTCCGGCCGGCTCCGAGGCGTCGTACATCGACACTGCCATCTTCCCCGGCGGCACCCTCCCGGCCGGCGTCACCATCACCGAAGCCCAAGGCATCAACGCCCTCCGCCGCATCGGCGAGAACCTGCAAGCCGCCGGCTTGTCGTACGCCGACGTCTACACCATGCGCGTCTTCCTGCAGAACCCATCGGGCGCAACCATCGCCGACTTCGCCGGCTGGAACCGCGCCTACCGCCAATACTTCGCCAACGCCGACCTCACCACCGGCAAGTTCGTCCCAATCCCCCTAGGCACCGCCCCGCCCGCCAAACCCTTCGTCGTCAACAAATCCCGCCCCTCCCGCTTCGCCCTGGAGATCGAGAACCTCCCCGTCACCGGCTGGCTGGTCGAAGTAGAAGTAGACGCCGCCTACCCCAAGCGCTGATGAGTTGACTCCCGAGGTGCCAGGTGGCCCTCGGGAGCAATCAACTACCCGAAGTCAGCGCGAGAGCTCCGTAAGGAGTTCAACGCCAGGGCAACCGATAAACACGGCATCATGCGCGACCAGCGGAAGCTGCCAGCGGAAGGCCGCAGCGGCGATCCAGAGATCAGCGAGGTGTTGCTTCTGGTGAAGGGGATGACCGATCCGGCGGCACTCGGCTCGCAACCTCGCGTACGCCCACGTCGTCTCGTCGTCGCCCGGCAGAACCGCACTCCGGTGGATCAGCCTCTCCAGGTTATCGAGGCGCTTGTCGCCCCAAGCGGCCACGACGGCGCCATACCTGGCCTCGGCTACCGTCTGCTGCGAGATGGCAATCCGGCGCCCGAAAACATGCTTGCCATAGATCGGCACGAGCGTCGAACGGGGCTTCAGCCAGGCCGTAAAGACATTCGTGTCGAGCAGGACGGTTCCAGGCATCACTCGTGGATCGCCTGGACGAATCGATCCCACTCGTCGTCAGCCAAGTCCGGAATCTCGAAGGACTCATCCTCGCGGAGGGGCTCGGTGGCGCCCATGATCGCCTCGAGATCACCCCGGTGCCAGAAGGCTGCGTTGGCGTGATCCAGTGCATCTGGTGCTGATGTCGGCTCAGACATGGAAACCACCTCCCTCGCTTGCGATCTTACCCGAAGCGCTGACACTGGGGGTATGACTGAGCCTGTTCGGGTGATCAAGGCGGGTGACCTGGTCGCGGCTGATCCGACGACCGGCATGCTGCGGATGCGGGCGTTTGAGCTTCCGCTGTTATGGGCGGGCCAGGTCACGACGGAGCCCGGGGCGATCTCGGGCTGGCATCACCATGACAGGAACGAGAGCAGCCTGTACATCGTCTCCGGCGTGCTGCGGCTCGAGTTCGAAGGCACCGATGAGTAGCTGGATGCGGTGGCCGGCGACTTCGTCCACGTGCCGGCCTTCACCGTTCACCGGGAGAGCAACCCGGCCAAGATCCCGTCGCTGGCGATTATCGCGCGTGCCGGCGGCGGGATCCCGACCGTCAATGTCGAGCCGCCTCGCTGAGGTCAGGCGAAGCGGTCGTAGGCGGGGATGGTGAGGAAGTCGACGTACTCGTCGGCCAGGGCCACCTCGAGGAAGAGGGCTCGGGCGGACTGGTAGCGCAGCGACTCCGGGAGGGCGTTGATCTCCTCGTCGGCGATCCGCTCGACGAGTTCGGTCGTGATCGTGTCGCCGGTGTCGAGGACGACGCCGTTCTTGCGCCACTGCCAGATCTGCGAGCGGGAGATCTCGGCGGTGGCGGCGTCCTCCATCAGGTTGAAGATGCCGACCGCGCCGGTGCCTTCGAGCCAGGCCGCGAGGTACTGCAAGGCCACGCTGATGTTGTTGCGCAGACCGGCTTCGGTGACCGAGCCAGGAGTAGCAGCGACGTCGAGGAGCTGTTCGGCGGTGACGTTGACATCCTCGCGGAGCTTGTCGACCTGGTTGGGCTTGTCACCCAGTACGGCGTCAAACACCGCGCGGCACGTCTCGACCATGCCCGGGTGCGCGACCCACGAGCCGTCGAAACCGTCACCGGCCTCCCGGGTCTTGTCGGCCTGGACCTTCGCGAAGGCCTGCTCGTTCACGGCCGGGTCCTTGCTCGGGATGAACGCCGCCATGCCGCCGATCGCGTGCGCACCGCGCTTGTGGCACGTCCGCACCAGCAGCTCGGTGTAGGCGCGCATGAACGGCACGGTCATCGTGACGCTGTTGCGGTCCGGGAGCTGGAACTCGACGCCGCGGTCCCGGTGCGTCTTGATCACGCTGAACATGTAGTCCCAGCGGCCCGCGTTCAGACCGGCCGAGTGCTCGCGCAGCTCGTAGAGGATCTCCTCCATCTCGAAGGCGGCCGGGTACGTCTCGATCAGCACGGTCGCGCGGATCGTCCCCCGCGGAATCCCGAGGGCCTCCTGCGCGGTCACGAACACGTCGTTCCACAGCCGTGCCTCGAGGTGCGACTCCATCTTCGGCAGGTAGAAGTACGGCCCCTGGCCGCGGTCCAGCTGCAGTTGTCCACAGGCAGCGAAGTACAGCGCGAAGTCGACCAGCGAACCGGAGACGGGCACCCCGTCGACCAGGATGTGCTTCTCCGGCAGGTGCCAGCCGCGCGGCCGGACGACGATGGTTGCGAGCTCTTCGTCTGGCTTCAGCGCGTACGACTTGGTGTCGGTGCTGAAGTCGATCTTCCGGGTGATCGCGTCGAGCAGGTTCAGCTGACCGCCGACCACGTTCTCCCAGGTCGGGGTGTTCGCGTCCTCCTGGTCGGCCAGCCAGACCTTGGCCCCGGAGTTGAGCGCGTTGATCGTCATCTTCCGGTCGGTCGGCCCGGTGATCTCCACCCGGCGGTCGACCAGCCCGGACGCCGCCGGCGCGACCCGCCACTCCGGGTCCTCCCGGACGTCCTTCGTCTCGGGCAGGAACCCGAGCGACGCGCCACCCGCGATCGCGGCGATCCGCCCGGTCCGGCGAGCCAGCAGCCCCAGCCGGCGTTCGTCGTACTCGCGATGCAACTGCTCGATCAGAGCGAGCGCCCGCTCGGTCAGGATCTCGTCGTACCGGTCGCCCTTGGTTCCGATCACCTCGATAGCCATGACGATCACCCTATCCGGGGCTCTCGCCGTCCGGGCATCTCCAGATGACGACCTGAGATCAGCCCAGCGTCGGCAGCACGTCGCGCAACACCTGAGCGTGGTCCTCGGGGCGGGCGAGGCCGTAGTTCATCGTGTTGACGCAGAGGTGGGTGGCGCCGAGCTCACGCCACGCGTCGGCGTACGCACGCCAGTCCCCCTGCGGTACGGCGTTCAGCGACAGGCGGGGCTCGATACCGATCTCGGCGGGATCCCGACCAGCCTCCTCCGCGGCGTCCCGGATGATCTGGATCTGCGCCCGCATCGCGTCGTCCGGAGCGCCTTGCGGCATCCAGCCGTCCCCGATCCGACCGGTCCTGCGCAGTACGGCGTCTGCTCCGCCACCGAACCAGATGGGGATCTTCCGGCCGGGCAGCGGGTTGAGGCCGGCCTCGTCCACCCGGTCGTACTTGCCTTCGTGGGTGAGGACCGGGTCGGCCCAGAGCTTGCGGAGCAGCTCGACCTGCTCGGTCAACCGCGCTCCGCGCTGAGTGAACGGTACGCCGAGAGCGTCGTACTCGACCTGGTTCCAGCCGATGCCGACGCCAAGCCGCAGCCGACCGCCGGAGAGCACGTCGATCTCGGCCGCCTGCTTCGCGACGAGCGCGGTCTGGCGCTGCGGCAGGATGAGTACGCCGGTCGCGAGCTCGAGCGACGTGGTGATGGCGGCCATGTAGCCGAACAGCACGAAAACCTCGTGAAACAAGGACTTGTCGGTGTATCCGGTCCAGCCCGGGCGGTTCGTGGGGTCCGCGCCGAGCACGTGGTCGTAGGCCAGCGCGTGCGTGTAGCCGGCCTCCTCGACCGCCAGCGTCCAGTCCCTCACGACGGCCGGGTCCGCACCGATCTCGAGCTGCGGGAAGACTGCACCGATCCTCATGCCTTGATCAACTCCAAGAGTCCTTGAACAGCCTGCTCGAACGGTTCCGGCGATCCGGCGGCGCGGGCGAGCACATACCCACCCTGCAGTACGGCGGCGATCGTGGCCGCCAGTTGCGGCGGGTCCACGGTGGTCGCGAACTCACCGTTGCGCTTGCCCTCGGCAATCACTTCGGCCAGCCGGCCGCGCAACCAGCCCAGCGTCTCGTCGACAGGTGCCCGCAGCTCCGGGTCCGCAATCACGTCCGGGTCCGCCGCGAGCCGGCCGACCTGGCATCCACGCAGGACGTCACGGTCCCGTTCGAGATAACGGGTGAGCCGTTCGGCCGCCGTACCGGCTCCGTCGAGCTGTTCCTCGGCCGCGGCGCGCAACTCCGCCCCGGATCGCTCGATCGCCGCCTTCGCCAGCTCGGCCTTGCCGCTGAAATGGTGATACATGCTGCCCTGACCGGCTCCCGCGGCCGCCTGGATGGCCTTCGGGCTCGTCCCGACATAGCCCCGCTCCCACAACAGCTCCTGCGTACTGCGAATCAACCGCTCGACCGTCTCCACCCACTCACTGTACCCAGAGGTACACAGCCACGTCAGGTGGCTGAGAGTCGAGGGGGACCGATAGTCTGCAGGCCTATGAGTACCAGTGTCGCCATTGCGGTAATCACGTTTAGGCGGCCTGGTCTGTTGCGTGGACTCCTGACGAGTTTGCAGGCCCAGGAGCTGCCTGAGGGCTCGGATTATGCGGTCCGGATCGTCGTCGTGGACAACGATGCCGACGGCACCGCGGCCCAGGTGGTGGCCGCGTTCGACGGCGATCGGTACCCGATCGAGTCGGTGGTCGAGCCCGAGCCGGGGATCCCGTTCGCGCGCGAGCGCTCGGTGGAGCTCTGCTGGAACGACGACGCGCTGATCTTCGTGGACGACGACGAGGTCGCGCCTTCCCACTGGCTGGCGACACTCCTGGACGCCTGGGAGCGATCCGGTGCCGACGTTGTCACCGGTCCGGTGAAGGGCAATCTCCCCGAAGGCGCCCCGCCGTGGAACCACTACAGCGACGTTCACGACTCGACCGGCCGGCACCCGACCGGCCTCGAGATGCGCAAGGCGTACACGAACAACACGCTGGTCAGCCGGCGGGTTTACCACACGGTCACGCCGGGATTCCATCCTGCGTTCCGCTACACCGGCTCCAGCGACCTGCACTTCTTCCTCCGGGTGCACCGGGCCGGCTTCCGGATCGTCTGGTGCGAAGAGGCCGTGATCGCCGAGGAGGTCCCGCCCGCGCGGACCACGCTCAGCTGGCTGGTACGGCGTGCCTTCCGCTCCGGCAGCGGGGACACGATCAGCCGCCTGCTGATCCGTCCGGGCGCGGTCAGCTACGTGCTGGTGCTGGCCTATGCTTCCGCCCGGGTGGTCTCGGCGATCGGATACGCGCTCGCCGGACTGCTGCTCGGCCGGAAGACGCACCTGCTCAAGGCAGTCCGCCGGTTCTTCTCCGGGGTCGGCAGCCTGGCAGGCATAGTAGGGATCAACCATGACGAGTACCGGGAACGGCACGGCGCCGAACACGACGGTGGCGAGCCTGTGCCGGGCGATCTGGCAGGTGGAGCAGGACCTGAGTCTGCTCGACTGGCAGATCCGGGGCGCGCACCCGTGGCCGATCATCCGGATGCGCGTCTTCCATGAGCTGACTCGTCGTTCCGGCATCCACGGTGTTCCACATCCGGTACGCCGTTCCGCCGGTGACAAGCTCGGCCTGGTCGGGCGGCACGTGGCCGGTCTCGCGACCCGCAACCCGTTCCTCGGCCGGTACTCCTCACTCGTCGTACCGCATCCGCGGAAACCGGACGGTGTCGAGATCTACACCGACGAACTCCGCTCTTTGCTAGGCCCATCCGCGTTGATCCTCGACTCGGGGATCAACGGGGTTCCGCTGCCTGGCAGCCGCAATCTCGACTTCTTCACCTCCGCCGCTGGTGCGGTGCATTCACGATCGGCTGACGACCGTGGGGTCGGGGCGGCTTTGTCTACGTTGACCGGGGTCTCCGTGCCGGTCGGGGCGCTGCTCGCTCGTGAGGTGCCCAAGCATCTGCGGCTGCGCGCGCTCTACCGTCGGTTGCTGAAGCAGCATGGAATCAAGACGGTGTACGTCGTCGTGGCCTACTTCCACCAGCACATCGTCGGCGCCGCCCGCGATCTCGGCATCCGCGTCGTCGAGCTGCAGCACGGCGCGATCAGCCCGTTCCACCTCGGCTACAGCTACCCCGGCCGCCCGGTCGTCGCCGACCAGCCCGACGAACTGTGGACCTTCGGCTCGTACTGGTCCACAGTCGCGGACCTTCCCGCCGGAACGCGCACGGCGGTCGTCGGAGCGCCGTACCTGCCTGCTGCTTTGCCGAAGGACCCGTCGCTCGCGGTCTTCCTCTCCCAAGGAACGACCGGCGGCGACCTCCTGCACGTCGCGTCGTCAGTCGCCAAGGCCAACCCTGAGTTGAAGGTCCTCTTCCGCCTCCACCCCAGCGAACACGCGGCCGACTACACCCCGGCGCCCGGCGTCGAGCTCTCCACCTCAGGCAACACACTCGACCTCCTCGCGCGAGCGACGTACCAGGTAGGCGTCTCCACCACCGCCCTCTTCGAAGGCATGGCCCTAGGCTGCCGCACCGCCGTAGCCAACCTCCCCGGCCACGAATACCTAGCGGCCCCCATCACCGCCGGCCACGCCGTACTCCTCACCGACCCAGCCGACCTGCCGAACGCCCCCCTCTGCCCCACCCCCGACATCTACTACGCCCCCAGCCGGATCCGTGAACTGAATGTCGGTGGGGGCTTCTAGGGTCGCGGCATGCGGAGTGTGGAGTTGGGGCGGACGGGGTTGCGGGTCAGCAGGTTGGGGTTGGGGCTGGCGTCGATCGGGGGGATGTTCGCGGCGGTGCCTGAGGCGCAGGCGATTGCGACGATCGACCGGGCGTGGGAGCTCGGGGTGCGGTTGTTCGACACTGCGCCGGTCTATGGGTACGGCGTCTCCGAGCAGCGGGCCGGGTTGGCCCTTCGCGGCCGGCCGCGCAATCGGTTCGTGCTCTCGACCAAGGTCGGGCGACTGATCGAGCCCGGCGGACCGGACCTGCAACCGATCTGGGCCGAACCACCCGCCGGCCTCGGACCTCGGCTCGATTACTCCTACGGCGCGGTGATCCGCTCGTTCGAGGCGAGTCTCGAGCGGATGGGAATCGACCGGATCGACATCCTGCACATCCACGACCCTGACCTCGACTTCGCGACCGCCTCGACCGACGCCCTCCGCGCGCTCAGCGAACTGCGCGGCCGCGGCGCAATCGGGGCGATCTCACTCGGCGTGAACCACGCGGACGTCGCCGCCCGCTTCCTCCGCGAAACGGGGACCGACGGACCGGACTGCGTCCTGCTCGCCGGCCGCTACACGCTGCTCGACCGCTCCGCGACGGACGAGCTGTTACCGCTCTGCGAGAAGCTCGGCGTCGCCGTACTGGCCGCTGGGGTGTTCCAGGGCGGGGTGCTCGCCGACACCGCGGAGGGCGCTCCACACGGATACGCCCGAGTCCCACCCGGGCTGCTCGCGCGGATCGACCGACTCCGCGCGCTGTGCCGCCGGTACGACGTACCGATGCTGGCCGCCGCGATTCAGTTCCCCCTACGGCATCCCGCCGTACCGGCTGTGGTCGTCGGGGCGCGCAGCCCGCGGGAGATCAGCGAGGTCGCCGGGTGGCTGGAACACGCCATCCCCGAAGCATTCTGGGCGGACCTGGTCACGCATTAAGGTCGGCGGTATGCGGTTCATGCTGCTCCACAAGACGAACGACTCGCTCGAAGCCGGCAACCCGCCGTCCGCAGAGATCCTCGCGCGGGCGGATGCCGTCCTTGAAGAGATGCGGCAGGCCGGCATCCTCCTGGTCGCCGAGGGCCTGATGCCGAGCGCCCACGGCGCCCGGATCTCGGTCGCCGAGCCTGGCCCGGCGCGCGTCATCGACGGCCCGTTCGCCGAAACCAAGGAGCTCGTCGCCGGACTGTCGATCATCCGCGTCGACTCCAAGGAAGACGCGGTCCGCTGGGCGTTGCGCTTCGCCGAGGCCGACCCCTACACCGAGATCGACATCCTCGAGATCGCCGGCTAAAGCCTCATGTGCAGGATCGGGTAGGGCTTGTTGGTCGAGTCCCGCTCGCTCCGGCCCACCAGCTTGAACCCGTAGTGATCGTAGAAACCAACCGCCTGCGGGTTCTGCTCATTCACGTCCACCGCCGTCGCCGCAAACTCCTTGCGCGCATGGTCGAGCGCTCAGCCGCCCGCCCGTACTCCTCCGCCCGAACCTCCCCAATCTCCATATCCACAAGGTAAAGCGCCCCCGAACCCCAAGCCACCACTTTTCCAGCGCCAGCTGCCCGCCCCATAGCTGCCTGTCCCGCCCCATAGCTGCCTGTCCCGGGCCACCAGGGGTGGTGGGGGGCCCCAAACAGCTGCCGGAGACACCGGGGGACGGACGGAAACCCCGCACGCCCGGTTTCCCGCCGTCAGATGGTGTCTCATGCCACCAGTGGTGGCGCGGGCCCTCAAACATTGGCCGGAGACACCGGGGAATGACCGGAGACCCCGTACATCAGGTCTCCGGCCGTCAGATGGTGTCTCGTGCCATCAGTGGTGGCGCGGGCGGGCGGAGGTTTGGTGGATGAGGAGTTGCATGGGGAGGAGATGGGGGTTGGTGTCGGGGGTACCGGTCATGAGATGTTCGAGGAGGTTGGCGGCTTGCCGGCCTAGGTCGTCTCGGGGCATCGAGACGGTGGTCAGCGTGGTTTGGCCGGACCAGTCGAGCGACAAGTTGTCGAAGCCGATGACCGAGAGATCATCCGGTACGGCGACGCCCAGCTGAGCGAGTTTGGTGAGTGCACCTTGGGCGACGAGGTCGTTGTAGGTGACGACAGCGGTGGCACCCGTCGGGAGGATCTGGTCGGCGGTCGCGTGACCGTCGGCGGCGGTGGCGCCGCAGGGGATGACCGTTACGTGGAGACCGAAGGCGGCTGCGGCCTCTAACGCGCGGATGCGTTCGGCGTTGGCCCACGAGGTTTCCGGCCCGCTGAGGTACGCGACCTCGCGGTGGCCGAGTTGAGCGAGATGCCCGCAGATGAGCGTCGTACCGCCGTAGAAGTCCACCGAGATCGACGGTACGGCGAGGCCGGGGACGATGCGGTTGACGAGCACCATCGGGTGTCCGCGGTCGGCGAGGTCGACGAGTTGGTCGCGGGGCATGCGGGGTGAGCAGAGTAGGAGGCCGTCGCAGCTGCGGAGGAGGTCGGCGACGAGTTCTGGCTCGACGGCCGGGTTCTCCTCGGACTCCATGATCATCACGCGGTGACCGTTGGCGCGGGCGACGGCGCTGACCGCTTTGAGGATCTCCGGGAAGTACGGGTTGGCAAGGTCCGGGACGAGCACGCCGATCGTGCCCCAGCGTCCGCGCGCGAGTCCTTGGGCGGCGGCGTTCGGACGGTAGCCGAGGGTGCGGACCGCCGTCTGGACGCGGTCAGCGAGGGCGGCGTCGACCTTGGCCGTGCCGTTCAGGACCCGGGACACAGTGGCCGGCGAAACCCCGGCGGCCGCACCGACGTCGGTGATCTTCACCCGTTGCAGACGACCCACCTCCCTCTGAAATCCCTTTCTCAGGATCACTGATCCACAAGGTCATGCACAACCTGTGGATATGAAACCGCCTTCTCAGCTCTTGCCGCGAGCGACCCGCCGGATCTACCCTGAATCCGGCAAGCGCTTACCGAAGAGGAGTGTGGATCGTGAGCCACGGCGTCTTCGCGTACACCTGGGACCTGGTCGGCGACCCGGACGCCGCCGTACGGATCGCTGAGCTGGGCGCCGACACCGTGACCCTGCAGGCGGCGTACCACGCAGTCCGCGGCATCACCCCGTGGCACCCGGCCCACCGCGTCGTCCACGCTGAGCACGCGGCGGCGTACTTCCCGATCCGCGACGACCGCTGGTCCGGCCTGCGCCCACTCGCCCCCAGCTGGGCTGTGGATAACCCCGACCGCTTCGGTACGGCGACCGCCGCGCTCACCGCCGCTGGACTATCGGTCGAGGCGTGGCTCGTGCTGACTCACTCGTCTGCCGTCGGTGCTGCTCACCCGGAGGTGACCGTGTGGAACGCGTACGGCGAGCGGTATCCGTATGCGTTGTGCCCGTCGCACCAGGCGGTCCGCGAGTACGCGCTGACGCTCGTGAGCGAGGTCTGCGCCCAGTACGACGTCGGAGCGCTGATGCTCGAGGCGTGTGGCTGGCTTGGCTTCGACCACGGCAGTCACCACGAGAAGACGGACGGAGCCGAACTGTCGGTCACCGCCCGCCGTCTGCTCTCCCTCTGCTTCTGCCCTGCCTGCCGTACGGCGCTGGGCTCCGACGCCGACCGCATGGCCCAGTCGGTGCGAGCAGCCGTCGACGCCGAGCTGCACGGCGCACCCGCGCCCAACGTCGATGCCACCGCCCTTCTCAACCACCGAGCCACCGTCATCGCCGAACTGGTCCGCGAGGCGAAGTCGCTAGCCGGAGACCGCCGAGTGTTGCTCATGGCAACAGATGACCCATGGGTGACCGGTCCCGATGTCGGCGTGGACTTCCAAGGTGTCGCACCCGACGCCTTCGTCCTCAAGTGCTGGGGCGACTCCGGCGCGGCCGCCCGCCAGTTGAAGGCAGCAGCCCAGCGAACCGACATCCCGTTGGTGGCAAACGTGACGGCCCTCAATGAGCACTGGGACGGCGTCACGGAGTTGCTAGAAGCAGGTGCCACCGGAGTGAGGTACTACCACGCAGGCCTGGCCTCCAAGACACGCCTGGAACGCATACGCACCGCAATCGCCGAGGCACGCCCATGACCCCCGTGGTGCTGGCGATGCTTCCGCCTCAGAGTCCGGAGACTGCTGCCTGGCCGGACCGGTTGGAGGCCGCCGTACCGGGAGTGCGGGT
The DNA here is from genome assembly GCF_042882005.1 of Kribbella sp. NPDC058245. Taxonomy (NCBI): domain Bacteria; kingdom Bacillati; phylum Actinomycetota; class Actinomycetes; order Propionibacteriales; family Kribbellaceae; genus Kribbella; species Kribbella sp. NPDC058245. The sequence goes on from NZ_JBHVWY010000003.1 coordinate 389,374, forward strand.
GGTGATTGGCGATGGGGCTATCGAGCAGGCGGACGCGGCGTACGGCGTACTGGCTCCGGAGCTGTTGAGGCGGGCTGAGCGGCTTCGGTGGTTGCAGGCTCCGCAGGCTGGGCCGGCACCGGACTTCTACTACCCGGCGCTGGTTGACCATCCCGTGACGGTGACGAACATGCGGGACACCTACACCGATCATGTGGCCACTCACACGTTGGCGTTGGTGTTGGCGATGGCTCGGGGGTTGCCGCGTTACGTCCGCGACCAGCAGGCCGCACGGTGGGCGCCGGACTGGGATCCGCGGTCGGTCTTGCCGTTGGGTGAGGCGTCGGCGCTCATTGTTGGCGTCGGCGCGGTGGGGGCTGAGGTTGGGCGGCTACTAGCAGAGTTCGGTACGACGGTCATCGGCGTTGATGCCCGAATCACCGAGGCACCGAAGGGGTTTGACGCGCTGCACCCGGTGGACAGGCTGGACAAACTGCTGCCCGATGCGGATGTCGTCGTACTGACCGTGCCGCACACCCCGCAGACCGAAGGCATGATCAACGCCGAACGCCTTAAGCACTTCAAGCCGACCGCCTTCTTCGTGAATGTCGGTCGCGGTCCCACCGTCCGGCTCGACGACCTGGCCGAAGCACAGCTCGGCGGTATCGCGCTCGACGTGTTCGAGACCGAACCACTACCGCCCGACCACCCGCTGTGGTCGCGGCCCGACGTACTCATCACTCCGCATGTGGCCGGGGCAGGGCCACATGCGGCCGAACGACGATTCGCCGTACTGCTGGAGAACACCCGTCGGTTCCTCGCTGGGGACCCGTTGATCAACCAGGTCGACAAAGCCCAGCGGTTCTGATGATTGCCCACCGCCCCCGAAGGAGAACAGCATGTTCGTCCGAGCACTCCTGGCCACCGCACTGCTCGCCGCATCCGCCGCGGCCGTGCCCGCCACTGCAGCAACAACGGCCTGTACGACGCCGGCCGACGTACTGAATCTGGCCAACTGGAAGGTGCAGTTGCCGGTCGACAACCCGAACCAGTCCGGCACGCAGGTGCTGGAGGTCGGCCAGCCCCAGCTCGACAGCTATGAGCTGAGCCCGTGGTTCATCGACCAGCCCAACTGCAACGGCGTCCGCTTCCGCAACGCGGTGAACGGCGTCACCACCCCGAACACCACCTATGCCCGTTCCGAGCTGCGCGAGATGCGCGGTTCGTCGGCCGCCTCCTGGTCCTCGACCTCCGGCACCCACACGATGATCATCGACGAGGCGATCACGCACCGGCCGAACACCAAGCCGCAGGTCGTCGCCGGCCAGATCCACAACGGCAACGACATGTCCACGTTCCGCCTCGACGGCTCCAGCCTGTATGTCACGAACGAGAACGACACGCACTACAAGCTTGTCGACGGCAACTACACGCTGGGCAAGCGGTTCCAGGCGAAGTTCGTGGTCAGCAACGGATCGATCAAGGCGTACTACAACAACGTGCTCCAGGCAACGATCCCGAAGTCGTTCACCGGCGGCTACTTCAAGGCCGGCGTCTACACCCAGGCGAACTGCACGAACTCCTCGCCCTGCGACACCAGCAACTACGGCGAGACCGTGATCTACAACGTCACCGTCACGCACAGCTGACATTCGTTGGGCCTCGCCCCATCAGGACAGATTGGTCGAGGCCCAACTGGTGATGTCGTCGCGACGAATCGCGGCCGCCATCAGGTCGGGAAAGCGATCAGGTGTACAAGCAAAAGTCGGTACGCCGAGCTCCACGAGCGCCGCGGCGTTCTCGGCGTCGTACGACGGTGTCCCGGAGTCGGCCAAGGCCAGCAACGCGATCACCTGCACACCTGCTTCCACCAGACCACGGGCCCGCCGCAACAATTCCTCGCGCACTCCACCTTCGTAGAGATCGGAGATCAGCACGAGAACGGTCTCCGAAGGTTTGGTGACCAACTGCTCGCAATACGCGAGCGCCCGGTTGATATCCGTGCCACCACCCAACTGGGTCCCGAACAGTACGTCGACCGGGTCCTCCAGCTGGTCGGTCAGATCGACCACCGCGGTGTCGAACACGACCAGACTCGTCTTCAAGGTCCGGATCGACCCGAGCACCGCCCCGAACAACGCGGCGTACACGACCGACTCCGCCATCGACCCCGACTGATCAATCGCCAGTACGACGTCCCGCTGCACGCTGTGATTCCGCCGTGCATATCCGACCAGGCGATCCGGGACAATCGTGCCGAGCGCGGGTGAGAAGTGCTTGAGGTTCGCCCGGATCGTCCGGTCCCAGTCGATATCGGAGTGCCGCGGCCGACCCGTCCGGCCAGCTCGATCAAGTGCGCCAGTGACCGCGGCCTTGGTGCGCTCCGCCAGCCGCGCCTCCAGTTCGGCGACCACCCGGCCGACCACCTCGCGCGCGGTCTGCTTGGTCTCCTCGGGCATCACCTCGTTGAGCGCCATCAACGTGCTGACCAGATGTACGTCCGGCTCCACCGCGTTCAGCAGCTCGGGCTCCATCAGCATCCGCGTGATGCCGAGCCGGTCGACCGCGTCGCGCTGCATCACCTGGACGACCGTGCTCGGGAAGTACTGGCGGATATCCCCCAGCCAGCGGGCAACTCTCGGAGCGGAGGATCCAAGTCCGGCGGCTCGTTGACCACCGTGGTCGCCCGGCGCGGCGTCGTACAGGGCGGCGAGCGCCTTGTCGATCGACTGGTCGGTGCTGGACAGCGTCGTACCGGTCTCGGGGTCGGCCTCGCTGCCGAGCACGAGTCGCCAGCGCCTTAGTCGCTCGTCCATCAGACCCCCAGCAATTGCGCGACCACCGGCAGCACGGAGGCGGCCAGCTCGGCGTCGAGATCGTTGTCATCAGCAACCACAGCGCTGCCGGGATCGGCCAGCACCTTTGCCCGGGCGCCGATCGTCCGCCGCTCGGGTGCCGCGAAAGTCCCAAAAGTCCTTCGCAGCAACGGCAAAACCTCGACGAACGCGTCATCCGGAATTCCACCCAGCCAGGCGTCAACCAGACCCAGCAACCGCTCGTCGTGTACGAGCAGCAGACCGCCACCGGCGAGGAACCCCTCAACAAACCCGGCCGCGTCCACAGTCGGCGTACCGGGTGAGAGCGCGCGACCAAGCCTGAGGGCGATCTCCTGGTCCGGCAGCCTCGACGTGTCGAGCATCAACCGCGTCAACCGCCCGCGGATCAGCGGCGGCACAGACGGCCGATCGCTCAACCCCTGCAGGGTTTCCAGCCACTCAGCCCGCACATCCTCGGTCAACAGAGCAGTGGCATCCTGGACGCCGTCGATCAATTCCTGTACGGCGGTCGCCGCGTCCGGGTCGAGTCCGTGCACGGTCCGGCCGAGGCCGGCGCAGATCCGCGACACCATCCGGCTCGCGACCGCGGCCAGCCCGGCGGTATCGGTACCGCGCACATCGCCGTACCGGGATGAACGCGCGAGGGCAGGCAGCGCCGCCATCAGATGGCCGACATCCGCATCGGCGGCAGCCCTTGTGTCGACACCGGCCAGCAAGGCAGGCAGGGCGTCATCAAGGGCCGCCAGCAACGATTTCTCCAACGCTGCCGTGACGTCTGCCAACGTGTTTGCGTCGTCGGCCGCGCGCAACATCACCGTGGTCGCCGCGCCGACGACCGTCGTACCGTGGGCGCCTGCAGCAACGAGTTCAACCTCGAGGCCGGGGTCCCAGATCAGCTTCCACATCTCGCGGAACGTGCCCTGCGCCCGCCGTTCATCGGCCGCGGGGGCACCCCAGTGCACGCCAAGAATCCGCAGCCGATGCAGGAGCCGTGACTTCTGCAGGTCGTTCGCCTTACGCAGATCGAGCTCGATCACGCGCTCGGTCGCATCTCTGCGTAGTCTTAGCCGCCGCGCTTGCGCCGCGAGATCGGCGGCCACCGGTGCCTGTGGCGTCTCTCCCGGAACCGTTCCAAGCAGCTCACCGACGACCGCTTCGCGAGTGACAAGATTCAGCAGTACGTCGTTGCCTCCGCACAGGACCGCACGAGTTGCTTCGGTCACCTCACTCAGCCCGGCCAACGGCCGTTCCCGCAGTGCAGCCAACGTGTCGGCGAGGCGCACGGCCTCGATCACGTGGGCGCTCGACACCGGCAGGTCCTCGGCCCGCAGTACCTGAGCGACCTTGGTCAGCCAGCGGGTGGTGATCTGGTCGGGCGCCGTGAACAGGTGGTGGTACCAACCCGGTGAGGTGATACCGGCGCCGTACCCGCTGGCCGCCGCGAGCCGGCCATGCGTCCAGGGCACCCAGGTGCAGGCGACCTTCCGCTTCGGCAAACCCTTCAGGATGCGCGCATCATGTGTTGCCGGGGGCAACGGAGCTTCCAACGCGGGCACATGCCAGGCTCCGCAGACGACCGCGATCCGTTCAAAACCTTCGCGGATCGCCTTCCGCAATACCGTCCGCATGTAGGCCTCGCGCTGCGCCTCACGACCACTCTCTTCCTCGTCGTGACGCAGCTCGCGCATCGCGTCGGCGATCACCGTGAACGGCTCGGCGCCGTCCCGACGCGACTCGATCACGTCGTCCCACCAGCGCTCAGGATCGTCGTACCCGCCCGCGTTCGCAAGCGTCGCCAAGGGATCCATCGATGCCCCGCGCCGCCCCTCTCGCCCGGTCGACGCGAACTGGTGTGCGGCCGGCAGATCGCAGAACCGCACCGGTACGTCGGCCGCGAGCGCGTACTTGATCGCCTGCCACTCCGGGCTGAACACCGCGAACGGCCAGAACGCCGCCCGCGTCGAATCATCCACCGCATAAGCCAGCAATGCGACCGGCGGTTCCATCTTCTCGGACGCGGCCAGCCCGACGACCTTGTCCGCCTCGGGCGGTCCCTCGATCAGCACGATATCGGGCTCTAGCGTCTTGAGCGCCGTTGCTACGGCGCGCGCCGACCCCGGCCCGTGATGCCGGATCCCGAGCAGATGGACGGTCATCCCGAAATCTCTCGGGCAGCGCGATAGAACGGCGCCCAGTCATCGCGCTCGCGAACCACGGTCTCCAGGTACTCCGACCACACCACGCGGTCCGCCGACGGATCCTTCACGACCGCGCCAAGGATGCCCCCGGCAATGTCTGTCGGTCGTAGGACACCGTCCCCGAAGTGCGCGGCCAGTGCGAGACCGCCGGTCACCACGCTGATCGCCTCTGCGGTCGACAGCGTTCCGGACGGCGACTTGACCGCCGTACGGCCGTCTTCGGTCCGGCCCGAGCGGAGTTCACGGAAGATCGTCACGACGCGCCGGATCTCATCGAGCGCGTCATCGGCCTGCGGTAGCTCGAGCGCCGACCCGAGCTGAGCAACCCGGCGAGAGACGATCTCGACTTCATCCTCCGCATTGTCCGGCAGCGGGAGTACGACGGTGTTGAACCGGCGACGCAATGCGGACGAGAGCTCGTTGATGCCCTTGTCACGATCGTTGGCCGTGGCAATGACATTGAATCCCTTGCGGGCTTGGACTTCCGTCGCCAGCTCGGGAATCGGCAGCGTCTTCTCCGACAGGATGGTGATCAACGCATCCTGGACGTCAGACGGCATCCGGGTCAGCTCTTCGATCCGGGCGATCTTCGCGTCCGCCATGGCGCGCTGAACCGGACTTGGTACCAACGCGGCCTCACTGGGGCCCTGGGCAATCAACTGCGCGTAGTTCCACCCGTACCGGATCGCCTCCTCGGCCGTGCCCGCCGTACCTTGCACGAGCAACGTCGAGTCCCCACTGATCGCGGCCGCGAGATGCTCGCTCACCCACGTCTTCGCCGTACCGGGGACACCGAGCAGCAGCAGCGCCCGATCCGTCGCGAGCGTCGCCACCGCGACCTCGATCAGCCGCCGCGGACCGACGTACTTGGGGGTGATCTCGGTGTCACCGGCGCGTCCACCGAGCAAGTAGGTGACCACTGCCGCGGGCGACAGCAACCACGCCGGCGGCCGCGGCCGGTCGTCCGCCGCTTTGAGCGCGGCGAGCTCGTCGGCGTACTCGGTCTCGGCATGCGGCCGCAGTACTTCAGTGGTCATGACAGCTCCTCATAAAGCTCGCGGCGGAAGGTCAGGGTTTCGACGAGCCGGCGGCGCCAGGTGTCTTCTTCGCCGGTTGGTTCACGGGTGATCGGATGGTTCAGTACGTCGGGAGGTACGGCGCGGGCGGTGACGCTGGCCAGGCGGGCCCAGTCGCGAGCCGTGCCGACCTTGGCGAGTTGGTCGAGCAGCATGGTGGCGAGGCTTGTCGGCCAAGGGACGGGGAGGCCGCCGACCAGTTCGGTGATGTCGACGGTCTTGCGGAGCGCCTCGACGGCGCGAGCCCATTCGTCGGGTGGGAGAAGCCGCAGGAGTTCGGCGGGGCTGCGGGTGCCGGTGTTGGCACCGGTCTTGAGTAGTTCGCGGGCCCAGTCGATGTTGGCTTCGCGGATCGCAGCCTCGGTCCAGGCCGCCTGCAATACCTCCGGCGCGCACCCTTCGACCGGGAGCTGTAACCAGGCGAGGTCCATCGCCGCGAGCGGGGTGGCGGCGACGATCTGGCGGAACCAGTTGGCGCGCTTGCCGATTCCTTCGGTGAGCTGGGAGTCGAGGCCGTCGCGTTCCATACTCGCGTTGAGCTGTCTCGGTAGGTCGACTTTGAGCACGTCTTGCGTGACGAGCAGATGCGCGTTGAGGCGCTCGGTCATGCGTTGGCTGAGGCGGCTGCCTGGTAGGCGGGTGAGCAAGGTCGCGGCGAGTCGGCGTACTTCTCGGGAGCGATCGTCGAGCGCCGCTTCGAGGAACTCCTCGTCGGCGTCGGTCAAGCCTTCGGTCAGCAGGCCGAGGAAGTCGGTGCGGGTTGCGGCGGACTCGGTCGGCCAGACCTCACGGAGTTCTTCCAGCGCTGCGACGGGATCGGTACGGCGGAGGTCGCGCAGCCAGCTTCTCCGTTGGATCGGATCGCCGTGGGTCCAGAGCTCGGTGTTGTTGCTGTCAGCAACTGCCGCGTGCAGGAACCGCCAGTCTGGGTTGAGCTCCGCGAGCCAATGTGCGCGACGACCGGCGGCGGTGATCACGAGCGGGCGGTATTCCGCGCGGTTGCGGGCATGGTCGGCCAGCGCCGGCAGGAATTCCGGCGGTACGCCCCAGCCGCGTGCATCCGCGGCCCTCAACCACTCACCGAGCGCGGTGGACTGGAATCCGCCAAGCATCGCCGACAACCGCCGAATCGCCACCGGCCTCGGCAACGGCCGATCCTCACCGGGGACCTGCGGGAGCGGCTCGACGTCGCGGAGAGGTCTGCGCCCTGCGCGCCGATAGAGCGTTGCCAAGGCAGCCGCGTCCAGCAAGCCGCCCTCGCCGAGTTGTTCCTGGATCGCCTCCGGCAACTCCTCGAAGTGCGCAGGTCGCCGCTCAGTTCCGAGGAGCGCCGAGCTGACCAGCCCATCCCAGCCCTTCATAGGATCACCGGGCGGTCTGCGTGCCAGCAGGTCATGGGGCGGAAGCCGGCCCGGTTCCACTCGCCGGCGACGGTGATCGGATCGCCCGCGGATACAGCGAGGAGCTTCCAGGGGTCTATCCCGGGAAGGAGTTCCAAGGCGTCGCCTTCGAGATCGACGAGAGCCCAGCCTTCGCCGTACCGGGCTGGGCGGACGTCTTGGAGGACGAGCGGCCAGCGTTCGTTCCACGGGTCGGCGGCGACGGATTCGACGTACGACGCCAGTGCTCGGTGGGCTGTGGTTCCGGCGGGGCGCGGTGCGGGGAGGCGGGGTGCGGACTGGGTGAGCAGCGCGCGCATCGGCAGAGCTCCGGGGTAGTAGGACAGGACGCCGGGAACGTACTCACCCGGTCGGGCCGGCAGGGGGTCGAGGGGACGACCGCCGGCGGCGAAGTTGAGGAGCAGACCGAGGCGACCGGTTGTTGCCCCGCGCAACCAAACGCGGCGGACGGTGAGGTGGTCGTCGGGCTCGATGATGCGGCCGAGTACCAGCCAGTCGTCCTCGACCTTCTCACCTTCAGCCAGGACGCGCGCAGTTTCGACAGTCCAGCCGATGCGGGATTGCACGGTGTCGGCGAGTGCGGGCGGGAGGTCCGCCAGCCGCGCGTGCGCGGAGACGATCAGATGGATGAGCGACAACTCCTCGAGCAGCTCGCCGGGCCAACCGTGACCGCGCCCGACCACCGCGGCAGCTCGCCGTACCGCACCTGCAACACCACCTGCCTGCGCATCAACCATCCGAGCGGCCAAGCGGCTCAGCTCGGTATACGCACGCTGGTCGAATCCGCCCAGCCCCTGCCGCACCTGGTCATCCAGCCAACTCGCCAGCTCCGCCATGCCCGCGGACACCCGATCGGCCCGGCGCGACGTCCGCTCTTCCGCAGCCAGCGGATCAACAACCTCCCCCGGCTTCCGCTCCGGCCGCTCAGCCCGCTTGCTGACCCACGAGTCCACCCACTCCGGCTCATCACCCGGCGGAACCTCACCGCCGGCCCACAACAACAGCAACCCCAGCGCGTGCTTGCACGGAAACTTCCGGCTCGGACAAGAACACTTGTACGCCGGACCGCTCACATCGACCGCAGTCTGATACGGCTGCTTGCCACTCCCCTGGCACAACCCCCACACCGCCCGCGCCGAACTCCCCACCCCCGACCACTTGGCCGCCCGAGCCAACCCCTGCCCCGCCTTCGCGGCCGCAGAATCAGGCGCCAACGCAAGCACCCGCTCCACATCCCACGTCTCCACCCCGAAAGCATCCCACCCACCCCCGACACCCGCCCGACAGGAGGCAGTCACCCCCGTGATGGACGCATATGTCCTGTCCTTCCGCCGACCACCCACCACTCCCCGTACGCCGTACCCGGTCCGCCGAGTCTCGTCACCCCGGATCCCATCTCATGGGTTGACCCACGAGATTGTGGGTTCCGGACTCTCATGCGGGTGCAGAACCCACAACCTGATGGGTGAACCCATCAGATGCCGGTCGAACGGGCGGGGGTTGATTTCGACAGCGAGCCGCCGCGCCAACGTCCGAAGGATCGGAGACCCGCCCTCCGCCCGTTCGGACGTTAGCGGCGCTGATCGCGGCGGGGCTCGCTTTGCGGGGAGTTACTGCCGCTGGGAGGCAGTAACTCCACGCAAAGCTGCGTCCGAGGATGACTCGGCCGCCGGCGGCCGACTGAAGCCGGCGGGTTGCGCCGGTCTGTGGCTGAGCCGGATGGTGCGGGCTCGGCGACCGCGGTACCCGTTGCTTGTAGTTAACGGGCTGTGGCTGAGGTCGGCAATGCGGTAGCCGGTTACGTGTCCGCTGCCGGGGGGCTGGGGGCATTTACCTGTCGATACAGGTCAGTTCCGCTCCCCAGCCCCGCGCATCCGACTCGCGGTCGGAGGGGCGCTCGCCCGCGACCACCGCGCACCTTGAGCACCCCTCGACCAGGTGGTGGGCGGGGATGTGGTTGACCGGTGCACAAGGTCGCTGGGGCTGCTCACCTTGTGCACCCACCAACCGTCCTGCGGCCGGGGATGTGGTTGAGGGGTGCACGACGTGGGTTAGCCGAAGGGTTGGCGGTGTTCTACCTCGGGGTAGCCGTTGCCGGCGTGGTGGGACGGGGGCATGACAGCGTGCGGCGCCTGGGCGGCCGGCGGATGTGGAGCCGGTGCCCCGGAAGAAGCCGGTACGCCGGTCTCCGCGGTCGGCCCGGATTCCGTCGGTGCTGGGGTCGGCGCGCCCGCCCCATCCGGTACGACGGTCTCCGCGGGCGCGGGCGCAGTGGGGGTGATGGAGGGTGGGGAGGCGGGTGGGGTGGGGGTGTTGGAGAGGCCGTCGCGGATTTTGGTGAGGAGGTGGTGTTCGACGGCTTCTAGTTCGGTTATGCGGGTGCGGATCTCTTGTTCTTCGGCGCGGGCTTCGGTGAGGAGGTGGTCGGCCTCGGCCTTGGCGGTTTCGCGGAGGTGGTCCGCGGTGCGTTGGCTGGCGCTGAGGACGCTGAGCTCGTAGCGGCGGAGTTCGTCGGACAGTTCGCCGGGACCGCGTTGGGCGTCGAGGATGGCGGCGGCCGGGTGCGGGATCGCGTCCGGGAGGGTGCCCTCGAGTTCGGCGATCTGTTGGTCGACCCGGGTGAAGAGGTCGGCCACGTCGGTACGCATCTGGCGGATCGTGGTCGCGGCAGCGTGGACGCGTTCGTTCGCTTCGCGTTCGCGTTCGCGAGCGGTTCGCTCGGCCGAGGTGATCACGTTGAGCGCGATCACCGCAGCCCGTTCGGCAGGGTCGTCGGGCGAATGCCCCGCGTCGACCAGCAATCCGTCGGCGCCCAGTCCAGCGCCGTCGGCTCCTGCCCCATCACCCGAGACACCCGATGCGGCACCCGAGCCCGCCCCACCTGGCACAACGCCCGAGCCCGCCCCACCCGGTACGACGCCCGGGCCGGCGGCGGCTGGGGCGGTGGCGGCCGCGAGGTCGGCGTCTTCTTCGGTCATGGCGACGGTTTGACGCAGAGGGACTTCGCGGATGAAGACGACGGCTAGGAGGCTTACGGCTGCGGCGGCTGCGGCTATGACGAAGATGTGGCCGGTGGCGTCGCCGTAGGCGTGGCGGACGATGTCGGCGACCGGTGCGGGCAGGGAGTTCACGTCGAGGACCGAGCCGCCCGAACCACCCGGTGCGGCGCCGGCCGCCTCTGGGCCGAGGGCTCGGAGGTTGCGAGTGATGAGGTCCGTGACGCGGTTGGCTAGGACAGCACCGAGGACAGAGACGCCCACAGCACCACCGAGGCTGCGGAAGAAGGTGACGGTGGCGCTCGAGGCGCCGACCTGGCTGACGTCGACGGTGTTCTGTACGGCGAGCACCAGGTTCTGCATCATCATGCCCATGCCGATGCCCATCGAGAGCATCCCGGCACCGACGTACCAGTACGGGCTCTCGTGGTCGATCGTCCCGAGCAACCCGAGACCGACGGTGAGGAACAGCCCGCCAAGAACCAGGTACCGCTTCCACTTCCCGAACCGCGTGATCAACTGACCCGATCCGACCGACCCGAAGAACGAGCCGAGCATCATCGGGATCGTCAACAAACCGGCTTCGGTCGGGCTGTATCCACGCGCGACCTGGAAGTACTGCCCCAAGAACACCGCGCTACCGAACATCGCAATACCAACCGACAGACTCGCCAGGATTGCCAGCGCCGTCGTGCGCTCACGCACGACCGTGACGGGGACCAGCGGATCACGCGCGTGGGTCTCGACGATCACGGCGAGCAGCGCGAGCAACGCCGTACCGCCGAGGTAGGCGCCGGTCTGCCAGGACCACCACGCGAAGTGGGTACCGGCGAACGAGACCCAGATCAGCGGCAGGCTGGCAGCGCCGGCGATCAGTACGGCGCCGAGGTAGTCGAGCTTGATCTGTCGCTTGATCACCGGCAGGTGCAGGAAGCGTTGCAGCACGATCAGGCTGATGACCGCCAGCGGGACGCAGACGTAGAAGCACCAGCGCCACCCCAACCACGAGGTGTCGACGATCACGCCACCGACGAGCGGACCGGACACGGTCGCGACCGCCATCACCGCGCCCATGTAGCCGGAGTACCGGCCGCGGTTGCGGGGCGGGATCGCGGCGCCGACGATCGCCTGGGCCAGCGCCATCAGGCCGCCCATCGCCAGACCCTGCAGCACGCGCGCGCCGATCAGGAACGGCACGTTCTGAGCTGCACCGGCGAGCGCGGAGCCGACCACGAACATGATGATCGCGAGCTGCACCAGCAGCTTCTTGCTCATCAGGTCGGACAGCTTGCCCCAGACCGGCGTGGACACGGTCATCGCGAGCAGGCTGGCGGTGACGACCCACGTGTACTGCGTCTGCGACCCCTCGAGGTCGGCGATGATCGTGGGCAGTGCGTTGCTGACGATCGTCGAGCTGAGCACCGCGGTGAAGAGCGCGGCCAGCAACCCGGCCAGGATCTCCAGGATCTCCCGGTGGGTCAGCTCAGGATCGGCGCCCGGAGCAGAAGGCGCCGGTACGACGGCCGCCGGCTCCTCGGAGCTGTACTTGGATCGATAACGAGTGGGGGCATCGAACTGCGCCGTTGCCGAAGCGGTGGCCTCGGTGCGGGTGGCTGACATCGGGTTCCGTTCGTCCGCGGGGTCGCTTCGGCCGAGAGCAGTGGATCAGCACTGTCCTCGGGGCGGAAAGCGGCCGGCGTTGCCTCACCCAGCCAGATATTGGTTGCAACTACCAACGATAAGCCCGACGCGTCAGCAACTCGTCACCGGCTGCCCCACTGGTCTCTTTCTGAGACGCCTCTCCCCGTGAGAGCGTTTGCCACGTACGATCCGGTGCTTGTTGAGTCAATCAACTAAGCCACCCCGGCGGAGCTGTCAGGGCCCGCCGGGGTACCTAAGCGCAGCAGTCGACGGCCACGAAGTTCTCCCACACCGCCGTGTCCCCGCCGGCCGCCTCGACGCGGTCCGCAAGACCCGGCAGCAACTCGCCGTGCGAGACAGCAAACCGGATGTCGGGATGGCGCGTCAGTACGCCGGTCAGCGTCAGGTCGGTCACCGCCCGAGCCACCTCGAAGGGGAACTCGATCAACGCGCGGGGCCGATCCAGCGCGACCTGTCGCCACTGCGGTGGTGAGGTCGGATGCAGAAGCACTTGGGCGGACCGCGCATTGAGGGCTCGCCACACCGGCTCCCACGAAGGTTCACCCGGATAGAGCCCAGTCACATTGCTGAGCAGAATCACCCCGTCCGCGCGCAAGACGTCGTACGCGTAATCGAGTTCTGCCAGCGCCGCGTCGACGTCCGGCAGCGGCAGGCTGGCCAGGAAGGTGCAGCCGGGTCGCTGAGTGCGGAGCTCCGCGGCCAACTCGTTCACCCGACGAGACAGCACCTGCGCCCGGAAGTCATCCCCGAAGTGGACGCCTGGCGACGGGATCGACACCATATCACCTGAAGGAAAGGTCGGCCAGCCGGGCAGTCCGTCAGGACGGAGATGCCCGGCTCGCTCCGCCGCCGCGACGTACTCGGGCGGCAGGAAGTGCGTGTAGACAGTCATGCGACCGGGTGCAGGAGATCTTCCAGTCCGACCCGATGCAAGAACTCGGACCGAACCCGATCAGCGACCGCGTTGACCACGATCGCGCCGTCGTCCGACGGGTCGTAGCTCGCTCGGAACGGACGCTTGCCCTTCTCGGTGTCGACCACCGACACGATCAACCGAGCGACCTCAGCAACGTCCGACCACTCCGGCTCCAGCTCAGCCAGGCGCTGACCAACCTGATCCATCAACCCGGCGTACTTCGTCTCGTACGCCGCGACCACGTCCGTGTCAGCCGGCGAACCGCTGTGCAGGAAGTGGTTCGTCCCGTGCGTGAAAGCACCCGGTACGACGATCGTCGTCTCGATCCCGAATCGCGCCAGCTCCAACGCATAACTCGAAGCCAGCGCGTCCATCCCAGCCTTCGCCGCAAAGTACGGCGCCAGGTACGGCGGAGTCCCACCGCGCGTACTCGAGCTACCAACCCACACGACCAGCCCATCGCCCTGCGCACGCAGTACCGGCAGCGCCGCCCGGTTGAGCCGCTGAGTCCCAACAACGTTGGTGTCATAGAGATCCAGCACCTGCTGCGGAGTGAACGCCTCAGCCGGCCCGGTGACCATGTGACCCGCGTTGTGAATCAGTACGTCGAGCCGCCCTTCGGCACCGACGACCGTGTCGACCGCCTGCTGCGCCGAGGCCTCCGAGCTGACGTCCAACTCGACAACTCGCAGACCAGCCTCCGTCGCCTCTGCCGCAGGGCCCGCATTCCGTCCGGCGAGGTCACGCATTCCGGCGTACACGGTGTGACCGGCATCGGCGAGAGCGCGGGCAGTCAGGGCACCGAAGCCGCTGGACGCGCCACTGATCAGAACGATCATGCTGCCGAACCACCGTTCGCGTAGATGACCTGGCCGTTGATCCAGCGGGCCGGGCCGGCCAGGAAGGCGATGATCTCGGCGATGTCGGACGGCTGGCCGAGGCGCTCGAGCGGCGGCTCGGCGGCGATCCGGTCGATCAGTTCCTGCGGCTTGCCGTCGAGGAACAGCGGGGTCGCGGTCGGGCCGGGGGCGACGGCGTTCACGGTGATGTCGCGGCCGCGCAGTTCGCGGGCCAGGATCAGCGTGATCGCCTCGACGCCACCCTTGCTGGCGGCGTACGCCGAATAGCCCGGGCGGGCGAGCCGGGTGAGCGAGCTGGAGATGTTGACGATCGCGCCACCGTTGCGAACCCGGCGGCTGGCCTGCTGGTCGACCACGAAGGTGCCGCGCAGGTTCGTGCGGATGATGTCGTCGAAGACCTCCAGGTCGAGCTCGGCCAGCGGCGCGAGCGGCATGATGCCGGCCGCGTTGATGACCACGTCGACCCCGCCGAACTCCTGCTCGGCCCGGTCGAACAGCGCAGTCACCGCACCCTCGTCGGCAACATCAGCCTGTACGGCGATCGCGCGGCCGCCGTCGGCCTCGACCTCCTTGACGGCCAACTCGGCCCGGTCCTTGTTGCCGGAGTAGCCGATCACGACCGCGAATCCGTCGCGGCCGAGCCGGGCAGCCGCCTCGCGGCCGATCCCACTCGAGCCGCCGGTCACGATCGCGACCCTGCTGTTCTCAGTCATCGTCATGCGCCTTTCGAGAATGTCGTTTCTTGCTGACACCTCAAGCGTGCGTCCGGCGATGGATCAAATCCAACGACTCATATCGATGGCAGGATCAGTTCTGTTGATGCATCTGCTCGCCCAGCGAAGTCCCCGGCGGCTGCTGCAGATGAGTGCCGACCAGCCCGATCAGGGCCCGCAAAGCCGCGGTCGGCTTCCGCTTCCGCAGCGTCGCCATGTAGAGCGACCACTGGAAGGTCTCGTCCACGATCGGTACGACGCGCACCGCGTCCAGCCCGGCGACGGCGTACGCGGGGAGGATGCCGAGGCCCACTCCCTGAGCCAGGAACTGGACGCCGTTCTCGATACCGAGCGCTTCGACCACCACCTGGCGTGCGATCCCGGCGGCCTCGAAGGTCTGGTCGATCAGCGTCCGGGTTCCGAACCCCGGCGGGAAGTCGACGAACTCCTCATCGGCCAGATCCGCGACCCGGACCGACCGGCGCCGCGCCAGCCGATGCCCGACCGGTACGGCGAGCACCTGCGGAACCTTGAGCAACTCCCAGGTCGTCAGCTCCCGAGGCACACTGCCCTGCGGTACGCCGAGGAAGCCGACATCGATGTCACCATTACGCAGCGCGACGATAATCCCGGCAGAGCCCTCGGCGTTGACTCTCAGTTGCAGTTCGACATTCGGATACCGTCTGCGAAACTCAGCGGCCGCGGCCGGCAGATCGATCAGGCCGAGCCCGGGCAGCAGCCCGACGCGGACCGACCCCCGTAGGCCGGCTCCCAGTTCGTCGACGACATCACGGGCACCCTGTACGGCGTCCATCACCGCGAGCGCCTCGGGGAGCAACGCCGTACCGGCTTCGGTGAGCACCACGCGCTGGGCACTGCGCTCGAAGAGTGTGACCTTCAAGTCCCGTTCAAGTGCTGCGATCGCAGCACTCACCGCACTCTGAACAACGTGCAAACGCCTGGCGGCCAAGGTGAAGCTGCGCTCGTGCGCCACCGCCACGAAGTACTCCAGCTGCCGCAGTTCCACTCCGGCAGTGTGTCACTAGGGCTTGGCTATTACTGCGCGGGACGGACCGCCGCGCGGTCGACCCAGACGAGGTGACCGTGGTGGCTGACCAGGACCTCGTCGGCGCGACGGCCGAGCTCGTGCCCGGCGACCCAGCGGCCGCCGACGCGGATCTGGACGTCACCCGTGGATTGGGTATCGGGGGAACCTTTGGCCGGGGAAGAGGCGAGAGGCATAGCGACCTGACTTCGTGACAGGGGCGGCGATGGGGATGGCAGCGACAAGACTACAACCGCATTGTGACGCGGCGTTAGCGATAACTCGGATTGATCACGAAGCACAACGAAGCTGTATGTGCCACGGAGATGCATAACGGGGTCCAAGTGGGGTAGGAATGAGGTGCAAGGTCCTGACCGTGGTCCAGACATGTGCCGCGCCGTGACTCACGTCGCGAGGTCAGAACATGAACAGCACTACAGTTTCCAGCACCGCCCGGCATCGTGCCGATCAGCGGGACAGCGAAGCCCGGGCTCTGTTGAGCGAACGGGCCGCGAGTACCGACGAAGACCACCGTCAAGAGCTGCTCGATCAAGCGATTGAGTTGCATCTCGGGGTGGCCCACAGCATCGCCTCCCGCTTCCGTAACCGGGGAGTGGAGTCCGACGATCTCGACCAGGTCGCGTACCTCGGTCTGGTGAAGGCCGCCCGAAGTTTCGACCCGTCGACGGGTACGCCGTTCCTCGCGTACGCCGTCCCGACCATTCGCGGCGAGGTGAAACGGTACTTCCGGGACTGCTCCTGGACGGTCCGGATCCCGCGTCGCCTGCAGGAGCTGCAGGGTTCGATCGCATCCGTCCGGCCGCAACTGGTCCAGGACCTGCACCGCGAGCCCACCCAGGCGGAGATCGCCGCCGAAATAGGGGCCGAGGTCAACGAAGTGGAGGACGCGATCGCGGCCGACGGCTGCTTCTCCGTGCTCTCTCTCGACCGTCCGCTGGACGGCGACTCCGCGGCCCGGCTCGGTGACACGATCGCCGACGAGGACATGGCGTTCGAGCAGACCGAGGCGGTCGCCGTACTGGCGCCGGCCCTGACCATGCTGAAGCCGCGCGAGCGGCGGATTCTGGAACTGCGGTTCGTCGAGGGGCAGACCCAGGCCGACATCGGTGCCGAGATCGGGGTGAGCCAGATGCAGGTCTCGCGCCTGCTCCGCGGCATCCTCGACCGGCTCCGGGATCGGCTCGAACCCCCTGCGGCAGCTGCCGCTTGAGCCACCGGCCGATCTTCGTAGTGCAGTTGCACGATGCACGGCGGCTGCACTACGACGTCCGGCTGGAGGTTGACGGTGTCCTGAAGTCGTGGGCGGTCCCGCGTGGGCCGTCCTTGGATCCGGTGGTGAAGCGGCTCGCCGTCTTCACCACCGATCACGACCTCGAGTACGCGTCGTACGAGAGCAGCAATGTCATCGTCTGGGACGCCGGCGTCTACACGAACCTGACGCCGGGGAGTGCGGCCGAGGCCATCGAGCGCGGTCACATCAAGGTGCAGCTGCACGGCATCAAGCTGACCGGCGCGTGGGCTTTCACCCGCACCAACCAGGACTGGTTGCTGGTCAAGGTCCGCGACGAGGCCGCCGATCCGGAGCGGGATCTGACGATCGCCGAGCCACGATCCGTACTCAGTGGTCTAACCATCGAGGAAGCGGCCGCCTCACAGTCCTGAGCGTCAAGAGACCTGACCGGATTCGGCCAGTGACCGTACCTTGACCACCTCTGGGGTCCCATCGAGACTGCATGCGTAGTTCTGACCATCCTCGCCGCCCGGAGGACATGAATGCGCAAGCTCGCTGTCGCCCTCTCCACCGTCGTACTGACTGCGCTGTTGCCGCTACCGGCTCACGCCGCACCACCACCGGCCTGGACCCACAACTCGTCCGACCGGCTCTTCCCCTATGCCACCCGCCCGGTCAACGCGCCGACCTCGATCGATCTGTACGCCGCTCGCAACGAGGTGGAGGCCGCCCAGATCGCGATCCGGCCGACCGCCTCGACCGACAACGTCTCCGTTGCCGCGAGCAACCTCATCGGCCCCGGCGGCGCGACACTCTCGGACGTCACCGTACGGCGTGAGTACCTGCACCCGAACGTCGTCCAAGCCGGTGACGCCGAGCGGGAAGGCACCGGTACGGCGTATTACGACGCTCTCGTCGAGAACACCTCACGGACTCTGGCCGCCAACGTCACCCAGCCGTATCACTACAGCGTGCGCGTGCCGACCGGCGCGACGCCCGGCCTCTACACCGGTACGGCGACCGTCCAGAGCAGCGCCGGGAACGTCGTGATCCCGGTCCGGGTGACCGTGGCTCCGGCCACGCTGCCGCCGACCAACCAATCGACGTTCAAGATGAACAACTGGACGACCTCGGCCGGCTGGGACTACACCGGCACGATCCAGGCGATCCCGCTCCAGTACGACAACGCCGAGATGTACAGCCCGAACTGGTGGCGAGTGATCGAGTCGATGGCTCGCGATCACGCCAAGCACCGCAACAACGTGGTCTTCGCGGACTTCCAGGCGCTGCTGATCCCGAACACCACGATCGATGCTGCGGGCAACTACACCTTCGGCTGGGAGACCTTCGACCGGTTCATCAAGATCTACCAGGACGCCGGTGCGCTGCAGTGGATCCACACGCCGCACCTGCTGATGACCAGTGACCCTGGCAACGGCCTGCCGAACCGGGTGGAGACGCTCAAGCGAGCCGCCGACGGTTCCACCCAGATGGTCCCCCTGACCTCGGGATCCACGGAGGCGACGACGTACCTGAACAAGGCGTTCGCCGCCCTCAAGCAGCACCTGGACGCCAAGGGCCTGACCGACCTCTTCTACATGAGCGCGAACGACGAGACGACCCGCGCCGAGGACGTCACCGCGGCCAACTGGATGTACGGGATCTACCGCAAGTACTTCCCGAACCCGAAGCTGAACGAGGCCGAGCTCGCCATCCTGAACCCGGGCACGGGAACCACGGCGAACACTCCGATCCTCAATCTGTACGAGAACAACGTCGGCCACTTCCAGACGAACCGGCTGGCCGGGAACGAGCTGTGGATCTACAACTGCATCGGTCCGCAGGGCCCGTACCTCAACCGCTTCCTGATGTCGCACCTGGCCAAGACCCGGCTGACGCCGTTGCTGGCCTGGAAGGCGAACGCGGTCGGCTACCTGCACTGGGGCTGGAACTACTGGTTCGGCGAGCTGAACAAGCGGTTCGACACCTTCGACGGAGTTCAGAACGGCGACAACTTCATCGTCCGGCCGAACCGGCCGGCGTACGACCTGTACGACAGCATTCGCAGTGAGGCGCAGACCGACGGGCTCGAGGACTACGAGCTGTTCACCCAACTGGCCGCGACCAAGCCGGTGCTCGCTCGCGCGTTGGCGAACTCGCTGCTGATGAACTCGTACACGATCGACAAGTCGGGTGCCGCGGCCGACGCCGTACACCGGCAGGTTCTGGATGCTCTCGCGTCCGGTGGGCCGGACCAGGTCTACCCGTACGCCGACGACTTCAGCCTGGGCTCGCAATCGTGGCAGTCCAACGCCGGCACCTGGTCGGTCTCGGGTGACGCACTGACCCAGACCGCGACCGACAAGTGGAGCTACGTCGCCGGTCTGGAAGGACGCGCGTACGCCGATGTGGCGGCGAGCGTGGACCTGCAGATCCGCGGCGTGAATTCCAATGGTGGCAACACGAACTGGGCCGGTCTGGTGGTGCGCAACCTGAACCCGACCGACTTCGAGAGCGGCTATCTCGTGGCCCAGCGCAACAACGGCGAGGTCTTCGTCTTCAAGGCCGGCGCGACACTCGGCCAGGGACAAGCCGTCGGGTACGCACCTGGTCAGTTCAACCGGCTGCGTGTGGTTGCGCGCGGCAACAAGATCACCGTGTACGCCGGAACCGGCAAGGATCCAGTGGTCTCCGTGACCGACTCGTCGTTCACTGCTGGTGGAGTCGGCCTGGCGAGTGGCGGGGTGAACGTGGCCTTCGACAACGTCCGGCTCAACCCGGATGTGAACCCGGCTGAAGGTGGTACGCCGACCGTCTCCTCGTCGTACGACAGTGATGGCTGGCGCGCGATCGCGGCGGTCGATGGACGCCGTACGTCGACAGCATCAGTCGTTGGGAGCTCGATGGGCTGGACGTCGGGAGCGGCCACGAGCGCGACCGATCAGCAGACGTTCAAGGTCGATCTGGGTGCAGCGCGGGCGTTGGGTCGGGTGGATCTGTATCCGCGGGCGGACGGGACCAACGTGGGTGTTGGGTTCCCAGTCGACTACGACGTACAGGTGTCTGCTGATGGTGCTTCGTGGACGACCGTCGCTTCGCGGGTCAACCAGCCGCGGCCGACCGGAGTGCAGTCGGTGGACTTCGCCACGCAGAACGTGCGGTACGTGCAGGTGGTCGGGAAGAAGTTGGCACAGGATCCGTTCGGGGCCTACCGGATGCAGCTGGCCGAGGTCGAGGTGGCCGGCGGCAACCTCGCGGCCGGACGGCCGGTCAGCTCGTCGACCTCCTCGGAGTTTGTGAATGAGGGTTGGTTGCGGGCGAACCTCACCGACGGCGCCCGGCAGTCGCGGCTCTGGAACTCGATGGGCTGGACGAGTGAGTCCGTACCCGCCAACTCGCCACAGTGGGTCCGGGTCGATCTGGGCGGACCCTCGCGGATTGGGAAGGTCGATCTGTACGCACGGTCCGACGGCTCCAGCACGGGTGGCGGTTTCCCGGTCGATTACGTCGTCGAGACCTCGTTGGATGGGGTCAACTTCGTTGAGGTGGCGCGCGGGACCGACGTACCGCAGCCTGGGTCTGCAGCGGTCACGCACACCTTCCCGACGACCACAGCCCGGTACGTGCAGGTGCGCGGGACCGAGCTGCGGCCGGACGGCGAGGGCGGTTACCGCATGCAGCTTGCTGAGCTTGAGGTGCTGAGCTAATTCCTTCCCCGCCCCACCACCCCGGTCAGAAAGTGTCGATGTGGATGACGTCGTCGAGTGACTGCCTCGGGGCAGGCTTGAAAGTGTCACCCGTGTAGTACGCGGTCGGAAGCAAGACGGACTGCCGGATCTCCTCCGGCAGTCCGAGCAACTCCTGGATCTCCTTCTCGTAGACCATGTGCAGCGTCGTCCACGCCGTACCGAGCCCTCTCGCTCGCGCCGCCAAGCAGTAGCTCCAAGCGGCCGGAAGGATCGATCCCCACGTGCCGGACTGGTTCCCGGCCGGCAGGTTGCTCACCGTGAGACACGGGATGACCAGCACGGGGACCTGCCCCATCCGCTCACCCAGATAGGCAACGCTGTCCCCAACCCGCTGCTGCACGGGAGCGCGGTCCGGGTCGTCCGCATGCAGCTTGCCGGCAGCACCCGGTCCGGCCAGGTACTGCTCAACCGCCAGCCGGTAGTACTCCCCGATCGCTGCCCGCTTCTCGGCATCCGTGACGACCATCCAGTGCCACGTCTGCCGGTTACTCCCCGACGGCGCCTGCACCGCAACCTCAATACACTCCCGGACCAGCTCGATCGGTACGGGCTTCTCGAGATCCAGCCGCTTCCGCACAGTCCGGGTAGTCGTCAACAACTCATCAGGCGTCAAATCCAGAGTCTCGGTCACACCCCCTTTCTACCTCGCCAACGTCACCGGCGACCGCCACCTTGTGCACCCACCAGCCACTTTCCGCCCGGACAACTGACTGATCCGTGCTCAAGGTCATACCGGGATCGCGCGGAGGCGTCGTACCGGCTGGCCTCGGGGAGCGTTACCCAGCTAGCGTCCGAAGACACGCCGACCACGCGCTCCGATCGTTCGGACGTTAGCGCGCTCGGTCGGTCAGCAGGTGTAGAGGGAGCTGGGGTGGACCTTCTCGCAGACGCGGACGTGGAGGTGGTTGTCGTGAGCAGGCCACTCGGTGGTGAGGCCTTCGTTGATCAGGGTGGGGTCGTTGAAGAAGATGATCCGGACGTGGCCGGGGGCGGCGGCGTGGATCGCCTGGATCAGTTGGCGGGTGGCGGCGCGGTCGTAGGTGGCTGACTGCCAGGTGATGCGGCCGGCGGTGCACTGGGCGTTGTCGGTGCGGATCGGCCAGATGTCGATGTCCAGGCCGACATCGTGACTGCCGTGACCGGGGATGTCGCCGCCGTGCTCGAACCCGGCATCGCCGTACGGGACCTTGCCCTGGCCGGTGCCGGCGAACGACCGCGCCGCCTCTTCCATCTGGGCGACTGCGGCTGAGGTGGCCCAGTTGGCCGCCGTACCGTTGCCGTCGGGGTCCTGGTCGCAGAGGTTCGCGGTGAAGTCGGGGTAGTCGTAGTGCCAGGCGAGATTGCGCCAGGTGATCGGACCGACGATGCCGTCCGACCCGATCCCGGCGTGCGTCTGGAAGGCGGCCACCGCGTCGCGGACCGCCGTACTGAAGACGCCGTCGACGGGGAGGCTGAGGCGGCGCTTGGCGTTCAGCTCGACCTGGAGCGCCTTGACGGCGGCGTTGTTGTCGCCGGACCGGATGGTCGGCGCGAGTGCGGCCCAGGTCTGCGGGCCGACGATCCCGTCGACGCCGAGCGCCTTCGCCGCTTGGAAGGCCTTGGCTGCGTCGACGGTCGAGGCGCCGAAGACCCCGTCGGCCGGAGCGGTCTGACCGTTGTACTGCAGCAGGTACTGGATCGCCAGTACGTCGGCGCCGCGGTTGCCGCTGCTTTGCGTCGGGAAGAAGGCGTTGGCGTAGGCACTGGCGGTGGTCGGAATGAGGGCGAGGGCCAGGGCAAGGAGTACGACCAGGAGACGTCGCATGGGAGATCCTCCGGGGGCGGGCGAAGAAACTAAGTTACGGTCCTCCGCCACAATCCGGCATCAATTACCCCCAGCGCAAGCCCCTATTCAAAAGGCGACGGGTCCCCGGCGCCGACCCGGACCACCTCGGGGACATCCTCGGAGAAGTCGATCACGGTGGTCGGCTCGATCCCGGTCTCACCGTCGATCACGGCGTCGACCTGGTTGTCGAGCTCCTCCTTGATCTCCCAGCCCTGGGTCATCGGCTCCTCGTCACCGGGCAGCAGCAGCGTGCTCGACAGCATCGGCTCGCCGAGCTCCTCGAGCAGCGCCTGGGTGACCACGTGGTCGGGGATCCGGACTCCGACCGTCCGCTTCTTCGGGTGCAGCAGCCGCTTCGGGACCTCTTTGGTGGCCGGCAGGATGAACGTGTAGCTGCCCGGCGTGGCCGCCTTGATCGAGCGGAAGACGGCGTTGCTGATGTGCACGAACTGCCCGAGCTGGGCGAAGTCCTGGCACATCAACGTGAAGTGGTGCTTGTCGTCCAGCTGCCGGATGGACCTGATCCGGTCGATCCCGTCCCGGTTCCCGAGCGCGCAGCCGAGGGCGAAACACGAGTCGGTCGGGTAGGCGATCAGCCCACCGTCGCGGACCAGGTCGACGACCTGGCCGACCGCGCGCTTCTGCGGATTCTCCGGATGTACATCGAAATACCTCGCCATGACCGCCGAGCCTACCGCCGGATCCACGCCAGCCGTTCGATCCCTTCGCGCAGGCAGGTGATTACTTCGCCAGGCCGATCGCCGTCGCAGTGACGACGAGGTTGTCTTCGTAGCCGCCGTTGTTGCGGTCATAGGCGCCGGTGCAGGTGATCAGGACCAGCCGGTGTGCACCCGTCTGATCGAAGGCCCCACTCTTCGTCGCGAGCGCATCCTTCGGTACGGAGACCTTGGAGTCGATCCGGTACGTCGCCGTCCGGCCGCCACCCCGCAGTACGACGTACTCGCCGGGCTCGGCCTTGCGCAGGCGCGCGAAGAAGCCGAGCCCTTCGGTCTTGGTGTCGACGTGACCGGCAAGCACAACCGATCCGAACGGATCACCAGCCTCGGCACCGCCGTCCCACCACCCGACGCGTTGCGCGCCGGATGGCACCTGCAGTTGATCGCCAACCGTCCCAGCCGGTACGACGGGCGCCTGCGCGCCGCCGGGCAGCACCACCTCGGTCGGCACGAACCGGATGCGTTGGCTCGGCGCCGGCGTACCGACTCTGCCTGATGGGACGTCGGTCGACGGCGTGATGAGCGGGTCCAGTGGGGTGGACGACGGCGCCGGCGTCGAAGTGCCGCCGTCCACCCCGGTGCCCGACACAGCTCCGTCCAGCTGCGCAGCGCACCCCTCCAGGCCCACGCAGCACATCAGGAGCAGTCCGAGCAGCAGCCTCCTCAGCGGCGTACCACCCGTCGTGCAGTGATCACTGTGGCCAGGAGAAGCAGCAGTGCGATCCCTGCCAGCGCCGGGGTGTGGTCAGGCCCGGCTCCGGTGTTGACCACCTTGGGCTTGGGCGAACCGGCCGGCCGGAGTTTGATCGTGCCGACCGCGACCGTCATCGTCTTCTGGCTCGGTGCACCGACCGCGAAAACCCGGGTCAGATATCCGGCCTTGAGCGGCAATGCCAACGGACCGAGAACAACAGGTGACTTCGCACCCGCCGGAACGATCTCGACACTGTAAGTGGCCGCCGGGACGACTACGTCGAGGGATTCTCCGTTGGCGACATTTGCGAACAGGACCTTACCGTTGACCTTGATATCGGCCGGGCCGACCGCAGCGGTGTGCGCGACCCGGACGGCGGCCTTGTCGGCCGGGACCGCGGTCAGTTTGTTGTTGTAGGAGGTGATCACCGGAGCACCGCCTGGCGAGGCCGGCTCGTGGATCACCACGTCCAGACTGCCACCGGACGCGACCGTCACCTTGCGCTCGATGACGACCTTTCCGTCTTGTTTTGCGGTGATCGTGCGCTGACCGGCCGAGACTCCAAAGGGCCCGATCAGCTTGGCGCCGGCGACCTTCGCCCCCACCTCGTGGCCGTCGACGCTGATGTCGAGGTTCTTCCCCGCCAGGCCCTGCACGATGAAGACGTTGCCACCGGCGGCCGCCTCCGCGGGCGCCAGCGGCGCCGAGATCACTGCCGCCACGAGCAGCACCGGAATTACCGGACCTCGCATTCTCGAATTTACTGATCGAAAACGTTCGGACACGCTGCGTTTATTCATTTTGCCCCCTGGGTACTGGCTCGGAAAACGCCTCACATTTCCCGAATTCAGTGAATTCCGGCGTATCGTAAGCGCAAACGGATCCGGCCGCCAGAGGCTGCGCGCCCAACCGGATCCCTTTCTTTGCGCGACTCAGCTTTGGGGGCGATGAGTTCGGTGCTGCATCGCGGACGAGTGCTACTGACGACTGCGCTGGTCCTGGCGGTCGGTGGATGTTTCGGTGGATCCGGGCCCGTCGGGCCGAGTCCAGGCGCCGATGACACGGTCGCCATTCCGCCGCCGGGGCCGACCGATTCGGTCACGCCGGGGCCGGGGGTGACCGAGCCGGGGATCCGGATGACCGCCGTACCGCGGGCCGATGGGTCGTTCGACATCGTCGAGGACGTGGTGCTGTCAACTGCGGCCGACGACCTGCAGTTACAGGTCCCCACCTCCGGCGAGACGCTGCCGGGGTTGATGACAAGGACGGCGCCGCGGGCGTCCGATCTGCAGTTGCTGGCCGATGAATCCGTTGTGTCGCTGGATTCTTCCACCGTCGAGACCACCCGGGATGTGCCGTTGACGGTCGCGGCGACGAAGCTTCGGTTGACCTATCGACTGACGGGGACGACGGTTCGCCGTACCCCGCAACGGCCCCAGCGCGCGGCCGCCGCCTTGCGGCCGTTGATCGCACCCTCCGAGGGCACGCTGCCGACCACGGTATCGGTGACCGACGGGCTGTTGAACGCGGTCTGTCCGCTGCTTCCTGAGACCCGTTGTGCAGTGGGCGATCCGCCTCATCTGACCATCCGGCCGTCGATCCCAGCCGCCCAGGCACTGATTGTGGTCCAGCTCGACCTGCCCTGATGCAGTTTTGTCCGAGGGGCCCCTTACCGTTGGTTCATGGCGGAGGAACGGATCGCGCTGGGGACTGCGCGGGCGCGGTGGGTGCTGGCGGCCACGGCGCTGGGGTCGGGGATGGCGTTCCTCGACGGCACGGTGGTGAACGTCGCCCTGCCTGCGATGGGCGAGGACCTCGGCGCGGGGATGGCCGGACTGCAATGGATCGTCAACGGCTACATGCTGATGCTGGCGTCGTTGATCCTGCTCAGTGGTTCGCTCGGCGACCGGCTCGGTCGGCGCCGGATGTATGTGATCGGTGTCGGCTGGTTCGCGATCGCGTCGATGATCTGCACCTTCGCCCCCACCCTTGAGGTGATGGTCGCCGGGCGAGTGCTGCAGGGCATCGGCGGCGCGTTGCTCACGCCAGGCAGTCTGGCGATCCTCCAGACCACGTTCGCCCCGGGCGATCGCGGCAAGGCGGTCGGCACCTGGTCGGGGCTCACCTCGGTCGCGGCGGCGGTCGGGCCGTTCGTTGGCGGCACGCTGGTGGACAGCGGATCCTGGCGGCTGATCTTCCTGATCAACGCGCCGATCGCCCTCGTCACCATCCTGGTCACTTTGCGGCATGTGCCGGAACCCCGGGACGAGGAGATGGCCGGCAAACTCGACCTCAGTGGCGCAGCCCTGGCCACCGTCGGTCTGGCCGGCTTCACCTTCGGGTTGATCCGCGCCGGTTCCGATGGCTTTGGCAACGCTTCAGTGCTAGCCAGTCTCGTGATCGGCCTGCTCGCGTTCGGGGTCTTCGTCTTCGTCGAGCGACGCAGCTCGCATCCGATGCTGCCGCCGGGGATCTTCGCCAACCGCCGCTTCACCGGCGCGAACCTGGTCACGGTGGTTGTCTACGGCGCTCTCGGTACGGCGACCTTCCTGGTCGTCGTCTACTTCCAAACAGCCCTCGGGTACGCCGCTGTGTGGGCCGGGGCGGCCTTACTTCCGATGACCGCCTTGATGTTCACCCTGTCCGGATATGCGGGTGGTCTCGCGGAGAAGATCGGCGCGCGGATCCCGATGACCGTCGGGCCGTTGCTGATGGCCGGCGGGTTCCTGCTCATGCTGCGGATCTCACCAGGGTCGTCGTACGTGACGACGGTGCTGCCGGCGGTCGTCGTACTGGGGCTGGGGTTGGTTGCGACGGTGGCGCCGCTGACGGCGACTGTGTTGTCGTCGGTCGAGGATCATCATGCTGGGATCGCATCCGGGGTGAACAACGCGGTGGCGCGGTCGGCGCAGTTGATGGCGGTCGCCGCGATTCCGATGGCGGCGGGGATCACCGGCGAGTCATATCGGGATCCCGTTGCCTTTAGCAATGGATTTGACCGGGCGTTGATCATCTCGGCCGTGCTCGCGGTGGCCGGGTCGGTCATCGCCTGGACCACGCTCGGAGACGGGACTCGGCGTCGTACCGTGACTGTCGAGCGACACCTGCACTGCGCCTTGGTCTCCCCACCGCCCTCCAGCGAGGTCCACCCCTGACCTCGACAAGTCGACATAACGCCGATCTTTTTGACACGATCGTCTTATAAGCTTCCCGGATGATGACGACGTGGTGGCGGGCGGCTTCCGGGGCCTTGGCGATGGGCTTCGCACTGGGGTGCTCGATCACGGTGTCGGAGGCGGTGCACAACCGCTTCGTGCCCGCGTTAGTGTGTGCGGTGGTCGCCGTACTGCTGATCAGACCGTTCCGGCGCCGACAGGAGTTGGGGCTCCGGGACGCTGCGCGTGGGCTGCTCACCGGTCTGCTGGTGACCGGCGGCAGTGCGGTTGTGGTGTTCGGCGCGGGCACGCTCGCGGGATGGATCACGTGGGGGCGGATCGAGCCGCATCGCGTGTTGTTGTTCCTGCTGACGAACACGGTCATCGCGTTGCTACTCGAGGCCCTTCCTGAGGAACTCAGTCTGCGCGGTCACACCTGGAACGCGTTGCGGTCGCGGTATCGCG
The DNA here is from genome assembly GCF_042882005.1 of Kribbella sp. NPDC058245. NCBI lineage: Bacteria > Bacillati > Actinomycetota > Actinomycetes > Propionibacteriales > Kribbellaceae > Kribbella > Kribbella sp. NPDC058245. Next base: position 416,933 of record NZ_JBHVWY010000003.1, read on the forward strand.
GGTTCCTTGCTGCGGTGGGGACCACGGCGTTGTTCCTGCTGGTGCCGGGGATCGCTTCGGCTGTGCAGTTGGTGCTGGGCAACATCTTCGAGCAGGAAACCCAGGAGTTGAGTCTGGTGCCACCGGGTCAGGACCCGGCGTCGTACCTGTTCCTGTTGACGATCTTCGGGTTCACGCTCGTCGTCGCCCGCGCGGCCACCGGTTCACTGTGGGCCAGCATCGCAACACATCTGACCTTCCTCACCGTGAACCGGTTGACCGTCGACGGCGCTTCCCGCGACGCGGGCTGGTCGGCGAGCGTGGTCAACCAGGACGTGCTGCTACTGGTCCCGGCGTACCTGGTGCTCGCCGCCATCGGCTTCTACGTGCAGTCCTTGATATCGCGGCCGGCGTTGTCCTTGGCCTCGTCGTTGCCCCAGCGGGACAGGTAGTAGGCCGAGACGTACTGGTTGGCCGGGCCGATGTCGAGGTCGGTCTTCAGCCACCAGTGGTTGAACGCCGAGCCGACGCGGACCTCAGGACCCCAGGTCCGGCAGTAGACGTAGCTCGTGCCCTTCTTCAGGGTGCCGGTGCTGGCGCCCGCGCCCGGGCTCGCGTATCCAGGGGCGTCGGCGAAGGTGTCGACCCAGAACTTGCCGTCGCCGGCACCGCAGTTCGCGCTGGTCTCGTAGTGCTCGCCGTACGACCAGGTCAGCGGGACGAGGTGACCGTCGAACGACGCCTGCTGGACAACGTTGTTGAGCTTCTGCTCGAAGTGCAGGTGCGGCCCGGTGCTGTCACCAGTGCTGCCGACGACGCCGAGCTGCGTGCCCTGGTCGACAGTGTTGCCGACGGCAACATCACGGCGATCCATGTGCAGGTAGCGGGTCTGCCAGCCGCCGCCGTGGTCGATGACGACCATCTGGCCGCCGGTCGCCGAGTTCAGCGAGGCGCTGACCGTACCGCCGGCCGACGCGAGGACCGGCGTACCGCGAGTGTTGCCACCCATGTCCACCATGTCGATCATCCACTGGCTGGCGTGGCCGCTGTGGCTGGCGGTGGTCCAGCGCAGGCCACACGGGATCGGCATCTGGAATGCCGGGGCGGCCATGGCCGTCGTCGGTACGGCGATCAGACCTGCGGCGACGAGCAGCGCCAGCAGGGCCAGACGGATGAGCTTCATGGTCGTCAGCGTAGGTTCGCCGTACCGGCTCGGCAGTCCTTTCGATGCAGGCTGAAGGTTGTGGGTTGTGCGCAGCTAGCGCTGTGCGCGGTAGTGGGCGCGGACGTCGGCGGGCAAGCGTTCGATCGCGTAGCGCAGCATGGTGCGCGGCATCGCCGACGCGTGCTCGTCGAGGAATTCCCGGAGCTCGTCCTCGGAGACCCGCTTGCCGGCCTCGCGCAGCATCCAGCCGGCCGCCTTGTGGATGAGGTCCTCGCGATCGTTGAAGACCTCCGGAGCGAGATGGTAGATGTCCTCGCTCTCGCCGCGCCGGATGAACCAGTGGGTCGCAACCAAGGCGATCCTTCGCTCCCAGAGGAACTCCGAGCGGACGAGGGTCTCCAGGACGTCGCGCGGCTTGTCGAGCAGGTAGCCGCCGACGATCTCCGCGGCGCTGCAGTCGACGAGATCCCAGTTGTTGATGTACGCCGTACTGCGCAGGTAGAGCTCGTAGATCGGCTCGCTCTCCTTGGCGGCGCGGTCGGCGAGCAGGCAGAGGACGGCCAGGCGGTGCTCGTGGATCGGGCTGGTCAGTGCCTGCTCGAGGTCCTTGAGCGAGACGGCGGCTCTGCGGTACGGCTTGAGGAGCTCGCGGATCGTGGAGAGCTTCACGCCGGCCATCTGGTCGCCGTACCCGTAGCCGCCGGGCTGGAGCTGGAAGTAGCGCTCGAGGACCTCGGCCACCTGGGGGTCGGCGGCCGCGTCGATCTCTGCGAGCAGGGTCGTGGCGGTGAGCGTTGGGTCAGTCATAGGACCAGGCCGCCGGTGACGAGCGCTGCCTTGCCATCGAGAACACTCATGTCCATTGTTTACCACCCGCCACCGACGTCGTTGCAGCGTTTGACTTTCGGTCAGGGCCGCCCGCGCCGAGGTCACGCTCCGAGGTCATCCCGCGGGCAGCCGTTGTGACGGTCCGGCGTCGGGGCATACGGTTGCCCCAGGGCAGTTGATCCCGTCAGGACGGACCGACGGTGCGGGACTACCCGGGGGAGAATCCGGCGTGACAAGCCAGTCTGAGCCACGGGACGGCGACATGATCAAAACGACGTTCGACGCGGTGACCACGGAGCTGGAGCCAGGCGTTCTCCTCGTCCGCCTCTCCGGCGAGATCGACATCGCCACCACCGACTTCGCCTCCGAGTCGATCCGGGCCGCCGTCGCACCACCGGCCCGGCTGGTGCTGATCGACGTCTCGGCCGTCACCTTCCTCAGCTCCGCCGGCCTCGGCAACCTGGTCGAGGCCCGCACCCTCGCGGGGCGGCACAACATCACGCTCGCCCTGGTCGGCGTCGGCCGTCCGGTCGACCGTCCACTCTCGGTAACGGGGCTGGGCGGCCAGTTCCAGATCTTCGCCTCGACGGCGGAGGCGCTCGCCGTACTCTGATCTTTCTCTTGGACCTTGCTCTTGGGGGTTGCTTCTTGGGTTGCCGTTGGGTTGCCGTTGGCAACTCGGCGTACCGCGTTCGGGGGGTCGACCGTTGGATGCGGTAGCGTCCGGTATCCCCGAAGAAGGAATGTCATGGGTGACCTATCCAAGATCGTGATCGTCGTACCGACCTACAACGAGCGGGAGAACCTGCCCGTCCTGGCCGGGCTGCTGTCCGACCTGAACCTGCCCGGGCTGGAGCTTCTGGTCGTCGACGACAACTCCCCGGACGGTACCGGTGACGTCGCCGACGAACTGGCGAAGGAGTCGCCGGAGAAGGTCGGCGTACTGCACCGCACCACCAAGGACGGCCTCGGCCGCGCGTACATCGCCGGGATCACCCGCGCGCTGGACGAAGGCGCCGACATCGTCATCCAGATGGACGCCGACCTGTCGCACCCCGCCTCGGTCATCCCCCTGATGGTGGAGACCCTGCGGACCACCGACGCCGGCCTCGTGATCGGCTCCCGGTACGTCGAAGGCGGCTCCGCGGCCGCCGAGTGGGGCTGGCACCGCCGGGCCCTCTCGGCCTGGGCGAACTTCTACGTGAACGCCCTGCTGCGGCTGCACGTGAAGGACGCCACCGCCGGCTTCAAGGCCTGGAAGGCCGACACCCTGCGCTGGATCGACGTCAGCTCGATCGAGAGCAACGGCTACTCGTTCCAGGTCGAGATGAACTACCGCACGGTGAAGCGCGGCCTGCGCATCGCCGAGGTGCCGATCCACTTCGAGGAGCGCACCGAGGGTGTCTCCAAGATGAGCCTCAAGGTTCAGCTCGAGTCGGCCCTGATGCCCTGGAAGCTCCTCTTCAGCCGCTCATAGCGTCTGTGCGACCCGCCGTACGGCCTCTTCCGCCGTACGGCGGTTTCGGCATGCGCTTCCCTGATTGGGGAGCTTCGCCGACCTTGAGCACGGCTCAACCATCTTCGGGTCCTGAAATGGTTGATGGGTGCCCAAGGTCGGGTTCCCGCCACTCTCCCCAAACCGGTTCGGGGAGGATCCAGGCCCGATTCGGGCGGTGAATCCTCCCCAAAGCGGTGACGACGCGGGGGTCAACCGTAGCCGAGCTCGTGGAGGCGGGCGTCGTCGATGCCGAAGTGGTGCGCGATCTCGTGCACCACCGTGATGTTCACCTCATCCACGACGTCCTCGACGGTCTCGCACATCCGCAGCGTCGGATTCCGGTAGATCGTGATCCGGTCCGGCAGCACCCCGCCATAGAAGTGCCCCCGCTCGGTCAACGGGATCCCCTCATAGATCCCGAGCAGCTCCCGATCCCCGGCCGGCGGCTCGTCCTCCACGAAGATCGCCACGTTGTCGATCAGCGCCGCCAGCTCCCCCGGCACCTCGTCCAGCGCCTCAGAAACCAGCACCTCGAAGTCCGCCCGAGTCATCTCGATCACACCCCCAGCCTAGGCACGTATCTCGTTTTGGCACCTGGCGAACCGTCCTCTATAGTTACGGCTGTCCCTGGAGCTTCGGCTCCCGCGGGTCCGAGTCCCCATCGTCTAGTGGCCTAGGACGCTGCCCTTTCAAGGCGGTAACGCGGGTTCGAATCCCGTTGGGGATACGGTCGAAAGGCCGATGTCAGACCACCTCGAAGATGCTGTAGGATCATCGAGAAACCTGGCCCAGTAGCGCAGTTGGTTAGCGTGCCGCCCTGTCACGGCGGAGGTCGCGGGTTCGAGTCCCGTCTGGGTCGCCAGGAGAAGGCGGCGGTGAGAAATCACCGCCGCCAAATTTTCTCCCCGGTCAGGTAGCTCAGCTGGTAGAGCGTCCGCCTGAAAAGCGGAAGGTCGGCGGTTCGAGACCGCCCCTGACCACCTTCACCCTCTCCGGTTTCCGGTGAGGGTTTTTCTTTTGAGGATCTATCTCCCCCAGCGTGCTACGCAGCCGCCCACTCTCAGCGGTGCGTGTTATCGCGCGCTCCTTCCCCTACCGCACGCCAGCGGCCTGTGCGGGTGATCAAAGACGGGCCGCTGGCGATCGGACTGTGGAGCGCAGCTAGGCCCGCTGCACGGGCTGTCAGTCCGACTGGGCGATGGCGGCCTTGAGGGTTTGGGCGTGGTTGTCGAGGAGGGATCTTTCGACTTCTACCTCGTCGGGGACGATGGTCCAGCCGTCGTCTGGGTAGCGCGGGATGACGTGGAGGTGGAAGTGGAAGACCGTTTGGAAGGCGACTTCGCCGTCGCAGAGGAAGATGTTGATTCCCTCGCAGGGCAGGTCGGAGCGTCGTAGGGCTCGCGACATGTCGTGGCCGACCGACCAGACGTGAGCGCCCGTGGCGGTGTCGAGGTCTTCGAGGCCGACTGCGTGTTTGCGTGGTACGACGAGGAGGTGGCCGGGGGTGACTGGGTGCAAGGACATGAAGGCGATCACGGTCTCGTCCTCGTACACCAGACTGGCCTCGGCCTGTCGCGCCACGATGGCGCAGAAGACGCACGCCGGCGCCGCCGATGTCGCGTTCTGTGTCATGTGCGCCATGGTCTCAGTGCGTACAGACAGGTGCTACTCAGTTGTTACCCCCGGCCGCAGCCACACGTCACCAGCGACCGGCCGGTCAACACGTGCTTTGTGGAAGATTTTGGGCAGCCCGCGACCAAAAGTTTCCACACAGACGACGGTATAGGACCCGATGCGCCTCGTAGAGTGGCTTTATGGCTGAGGATCTCAGTGGGTACTCGTGGGGTCTGGAGTGGGACTTTCTTGCGGTCGACAGCGTCGGTCACGTTGCAGCGGTGTCGGCGGGACCCTATGGGCCCGTCCCTGACCCGGTGCGCGCTGCAGGTGAGAGTGCTGAGTACGAGGCGTCAGCGATCGCGGCCTTGCCGGCTGTCACTCGGGCCATCCCTGCTGACCCGTCACGAGACGGCAACTTCTCCTACTGGCTCTCGCTGAGTGAACGTGGCCTCTTCGCGTACGACTGGCTGGACAAGAGCGGCCCGTACACGCTGATCGCGGCGCCGGCAGATCCACTCGATGTCAGTTCGCTGCCCGCAGGGATCCAGACTGCCGCACGCGTCTTACAGCTCCCGCACCCGTTCGCGGGCGCCAGGCAACTCGACCTGTCGTAGCCGATGCCGAATGACCAGTGTTCCGCCGAGACGGGTTCTTGGCTCCGCGGATGTGGTGCGGTTCAACTGCGACGGTTAGTTCTGCCAACAAGGCCGGTAAGGCCGAGCTGCTCACCAACTACTTCGCCCCTCAGGACCGCGCGTAAACGGATGGACGGTCCGCGGCGGGCGTCGTACCGTCGGCCGGGTGACGATCGAGCTCAGACCGCTGACGGCGGCGGACGCGGAAGCGCATTGCGCGGGGGAAGACGAACTGACCGTTCGCTGGCTGACGGGGGGCTACGGCGACGCCGAGGGGACTGCCGAGTTCTTCGAAGGGCTTGCTGCGAACGCATCCGCGGGGGTCGGCAAGCGCGGGTTCGGGGTCTGGATGGATGGGCGACTTTGCGGGTACGTCGATTACACGCCTGATCTTGATGATGGGATCGAACCCGATGATGTGGCACTGGCGTACGCGGTGCATCCGTGGGCTCGCGGGCAAGGCGTTGCGGTCGAGGCGGTTCGGTTGATCTGCGACGTACTTCGAGCCGAGGGGATCGGGACGCGAGCGGCCATTCGGGTGGAGCCGGAGAACGTGGGGTCGGTGCGGGTCGCGCAGAAGGCCGGGTTCAGGTACGTCCGGGATTATCCTTCCAATCGAGACACTCACCCGGACGGGACGCCGACGACGTTCAGCCTGTATTTGCTGGATTTGTAGACAGGTGTCGAATTCGGGGTGAGGTGTTCGACGCAGGGGTAAGAGGCCGCCCGCGCGGGGCGCCCCGAGCGTTTGGAGAGCATCGTGAGCGCCACCTACACCTTCGACATCTACTCCAGCCTCGACGGATTCGCGTCGTACGACAATGCTGACTGGGGTCCCTACTGGGGCAAGCACGGGCCGGAGTTCCTGGAGCGACGGGCCAGCCTGTACGGCGAGCAGCAGCGGATGGTGTTCGGGGGGAGCACGTTTCGGCTGATGATGGAGATGGTCGGCCTGAGCAAGATGCCGGAGCTCGACCCGGTGAACGCGCGGATGCGGAGCCTGCCGGCGACTGTGGTGTCGTCGACGCTCGAGGGATCACTCGACTGGCCGGACGCGACGGTGGTGAGTGGGGACGCGGTTGAGGCGATCGCGCGGCTCAAGGCGGAGTCCGACGTACCGCTGCGCTCGAACGGCAGCCTGTCGCTCAACCGTGCACTGATGGCCGCCGGCCTGGTCGACCAGGTTCAGGTGACGATCTTCCCGGTGCTCGCCGGTCAGACCGGAGTGGAGCCGATCTTCCAGGGTGCGGCGGACTTCGACCTCGAACTGCTCGAGAGCCGGACCTTCGACGGACGCACCCAAGAACTCATCTACCGCCCCACCCTGCACCTCTGATTCCGCGTACGACGGACTGTCGGTCACTGCTGGTCAGTCGCGTTCGATGTCACCGCCGGACGAGGCCTCATACCCGCCTCCGTCGTAGCCGCCGTCGTACCCACCACTCCCCTCCGACTCCATCGCCTCCGCCACCCGCGCATCATCCCCAGCGTCCGGCTCGGTCTCCGGCTCCGTTTCCGGTTCGGACTCGGTCTCCGGCTCCGTTTCCGGTTCGGACTGGGGTTCGGACTCCGGCTCAGACTCGGGCTCCGTTTCCGGCTCCGTTTCCGCTTCGGGCTCGGACTCCGGCTCAGACTCGGGCTCCGTTTCCGGCTCCGTTTCCGCTTCGGGCTCGGACTCCGGCTCAGACTCGGGCTCTGTCTCCGGCTCCGTTTCCAGTTCGGGCTCGGACTCCGGCTCAGACTCGGGCTCTGTCTCCGGCTCCGTTTCCAGTTCGGGTTCGGACTCGGGTTCAGACTCGGGCTCTGTCTCCGGCTCGGACTCCGGCTCAGACTCAGACTCGGGCTCTGTCTCCGGCTCTGTCTCCGGCTCTGTCTCCGGCTCCGTTTCCGGTTCGGTCTCGGTCTCGGGCTCTGTCTCCGGCTCCGGCTCCGTTTCCAGTTCGGGTTCGGACTCGGGTTCAGACTCGGGCTCGGACTCCGGCTCGGACTCCGGCTCAGACTCAGACTCGGGCTCTGTCTCCGGCTCCGGCTCCGTTTCCGGTTCGGTCTCCGGCTCGGTCTCGGTCTCCGGCTCTGTCTCCGGCTCCGGCTCCGTTTCCGGTTCGGGCTCGGACTCCGGCTCAGACTCGGGCTCGGACTCCGGCTCCGTTTCCGGTTCGGTCTCCGGCTCGGGTTCGGGGGTGGTTTCTGGGGGGTTGTAGGTGTTTTCGAGGGTGGTTAGTTGGTCGTCCAGGTGGTCGAGGGCTCGGGTGGCGGCTTCGGTACCGGCGATCTGTTGGTCGGCGGCTGGGATGGAGCGGTTGTTGGTGGTGTCGACCAGTGGGGCGAACTCGTCGCGGACGCCGTCGATCAGTTGTTCGCGAACGGCGGCGCGGTCGGCGGGTGGCAGCTGCGCGAGTTTGGCGTCGATGAGCATGTCGGCGGCGGCGTTCCACCGCTGGGCGCGGTCGGTGGCGATCAAGGCGCCGGCGACTTCATCGCTGGTTCGGCCTGTGCGTTCGCCGATACCGCGGGTCAGTTCGGCCGTTGCGGCCATGTACGCGGGGTACGAGTTCCCCGTGCTCTCGTTGAGGATCGCGGGAGCGGTCTGTGCGAGTCCGACGTCGACCGTGACATCGTCGAGGTGCCGGTGCGTCCAATACTCGGCCAATCCCTCCTCGATCGCCCGGCTCGCCTTGTCATGGGGCGGATGGCTGTCCGGCACCGTGTCGTCCCCGAAGTGCGACGACAGATGCACGGCCTCGTGCGTCACCGTCGCCGCAGCATCACGGATGTGGAAGGCCTCGTTGGAGGTGAACGCCCGTCCGGAGGTGTACGCCATCCTGATCGGGTCGAGTACATTCTTCGGGCTCACCGTCATCGAGCCGTCCGGGTGCGCCGTACCGAGGTAGCGCGGATCGGGCTCCTCGTAGACCTTGCCGTTCCATCGGCTCCACGATCCGGTACGGCGTTCCACCGCGGTGATGACCGATTTGACCCACTGGTACTCCGGTGACGACGGCGGCAGTTCGGGGCCGAACGGTCCCGACATGTCAGCCCTCCTGCGACTGCTCGCGGAGTTCCTGGATCAAGCGCGCCACCGAAGAGTTCATTCGCAGGATGGTTCCGGACTCCCGCGGCGGTGCGGCCGCGGCAAGCTCCGCGATCTCACTGGCCACCCGCTCGGCCACCGCGATGCGCTCTTCCGTCGTACCGTCCGCACTCATGGCGGTCCCGACGAGGTGCGTCGCCTTCTCGTACTGCTCGCTCTGCCCCACTGCGGGACCCGAGATCAGTTCGGGGAGTTTCGCCACCCGAGCCATCGCCCGCATCCGCGAGAAGTCGTCGGGGATCTGCGCGGCCAACGCCGTCAACCGCTGAACCTCCGCGGCCACCGTCGCCTCGTCCGCGCTCCGCAGACTGTCCGACAGGGCCAAGACCTCGGCGTTCAACGCCTCATAATCCATTCCGCTGAGTCTAGGAGAAGCACAGATCATTCATCAGTACGACGATGCACGAACCTGCCCCCGGGGCGCTGCCATGATCGGCTGATGATGACCAAGGACGAGTACGTCGCCCGGGCCGCTGCCGAGACTGATTGGGCGCCCGGGTGGCTCGCTGTCGATGCGGCGTTCGATGCCCTCTACCCGGGTGTTACGCCGCCCCACAAGGGCGCTCCGTTTGAGGCGCGGGCGATCTTCGGGGGTCAGGAGTACATCGACGGGTACAGCATCTTCCCCAGCCCGAACGGCTACCAGCACCTGCTGACGTACGGGATGTCCACCCTGTACGTCGATCCTGAGTCGTACGGCGGTGACTTCAGCGGCTGGGGTTACGAGATGACGATGAAGGTCCGGGCCGACGGTCCGGACGACTGCATCTGGGCGATCAACTCGATGAGCAACCTCGGCCGCTACACCTACACCGCAAAGGCTTGGTTCGAACCGTTCCAGTTCGTCAACGGCCGGGGCCAGGCACTGCACACCGATACCCGATTAACGAGCTATATAACGGTTTCTGACCCGGAGGTCGGCGGCATCGATACCGTCCACGGCCGCGTCGACTTCATTCAACTCGTCGGCATCACCCAACCCGAGCTGGATTGGGTCGCCGATGGTGGGACCGAGCGGGCAAAGGAACTGGTCCGACGAATCGCCGAGGACGGGAACCCTCATCTCGTCACCGACCTCGCCCGCTCACACAGCTATGTCTAAGGCCGTAGGTGGCCGAAGAGGACGCGGCTGAGTAGCGTCGTCAGAAGAAGGGCCAGCATGCCGGTCAGCGCGACGACCGAGATGATGCAGGCCAGATTTCTGAGCAGTGCCAGCCTCGGCGTGGTCTGAGTGAAGTTGTCGGTGCAGACGGCGAGTGCTGCAAGCATCAGGAAGCCCGTCAGCGCGATGATCTGCAGGATCAGGTGGTGACCGCCAAGAGTCCCGGTCGCGGTGAACTTCGACGTGTGATCCAGCCACGGTCCGACCGTGTGCATCCAGATCGCTGTCGCCAGGTCGCTGACCATCAGGAACCAGTACATGATGGACGGCCGCGCCGAGACGCGCGCCTCGACCTCTCGCAAGGCAACTGCCTTCTGCTGGATCTCAGCGCCCACCCTCGGGCGTACCAATACCGGTTTGCGTGCGGTGCTCAAAGCGTTCAGTCGGCGGACGGCCATCGCTCTACTCCCATCGTCAGGAGCAACGTCCGTCTCTGATCACGGACGTCCCTACTGACGACTTTCAGCCCCTGCGCTCAGCCAGTCGAATTCCGATGTCGTGACGACATCTCATCGGGCTTGGTGTACCGCCGCAAGCTCCGCCACCAACGGCTCGCCGGCCCCACGAGTGCTGGTGAACCACGGATGCACGGTCCCCGGCGCAGCCTCGACGTACCGGGCAATCTCGCTGCGCGTCGGACCACCGAGGAACACCGGCTCGTCGGCATCCGGCACGGCCGCATCCAGTACGCCGGTAAGGCGTGCCAGCCGGCCATTCCGCGTTTTCGCCTGCCTGGACAGGCGAATCTCGACCATAGCCCGGCGCCATTCACCCAGTACGAACTGCGCTCGGCGCCGCCGTACCAGCTCGTCATCGGTATCCGTCAAAGCCGGCGCCGTCTCATGAACCGGATCGAAGACGTCGGCACGCACATCCTCGACCGATGCGCCCCGCAACGGAATGTCTTGCGTGAAGACCGGCGTCCGCATCCCGAGGCGCTCGGCATCCCGGCCCAGTCGCAACTTCAGTCGGAGCGCCTCGTGCGCCGTACCGGATCGTCTGTCGACCAGCCGCACCATCAACTGGTCCGCGAGCACTGACGGCACTCGCGATCCAAAAGCGGGCACCACCACGCGAACCGTCGATCCTTCTCGGGACTCGACCATCTGGACCTCGCGAGCCTGCACGTCCGTGCCGACGACACGAGCGCGCACCTGCCGAGGATCGACCGAGCTGCTCAGCGCCGCACTGTCTGGCAACAACTGGTACGACGGCTCAGAACGCTTGAGGATTCCTACAACCGGTACGGCGAGCTTGAGCCGGCTCCACGCTTCAGCAACGGCATCGAGGCACTCATCGGGCCCGCCGATCACCTGGCTGGCCAGGCCTGCGTACCCGTTCGCAACCCGGGACAGGCCGGAGAACAGGGCGCGCGGCAAGGACGTCGCGGAGCTCGCCAACTCGGTCAGATAGGTCGAGAGGTCGTCGGCCGAGCGCCGCGCCAGCACCAACGCCTGCCCGGTGCGGTGCTCCCGCAGCGCTCTTGATCGCAAGGTCCGCGCAGCCCGAGCACGCACGACCGCGCGCTCCGCGTCGAGCAACGCCTGATCCAGCGGCACCTGCAACCACCAGTCCAGCGCATCGATCACCGCAAGCCTTCGCCACGGTCCGGATTGCGCAGCCCCGACCTGTACGTCGGCCTGCAGGCTCGGGCCGCCAGTCAAGGCCAACCCGTCTCGGAGATCGCCGAGCTGCCGCAGACTTTCCTGTCCTACAACGGCTTCCAGGAGATTCCGGTCGGCGTCATCCCATCCGTCGACCGTGACAGAACGCCATCGGCCCGGATCAGCCAGGTCGACCTCGACACTGACGCCGGACCCGAGCGGCGTCGTACGGATCAAGTCAGCCGGCCGCCCTTCGGCAAGGCGAACCTCGGGCAGGCGCTGCCCGGTCGCAGGCACGGTCAGGACTGCGATCATCGAGGTTCCTCCTCCGCGCGCTGTCGCCGGTTGTTGATGATGTCAACGACCTGGGTGGGCTGACGATGCATGGAATTCGGATCCTCAAGGGTAGATCCGATGAGATAGCCAGTAAAGGCCGCGTAAAAACGACTGCATCAAGCGGTCCGGGCGAATTGCCAGGCGTTGACGGAACTCGATCGGGCCGGACAGTCCACCAGTTTCGCGGAGCCGCCCCACGGCGGTTCCGGGCGGCGGGCCAACTCGAGGATCGCCAACCTCTGCAATCCGTTGTAGGTCCCACCACCACTCCAGACCATGAGTGACATCTTCCCGGCGTCCGGATAGCGCAAACGGCGCAGATCCGTCGCGCTCCGCAGAAACGCCGTCCGAAGCCCGTCACTCAGGGCGTCGATCCGCCGCTCGATGTCCGCGGCCTCGTCGTCGATCGGCGTCCCTCTCGTCCAGGTCCCGGCGTCGTGACGCACCCAGCAGAGGTACTCCACGAACGCGAGTACCAGGATGTGCGTGGCCGGAGTCAGCTCGGCCGGCCGCTGATCAATCCGCCGAAACAGATCGCTCAGCTCCTGCTGCTCCCGCCAGATCAGCCGAACCGACCGAAAGAGCAGATCCCCCTCACCACCCCGAGCCAGCCGGACCGGCAGAGCCAGACGCTCAACCTCACCAGGCCAAGCCGGTACGTCGTCCACCGCGCCGGTGTCGTTGACCGCGAGGCACGGCAGCCCCGGATGCCGCCGAAGCATCAGCACCGCCGCACGCCCCAGCGTCGTCCAGGCCAAACTGTGCTCGCCGACCGCCCGATAGGACATCGCCCTGGCCACCGTCATCAGCACAATCGCCAGATACGGATCGGCCAGTTCAGTGTCATGAAGGATGCGCGAAGCCTTCCGCCAGTTCCCCAGCTCCAGGGCCTCGATCACGCTGTTCATGGCACTGAGGGATCAGCACGCCGGACACCGGCGTGGCTCCGAATGACCAAGTGTCCTCGCCCACGATCAGCGAGGTCAGGCCGAACGCCCACGAAGGGCGATGGCGTCGCGGTGAGCATCTGCACAACAGTCGGGACGCTGCTCATGGTGGCACCTACCTCGGTCATCGAGCCGGCTGGGATCGTGTCGAACTCCTGTCCTTTGCTTGTCTTCCTGCCAGTGTTTTACCCGTGCCTGCACCTAGATACACAGTGGAATCAGTAGATTTGTGGATTTCTTCCTTCTGAGCCTGGGTAGAGTCTGAATAGGTCACGGACGGATCACGATGTGGGCATGGCAGTAGCAGCTTGGCCGTGTCGCCGTTCTCGAGGTGGATGCCAGAGCGTGTCTACTTGAACTTCACTTGTACTTCGGTGTAATCCGGTGAGAGGGTGACCGAATCCATCAGCGGACACTGACCCTCCCGGGAGTGAACTTGGCCCCCTCGCCAGCGGCAGAACTCGCCGAGCGGCTGCGCGCCCTCCGAAGGTCGCAGCGGCTGACCCAGGCGAGGCTGGCGCACGCGCTGGGCGGCCCCAAGGGGATCTCGGTGTCGGCGATCAGCTCCTGGGAGAACTCCTCGGACCCAAAGCTGCCGCCCGCCGATCGGCTGCGGTCCTACGCCCTCTTCTGCGCGCGGGACCACTCAGCCGAAGCCGCTCCGCAACTGCCTCGCGAGCAGGATCTGAACGCCTCCGAGCGAGAGAAGTTCACCTCGCTCCACCGCGAGCTGATCGCGCTCCGCGAGGCGGCTCGAAGCAAGCCCGGTACGGCGAATGCCGGCGCCGGCCTCTGGACCTTCGAGACGGGCCCAGTCACGGCCATCTGCTCAGAAGCACCCGCCGCCCTTCTCTCGCCCTTGGCAGACGAAGCAAATCCCAACTACACCCGTATGTACCGCTACGCCGACGTCGACGCCCTTATCGAGTTGTGGGGCCACCTCCGGGCCTGCAATCCTGAGCTGACCGACCTGACGCACAAATTGCCTAACGAAGCCACGGGCCCCGACTTGACCGGCCACTTGATCGTGCTCGGCGGTATTGGCTGGAACGGCGTCGCCCACCAACTGCAGCAGTTCCAGCTCGATCTGCCTATTCAGCAGGTCGAGGTTCCTGACCTTCTCAACGGCGAGGTCTTCAGATCGCCCGACGGGCAGGAATTCCGGCCGCAATGGAGCGAGTACGAGCGGATCTCGGTGAATGTTCCGTCGAAGGACGAAATCACCGCGGAACAGACCGAGGATGTTTGGCGCGACGGTCGACGGCGCGGCCTGATCGAGGACGTGGCCTTCTTGGTGCGAGTGCCTAATCCCCTGAACCACGCGCGGACGCTGACCGTCTGCAGCGGGGTCTACAGCCGAGGGGTCCTCGGCGCAGTCCGTGCGCTCACGGACACCGCCGTACGGGATCGCAATGAGGCCTATCTCGCCGGCCGATTCCCCGGAGGATCATTCGCCATCCTCATGAGGGTTCCGCTGCTCAACGGTGAGGCGATGTCGCCCGATCTGGAGATCCCGCACAACGTTCTCTACGAATGGTCGCCCAGTGATGAGGCCGCTGCGTGAGCCGACAGATCGGTCATCGGCCTTCGCACGCAAATTTGCTGAGCGATGTGTCCACCTCCGCCGTACCCGTGAGCCGCAGCAGGCTGGACGCGATCGTCGTACCGGCCGCACGTCCTTCGTCAGCTCTGCAGAACATCATCGATCTGTCGGCGACCCTGTCCGTTCCATTGGTTGTCCTGTGCAGTCGGCAGGCGAATGTGGCGCAGGTAGCCGAGCGCGTGGACAAGACCCATGGAGCTCGCGCGCTGGTCGTCGAAGTACCCATCGGCTACGAGTTGCCGGGACCCTCACAGCTGACCTCATCCGCGGCCTTCCAGGAAGCGTCGGCCGGTCGATGCAGTGACCTCAGCCTGAAGCGCAATCTCGGCCTTCTGCTCGGGAAGCTTCGAGGCTGGAACAAGCTCCTCTTCGTCGACGACGACATCAGCCAGCTCCGGCCGGCGGATGTCGGCCGCCTCACGAGTCTGCTCGACCGGCACCCGATCGCCTCCATGACCACTCGGAAATTCCCGGACAACTCGGTGGTCTGCCATGCCCGGCGGCTCGCCGGCTTCGATCAGGACATCTTCGTCGGCGGAGCCGTGCTCGGCGTAGACCTCAAACATCCGGAGTTGTCGTTCTTCCCCGACATCTACAACGAGGACTGGTTCTTCTTCGCCCGTCGCGCCGCGGACGGCAACCTGCCGAAGGCCGGGGAGGTCCGGCAGGCCGACTACCTGCCGTACGCCGATCCTGAGCGCGCGGCTCGTGAAGAATTCGGTGACCTCCTCGCCGAAGGTCTCTACGCCTTGTTCGAGAGCACGACAGGGTGGGGCTTCGACGAGCAGATGGCACTTGCCGCCAAATCGAGCTACTGGAGCGCTTTCAGGGACGTCCGCCTGGAGATGATTCAGGAGACCTTGGACAAACTGGCACTCGAGCGCTTCGATCCCGAGGTGGCAAGCGCCGAGGAGTCGCTGCGTAGGGCTGCGAAGCAGGCATCGGGCATCACCGCCGACTCGTGCGTTGCGTATCTCACGGCGTGGCTGCAGGACACCCGCGGTTGGCAGCAAGGCCTCAAGCGCCTGAGCCCAGTGGCCAACGACCGCAACGCCTTGTCGGAGCTCAGACTGACCAACTGGATCTCCTGTGGCTACGGCGAACGTTTGAACGATTCGCTCCCCTTGAGGCAGCTCGCACAGCGCAGCTAGACTCCGTGCTCCCGCGCGCTCGGACGGAGGGGTCCCGGTTGTGGAGCTGCAAGGGTTTCATAGGCAGATCTCTGTCTTCCGCCTGGAAGCGGATGACTGGCAGACCGCTCGGGACGTGCGGTTGTCCGCACTGACAGATTCGGCTGCCGCGTTCCTCGGTGACGAATCGGCCGAGCGTGGCTTCGGCGAGAAGCAGTGGCGCGGCGAACTCGAGCGGCATGCCTGGTTCGTGGCCAGGCTGGATGGCGAGGCCGTCGGCCTTGCGAAGCTCACCCGCAGCCCGGAGCACAACGACGACATGCATCTAGAGGCAATGTGGGTCGCGCCGGATGTTCGCCGCCGCGGGGTCGGGGAGGTTCTGGTCTCGGCTCTCGAGGCGACGGCGGCGGCGTCGGGAGCACAAGTACTACGCCTGTGGGTGTTCACCGAGAATCGCTCGGCCCGAGACTTCTACCTGCGATTGGGCTACCGAGGCCCCCTTCATCCACAGAAGATCGAGGTCAACGGTCGTTTCCGGATCGAGGCGGAGTTCGAGAAGCGCCTCACCTGACGATTGGCGTCCAGGTGACACACCAGTCGTCCTCGCTGCGATGAACTCCTCGCCGCGGGTATAGGGATCGCCTATGGGGGCTGCTGCAATTTGGTCTTTGTGGGGGTCGTTTTCCGAGCCTAGCTTGAAATGGAGAGCACCGGAAAACGAGAGGTCGGGACAATGCAGGAATTTGCGGGGAAGCGCGCTGTGGTGACGGGTGGGACTCGGGGGATCGGGGCTGCGGTGGTCAGGGCCTTGGTGGCGGGGGGTGCGGAGGTTTTGGCTACGGCGCGGTCGGCGGAGGGCGTCGTACCGGAGGGGGTTGGGTTGGTGGCGGCCGATGTGCGGGGGCGGGCGGGGGCTGAGGTTGTTGCGGCTGCTGTGGGTGAGCGGTTTGGTGGGGTGGATCTGGTGGTGCACAACGTGGGTGGGGCGCGGCCGTTCGAGGACAGTGCGGCTATTCCTGATGAGGAGTGGCAGGACGCGCTGGACTTGAACTACTTGGCCTCGGTGCGGCTGGATTCGTTGCTGGTACCGGGGATGCGGGTACGGCGGTCTGGGGCGATCGTGCATGTTTCGTCGGCCGCAGTGCTGACGCCGGTGGGGCCGTTTCTGCATTACGTGGCGGCGAAGGCGGCGTTGGAGACGTACAGCCGGGGATTGGCTTTGGAGGTTGCGGCGGACGGGGTTCGGGTCAATGTCGTGACGCCGGGTCGGGTTGCTACGCCGGGTGGTGAGGCGACGCGTGAGTTGTGGGCGGGTCTGGAGTCTGCGGCGGGGCATGACGTTTCCGCGTTGCCGCCACTCGGGCGTGATGGGCAGCCCGACGACATTGCGAATGCAGTGCTGTTTCTGCTGTCCGAGCGGGCCGGCTGGTTGACCGGGAGCAATCTCGTCGTCGACGGCGGCGAATATCCCCGGCGCTGAATTCCCGGCGGAAGAAAGGACACTGACAATGGAATTGCAGGGAAAGACGGCATTGGTCACCGGCGGGACTTCTGGGATCGGGCTGGCGACAGCGCGGTTGCTGGCGAAGGCGGGGGCTGAGGTGATCATCAGCGGGCGCGACGGACGGCGTGGTGAGGAGGCTGCACGCTCAGCCCAGGCTCGCTTCGTACCGGCGGACTTGGCCGACCTGGAGTCGGTTGCTGAGCTGAGCCGGCAGAGCGGGCCGGTCGACATTCTGGTCAACAACGCCGGCGCCTTCCCGACTGCGATGACGGTCGAGCAGAGCGTTGCGGATTATGAACGGATCTTCGACACGAACGTGCGCGGTGCGTTCTTCCTGGTTGCGGCGCTGGTACCGCACATGCTCGCGCAAGGTGCGGGCAGCATCGTCAACGTCACCTCGCTTGCAGCGCACAAGGCGTTTGCCGGCACATCGGCGTACAGCGCATCCAAGGCTGCGTTGGGATCGCTGACGCGAACCTGGGCGGCCGAGTTCGCGGAGGGCGGCGTACGGGTGAATAGCGTGGCGCCCGGTCCGACTCGGACCGAAGGTGTGGTGGCCGAGTTGGGACCGGATGGCAACGAGGGTTTTGCCAAGCAGCTGGGACTTCAGCGGACGGCGCAGTCGGCGGAGATGGCCGAGGCGATCTACTTCCTAGCTTCGCCTCGCGCCAGCTATGTCAACGGAACCACGCTCCATGTCGATGCCGGAGGCAACATCTTCTAGCGGCCAGGTCTCTTGGCGGAGGAGTTCGAGGAGGGCCGACTCGGCGGGGCCGGCGTCCTGGCGCAGTACGGCGATGACCGGCTGCGTGACGGTCGGCGAGACAGGGCGAACGAGATGCTCGTGACCGTCCGGCACCGCCGACGCGGGGACGAGCGTGACGCCCAGCCCGTGAGCAGCCCAACGCACGGCGGTCGAGGTTTGGGAGACCCGGGCCGCCGTGGTGGGGGCCAAGCCGTTGTCTCGCAGGGCGTTCTTCAGTACGGCGTCCAGCGCGCTGTCGCGGTCGAATCGCAGCCAGGGTTCGGCTTTCAGGTCACGCAACTCGACCCGATCCTCGGCGAGCTCCGCGTGGCCGGGGGTCAGTACGACGACGAACTCCTCGACGCCGAGGTGATGGGCGTCGGCCGGGCTTCGGTCGCAGGCGGCCATCAGGGCGAGGTCGAGTACGCCGCGGGCGCACAGTCGCTCCAGCTCAGCTGAACTCTGCTCCTCGAAAACGGTGACCTCGAGCCGCGGGAAGCGCCGCCGCAGCGCGCTCAGGGCGCCTGGCAGTTGCCGAGTGCCGAACCCCAGCTGTACGGCGACCACCAGCTCGCCCACCAACTCCTCGGCACCAGCCCGGGCCGTCGCTCTGGCACGGCGCGATGCGCTCACCGCGACCTGAGCCTCCCGCAAGAACGCGCGGCCGACCACGGTCGGTACGAGGCCGGACGGCGTACGGGCGAAGAGCTTCACACCGAGCTCCCGCTCCAGCCCGCGAATCTGCTGCGACACCGACGGCTGCGCGACATGCAACCGCTCCGCCGCCGCCGTCACCGACCCCTCCTCAGCAACCGCCAGGGCGTACTCGTACTGACGAAGACTCATCGGCCATCCCCTTCCAGCGCGACGTAACGATGTAATCACCAGTCTTGCACTCACGGACCAACAGCCACGGCAGACCTGCAGCACTGATCAACTCATCGATCGGCCGGTTGGCGAGACCGGGCTGAGCGTGAACCGGACGAGCCGCGCACAGTTAGTCGGTGCTGGCGGTCCGTCAGGGCTCGAGGGGTTGGTCGCTCCAGCGCCACCAGGCCGCTTCGCCGTCGATATGCAGCAGGAAGTCGGGAACGCGAACGCCTTCGGGGTTCTGGAGCGACACGATCGCGCGGATCTGTGCGTCGACCGCTTCATCCTCGTTCGGCGGTCAGCGGATGCGGTGGCCGCGGAGTACGACGGCGGTTGGGGTAGCGAGGATGTCGGGGTGCTCGCGGGGATCGGCGTCGTACGTGACGAGGTCGTCGGTGGCGGTGAGGCCGAGGAAGCCAGCAGCGGAGGTGGTGGCCGCTTCGAGGGCCTGGGCGACGGTCAGGCCGTGGCGGACGAGTTGATCGACCTCGCCGGCGACGGTACCGACCATGTCGGAGCCGGTCAGCACGTGTACGCCGTACTGGCCGGCGAGCGGGAGCATCTCGGTCATGTGTTCGGTGCGGGCGCGACGCCGTTCGGCCTGTTGTGGGGTGGCGTTGGGGTCGGGCGGGCCGTAGGCGGACAGCGTCGGCGTCCAGCCGCCACCGCGCGCGCCGAGTGTCTTGAGATCGTCGGCGGTGATGACCTCGCCGTGTTCGACCGAGTCGATGCCGGCGCGGATGAGTTCGCTGACCAGCCCGGTCTGAACATGTGCCGCGACCCGCGCACCGCGAGCGTGGGCGGTCGCGATCACGTCCTCGACAGCGCTCATCTCGTAGTTGGGCGTCATTGCGCTTCCCGGAATCGGACCGTCGGGACCGACCGGCGGGAAGTCGGCGACCAGCTTGATCCACGTGGCGCCGGCGTCGAGCTCGGCCTCGACCGCGGCGACCAGGCTCTCGGCGGGGACGGGCTCGTAGATGCCGGCGAAGTACGACGCTTCCGGTGCGAAGAACCGCCCAGCGGCAAGCACAACCGGGCGACCGTCCTCGGGGTCGGTCGCGAGCTTGAGCGTGATCGAACGGTTCCCACCCACATCCCGTACGGCGCGAACTCCCGCCTGCCCGAGTACCGCCAACATGGCGCGAGCGGCCGCCTCATCCAGCGAGACCGGCTTGCGCTCCCGAACCCCCACCGTCAGATGGCAATGCGAATCCACCAACCCCGGCAACGCGAACCGCCCCGGCAACACCTCCGCCGCCCCGCTCCCCACCTCGACCCGCAAAGACTCGCCAGCCGGCAACCCGATCCCGTCGAACACCCACCGCGTCATACCCGCATCCTCGTCCGCGAGAGGTTCAAAGCCAGCGGCTCAGTACGGCGAAGTCTTCGTCGGTGAGACCGCGAGTCGGATCGACGGTGTGGAGGAGCGCTGGGGCCGCGTGGTTGGCGCGAACCCAGCTGCGATCCCGGTCGGTGACCTCGTCATCGAGCCAGATGAACGGTCGACCGGCGGCCCAGGCGACGAGGGTGGGCGTCTTCCAGTGGATGCCGATGGGGTCGTCGTCGGAGGGGTCGGGCCAGTCGACGACGGGGAGGTCGGGCAGACCGAGCCTTGGGGAGAGGTGGTCGTTGGCGCCGGTTGTCCAGGTCGTCGCCCAGACCAGGGCACAACCGAGAGCTGACAGGCGAGGTCCGAGGGCCGGGTTGATTCGGCCGAGCAGCGGGTTCCCGTCAGTCGACTGGGAGTACGTCGGGTAGTCCGTACCGCCGAACGGGATCAGCGGGCCGTCAACGTCGAGGAACAGCAGCGGACGCGAGGACATGGCGGCACGATAGTGGGCGGGTGTGGATAACTTGAGTCCAGCTGCGGTGGTCGGAGTAGCCTTGGGGCATGACCGCTGAGCCGCTGAGTGGAGGACCCGAGGATCCCTCGGAGATTCTCCGGGTGCTGCCCGCGGAGTGGCACGAGCAGTTTCTGGCCGACTACCACGGAGCTCTCGACGCCGCGCACGAAGTGTGGCGGTTCCAGCAACTGCGGGACGTGCTGCATCTTTGGCGGTTGCGGGCGATTGCCTACTCCAACCCGGGGTACGAACATGCTCGCAAGGCGGCTCGCGACGGTCGGTCCGAGGAGTTCGTCCCAGCGGAGCAAGTGATACCGGGCTGGTCCGACGGACGGTGAACTACCGCGTGGAGTTTCACGCGGCGGCATTGGCACAGCTCCAGGGGATTCCACCGGCAGTCTTCGATGCGCTGGTCGAACATGTTGCCGAGTTGGTTCGTGCGCCGTGGGATGCACAGATGCCGGATCAGACCGAACCCGCCTTCCGTCAGAGCGTTTTCGGCAGCGTCGGCCTGCTGTCTTTCTACGTCGATGACGACCGAGAGCTGATCAGGATCTTCGACGTCACCTGGGCGGGCTGAGGCACGTGCACGGCTAGGTTGGGGGGATGAGTTTTCGGTTGGCGGCTTATGGGGTTTGTCGGGTTGACGGGCGGGTTTTGCTGGCTCGGTATGTGTCGCCTGGTGGGGAGGGGACTTGGTGGACTCTGCCGGGTGGGCAGGTGGAGTTCGCGGAGGATCCGGTGGTGGCGGTGGTGCGGGAACTAGAGGAAGAGACGGGGCTCCAGGGGGTGGTGGAGCAGTTGTTGGGGGTGGACTCGCGGGTGATTCCGGCGCACGAGGCCAGGCGTGGGGAGGTCCATCAGAACGTGGGGGTGTTTTACGGGGTGCGGGTTGTTGGTGGGGTGGTGCGCCCGGAGGCCAATGGGGAGACGGCGGAGGCGGTGTGGACGCCGGTTGCGGAGATCCCGGCGTTGGACCGGTCAGTGGTGGTCGATGTTGGTGTCGGGCTGGCGACACAGCGGCCGGCTAGTGGGCATCTGCCGCCGGTGGCGATTGGTGGGCTGGTTCGGTACTGAGCCGATTCTTCAACCCAGCAAGGACAGTTGGGGGTAGGGCCGGAAGGCGGGCAGACAGGACGGCGTGCATGGTCGCCGCCAGGGGTTGGTCGTGCTCCCAGTCCGCTGGCGCGGTGGCGTAGTCCTTGGCGATGGCGTCAGCCGGTACGCCGATGGCCGCGAGCGTGAGCGCGATGACCAGGCCAGTGCGATCGCGGCCGGCGTGGCAGTGCACCAGGACTGGGCCGGGTGGGGCTTCGGCGATCGCGGTGAGGGCCTTGGCGAAGCGGTGGGGGTAGTTGTCCAGAAGGGCGAGGTACTGGACCAAGAGGTCCTCGTCATCAAGTGCAGGATCGGCTGGGTCGTTCAGGGGGACGTTGAACCAGCGGGGGTCGGCTCGGTACGGCGAGGGATAGGACTGGGTCTCCCAGACGTCGCGGACGTCGATGATCCGGGCGATGCCGAGGGCGTCGACAGCGGCGAGGCCTTCCGGGGTCAGCTGGTCGAGGTTGTCGCTACGGAGGAGGGCTCCGGGGCGAACTGTGCCGCCGCCGTCGATGGGGAGGCCGGCTAGGTCGCGGACGTTGCGGCAGTTGGGCCAGTGCATGGGTTCGATCATGACGAACGAGACGCCCCGGCGCACGAGGCACCGGGGCGTCGGGAGAGCAGATCAGGCTGCGGCTGTTGCTTCGGTCAACTGCTCTGCGGTGGGCTGGAGCTGTGGGCTGGCCAGGGTCAGGAAGACGTTAGCCACGGAGAAGAGAGCGGCCACGAGCAGGCCGCGGGAGAAGCCGGCTTCGAGGGCGTGTTGTTGTGTGGCGCCGTGAGCCAGTTCGCTGGTGGTGTGGCTGATCGAGAGCGTAGTGACGATGGCCAGGCCGAGCGCGCCACCTACCTGGTACATGGCATTCACGACACCAGACGCCGCACCGGCCTCGGCGGGACGGACCTCGGAGACTGCGGTGATCTGACCAGGCACTCCGACCGCGATGATGCCAAAGCCGAACAAAATAAGGCCAGGCAGGAGCTGGGTCGCGTAGCTGCCAGTGGCGTCGGCCTGCGAGAGCCAGAGCAGTGCAGCGACGCTCAGAACGGCTCCGGCGAGCTGAACGGTCCGAGTGCCGATTCGCTGCACCATCTGCGACGCGACGACCGCACCGAGGATCGCAGCACCGCCCATGGGCAGGAAGTGCACACCTGCCTCGAGTGCGCTGTCACCGCGGACCTGCTGCAGGTAGATAGCAGTCAGGAAGAACATCGACAGGAACGCAGCGCCGTTCAGTGACAGCGACGCACCGGACACACTCAACGCCCGGGACCGGAAGAGCCGCAGCGGAACCAGCGGAGCCGCAGACCGGCGCTCCACGATCACGAAGGCCACCATCATCACCACACCGGCGGTCAGTACGCCGATGACCTCGAACGATCCCCACCCACGAGGCTCCGACCGTACGACGCCGTACACGATCGCCATGAGTCCCGCCGTACCGAGCAGTGCGCCCAGGGTGTCGAAAGTGCGCGCACCGACGTGGTGACGCACGTCCGGCACGAAGACGGGGATCAGAGCGACCAGTGCGATCACGATCGGCACGTTGACGAAGAAGACCCACTGCCAGCTGAGTGAATCGACCAGTACGCCGCCCGCGACCACACCGAGCGTGCCGCCGAGACCCGCCAGGCCGCCCCAGACGCCCATGGCGATGTTCCGTTCGCGGCCGTGCGCGAAGGTCATGGTGAGGATCGCGAGCGCTGCCGGCGAGAGCAGTGCGCCACCAAGACCTTGTACGGCGCGGGCACCGATCAGGAACTCGGGTGAGTTGGAGAGCCCTGCCACCAGCGAGGTGACGCCGAAGAGGAGCAGACCGCCGACGAAGACCCGGCGCGGGCCGAGCAGGTCGGCCATCCGGCCACCGAGGAGCAGGAAGCCGCCGAAGAGCAGGGTGTAGGCGTTGATCACCCACTGCAGGGAGTCGGTGGAGAAGTTCAGATCCGCCTGGATGTGGGGTAGTGCGACGTTCACGATCGTCACGTCGAGCACCACGATGAATTGGGCGAGGGCCAGGACCGCCAGGGTTGCCCAGGGACTGCGTCGCATGCCGACCTCACTAGAGTCTACGCCGTATGTATACGCTGTATGCGTACGTGGTAGACGTTAGGTCTACGGTGTAAACTTGTCAACGTGACCGCGAAAGAACCGCCCCGCCGCCTGGATCCGCAGAAGGTTGTCGACAGCGCTCTCGTCCTCGCTGACGAGGAGGGCACCGCTGCCGTCACCTTGCGTCGGCTGGCGCAGCTGCACGGCGTCACACCGATGGCGCTCTACCGGCACTTCAAGGACAAGGACGACCTGCTGGCCGCGCTCGGCGACCGTCTGATCGCGAATGTGGTGCTGCCCGAGCCGACCGATGAGCCGTGGGACAAGCAGCTCCACGCGGTACTGACGGCCTTCGTCACAGCTCTCCGCCTGCACCCACGGCTGGCCGACCTGACGCTGTTTCGGATGCTGGTCTCGGACGACGGGCTCCAGATCTCCGAGCGACTGCTGGAGATCCTCACGGAGGGCGGCTTCGACGTGAACGATGCGGCGGAGGTCGGCCGGCAGTCGGTCTGCACACTGATCAGCCTGGTGACCACCGACCCGCTGACCCGCGAGGACAATGACCCGGTCAAGCGTGAGGATTCACTGCGGATGAAGCGTGCCGCGCTCGGTGCGCTCTCACCCCACAAGTACCCGCTGGTCACCGCCGCTGCGGACGCACTGGTCTGCCACAGCTCAAGCACCCGGTACTACGAGCTGGGGATCGACCTGGTCGTCGCCGGCATCTGCGGTGTCTTGAAGAAGTAGCAGCCTGAACAAGGAGTAGCAGCTTGGCCCTCAGCGTTGTGACCTACCTGGAACAGCACAGCCCGGACGAGCTCAGACCGGCCAAAGAACAGCCAGTAGAGATCAGAGCAGTGGAGGAGGTCTCTCCGGAGTTCGCCCGCTACCTCTACACCGCAGTGGGCGGCCACTGGCACTGGTTCGGCAAACTCGGCTGGAACTGGGACCAGTGGGTGGAGTGGCTGAGCAGACCCGGTTTCGAGAGCTATGTGCCGTGGGTGGGCGGAGTGCCTGCCGGGTACATCGCCCTGCGCGGAGTGGGCAGTGAAGTCGAGATCGAGAACTTCGGACTGCTCAAAGGCTTCATCGGCCGTGGACTCGGCGGACACCTGCTGACAGTCGGCATCCGGCAGGCGTGGACGCTGGCCGAGCGCCACGAAGACGTCGCCCCGATCACCCGCGTCTGGTTGAACACGAACACGCTGGACGGCCCTGCCGCGCTGGCCAACTACACGGCGCGCGGGATGACGCCGTACAAGACAGTGGAAGAGGAGCGACCAGACGCCGACCGTACGGCGCCTGGGCCGTGGCCGGGCTGGGACGGTCCGCCCGGCGTGGTGCGGGAGGTACCGGCGGGCTGACGGCGCTACGCTCGCCAACGGAGTCATACCAATTCAGGTGGAGGTATACCGATGGCGGGGAAGTTCGAGCTCTACAAGGACAAGTCCGGCGAGTTCCGGTTCCGGCTGAAGGCCGGCAACGGCGAGGTGATCGCGACCAGCAGCGAGAGCTACGGCACCAAGGCCGGCGCACTGAACGGCATCGAGTCGATCAAGAAGAACGCCGCCGAGGCGAACGTCGACGACCAGACCGACTGAAACAGCAAGAAAACAAGGGGGTTTCTCCACGGCGGTGGAGAAACCCCCTGCCTTGCACCAGGCCTTTAGAGGCCGACCTCGTGGACGACCGGGCGGACCTCGACCCCGAGTCCCTCGATCCCGGCGTCCGGGATCATCGCGGCCAGCTCCTGCGCGCGCTCGAGCGAGGCGACGTCGATCAGGTAGTAGCCGGCCAGGAACTCCTTGGCCTCCAGGAACGGCCCGTCCGTCACCGCCGGTACGCCGTCCCGGACCTTCACGACCGACGATTTCGCCGGCTCGGCCAGCGCGACCGTGCTGTGGAACTCACCGGTCTCCTGGATCGTCGCCATGAACTTCCCGTGCCCGTCGAAGATGGCCTGCTGCTCGGTCTCGGACAGCGCGGACAACACGTCGGGGTTGATGTTCAGGACCACTAGGTACTTCACGGGTGTCTCCTTCAGCTGCAGGCCCGTCCGGGCCCTCTCGAGGATGAGTACGGAGCCGATCGCATCACTTTGACATCGCGATAGCGTCACCCCATGCCCGAGCTGAGTCTCACAGATGTCCAGGCCGCCGCGGACCGGATCGCAGGCGTCGCCCACCGTACGCCGGTACTCACCTCCCGGACCCTGGACGAGCGGGTCGGGGCGCAGGTGTTCCTGAAGGCGGAGAACTTCCAGCGCATCGGGGCGTTCAAGTTCCGCGGCGCCTACAACGCGGTCAGCCGCCTCTCCCCCGATGAACTCCAGCGCGGCGTCACGGCGTACTCGTCGGGGAACCACGCACAGGCGGTGGCCCTGGCCGCGCGGCTCGCGGGCTCCAAAGCAACCATCCTGATGCCGGCCGACGCACCGCCGACCAAGGTCGCGGCAGCCAAGGGGTACGGCGCAGAGGTGGTCAGCTACGACCGCTACAAGGAGGACCGGGCCGCGCTGGCGACTGAGCTGGCCACGGACCGCGGGCTGACGCTGATCCCGCCGTACGAACACTATGACGTGATGGCCGGGCAGGGGACGGTCGCGCTGGAGCTGATCGAGGAGGTCGGGCACCTCGGGGCGCTGCTGGTCCCGGTCGGCGGCGGTGGGCTGATGGCCGGCTGCGCGACGGCCGCGACGATGCTGTCGCCGGGGATCCGGATGATCGGGGTCGAGCCCGCCGCGGGCGACGACCACGCCCGGTCGCTGGCTGCCGGTGAGCGGGTGACCATCGACGTACCGAGGACGATTGCGGACGGCCAGGCGATCGACGTACCGGGCGAGTTGACGTTCGCGATCAACCGCCGGCTCGTGGAGGCGTTCGAACTGGTGACCGACGAGGAGATCCTGGCCGCGATGACGTTCGCGTTCGAGCGACTGAAGATCGTCCTCGAGCCGAGCGGGGCCAGCGCACTGGCGGCACTGCTCGCTGGACGAGTCCAGGGGTTGCCCGAGCGCGTCGGAGTGGTCCTGAGCGGCGGGAACGTCGGCCTGGAGCGCTTCCAGCAGCTGCTCCAAAAAGCCTGAACTCGCAAGGAACTGAGGCGGGCCTGAGCACGCACTGTGCCCGTTGTCACAGAGAGCCACTATGCGATGTGACCCAGCTCACACCAAAGCCCTCATTTGCCGCCTCCGGCACGCTCAGACGCGCTCAGGACACCTGGTGTTCACCAGGACTCCCTGATCCGTCAGAGAGGCTCTGAGGGCCTTTTAGGAGGGTCCCTGTCGATCTGAGGGTTTGCGTCGTGATCGTTCTGTTATACAGTCGTCGGCGGTTCGGTAAATAACACGAACTGCACAGATGTCACGCCGAGCTCTGCCAGGCATCTGCGCTCCCCTCGAACAACCATGGCAGAGGTGGGGGACCCAGGAGATTGGGTTTCGACTGTGAGTGGTCGAGACCCTGGGGTGAAGTCCGCGGGAGCGGACCGGGCAAGTTTTCCAGCCCGAACCCGACAGCTAACTCCGTAGGCGTCGGGAGACAACCATGCCCGTCACTGCCCGACGGACGCCGCTTTCGCGCGCCGTCAGCCATACCGAGTCCGCCGCCAACCGGACTCTCCCGAAGCACCGCAAGCCTTCCAGGTCCGCAGCTCCGCGGGCCGCGGCCGCCGTACTGTCCGTGGGTCTCGCCGTCAGCGGCGGCGCCCTGGTCAGCATCGCTGCCGCTCCGACCCCCGCCTCGGCCAAGGCGCTCAGCGCGGCCCAGGTTCGCGGTCACGCGACCATCAAGAGCCGCCCGCTGCTGCGCAAGGGTGACTCCGGTCCGACCGTGAAGTTCGTCCAGCGCGCGCTGCGGCTCGGCCCGGACGGTTACTACGGAAACTCCACCGTCGCCGCCCTGAAGAAGTTCCAGCTCTCCTGGGGTATCAAGGTCAGCGGAACCACCGACCACGCGACCTGGGGTCGCCTCACCTGGGCCGCCAAGCACAAGGTGCTCTACGGCAACAAGGGTGGCGTCAAGGCCGACATGTTCCGCGCCAAGGTGCTCAAGGAAGCCGCCAAGCTGAAGGGCACGCCGTACCGCTACGGCGGCACGACGACCCGTGGCTTCGACTGCTCCGGCTACACCGGTTACGTGTACAGCAAGGCCGGCAAGAAGATGCCGCGTACGTCGCGTCAGCAGTACGCCGCGACCACGCACATCAGCGCCAAGGCCGCGAAGCCGGGCGACCTGATCTTCTTCAAGAACGGTGGCGGCAGCGTCTACCACGTCGGCATCTACGCCGGTAAGGGTCTGCTGTGGCACTCCTCGAAGCCGGGGACGCCGATCGCCAAGGGCAAGATCTGGACCAAGAGCGTGGCCTACGGCCGCGTCTGACCTGACTGGCAGGTCCTCCCCCGTCAGCGCCTCAACCCCCCAGAGGCGCTGACCTGAGACCGGCCGCGGGATCGTCGACCCCCACCCCTCCGACGATCCCCGGCCGGCTCTTTCTGTTTTCTGTCTCAGTCGTCGGTGAGCAGCCCGGCCTCGTAGGCGATGATCGCGGCCTGGACCCGGTTGGTGGCATCCAGTTTCACCAGCGTCCGGGAGACGTGCGCCTTCACGGTGGCCTCGCTCATGAACAGCTTCTTGCCGATATCGGCGTTCGGGAGCCCGCTGCCGACCTCGACCAGCACCTCGCGCTCCCGCTCGGTGAGCTTGCTGACCCGCTCCTGCCCGACCCGGCGCCGATCGGCGCGCGAGTCCTTGGCGTAGTGACCGATCAGCCGCCGCGTCACCGCCGGCGACAGCATCGCGTCCCCGGCAGCGACCACCTTGATCGCCTGCACCAGCTCGCGCGGCGGGGTGTCCTTCAGCAGGAACCCGCTCGCCCCGGCCTGCAACGCCCGGAACACGTAGTCGTCCAGATCGAACGTGGTCAGTACGACGACCTTCGGCGGATCCGGCAGCGCCTGTACGGCGCGCGTCGCGGCCAGCCCGTCGAGCCGCGGCATCCGGATGTCCATCAGTACGACGTCCGGCCGGTGCCGGGTCACCATCGCGGCGGCCTCCGCGCCGTCGTCGGCCTCGGCCACCACCTCGAGCTCTTCGTCGGACTCCAGGATCATCTTCAACCCGGCTCGGACCAGCGCCTCGTCATCCACGATCAGCAGCCGTGTCATCGTTCCCCTTCGTCTACTGTCACCGGTTCGACAGTCTCGCTCTCCCGGCCCGTCGTCCACGGCAACCAGCCTTCGACGCGCCAGCCACCCGACGAGGTCGGGCCGGTCTCGAGCCGGCCACCGACCAGTACGACGCGCTCGCGCAGACCGACCAGTCCGGCGCCGGCGCCTGGGAGCAGTGAATCAGCCGCGACCGGGCGCAGGTTCGTCACCCTCACCGTCACCCCTTCGCCGCGCCCCCCGGTCACCAGCACCTCGGTCGACGCACCCCGCGCATGTTTGTGCACATTGGTCAGCGACTCCTGGACGATCCGGTAGATCGTGCGCCCGATCGACTGCGGTACGTCGTCCGCCAGCGTGATGTCGCTGGTCACGCTCACCCCGGCAGCGCGCGACTCCGCGACCAGCTGCTCAAGATCCGCGGCATGCGGCACCGGCGCCAGATCTGCCCCGGCCACGCTCGTATCGGTCCGCAGTACGCCGAGAACCTCGCGCAGATCCTCCATCGCCTGCCGAGCCGTCAACCGGATGAGCCGGGCCGAGCCCTCGATCTTCTCCGGGCCGACCGCTGGGTTCACCTCCAGCCCACCGGCGTGCAGCGCGATGAGCGACACCTTGTGTGCCAGTACGTCGTGCATCTCCTGAGCGATCCGGGCTCGCTCGCCGAGCCGGGCCTGCTCGGCACGCAACTCACGCTCGGCCTCCGCTCGCTCGGCTCGGTCCTGCCAGGAGGCGACCAGGTCCCGGCGGGCGCCGACGAAGGCGCCGATCGCCACCCAGGTCCCGATCAGGAACGGGCCGGTGAACACCGACACCCAGAAGGCTTCGTCGAACAGACCGCTGTTGAAGACCAGCGCGATGTACCCGAGGAACGTCAGGACCGCGAGGACGATGTCGCGGCGCCGGATCGCCAACGTCAGCAGGGCGAGCCCGAGGGGCACGAAGATCCCCGACACCGCCATCGCGATCACGCCGATCACCGTGACGGTGACCGGGAAGCGGCGGCGCCAGAGCAACGCGACGGAAGCGATCACGCCGGCGACCAGGGTGACCGAGTCCTTGACTCCCCAGCCCGCGGCACCGGTGCTCGCCTGCGCGACGATCGTCAGCAGGCCGAAGAACATATAGAGGAAGTCGCGGATCCGCGGGGCATGCGTGCGCCACCAGGCAATCCACCGGCGCAGTCGTCGCATTCACCCAGCGTAGTGGCGCGCCGTACCGGATCCCCTCCCCCATGAGGTTAGGTTCCGGACCTTCGATCGCAGACTTTCGTAGGGGTGCTCGCAGCCGGACGTCCGATGTGCGGACAGGGGTCCGGACGGTTGACTCAATGCCATGATCACCGTCGAGAACCTGACCAAGCGCTACGGCAGCACCACGGCTGTCCAGGATGTGTCCTTCACCGTCCAGCCCGGGAGCATCACCGGCTTCCTCGGCCCGAACGGCGCCGGCAAGTCCACCACGCTCCGGATGCTGACCGGCCTCACGCCGCCGTCGTCCGGTACCGCGACCATCACTGGCAAGCGGTACGTCGAGTTGCCGAACCCGGGCCGGGTCGTCGGAGTCATGCTGGACGCCGCCGCCCAGCACGCGGGCCGCACCGGCCGCGAGACGCTGGCGCTGAACGCGAGCCTGCTCGGTGTCCCGAAGAGCCGGGCGGACGAGATGCTCGAGGCCGTCGGCCTCACACACGCCGCGAAGCGCCGCGTCGGTCAGTACTCGCTCGGTATGCGGCAGCGGCTCGGCATCGCGAACGCGCTGCTCGGCGACCCCGCCGTACTGATCCTCGACGAGCCTGCGAACGGCATGGACCCGGAGGGCATCCGCTGGATGCGCGGACTGCTCCAGGACTTCGCCTCGCGCGGCGGCACGGTGATCCTGTCCAGCCACCTGCTCGGTGAGGTCCAGGCGACCGTCGACCAGTTGGTCGTCATCGGCGGCGGCCGGATCGTCGCCAACGGTTCGCTCGACGAACTGCTCGCCGGGACCGGCACGCTGGTCCGCGGTCTCGACCCGATCGGCCTCAACCAGGCACTGACCGCGGCCGGGCTGAGCCTCGAGCCGGGCCTCGACGGCTCGCTGCGCGTCGACGCCACCGCCGAGCAGGTCGGACGCGCCGCTGCGGCAGCCGGTCAGGTCCTGCTCGAACTCCGCCAGAGCGACGGGGCCGGCCTGGAAGACCTGTTCTTCCAGCTGACCGCCACCCCCGCGGCCGCCTGATCACCTACTTAAAGACCTCTGGAGCACACATCATGACCACTCTGACCGAAGAAGTAGCGCCGGCAGCCCCGGCCAAGCACAAGGCTCAAGCCGGTACGGCGCTCCCGCCGGCCCGCGGCCAGTCCTTCCTGAAGCTCGTGACCATCGAGCTGCGCAAGTCCCTGGACACCCGCAGCGGCCGGGTCCTGGTCGCCGCGATCCTGCTGATCGCCGTGGCCGCGATGACCTGGCAGATCACCCACCTGGGCGAGGGCACCGTCGGTTTCGACGCGTTCCTCGGCGCCGGGACGGTCGGCACGATGCTGATCCTGCCGGTCATCGGCGTGATGGCGATGACGTCCGAGTGGACCCAGCGGACCGCACTGACCACCTTCACGCTGTCGCCGCGCCGGGTGCGCGTCCAGCTGGCGAAGTTCGTCTCCGCGGTCGTCCTGAGCGCGGTCGTGATGACCGGCGTCGTCGTACTGGCCCTCGGCGCCACGGCACTGACCGGGGCGGTCACCGACCACGCCACGACGTACGCCGACTTCGGTGGGCAGCTCGCCGGCGCCTACCTGACCATGGCCCTGAACGTCGTGATGGGTGCCGCCTTCGGTGCGGTGATCGCCCAGACCGCGGTCGCGATCCTGGTCTTCTTCATCGCCCCGACCGCCTGGTCGCTGGCCGGGCCGGCGCTGTTCAAGGACAACGCGAACTACCTGGACGTCTTCTCCGCCTTCGGCCGGATCGCCGAGCGCGACCTGCACGGGATGCTGCCCGAGACGCTGACCGCGATCGGCGTCTGGGTGGTCCTGCCGACCATCGTCGGACTGTGGCTTAGCTCACGCCGCGAGGTCAAATAACCCCGATAGACGCGGCGGGGTGGACCGGTCTGAGGGGTCCGGGCCACCCCGCCGGCACGGTGATCGGACGTCTTCGGCGTCCGTCAGGGGGCCGGTGCGTGTGTCGATCCCCAGCTCCGGGTATCCTTGAACCACGATTACTGACGACTGATCCGTGGGCGCCACGCAGCGTACCCGGTTGACTTGTGCGAGGGGGTCGACGCTATGGGGCGCGGCCGTGCAAAGGCCAAGCAGACGAAGGTCGCACGCGACCTGAAGTACCGCACCTGGGACACCGACCTGGACCAGCTCAAACGAGAGCTGGCCGGCGGGGAACAGGGCGGCACCGCTTCTGCGAACGGTGACAACGACGGCGACGACAGCGACGCCGACGACTACCATCCCCGTCGGTAAAGATCAGCCCGGCTGAGCTGCTCAGCGCCCCCACGGGTGTCTGAGCGGTTCTCCGTGCGTCCGACGTTGTTCCACCACACCGGCACCATGCGGTGATGTTGTGCTGCCGAGGCCGGCGGGCCGAAGCAGCACACTCACCACCTGGGGCTAACGCTCGGTGGATGTGTGCGCGCAAGCTCCGCCGCGCCTGGCTCGTCCAGGCGCGGCCCTTGTCGCGCCCGGCCACCACAGGTGGCACGAGTCACGAAGTGATGGCCGGAGACCTGATGCACGGGGTCTCCGGCCATGCCTTACTGTCTCCAGCCACCACTGGTGGCGCGGGACAGCAAGTGGCGGGTTACTGTGCGTAGGTGCCTTCGAGGGTGACGGCACCACCGGGCGCGGCGAGGACCTCGCCGCAGACCCACGCCGGGATGTCGCGTGCCGCCAGCTCGGCGATCGCGGTGTCGGCGGCCGACCGGTCCAGTACGGCGACCATGCCGGCGCCCATGTTCAGCGTCTTCTCGAGTTCGAGCAGCTCGACGTCACCGAGCTGTCCGACCAGGCCGAAGATCGGGGCCGGGGCCCAGGTGGACCGGTCGATCCGGACCGAGAGCTCCGACGGGATCACGCGCGCCAGGTTCGCCGCGAAACCACCACCGGTGATGTGCGACATCGCGTGCAGCGGCGTCGCGCCGTCCTTGTTGACCGCCCGGATCAGCTCCAGGCAGTGCTTGGCGTACACCCGGGTCGGCGTCAGCAGCGTCTCACCGAGCGTGGTCCCGAGCTCCGGAACCTCCCGGTCGAGCGCCCACTTGGCCCGGTCGAAGAACACGTGCCGGACCAGCGAGTACCCGTTCGAGTGCAGACCCGACGAGGCCATCGCGACAACCACATCGCCGGCCTTGACCCGCTCCGCGCCGAGCAGTTCGTCCGCCTCGACGACCCCGGTCGAGGCTCCGGCGACGTCGTACTCGTCCGCCTCGAGCAGTCCCGGGTGCTCCGCGGTCTCGCCGCCGACAAGCGCCGTACCGGCTTCGACACAGGCCTCGGCGATCCCCTTCACGATCTGTGCGATCGTCTCCGGGACCACCTTGCCGGTGCAGATGTAGTCGGTCATGAACAGCGGCTCGGCGCCGCAGACCACCAGGTCGTCGACGACCATGCCGACCAGGTCGAACCCGATCGTGTCGTGCTTGTCCATCCGCTGCGCGATCTGGACCTTGGTCCCGATCCCGTCGGTCGAGGTCGCCAGCAACGGCCGCCGGTACTTCGTCAGCGCGCTCGCGTCGAACAGCCCGGCGAACCCGCCGAGACCGCCGACGACCTCGGGCCGGGTCGCCTTCGCGACCCATTCCTTCATCAGCTCGACGGCCCGGTCACCGGCCTCGATGTCGACTCCGGCGGCGGCGTAGCTGGCGCCTTGGCTCACGTTCTTCTCCTCGGTACGACGTCGATCCTGCCGACGCGCTGTTACGGACGACTGAGTGCGTCGGCTGCGCCGCCACCACCGACGACGGCGGCCAGGCCGTCCGCGTCGGTCACCGGGACCTCGAGCAGGTGCTTGCCCAGGTACTCCGGGTCGGGCAGCGCGACCGGGTACACCCCGTCGAAGCACGCCCGGCAGAGCTGGTCCTTCGGCTGGTTGGTCGCCTCGACCAGCGTGTCCAGGTCGACGTACCCGAGCGAGTCGGCGCCGAGCGAGCGACAGATCTCCTCGGTGTTCAGCCCGTTCGCGATCAGCTCCGCGCGGCTGGCGAAGTCGATCCCGTAGAAACACGGCCACTTCACCGGCGGGGCGGTGATCCGGACGTGGATCTCCTTCGCCCCGGCCTCGCGCAGCATCCGGATCACGGCGCGCTGGGTGTTGCCGCGGACGATCGTGTCGTCGACGACCACCAGCCGCTTGCCCTCGATCACCTCGCGCAGCGGGTTCAGCTTCAGCCGGATCCCGAGCTGGCGGATCGTCTGGCTCGGCTGGATGAACGTGCGGCCGACATACGCGTTCTTGACCAGGCCGGATCCATACGGGATCCCGGACTCTTCGGCGTACCCGATAGCACCCGGTACGCCGGACTCCGGGGTCGCGATGACGAGATCGGCCTCGGCCGGGTGCTCACGGGCCAGGCGGCGGCCGATCTCCACGCGCGTGGAGTGGATCCGCTGGCCGGAGATCTGGGTGTCCGGGCGGGCCAGGTACACGAACTCGAACAGGCAGCCCTTCGGGTCCGCCTCGGCGAACCGCTGCGAGCGGAGCCCGTCGGCGTCCACGGCGACCAGCTCACCCGGCTCGACCTCACGGATGAAGCTCGCCCCGACGATGTCGAGGGCGGCGGTCTCACTCGCGATCACCCAACCGCGCTCCAGCCGGCCCAGTACGAGCGGGCGGATGCCCTGCGGGTCGCGAGCGGCGTACAGGGTGTTCTCGTCCATGAAAATGAGGCTGAAAGCGCCCTTCACCTTCGGCAGCACCTTGGCGGCGGCCTGCTCGATCGTGAGATCGGGGTAGCCGGCCAGCATCGAGGTGAGGATGTCGGTGTCGGAGCTCGCCGAGTGCTTCGCGTTCGCCTTCGCGTGATCGGCACCCGCATCCAGACCGAGATCAAGATCACCACCGCCGGTCAGGCTGGCGGCGAGCTCGCCGGTATTGGTCAGGTTGCCGTTGTGCCCGAGCGCGATCGACCCGGTCGCGGTAGACCGGAACGTCGGCTGGGCATTCGCCCACACACTGGACCCAGTGGTGGAGTACCGGCAGTGCCCGATCGCGATATGCCCGCGCAGGGACGCCAGGGTCGCTTCGTCGAACGCCTGGCTGACGAGACCCATGTCCTTGTAAACGAGAATCTGACTCCCGTTACTGACTGCGATCCCCGCCGACTCCTGCCCCCGGTGCTGCAAGGCATAGAGCCCGAAATAGGTGAGTTTGGCAACCTCTTCCCCCGGCGCCCAAACCCCGAAGACGCCACAAGCGTCCTGCGGTCCCAGGTCCTGAGGGTCCAGATCATGAGTGAGCCGACCATCGCCACGAGCCACACCAGCAGTCTACGCGACAGATGACGGTGTCCCCGACGAGCAGCATTTCGAGGGCCGACCGGGCGGGGCCGGACCCATGGTTGATTAGTGCATTCCCCAGCAAGCCGCAGCGACGTTCGAGCACTGCGTTGTGTCCGGCGGGTCACCGGCGTAGGCCGTGGACGCAACACCCCACAGGAGACCAGCCAGTCCGATCACGGACAGCACCTTCTTGATCACAACTCGTCCCTTCGAAATAATCCGGAACCACGCATTGAGTGCCCCATATCGACGCTCTGTGTATATGGTCGGTTCCGACAGGTTCACGAGGAGGATTTCGTGCTCGATCCGCTGGGTGTGGATGAAGCCACCTTTGCGGTCTATCACGCCCTTCTCAGCCAGCCCGAGAGTACGCCGGAGCAGATTGCCGCGCTAGTAGAGCGACCGGTTAACGATGTACATGACTTGATGGACAAGCTCCGCAAGCTCGATCTACTGGTGCCGACCTGGGCCAATCCAGAAGGCGAACATGCCGTTCACCCTCGGGTGGGTCTCGCCAATCTGGCTGAGCGGCGCCGCACGGCACTCAATGCGGAGTTGGGACTCCTCCGCGAGGCCGAGGCGAGCGCTGAAGTTGTTGCGGAGCAGTACAACGAGCTCCTGACCGCTCGGAGCAGCGGCGACGTCGAGGTCATCAAGGGCCGCGCCAACGTCTCGCGCCGAATCGACGAACTGGCCATGAAGGCTCGCGACACTTTCTGGGCCCTGGTTCCCGCCCACGTCGACGATACGGCCCGCCCGGTCGCAGGCTCGCCGGATCTACCGCTCCTCGAGCGCGGCATCCGGATGCGGGCTGTCTACCTCCAGAACATGATGGAGTCGAAGGTCGCCACCGACTACGCGGAGACCATCCATCGCATGGGCGGCGAGGTGCGAGCGACGCCGACCATCCCGCTGCGGCTACTGATCTTCGACCAGGAAATCGCCATCATGCCGATGGATCCCGACAACCCGACGGCCGGTGCAGTCATCCACCGCAGCCCCGCGGTCGTCTCCGTCACTATCGCCCTCTTCGACTCCTACTGGGCAAGAGCGTCGGAGATGTTCTCGCCCGAGGACCGCGACAACGAGTCGCCGCTCACGCCTCACGAGGCCGAGGTACTTCGGTTGCTCGCGGGCGGTGCGAAGGATGAGCAGGTGGCTCGGCTGCTGGGGATCTCGTTGCGTACGGCGCGGCGGATCACGGCGAACCTGTCGGAACGGCTCGACGCGGCCAGCCGGTTCGAGCTTGGGGTGGCGGCCGCGAAGCGCGGCTGGGTCTGAGTGTTCGAGTCGCTGGGACTCAGCGAGCAGAACCTCGCGGTCTACCGCGCGTTGCTGAAGCATCCCGAGCTCGTCCGCACGTCGATGGCCGGTGAACTCAGCCGAGCGGTCGGCCTGTCCGTGGAAGAGGTGACCGAACAGGTCGCTCAGCTGCGAATCCTCGGGCTGCTCGTGCCGCGCTGGAACATCGACGACGAGGACTATCCGCTGCACCCGGCCGACGGATTCGAACTGCTAACCAAACGCAGGCAGCAGGAAATCGATCAGTTGTCTGCACGACTAGATTCCGATCGGGTCGCAGCCGGAGAATTCGTCGCCAGCTATAGCGAATTCTTGGTTGAGAAAAGCATTGGTGGAGTGGAAGTCCACGAAGGAGAGCGCGCATATCAGCGGATGCAGCATTTTCATCCCGCTAAATCTGTGTGGGGAATGGTCTCACCCGACCCTGGCGGGATCATGCGAGACCCAAAAAATACGGCCGACAGCCGATTCCTGGAACATGGCATCAAACTTCGCTATTTGATTGTCGAGGCGCAACTGAAGGTCGGCGAAACGCGGGAGTTCTGTGCTAACGTTCAACAGTTCGGTGCCGAAGTTCGAGTTGTGCCGTCAGTACCGCTGAGGATGGTGATCTTCGACGCCGAGGCGGTCGTGGTCGGAATTGACCCGGACAACAGATCTCCCGGTGCGATGGTCCATCACAGCAGGTCCGTCGTCCGTATCGCCATCGATCTGTACGAGCACTACTGGCGCCGGGCAAGGCCGTACTCCACAGCCCCACCAGCAGATGCAGGTGAAATCACCGGGCAGGAGTCGGAGTTCCTGCGGTTTCTGGTGCAGGGGGCAACTGATGAGCAGGTGGCTCGGAAGCTTGGCGTTTCGATGCGTACCGTGCGGCGAATGGCGGCGAAGCTGAGTGAGCAGGTGGGGGCTTCGGGGCGGTTTGAACTGGGGGTTCGGGCGGCTCAGCGGGGCTGGGTGGATTAGCCCCAGTCCCATGCACGCTTTGCATTGTTGAGTGGGCAGGCCAAGGCAGAGCTCCTGACAGGTGTGGGCGGGCGGCGGGAGATGTCACGCCGAGGCAGCGGGGACTTGCTGCCAGCAGAAGTTAAACAGGCGGAGGAAATTGGCGGCAATGGTCCTGGGTGGCCGGGGTGGGACGTTGGCCGGGAGCGGCCAACGTCTTCCGGGAGTGCGGTCTGGACCAATTGCCGCACGAATTCGTGCGCGCCTGGCGAACGTCCGTCCCTAATCGCCGACTGTGGTCTACCCCACGACGCCCTGAACCGCATCACACCGTTCAAGGGCAGCGACATTGCCCCCAGGAACCGCCCCGAACAGCGGTCTCACCCACCAGAGCGGCCTCATTCCCGGACCGCAACCACAACCCATCAGCCCCAGGCATGCGGAACGCGATCGCCGCCCCCGCCATCCACCGCAACCATCGCGGCGCCCAACCACGCTGTCCCTCAGATCGGCAGACGCAACTACTAACCACGATTTTCCTGCCTAGCCACCGAGGTCGGGGGTTCGGTACTCATAACCAGGGTGCCGAACCCCCAATTTGGGTGGGTAGCCAGGCAAATCGCGGTCGGCGCCGTGCCGGTGCACACGCTCGAGGACCGCGCAACGCGATGGGGGCTGCTGGTCGGTGTCGGCTTGGTGGGGGCGGGAAGCTGGGATGGATCCGCCGGTTGCGTACACACCGACTGTTAGTACGCTCACCGGCCGCCCGTCCCAGAACCACTGTCACGCTGCAACACGACCATCACGGCTGCGTACTGACAGTCCGTCTGTACACCCGCGACCAAGACCCCGCCGGAACCGCCGCCGTACCGGGGTGGGCGGCGGTTGTGGGCAGGACGCATCGCTCCCCAAACCGGTTTGGGAAGGATCCAGGACGGATTCGGGGGGTGGATCCACCCCGAACCCCCCGCCCTCGAGCCAGGCACCTGCAGTTCTTCGTGCCGCGCCCGGCCCGGCCGGGAGGGCGCAATGATGCCAACCGGGTGCCGTGATCTATGCGAAGGCTGGCTTCGGTCACGGACCGCGAAACCAGCAACTCGCACCGTCTGGGCGGACGCACCCGACGGCAGGTCACCACCCTCGGCCGGCAAGGGTGACGCTGCGGGCCGTCGAGTGTGCCGACTGTGTCGCCAGCAATCGGTTTCGGGCGACACAGTTCCCACTGTCGGTGACCACTTGGCAAGTGGCCTCATGACCCGCAGGCCGGATGATCGGGCTGTACAGACTGACCGTTGGTACGCGGACGGACCGGGCGTGCTGCAGCGTGACGGAGGTGCCGAAAAGGGCGGTTGGTAGGCGTATTAACAGTCGGTGTGTACGCAACCGACAGATCCATCTCACCCGCCGGAGCGGCCGCAGCCCGGCAACGCCGGGTCACCCACATCGAGCACGAGAACCCACATTTGGGTGGCTAGCCAGGCAGATTGGGGGTTCGGTACTCATAACCAGGGTGCCGAACCCCGAATTTGGGTGGCTAGCCAGGCAGATCGCGGGTCGGCGCGGTACCGGTGCATAGGGTCGAGCGCGTAGCGCGATGGGGGCTGCTGCTCGCCGGAACGCGGAACGGCTGCCGCGGGGGGCGGCAGCCGTTCGGTCGAGGTGGGTTGGAGCTAGATGTTTTTGAGGGCGGCGAGGAGCTTGGTGAGGGAGTCCTTGGCGTCGCCGAAGAGCAAGGTGGTTCGGGGGTCGTACAACAACTCGTTCTCGATGCCGGCGAAGCCGGGGCGCATGGAGCGTTTGAGGAAGATGACGCGCTGGGCCTCGTCGGCGTTCAGGATGGGCATGCCGTAGATGGGGGCCGAGGGGGTATTGCGGGCGGCCGGGTTGACCACGTCGTTCGCGCCCACGACCAGTACGACGTCCGTGGACTTGAAGTCGCTGTTGATCTCTTCCATCTCGCGGAGCTGGTCGTAGGGGACCTGCGCCTCGGCGAGCAGCACGTTCATGTGACCGGGCATGCGGCCTGCCACCGGGTGGATGGCGTAGTCGACCTTGACCCCGCGGCCCTGCAGCTCTTCGACGAGCTCGCGCAGCGTGTGCTGGGCCTGGGCGACGGCGAGACCGTAGCCCGGGACGATGATGACCTTGTTGGCGTAGCCGAGCAGGATCGCGACATCCTCGGCTCCGCCGGAGATCACCGGCCGCTCGGACGCCGTACCGCCACCAAGAGTCGAACCACCCTTGACCGCACCGAAGAGGATGTTGAAGACCGAGCGGCCCATCGCGTCCGCCATCAGCTTGGTCAGCAACGTACCGGCCGCGCCGACCAGGGTGCCGGCGACCAGCAGCAGCGTGTTGCCGAGGACATACCCACCAGCAGCAACCGTGAGGCCGGTGAAGGCGTTCAGCAACGAGATGACGATCGGTACGTCGGCGCCACCCACAGGCAGCACCAGCATCACGCCGACCGCGAGACCGACAAGACAGAGCAGTACGCCGACCCACACGCGCGGGTCGGAGACCAGGAAGCCGGCCAGCACGAGGCTGCCGAGGATCGAGGCGATGAAGAGGACCGGCAGACCGGGGAAGGTCACTGGCCGGGTCGTCATCAGTTCCTGCAGCTTGGCGAACGTGACGATCGAGCCGGAGAAGCTGATCGCACCAACCAGGATGGTGAAGGCCGTCGCGATCGCGGCGACCGTCGCGCCGTCCGGAACCTCGCCGAGCTCCATCAGCGCGACCAGCGCGGCCGCGCCACCGCCGACACCGTTGAAGAGAGCAACGAGCTGCGGCATGTGGGTCATCTGGACGCGGCGCGAGCCGGCCACGCCGCCGATGGTGCCGATCACCAGCGCGACCAGGATCGCCGCCAGGTGCTGCGGCTTGTAGGCGACGAAGGTGATGATGACGGCCAGTACGGCGCCGGCCGCGCCGAGCAGGTTGCCGGTGCGTGCCGACTTCGGGGACGACAGCGCCTTCAGCGCGACGATGAAGCAGACCGCGGCGATCAGGTACCCGATCTGGGCCCAGGTCGGGATCACTTGCCAAGCTCCTTCTTGCGGGCGGACGGAGGCTTGAACATCTCGAGCATCCGGTCGGTGACGACGAACCCGCCGACCATGTTCACGGTCGCCAGGACGACGGCCAGCAGGCCGACGATCACCACCAGGGTGGACTCGGCCTGGCCGGTGAC
The DNA here is from genome assembly GCF_042882005.1 of Kribbella sp. NPDC058245. NCBI lineage: Bacteria > Bacillati > Actinomycetota > Actinomycetes > Propionibacteriales > Kribbellaceae > Kribbella > Kribbella sp. NPDC058245. The sequence goes on from NZ_JBHVWY010000003.1 coordinate 457,740, forward strand.
GATGATGGCGCCGACCAGGATGACGCCGTGGATCGCGTTGGCGCCGGACATCAGCGGGGTGTGCAGGGTCGAGGAGACCTTGCTGATCACCTCGACGCCGACGAAGGCGGCCAGGACGAAGATCGTCAGCAGCGCAATGGATTCGGTCATGCCGAGGGCCCTTCAAGGAGTTCGCGGGTCGGCTCGTGGAGGACGGTGCCGTCGTGGGTGACGCAGCAACCGCGGACGATCTCGTCGTCGAAGTCGGGGTCGAAGGCGGCGTTGCGGGTCATCAGCCGGATCAGGTTGGCGATGTTCTGCCCGTACAGGCGGCTGGCCGGCCCGGCCATCTGGCTGGCCACGTTGGCGCCGCCCCAGACGAGCGCGTTCCCGATGGTCAGCTCGGTCCCGGCGACCGAGCCTTCGACGTTGCCGCCCTGCTCGGAGGCGAGGTCGACGACCACGGAACCCGGCTTCATCTGCTCGACCATGGCGCGCGACACCAGCATGGGAGCGGTTCGACCCGGTACGGCGGCAGTCGTGATCAGCGCATCGGCAGCGGCGACGTACGGCGCCAGCAGCTCGCGTTGGAGTTGTGCCCGTTCGGCGGTCATCTCGCGGGCGTACCCGCCAGGTCCGTCGAGAGTGCCGAGCTCGAGGGTGATCGGCACCGCGCCCATGGAGGCGATCTCCTCGGCGGCCGCGGTGCGGACGTCGTACGCCTTCACGACACCACCGAGGCGCTTCGAGGTCGCGATCGCCTGCAGGCCGGCGACGCCGGCGCCGAGGACGAGGACCTGGGCCGGCGGGACCGTGCCGGCCGCGGTCATGTTCAGCGGGAAGAACCGCGGGAGCCGTTCGGCGGCGACGATCGCGGCCCGGTAGCCGGCCACCAGGGCCTGTGAGGACAGCGCGTCCATCGACTGGGCCCGCGAGATCCGCGGCACCAGCTCCATCGCGAACGCCGTCAGCTTGGCCCGCGTCGCCGACCGGACGACGTCCGGCGGATTCGTCGGCAGGAACGACAGCAACGCCGTACCGGCATGCAGCCGCTGCAGGCGTTCGCGCTCCAGCGGCTGGACCGACGCCACGATGGTGGCCGCGTGGTCGGCACCCCAGGCCACCTCGGCCCCGGCTTCGCGGTACTGGTCGTCGGAGTAGAGCGCCCGCTCACCGGCGGCCGGCTCGACGGCGACCTCGTACCCGAGCTCGATCAGTTTCGCGACTTGTTCCGGCACCAATGCGACCCGGCGCTCGGCCGGCCTGGTCTCCCGTACCACTGCGATCTTCACTCGCCGAAACCTATGCCAAACCGAGCGTTGTCGGAAACCCCGGTCCCGACCTCGTGGTCAGGTTGTGTCCTGTAAGGGCCTTACGCGTTGTCGGCGAGGTTCTGCAGCAGCAGGGCTTCGGCCAGGCAGACCTTGCGGAACTCGGCCAGATGCAGGCCCTCGTCGACCCCGTGCGCCCGGGTGTCCGGGTCCTCGACGCCGGTCACCAGGATGGCCGCCGCCGGGAAGACCCGCTGGAACTCGGCGATGAACGGGATCGATCCGCCCATGCCCATGTCGATCGGCTCGACACCCCAGGCGGTCTGGAACGCGGACCGGGCAGCCTCGTAACCAGCACCCCGTGCGTTGATGCTGCACGGCTGGCCGACCTCGCCCTCGGTGACGGTCACCTGAGCACCCCACGGCGCGTTGCGCTCCAGGTGTTCCTTCAGCGCTGCACTCGCCTTCACCGCGTCATCACCCGGCGCAACCCGCAGGCTGACCTTGGCCCGAGCTACTGGCACCAGCGTGTTGCTGGCCTCAGCCACAGCAGGTGCGTCAATACCCAGTACGGCGATCGCCGGGCGCGTCCAGAGCCGGTCGACCAGCGAGCCCGAGCCGGTGAGCCGGACCGACTCCAGCACACTCGACTCGGCGCGCAGCCGGTCCTCCGGGTACACCACGTCGGCCGCGCGGGATGCGTGCAGCCCGTCGACCGCAACGTCGCCCTTGTCGTCGTGCAGGGTGGCGAGCAGCCTGCACAGTGCCGACAGCGCATCCGGGATCGGCCCACCGAACAAGCCGGAGTGCACAGCATGGTCGAGAGTCCGTACCTCCACGTACGACTCGACCAGTCCGCGCAGCGAAACAGTCAGTGCGGGGTGACCGACGTCCCAGTTGCCGGAGTCGGCGATGACGATCGCGTCCGCGGCCAGGTCAGCGGAGTACTCGTCCAGAAGCTGCAGGAGCGTCGGCGAGCCGATCTCCTCCTCACCCTCGACGAACACCGTCACGCCGACCGGCAGGTCGTTGCCAAAGGCCCGTACGGCGGCCAGGTGTGCTGCGATCCCGGCCTTGTCGTCGGCCGCGCCACGACCGTAGAGCCGGTCACCGCGCTCAGTCGGCTCGAACGGGTCGGACGTCCACTGGTCGACCGCACCGGTCGGCTGCACGTCGTGGTGCGCGTACAGGAGCACCGTCGGCTTGCCGGCGGGTGCTGCCTTCTTCGCGATCACCGCGGGTGCACCGTCACCGGCCCGGACGATCTTGACCGCGAACCCCTCCGCCTCGAACAGCGCGGCGGTGGCCTCGGCGGACCGCTGGACATCGCCCGCACGCGCCGCTTCGTAACTGACCGAAGGGATCCGGATGAGGTCCTCGAGGTCGGCACGGACACTGGGCAGAACGCGGTCGATCGCCGCAGACAGATCAGTCATGCCGCCTACGGTACGGCGTAGCCCATCAGACCCTCACGCTGAGCACCCACGACTCCGTCACACTGCTCGTCGCCGAGGAAATGGTCGTAGTCGGTCGGCTGGTAACAGCGGTAGAGCGGAGCGGTCGCCTCCGCGGTCTTGCTCGAGGAGATCCAGCCCTCGGTCCGGAGCTTCGTCTGACCCTCACAGTTGGCGTCGCTGGAGATGAAGTGGTTGGTGCCCTTGGGAGTCCCATAGGAACAGCCATAGAGCGCAGTGGTCCCCGGCGGCTGCCCTCCTTCGATGGACCAGCCTTCGATGAACCAGCGCTTCACCGTGCCATAGCTCGCTGTCACCGCCCCACTGGTCACCCAGCGCTCAGACGTACTGTCAAAGCGCGAGAACGCGACCTTCGTCGTACTGAGTGCGTAGCCGACCCGGAACTCGTCGACTGCGTTCGGGTTCTCGCAGCCGGCATCGGCAGACAGGTAGTGGTCGTCCAGACCCGCCACGTGACAGCGGTACAGGGCGACCGACGGTGCAGCCGGTGGAGAAGTGTAGATCCAGCCCAACGTCTGCAGGAAGCTGAAGCCACCGCAGTCCGCGCCCGGTGACACGAACTGGTCGCTGGTGCCGTTGCTGCAGCTGAAGATCGGGACAGTCCCCGGCTTCTGCCCGGCTTCCAGCAGCCAGGTGCGCGTCGGGTAGTAGCCGGCCTCCGTCACTAGCGAGGTGGTCACCCGGTGCCGACTGCCGTTGTCGTTGCGGACGAGCGGGACGGTGCCCAGGTCGTTGCCCTGCGTACAGGTGACCAGCCGCCGCATCATGTGCGCGTTGTTCCAGTCCGGCTGCTTGCTCGGCCACTGCAGGTAGTAGACGTAGAACTCGTCACCGACCATCGAGGGGTCCGCACCGGTCCCGACCACTGTCGGGTAGGCGTTGAACTTGTCGGGGTCGTTGAACAGCGGTACGGCGGCCGACCACGACAGCACGCCATCAGCCGAGTCGGCCAGCATGAACTCGGTCGACGAAACGCCTTGGACGACCAGGGAGCCGCCGCGGGTGGTCCGGACGACGTTCGGGTGCCAGCCACCACGCTCTCCCGGCCGGACGTCTGTCGACGCGCCACCGATCGCAGGTGAATCCCAGTTGCCGTTGAGGTACTTGTGCCACGCCACTACCCGACCAGCGGCCGCAGCACTCAGTACGTCGGCCAACGGCGCCCGCGCGACAGAGAGCGCCGTACTGGCGAAGCCGCCGCCGGAGTTCACGTAGTAGTCGGGGAAGTAGATGTAGAGGTAGCCGTCGCGAGCAACGAAGGACGGGTTCCCCATGTCGGCCGTGGCGTGCAGGGACTGGATCTGATCCTTGGTCGCCCACGGGGTGGCCAGCGGGCCCAGGTACGTCGTCCGCTGCGTCGCCGGGTCGTACTTGCCCAGGTGCAGCGTCGAGTAGAACCCGTCTGTCGTGTTCTGCTCCACGTGCAGCATCTGCAGAACCATGCCGGACCGCGGATCGCGGTACACCGGCCCACCGCCGGCATAGTTGGACCCGGCCGGCATCCCGAGCACTGGCTCCATCTTCAGCACCCCGTCGGACACCGGGTTGTCCAGAGTCCCCCGGGTGACCGCGATGCTCTGTCCGCCACGCACCAACGCAGCCACGCCCAGGAAGTCGTACTTGCCGTTTCCAGCAGGCAGTACGCCGTACGCGGTGTCCGCCCAGCCTTCGAGCCCCAGCGCCTTGCGGGTCGCGTCGGACACGACCTCCTGCGCCGGACCGACCTTCACACCGGCACACTGCGACAGCGGCGGCGCAGCAGCCTGCGCCTGGCCCGGTACGGCGAGCAGTCCGGTCAGCAAGGTCGTTGCGAGCAAGCGTTTGAGCACGGGCCGACCCTAGACACGCGACGGGTTCACTGTGGGTGGTTGTCGTCTTAAGGTGGGGCAGCCGTAACTTTCCGCCCCCATGAGAAGAGGACACCCATGTCCCGGCTCCGCCCCCTGATGACTGCCCTACTCCTCAGCTCCGCGGCTCTGACCGCTCTCACGGTCGCACTGCCCGCGCAGGCTGCGATCACCTGCGACACGGATACGACCGGCGGTGCGACGTTCTACGACGGCCCGTCGGCTTCCAAGAAGTTCGACGCCCGCTTCAGCAACAGTGCGAGCATTCCGAACCTCAGCACGCACACCCCGCAGGGTGCGGGCACTTGGTACAACTGGGACGGCAGCGGCAAGAACCTGCTGCTCGTCGGCTCGTACAGCGAAGGCGCCGACTCACAGATCTACGGCATCGACCCGGCCACTGGCGCCACTGTCGGCGTGGTGGCGGTAGCCGAGTCCCACATGGGCGGGATCGCGGTCAGCAAGGGCTGGGCATTCGTGTCGGGTGCTGGGACCAGCATCCGCAAGTACAGCCTGACGGCACTGCGAGACGCCATGAAGGCCGCAGGGACGCCGTACCTGACTCAGGTCGGCACTGCGCGGGACGTGGCCGCGGCGTCGTTCATCGGCACCTACGGTGACTCGCTGTTCGCCGGCTCCTTCAACGAGACCGGGCGCGGCGCCATGTACGAGTACAAGATCGCCGACGACGGCACGCTCACCACGCTGTCCGGCGCCTGGGAGATCCCCACCAAGACGCAGGGGCTGACGGTCACCGCGAACCACTTCATCTACAGCACGTCGTACGGGCGGACCAACCGCAGCAACCTGTACGTCGTGAAGCGCGGTCAGAAGGATCTGGACGCGGCCGCGCTGAGCTGCTTCCGGGCGCCGAGCATGACCGAGGGCATCACGGAGTACAACGGCACGGCGTACCTGGTCTACGAGTCGGGCTCCCACCTGTACGCCGGGGACTCGACCACGCTGAACGTGATCCCGCGGATGCACAAGGCCACGATCTCGTCGCTGACCTCGCTGGTGCCTTAAGGAGCGTGGTAGTTGACCGAGTCCAGGACCGCCTGGCGGCCGGCCGGGTCGTCGTCGCGGACCTGGATTCGGAGCAGCGTGGTGCTGTTCAGCTGCCGATACTGAGCGATGACCGACGGCTGATTGCCGCACGTGTAGCGGAAGGTCGCCAGCTGCTGGTCACCGATCGTGCCGCCGTCCGGCGGAACGGCATTGCAACCGGGCGGCGGATCGGTGGTCGTCGGCAGCTTGGTTCCCTTTTGGAGCTCGAGATAGACGCCCTCAACCTTGGGGTCCGTCTGCCACTTCGCCGTGCTGTCGGAAACGAGCAGTCGTGGACCGTCGTTGTTCTCCGCCTTCTGCGACCACGCACGCGGCACCTCGACCGACAGGCCGCCGTACTCCACCTTCACCGGACGTGAGAGCACGAACTGGTAGCCACCGTACCCGCCGCCGGCTGCCAGCAGGACTGCGAGCACTCCGGCGATCACACGGCCGCGGGTGGAGCGCCTGGGCGGTGCCTGCGTCACCTGGTTCGCACTGGACAGTGCGGTCTCCTGGTCGACCCCACCAGGCACGGCACTCGTCGGAGCCACCTGGGACGCGGGAATCAGACCTGCGGGAATCTTGCCGGTCGCATGCGCCTCACGGAGTGCGTTGAGGAAGCTGTCGAGGTCCTGCCAGCGCAACTCACGGTCCGGCTCGAGAGCACGCCGTACGACGACGTCGATCGCATCCGGGATCTCTTTGCGCAGCGTGGTCATCGATGGCGGTGGCTTGTCGATCTGCATCACCGCACCGAGGCTGTTCACGCCGTGCGGCGCTTGGCCGGTGAAAGCGGCGTACGCGACCGCACCGAGCGAGTAGAGGTCAGCACGGTGGTCCAGGCGCTCACCGAGCACCTGCTCGGGAGCGACGTACGCGGGAGTGCCGCCGGGCATGGTGAGCTGGGAGACGTCCTGGACCGACTTGCCCAGGCCGAGGTCGCCGAGCATGGCGCGGTCGCCGCCGGCGATGCTGCGGAACAGCACGTTGGCCGGCTTCACGTCGCGGTGCAGCACGCCACGGCTGTGCAGGTGCTTGAGGCCCTTGCCGACCTCGGTGATGATCCGAACCGCATCGCCGATCTCCAGCGGTCCGGCCTTGATCTTGTCGGCCAGTGTCCCGAGGTCCGCATAGGTGAGGACGAGGTACGGGCGGCCGTCGTCGGTCTCCCCGACGTCGTGGGCACCGACGACGTACAGCGAGTCAACCCGGCGCAGGAACCGGCCCTCGGCCAAGAAGCGGCGGCGGACGTCCTCGTCGTCGGTCCACAGGTCGGACAGGATCTTGACCGCCACATCGGCGTCCAACTGCTCGTCCTTGGCCAGCCAAACGGTCGCGAAACCCCCGGCACCGACCCGGCGGACCAGGGCGTACCGGCCGATCCGCTGGGGCTGGTCCATGCACGCATTATGCTCGATCGTTCCTGCGACTGGGTTGCCGGTGCGAACAAAACCGCGAGTTGGTGCGTCTCAGCGAGGATGGAGCAGGTGTCGAACAGGAACCGGCCACTGGTGATCGCAGTCGCCGCAGTGGCCGTCATCGCGGTGGCAGGCGGCGGACTGCTGGCTGCCGCGCGCGGTCCGCAGAACCAGTCCGGCGCCGCCGCGGCACCCCTCACCCAGGCTCCGCCGAGCAAGACCCTGCCGCTCACCGTGAAGGTCGACGCGCCCAAGCTGACGACCGGCCAGGGACCGCAGGTCGCCTACGTGCGCGGCCGGACGGTCATGGGCGGCATCGGCAAGCCGGTCCAGGTGCCCGGGACCCGGAACATCGACGGTGTGGTCCGGCTCTGGGACGAGACGTTGACCCTGCAGGTGGATTCCACACCTAAGGGCACCCTGGTGGTGCAGGACTCCCAGGGCAAGGTGCTGCGCGAGGACGCCGGCATTGACTCGCTGGTCGGCAGCGCCGACGGCGACGCCGTCGCGTACGGCGACGGTGACCGCTTCGCGGCCGTCCGCCAGGGCGGGACGGTGTACTACGAGAAGCCGGGCGGGCCTGCGGTGAAGCTGGCGCAGCCGAAGTCCTGGGGTCTCGAGGTGCTCTCCGTCGCGGACAAGACGGTCTTCTTCAGCAGTACCGCGACTCCAGGCGGTACGGCGAGCCTCTACCGCTGGACCGTCGGTCAGCAGACGGCCACCGTGGTTCCGAAGCTCACCTCGCCGCTGGCGGTCAGCTCGGACGGCACCCTCGGCGCGAGCCTGCCGGTCTTCACCGACAGCGGCGTCTGCTCGGCCCTCACCGACCTCGCGACCGGTCTGCAGCGCTGGAAGTCCTGCCAGTACCGCCTCGACCACTTCAGCCCGGGCAACGCGTTCGTGATCGGCCTCCCACCGGACACCGGCGGCTCGGTCGGCGTCGAGGCGCTCTCCGCCGTGAACATCAAGACCGGCAAGCCGATCCGCACCTGGACCGCGTCCGTGATCAGCCGCCAGGTCGCCGAGGACGACGACCACGTCCTGTTCCAGTGGTACGCGGAAGAAGACGTCCGCAGCAACTCGGCGATCGTTCGCTGCACGGTCAGCACCGGCGAGTGTGAGCTGGCCACTCCGCTGGCCAAAGAACCCCTGCTCCTCGGCTCGTAAGGAGTCACCCGATGCCGAACAAGAACGGACGCCTGATCGCCGTGGTGGCCTCCGTCGCGGTAGCCGCCGTCGCCGTCGGCGCGGCCCTCGCCTACCGCCAAGGTCCCAAAGCCGGCGAGGCCCAGGCTGCAGCTCCCCTCACCGGCTCCCCCAGCCCAAGCCCCACCCCAACACCGTCAACCACCCCCAGCACCCCGGCGGCCTCCACGAGTCCCGCGATCACCAAGTTGAACATCAGCAAGCTCCCGCAGGGCCGCGAGCCCCAGGTGCCGTACCTGATCGGCCGCGAGGTCCGCAGCGGTTCGACCTACGTGGACAAGATCCCGGGTAAGGGATCCGTGCTCACCATCGGCCGCGTGCAGACCAGCACGCTGGCGATCGTCATGTACGAGCCTGACGGCGACGGCACCGAGCTGCTGAAGATCGACAGCGGCGGCGCAGTTCGCCGTACGCCGGATGTCTCGTCCCTGGTGACCACGTCGGACCAGAGCGCCTCCGCCTATGCCGCGGCGCGGCTCAGCAGCCTCGGGGTGCCCACCAAGGGCGGCACGGTCTACGCGGAATCGGGGGACTCGCTGCAGTCGCTCAAGCTGCCGACCAGTTGGGAAGTACGAGTCCTCGCCTACACCGGCGGCAAGGTGTACTACCGCGCGAGCGATACGGAGACCGGGGCGTGGAAGCTGTACTCCTGGGTCCCGACCGAGGCGAAGGCTCAGCTGATCAAGGCGGTCGTCTCACCGACCGCCATCTCTGCCAACGGTCGCACCGCCGCCTCCATGCCGGTCCGCAACGACGACGGCTCCTGTTCGAACGTGGTCGAGATCCCTACCGGCACCCAGCTCTTCCGCACCTGTGACTTCCAGGTGCGCGGCTTCACTCCGAACGGCTCCACCGCCTACGGAGACGAGGACAACGCCGAAGGCTTCTGCTCTGGGACCTCCGCAGCCTTCGACGCGAACTCCGGCACGGTCCTGCATGAGTGGAAGGGCTGCTTTCAGGAGATGGGCGTAGAGGACGACCAGCACGTCCTCGTCGTCGCCTACGCCACCCCCGCCGGCCAGGTCGACAAGGTCAAGACCGCCATCATCCGCTGCACCATCACCACCGGCGCGTGCGAGCGCGCCACCCCCATCGGCACCGACACCCCACTCGTCATCGGCAGTTGAGGGGCACACTGGCGGTATGACTCGCCTTGCGGTGCTTGCTGATGTTCATGGGGTTTTGCCGGCGTTGGAGGCGGTGCTGGCGGAGAAGGACGTGCGGGCGGCTCACACGGTGGTGGTCGCGGGGGATGTGGTGAGTGGGCCGCAGCCTCGGGAGGTGTTCGAGCGGCTCAAGTCCATGGGTGACCGGGTGGTGTGGGTTCGGGGTAATGCGGACCGGGAGGCCGTGGCGATGGCGCGGGGGACATTCAAAGGAGTGGCGCCGGATGCGGTGAGTCCTTGGTCCGCTGGTGAGCTCACGGGTGCGCAGGTGGAGTGGTTGGATGCGCTGCCGACGACTGTGACGTTCGGGGACGTGCTGGTGTGTCATGCGACGCCTCGGGATGACGAGGAGGTCGTGTTGGTGGACAGCCCCGTCACCAGGTGGCTTGAGGTGCTGAGCACCGTGCCTGACGACATCAGGACTGTGGTGTGCGGGCACACGCACATGCCGTTCATGCGGCAGGTGGATCGACGTACCGTGGTGAACGCGGGGAGCGTGGGGATGCCGTACGGCGCTCCTGGCCCGAACTGGGCGTTGATCACCCCTGAGGGGGTTCAGCTCCGGCGGTCGGCTCTGGACCGGATCTCGGCGGCGGACCAGATCATGAACAACTCGACGTACCCCGGACGTCAGGAGTGGGTCGATGCCTATCTGCTGACCAACTACTCCGACACGGAGGCGCTGGAGGCGTTCAGGCCGCGCGCTGCGGGCTGAGCGGTTACCGTCAGGGGGTGTTCGCGCGGCGGCGGAAGCATTTCGGCACTCCGGCTGACAAGGCGACGTATGCGACTCTGCATACCGCCTCGCTGGCCAGTCCGCACCTGCGCGAAGGCCTGACCCCCGCTGCGGCCGGCAAAGCGAGCCGCCACCTCAGAGACCTTCTCGGTACGGCGGCCATCGCGATCTGCGACTCCTCCGGCGTACTGGCCTGGGACGGTGTCGGCGGCCCGTACGAGAGCAACCACCGCCGCGACGCCCGCACGATCGCCGCACCCACCCTCCGCACCGGCCGGACCGCAGTGCTCGGCGTCCATGACGTCGCCTGTGGCGACCCGCAATGCCCGATCCGTACGGCGGCTGTCGCGCCAATCGTGATCGACGAGCGCGTGGTCGCCGTACTGGTTGCCTACAGCGAACGCACCTCGGCGGCACTGGTCAGAGCGACCGAAGAGGTCGCACGCTGGGTGTCCGGCCAGGTGGAGCTCGCGGAGCTCAACAAGGAACGCACGCGAGCCATGGAGGCTGAGCTGCGCGCACTGCGTGCTCAGATCAGCCCGCACTTCATCTACAACGCCTTGGCCGCCATAGCGTCGTTCGTCCGCACAGACCCCGAGCGAGCACGTGAGCTGCTCCTGGAGTTCGCGGACTTCTCTCGCTACGCACTGCGCCGTGGCGGCGAGTTCACCACGCTGGCCGACGAACTGCGCAACGTGGAGCGCTACCTGGTCCTCGAGCAGGCCCGGTTCGGTGAGCGGCTGACGGTCTCGCTCCAGATCGCTCCTGAGGTGCTACCGGTCGTCGTACCGTTCCTGGTCGTCCAGCCGCTGGTGGAGAACGCCGTACGGCATGGGCTGGAAGGCACCACCGGCGTCGGCCGGATCACCATCCGCGCCCGGGACCAGATCAACGAAGCGGAGATCAGCGTCGAGGACGACGGAGTCGGCAGCGACCCGGAGGTCATCCGCGCGGTCCTGGCCGGTGAGTCCGCCAGTGACTCGATCGGCCTCGGCAATGTCGATGCCCGTCTGCGCCAGGTCTACGGAGATGCCTACGGACTCGTCGTGGAGACGCAGGTGGACGCCGGGACGAAGGTGACCTTCCGGATCCCCAAATACTCCTCAGGAGTGCACGCGTCACCCTAAGGTGACCTCATGGCGGACACACCACTGCGCGCACTGGTCGCGGACGACGAGGAGCCGGCGCTCAACGAACTGGTGTACCTGCTGCGACGTGACGACCGGATCGGGGAGATCCGGACCGCGAAGAACGGGCCGGAGGCGCTGAAGATCCTGCAGGCGGCCGACCTGGACGTGGTGTTCTGCGATATCAAGATGCCCGGGCTGGACGGCATCGACCTGGCCAAGGTGCTCTCGAAGTTCGCCAGCCGTCCGCAGATCGTCTTCGTCACCGCGTACGACGAACACGCGGTGCAGGCGTTCGAGCTCGAGGCGACCGACTACGTGATGAAGCCGGTCCGCGCCGAGCGCCTGGCCGAGGCGGTCCGCCGCGTGGTCACCGCCGGTACGCCGGTCACACCGCAGCCGGCCGAGGACACAGGTGACGAGGTGATCCCCGTGGAGCTCGCTGGGGTGACGCGGTTCGTGCAGCGCTCGACAGTCCGGTACGTCGAGGCGCAGGGCGACTACGCCCGCTTGCACACCGGTCAGAACTCACACCTGGTCCGCATCCCGCTCAGCACGCTGGAGGAGCGCTGGCGCGACGCGGGCTTCACCCGGATCCACCGCAGCACTCTCGTCGCTCTCGCGCATGTGGACGAGATGCGCGTCGACAGCGGGCGTTGCGCCGTACGGGTTGGCGACGACTGGCTGCCGGTCAGCAGGCGGCACACTCGCGAGCTCCGCGACCTCCTGGTCCGCTCGACCTCCTTACGCCCGTGAGCACCAACTCACCCCCAGGCCCCCGCCGCGTCCGAGTGACGAGCCCACGCACCAGTGCGGCTCGTCGGCCCACCACTCCGACCGGCACGAGGGAGATCGACGAGCAGACGCGGCTCGGCGAGGTCTACATGAGCTCGCTGATCCAGTCCCAGCTCCGCCTCACGCTCGCAGTGATCGGCGGCACCGGTCTGATCCTCGGCAGCATCCCCTTGCTGTTCTGGCTGGTCCCACCGACCCGTACCTTCTCCATCTTCGGACTCCCGCTCCCCTGGGTGATCCTCGGCATCGTCGTCTACCCGGTCGTGTACGTCGCCGCCCGCATCTACGTCCGCAACGCCGAACGCATCGAGGCCGAGTTCACCGAGTTCGTCGGGCGGCAATAGATGTCATCGGCAATGAGTTTGACCGGCATCGGTCTGGTCATCGTGGCCACGATCGGGATCGGCCTGTTCGGCCTGCGGATCTCCCGGACCACCAGTGACTTCTACGTCGCCAGCCGCGCGATCACCCCGCGCTGGAACGCGTCTGCGATCAGCGGCGAGTATCTGAGCGCCGCATCGTTCCTCGGTGTCGCCGGTCTGGTGCTGGTCAACGGCGCCGACATGCTGTGGTTCTCCGTCGGCTACACCGTCGGCTACCTGATGCTGCTCGTGCTGGTTGCGGCTCCGCTCCGACGCTCCGGCGCCTACACACTGCCCGACTTCGCTGAGACCCGCTTCGAGTCGGCTATGGTGCGCCGCGTCTGCTCCGGACTCGTTGTCGGCATCGGGACGCTCTACCTGCTCCCACAACTGCGCGGTGCCGGGCTGACGTTCCAGACCGTCACCGGAGCACCGCCGGACGTGGGTGCACTCGTCGTCGCCGTCATCGTGGTGATCAACGTGGCCGCGGGTGGCATGCGCTCGATCACCTTCGTGCAGGCCTTCCAGTACTGGCTCAAGCTCACCGCACTGGCCGCACCGATCTTCATCATCCTGATCGCCTGGCGGTCCGGAGACCACCCGGTCGGAGTACTGCAGTCACTGCACGGTGCGGCCGCCGAGTGGGCCGAACCGCTCTCCCGGGCCGGCGGTCGCGACCACCCGCTCTATGCGACCTATTCAGTCTTACTGGCCTTGTGTTTCGGCACCATGGGGCTCCCACACGTCCTGGTCCGCTTCTACACGAACCCAGACGGCCGAGCGGCCCGCCGTACGACGGTTGTCGTGCTGGCCCTGCTTAGCCTCTTCTACCTGTTCCCACCCGTCTACGCGATCCTCGGCCGCTCCTTCGCCCCCGACCTGGTCGCAGGCGCCGCAGACACCGTCGTACTGGAGCTGCCCAGCCGTGTCTTCCCCGGTACGGCGGGAGACCTGCTCGGAGCGCTTGTCGCCGCCGGCGCCTTCGCCGCGTTCCTGTCCACCTCCTCCGGCCTGACCGTCGCGATCGCCGGAGTGATCGACCAGGATCTCCTACGCACGCGGCTGAACCGTCTGACCGGCGGCGATTACCTTGCTGTTAACAGCTTCCGCATCGCTGCGCTACTGGCGATGTCCGTCCCGTACGTCGCTTTCCGCGTCACCGGCGCTCTGAGCATCGCCGACACGGTAGGACTCGCATTCGCGGTCGCCGCGTCGACCTTCTGCCCCATGCTCGTGCTCGGCATCTGGTGGCGGCGCATGTCGACCACGGGCGCCGCAGCCGGGCTGGTCGTCGGCGGTGTCGCAGCCAGCGCCGCCGCACTCATCAACGTGATCGGCGCACCGACCGGCGGTTGGCCGCGCGCACTGGTCGTGCAGCCCGCTGCTTGGACCATGCCGCTCGCCTTCCTCACCGTGATCGTCGTGTCGAAGCTGACCCCCAACGCGATCCCAGCCGGTACCGCCCGCAGCATGGTCCGCCTGCACACCCCCGAGGCCGTGGACGTCGACCGGGCCCCGACCGCCCACCCCTAACCGCTCGTCGCCACGGACCGACCGTTCGCCGCAGCGGCGTCCCCCGCCGGTCGCCCCGGGTGCGCCGCTGAGCGCTCGATGCGCGCGTGTGCTGTCCGCAAACCAGTGACGCGGACCACAGTACGGACCAGCACACCACGCCGGTCCGCCCGGCCATTTCCCTGTCTGGAGGTCCCGCGCATGAGTGATATCCGCTCGGGCGAGCCGGAGCTGACGACGTACCGAGATGTCCAGATGTCACCGGACTTCTCCGAACTGCGCCGCCGGTTCCGCCGCTTCGTGTTCCCGATGACCGGCCTGTTCCTGGTCTGGTACTTCGTCTACGTCCTGCTCGCCGACTACGCGCACGGCTTCATGTCGACCAAGGTCTTCGGCAACATCACCGTCGCGCTGCTGTTCGGCCTCGGCCAGTTCGTCACGACGTTCGCGATCACGATGATCTACGTCCGCTGGGCCGACCGCAGCGTCGACCCGGACGCCGCCCGCCTCCGTGACCAGATCGAAGGAGGCGTCGAGTGAGCGCCCCCCTGCTGTTGCCGATGGCAACCGATATCGGCAACCCGACGGTCAACATCCTGATCTTCGCGGCCTTCGTGGTGGCCACGCTGGCGATCGTGCTCCGCGCGTCGCGCAACAACAAGACCGCGGCCGACTTCTACACCGGCGGCCGCTCGTTCACCGGCCCGCAGAACGGCATCGCGATCGCCGGTGACTACCTGTCCGCCGCGTCGTTCCTCGGCATCGCCGGTGCGATCGCGCTGAACGGGTACGACGGCTTCCTGTACTCGATCGGCTTCCTGGTGGCCTGGCTGGTCGCGCTGCTGCTCGTCGCCGAGTTGCTCCGCAACACCGGCCGCTTCACGATGGCCGACGTGCTGTCGTTCCGCCTCAAGCAACGCCCGGTCCGGATGGCCGCGGCCATCTCGACGCTGGTCGTCTGCTTCTTCTACCTGCTGGCCCAGATGGCCGGTGCCGGCGGCCTGGTCGCGCTGCTGCTCGGCGTCGACGGCAAGACCGGTCAGAACATCGTGATCGCGGTCGTCGGCATCATCATGATCACCTACGTCCTGGTCGGTGGCATGAAGGGCACCACCTGGGTGCAGATCATCAAGGCCGCCCTGCTGGTCATCGGCGCCGGTCTGATGACGATCTGGGTGCTCGCGAAGTACACCTTCAATCTGTCCAGCTTGCTCGGTGCGGCCGTGGACAAGAGCCCGGCAGCCGGCGAGAAGCTGCTGGGCCCGGGTCTTCAGTACGGCGTGACGGGGATCAGCAAGCTGGACTTCATCTCCCTGGCGCTCGCCCTGGTGCTCGGTACGGCGGGTCTGCCGCACGTGCTGATGCGCTTCTACACGGTGCCGAACTCCAAGGAGGCCCGGCGCAGTGTCACCTGGGCGATCTGGATCATCGGCATCTTCTACCTGTTCACCCTCGTGCTCGGGTACGGCGCCGCCGCGATCGTCGGTCCGGACCGGATCAAGGCCGCCCCCGGCAAGGCCAACTCGGCCGCACCACTGCTGGCCTTCGAGCTCGGTGGTGAGCTGCTGCTCGGCATCATCTCGGCGGTCGCCTTCGCCACCATCCTGGCGGTCGTGGCCGGTCTGACCATCACCGCGAGTACGTCGTTCGCCCACGACATCTACGGCCAGGTGATCAAGAAGGGCGCGATCAGCGGCGACGGCGAGGTCAAGGTCGCCCGGATCACCGCACTCGTGATCGGTGCGGTCGCGATCATCGGCGGCATCTTCGCCAACGGCCAGAACGTGGCCTTCCTGGTGGCCCTGGCGTTCGCGGTCGCGGCCAGCGCGAACCTGCCGACGATCCTCTACTCGCTGTTCTGGCGCCGGTTCAACACCCGCGGCGCACTGTGGAGTATCTACGGCGGTCTGGGTACCGCGATCATCCTGATCGCGTTCAGCCCGGTCGTCTCCGGCAAGGTGGACAAGAAGACCGGCGCGAGCCTGTCGATGATCACCGACGCCGGTATCGACTTCCACTGGTTCCCGCTGGACAACCCCGGCATCGTCTCGATCCCGCTGGCGTTCCTGCTCGGCTTCCTCGGCACGATCACCAGCAAGGAGCCGGTCGACGTCGACAAGTTCGCCGAGATGGAGGTCCGCTCCCTCACCGGTGCGGGCGCCGAGAAGGCGGTCGAGCACTAACCCCTGAACCTGTCAGGTAGGTCCTGCGAACGTCGGCGGACCTGCCTGGCAGCCCCAAAGTTCCGCCTCCAGAAGGTCCCGGTGCTCCCCCTGAGCCGGGACCTTCTGCTGTGCAGATACCTTCCCCGCCCCACCGCCCCGGTCTTCCTAGAACTTCAGCGACGGCCAGAGCTCGAAGAACGCAGCGGCAGAAGCCTTTCCGCGGGCTTCGGCGAGCGCATGCAGGCGACCGAAGGTGAACGCGTTCCCACCGTCGAGATGCGTCTGTACGGCGAGCTCCCGGAGCAGCTCACGCGACACGACCGAGTCCTGGAAGTCGCCGAGCACCTCCTGCACCTCTTCCGCCCGCGCGGCCAGCGTCTCGGCCTCGTCACCCAACACCGGTACGGCGGCCTCTCCGGCGTACCGGAGTCGTTTCGCGCCCTTGCGCACCTCGTGGAGCTCGTGATCCTGCTCCTCGGTCGACTCGGCGGCCTGAGCGCGACGAACGGCCTTGCGCATCCGGCGCCAGTCGTGGTCGAGCAGCTCGGGCAGCTGCTTGGCGGCCTTCCGGTTCACACCCGTCAGTGGCGGGTCGGCGACCAGCTCCTCGAGCGTGTCCAGCAAGCGGAAGTAGCGCTCGCTCTCCAGCGCAGCAAGCGCCCCGGCGCGGCCCTCCTTGTAGACCCCGCGCAGGTGGTCGTCGATGCGCCCGGCGACCCGACCCATCACCAGCTCGGCCGGCTGTTCGGCCACCTCGGCGGCGAAGTGTTCGCGCTGCACCTCGGCGTCCCGGGCGACCCCGAGCTCACCGGCAAGCCACTTCAGCTCGGCCCGGATCTCGTCCCCGACCTCACGGTCGATGACCGGCCGGTACGTCGCCAGCGCTGACCGCAGTCGCCGAGTGGCGACGCGGAACTTGTGAATCGCCTCCGGGACATCACGCCGTACCTCAGGATCGCGCTGACGAATCGCCTGCACCTGCGCGGCGGCGTACGCCCGGAACACGTCGGCCGTCCGCGGCTTGGCGGGCAGCTCCCAGCCGTCTCCGGCGGGGACCCTGTCGCCGAGCGCGCGAGCCAGCTTGCTCGGCCCGGCGGCCGGCTTCGCACCAGCAGATCGCAGTACGCCGTCCGCTGCCTCGAGCAGATCGCGGTCACCGCCGACGAGCTCAACCTCCCACTCGCGCCAGCTGCCCGGCTCCCCGTCCCCGGTCGTCGCCGTGACGTGGTCGTCGGCCAGCTCAGCCAGTACGTCGCCGTTCGCATCGAGCAGGCGGTGCACGACTCGGCGCGTCTGCAGCGTGACGACCGGCACCAGCGTGTTGTCACGGACATGCACCCGAACCGTGCGCACCACGGCGATCGGCACGCTGCGCACCGACCGGCCGAGGGGGTGCTGCACCTCCAGCCGCGCACCGGACGACTTCGGGAACTTCACGTGCCAGCCGTCGTCCTCGCCGCCGGTACGGCGCCGCAGCGTCACCTTGTTCGCCGCCAGATCGAGCTCGGGGGTGTCGTAGTAGACGGCCTCCAGGCCCAGCTCGACCGGCTGCGCGACACTCGCCACCCCGGGTAACTCGTGCAGGGCCGGCAGATGGGTCGACTCGTCGACGTCGTACTTGGTCTCGATCTCCAGCTGCTCGGTCGGCATGCCTCTTGTTTACCAGCAGTTCATGAACTGGATCTCAGATCGGCGACAAGTCTTTCCAGATCGCGATCTGGCTTACCGTTGCCCGAGACGGTACGGAGCTGTCGACGCCGGTTGCGCTGCAGGCCCCAGACAGTCAGTACGACGATCGCGAGGAAGCCGATCATGTCCGGCCTACCGCTCGGAAGAACGTGTAGTGGAAAGTTCCGCCGGGCTCGGCCGTCCGTTCCAGGTCACGGATTCCTTCGGCCCACTGCGTTGGTGTGAGGAGGCCGGTGGCGAGAGCTTTCTCACGCACCGACTCGACCATCGCGATGAACGTCTTCCGGGTGAACCCGTCGACCAGGTGCGGCAGGGTCTCGTCGGCGTACACGGTCCTGGGCTCGGTGCGGATGTCGTCGTACCCGGCCGCTTGGAGGAGCGGTTGGACGCGACGGCCGATGAGCGAGTCGCCGCCGGCTTCGGCCTGCAGGTCGCCGAGACACTCGATCACGGCCTGGGCAGCCGCACTCCTCGGGTGGAAGAACGCGGACTGGTGGTCGCCCTCGATGACAGTGATCGTCCCGCCGGGTCGCAGCAGTCGTCGCAGGCTGGTCAACGCGGCGACTGGATCGGCGAGATGTTCAAGGACGAAGCAGACGAAGACATGATCGAACTGCTCACCTTCGAGCTCCCGCAGATCAGCACACCGCCACTCCACTCCGCCCCTCGTCTCGGCTTCGACCCGCGCCTTCGCCTGGGCCAGAGATTCCTCGGAGATGTCGATCGCGACCAGCTCGATGCCGGGGTGCCTGGTGAGCAGCTGGACTGTTTGGGCGCCGACTCCGCAGCCGGCTTCGAGCACCCGCGCTCCCGGCGGGTACTCGAGGCCGCCGTGCAGGAGCTCGGCCAGGGTCTGCGCCTGATCCGTCAGCCGGCGAGTCTCGGCCGCGGTGTAGCCGTGCACGTAATCGGTTCTCATACCTCCAAGGTGCCGTCACAATGGACCGATGGACAGGTCCAATGATGGCGATTTCGGCAGGACCATTGGAGCTGACTTCCTCCAGCTGAACGCCGCGGAAGCACCGGCTGGCGGCCTGGCCGACTGGCTGACCGACCAGCTCCGGAGCGCGATCTCCGACGGTCGGCTCCCGATCGGCAGCCGCCTCCCCGCCAGCCGGTTGCTGGCCGCCGAACTCCAGGTCTCCCGCGGAGTCGTCACCGAGGCGTACCAGCGACTGACCGAAGACGGCCAGGTCAGCGGCCGCGGTCGCGCCGGCACGATCGTGGTCGCGGCACCAGTCGTCGCCCCAGCGCCCCGCGCCCGGGCTCACGTCGTACCGCCGCAGATGAGGGCACCCGATCTCGACATCTTCGTCGCGCTCCGGGCCGCGCCTGCCCGGATCGACCTGACCCCCGGCGTACCGGACCTGGCGTCCTTTCCCCGCGCCGCCTGGCTGCGCTCCGAACGCGCCGTCCTCAACGACCTCGAGCCCGCCGCCTTCGGCTACGGCGACCCATCCGGTACGCCGACCTTGCGGCGAGCCGTATCGACCTGGCTGGCGCGCTACCGCGGAATCGCCGCACACCCGGAGGAGGTGATCATCGTTGCCGGAGTCTCCCAGGCCCTCGGGATGCTCGCCCAGCTTCTCCAGGCCCGCGGCATCCATGAGGTGGCCGTCGAGGATCCGAGTTCGCTGGGATCACGGCAGCATCTGAACGAATGGGAACTCCGGACCCCGCCGATCCCGGTCGACAGCGGTGGACTGCAGGTCGACGTACTGCGGGAGTCCGGTGCGCGGGTGGTGATGGTGACTCCGGCACACCAGTTCCCGACAGGCGTCGTACTGGAGGGTGAGCGGCGGCGTGAGCTCCTGCAGTGGGCGGCTGACGGCGGGCTGATCTTTGAGGACGACTACGACGCCGAGCACCGCTATGACCGGCCACCGGTCCCTGCGCTGCGCTCGATGCAGGCTGAGCAGGTGATCTACACAGGCAGCGTCTCGAAGCTGCTCGCACCGGCGCTGCGGATCGGGTGGATCGTGCCGCCGGCGCAGTACCGGGATGAACTGATCAGCCTGAAGCGGCGCGCGGATCTGGGCAACGCCTCGCTCCCACAGCTCACGCTCGCGCACCTGATGGAGTCTGGCGAACTAGAACGCCAACTCCGCTACGTCCACCGCCGTCACCGCACCCGCCGCGACGCCATGGCCACCGCCATCACCAACTACTTGCCCACCGCAACAGTCCACGGCGCCGCCGCCGGTCTGCACCTCACGATCACGTTCCCACCGGACATCGACGACGTAGCCCTGGCGACCGCCGCCCTGGAGCACGGCATCAAAACCCACCCGCTCTCCTGGCACTGCCAACTCCCCCACGCCCCCGGCCTGGTCCTCGGCTACGCCGCCCGCACCCCCACGGAACTAACCGAAGCCATTCGCACCCTCGCGACTCTCGTCTAGATCGTCCAGCCGAGCGGGTAGGTGGTGATCTTCGTGAACGTCACACCGATCGCCTCCATCTCCCCCCTCGCAATAACCGCCATCTCGTTCAGCTGCCCGAGCTGTGCCGAGTGCTCCTCGGAGTCCCACACGCTCACCTGCAGGATCGCGCCGTCCGGCGATACCCCGGCGTAGAAGTGGATGAGGCCCGGCAGTTGCTTGATAGCCGGGATCAAGTACTGCGAAGTCTTCGCGTTCAGCGCGTCGACCTCGGCGTACCGACTCGGGTCAAACGTCCCCCGCGAAGCCCGAAAAACAGCTGCCACCCTTGCCTCCTACCGTCGACATGTCCCCCTCAAGCTACTGCTGGTCCTCAGGTCTACGGCCCGGCTTGTCCTCATGCGGCCGGACCGGTACGGCGGGATGGTTGCTCGCCGATCCGACTGCGGCCGGGGGCGTGGGTTTGTGGTTACTCGCCGCTGCGGCCGATTTACAGTGACGGGTGGCTGGCGCCCGGCGCGTGGCCGAGGGGGATGGATCCGTCGGCGACCGCCTTCCCGTTGCCTGAGCTTCCGGGCTTCGGTTGCGGCCAGTAACAACGAGTCCTCCAAAGTGACCCACCGTGGCGAACGCTCCCACCCAGGCCCTCGCCCCCTCCGCATCTGATGGGTTCACCCACCAGCTTGTGGGTTCTGCACCCGCATGCGAGTCCAAAACCCACCACCTGATGGGTTAACCCATCAGATGGCCGGGCCCGAGGTTGCCTGAGGTGCTCCCGCCGGCTAACCCTCGCGACCCCTCGCTAATTGGTGGATTTTCGTCACCGGGTCCCTAAAACTCACCAATTAGCGCGACTCAACCCGCACTCCGACCCGCCCGGCCCACTAATTGGTGGATTTTCGTCACCGAGTCCCCAAAACTCACCACTTAGCGCGACCAACCCCGCGCTGGGGGTCCACCTGCCCGTTATCCGTGACTTTTTCGGCGCATGGACCCGAAAAGTTCACCGATAACGCGGAACATGCCCGCTGCCGGTCGTCGCGTTCGCTGGGTGGAACGTTGTGTCCAAATGGCGACCAGGACCGTCTCCTCGGCGCCGATCTTGGACCCCAGCCACAACCCGGAAGCCCAAGCAACGGCCACTGTGGTCGCCGACCGAACCATCCCCCTCAGCCCCGCGCCGGGCCCCAGCCACCCGCCACTGTAAATCGGCCGCAGCGGCGAGCAACCCAAGGCACACGTCCCCGGCCGCAGACGGATCGGCGAGCAACCACCCCCGCCGTACCGGCTCGGCCGCAGACGGATCGGCGAGCAACCACTCCCGCCGTACCGGCCAGAGGCACCCGGCCCCCACGACCCCTAACCGCATTTGAACGGATATCCCCTGAAATGCACCCTTCTCCCCGCAGATGGCCCCTTCTCTGCTCAAATTTTGAGGGGAGAACCAGCGACTTGAACGGGTATCCGTTGAAATTGCGAGGGGGTGGGACGAGGGGAGCTCGGCTCGTTCATCAGATGGCGGAGGGCAGGACAGCTGGTGGCGGAGGGGAGGACAAGTTGGTGGGTTCACCCATCAGGTTGTGGGTTCTGCACCCGCATGCGAGTCCAAAACCCACCACCTCATGGGTTAACCCATCAGATGGCGGGGGCTGGGGTGGGGTGGCGGGGGACGGGGATTACTAAGGGGGTCTTGGTGAGGGGGTCGGGGGACGGGGATTACTAAGGGGGTGTTGGTGAGGGGGTCGGGGATTACTTGGGCGGTGAGGTTGAAGACGTTGGCGACCACGGCGGGAGTGATGACCTCGGCAGGGGTACCGGTGGCGGCTACTCGGCCGTCCTTCAAGGCGATTAGGTGGTCGGCGTAGCGGGCGGCGAGGTTGAGGTCGTGGAGGACCAGTACGACGGTTTTGCCGTGCTCTCGGTTGAGGTCTTGGACCAGGTCAAGGATCTCCAACTGATGAGCCAGGTCCAGGAAGGTCGTGGGTTCGTCGAGGAGCATGGTGTCGGCGTCTTGGGCGAGGGCCAGCGCGATCCAGACGCGTTGACGTTGACCGCCGGAGAGTTCGTCCAATGACCGATCCGCGAGGTCGGCGACGCCGGTTGCGGCCAGCGCGGATTTGACCACGCGTTCGTCCTCGGATGACCACTGGCGAAACCAGCGCTGGTGCGGATGCCGGCCGCGACCGACCAGGTCGGCGACGGTGATGCCGTCGGGGGCGACTGGTTGTTGCGGGAGCATGCCGAGTTGGGTTGCCAGGCGACCGGCGCTGACCTTGGCCAGGTCGACGTCATCCAAATACACCGCCCCACCACGGGGAGCGAGCAGTCGGGCGAGACCGCGCAGCAGGGTGGACTTCCCGCTGGCGTTGGCGCCGACGATGACCGTGATCTGCTGGCGCGGAATCACGACCGACAACGAATGCACCACGGCGCGGCCGTCGTACGCGAGGGTTAGTTCATCAGCACGGAGTTCGGTCATGTCAGCCTCCTCGGCCGATGCGGTTGGCGCGAGCCATCAGGATGAGCAGGTACGGCGCTCCGAGGAACGCGGTCACGACGCCGACCGGCAACTGGGTCGGCGCGAAGATCTCCCGGGCGATCAGGTCGGAAACCACTACCAGCAACGCACCAAGAGCGCCGGCGGCGAGCAGACCGGCGACGCGTTCAGCCACCAACCGCCGAGCGAGCTGCGGAGCAACCAACGCCACAAACGCAATTGGCCCCGCGGCCGCAGTCGCCAACGCAGCAAGGGCAACCCCCACGAAGATCAGCAACCCGCGCGAGAGCTCAACCCGACCGGCAAGCGTCCGCGCCAGATCATCCCCGAGCTCCAACAACCGCAACTGCCGCGCCCCAACCAAAGCAGCTGGCAACAGAACCACCAATGCAGCACCGATCAGTACGACGTGCACCCAGCCGCGACCGGCGAGACTCCCGGCCAACCATTGCGATGCACTCTTCGCGGTGTAGATATCAGCCAGCGTCAACAGGTACGCGGTCATCGACCCGATGATCGCGGTCACCCCGATCCCGACCAGCACCAACCGATACCCGGAGATCCCATCCCGATAAGCCAGCAGATACACAACAATTGCCGACAGCAACGACCCCAGCAGCGCACCCGCCGGTATCCACCCACTGCCGAGCACAGTGATCATCAGTACGGCGGCCAGCGCGGCCCCGGCGTTGACCCCGATCAGGTCCGGACTCACCAGCGGATTACGCGCCAGCCGTTGGAAGATCGCCCCCGACACGGCGAACGCCGTACCGACGCCGATCCCGACCAGGACTCGCGGCAGCCGCCCGTTCACGACGATGTCGTTGAGGATCAACGTGCCATGACCGCTCAACGTCTCAAGCACCAAGGACAACGGAATCCGGTAATCGCCCACCGTCAGCGACAACGCCCCCACCGCAAGCGTCAGCACCCAAGCAACAACCGACCAGACCACGCTGGAAACCTCAACACGCGTCGAGAACGGCCCGACCCGGAGCGTTCTCACAACGCCGCCGTACGACGTCGCCGGACCAGCGCGATGAACAACGGCGCACCGATCAGCGCGGTGATGATCCCAACCTGCAGCTCATCTGGCCGAACCACCAACCGCCCAATCACATCGGCGAGCAGCAGTACGGCGGGCGCCAGCACCATCGACCACGGCAGGATCCACCGATAGTCCGCACCAACCAACGTCCGCGCAACATGCGGTACGGCAAGCCCGAGGAACCCGATCGGCCCAGCGATCGCAGTCGCCGTACCGGCCAGCACGACAACCGCTAACCCAGACAACACGCGCACCAACATCACCCGCGTACCCAGCGACCGCGCCAGGTCATCACCCAGCGCCAGCTGATTGAGCGACCGCCCCAACACCAACGCCACAACGCTGCCCATGACAATGAACGGAACGGCCTGCCCGACCACCGAACCAGTTGCCAGCGTCAACGACCCGACCACCCAGAACCTGAACGAATTCAACGTCGACAGATCCATCAGGGTGATCGCCGACGTCACCGACCCGAGCAGCGCGCTGATCGCCGCTCCGGCTAACGCAAGCTTCACCGGCGTCGCCCCACCTCGCCCGATCGCACCGACCAGGTAGACGACCACCGTCGCCACCAACGCACCACCCATCGCGAACCACACGTAACCCGTCAGGCTGTGCACACCCAGCAGGCCGATAGCCCCGACCACAGCCAGCGCCGCCCCGGCGTTCACCCCGAGAATCCCCGGGTCCGCCAATGGATTGCGCGTCACGCCCTGCATCAACGCACCCGCCAGCCCAAGCGCCGCCCCGGCTAACAACCCAGCGGCAGTCCGCGGCACCCGCAGATACCGGATCACGCGATCGTTGTCGCTCCCGCTGAAGTTCGCCAGCGCCAGATAGACGTCATGCGCACCGAAATGCTGGTTCCCGATACTCAACGACAACAACACCGAACCCGCGAGGACGGCGACGCACAACAGCAGTCCGGCCGCACGCCACCTCATCGGAAGAGGTCAGGATGAATCGTCTTGGCGATGTCCTCGGTCGTGTATGCACCCCGAACCCCGGCCGAGTGGTTCGCGAACAGCCACGGTACGACGTGTTTGTCGCGGACCGCCTTGAGGTTCTGGAAGGCCGGGTTCGCGAGCATCTTGTCCACATCCGGCTTGGTCGACGCCGGAGTGAGCGAGGCATCGCAACACCCACTGATCAGGATGTAGTCCGGATTGCGCTTGATCAGCTCCTCGACGCCGATCTTCACGTTCCGCTTCGACGTCAGATCCGCGAACGCGTTCACGCCACCGGCCTGCTTGATCAGCACAGTCCCGAAGTCCGGACCGCCGGAGACGGTCAGCCCGCCGCCTTCCAGCCCGGGCCGCAGGATCGCGACGGTCGGCTTCGGCGCGTTCTTCACCTTGGCCTCAACTGCAGCGATCCGGTCGGACTGGTCGGCGATCACCGCCTCGGCGCGATCCTCGACCCCGAACAGCTTCCCGAGGCCGCGCAGATCGGCGTACACGTTGTCCATCGAGACGCTCGACGGATCGATCGCCTCGTCGCCCAGGCCGTCGGCGGTCGGGCAGAGCGGGCTGAAGATCCAGGTCTGGATCCCGAGTTCGGCCAGGCTCTTGCGACTGCCGAAGCTCTGATCACTGCCACCACCGGCGCTGAACACGTCGTTGAACCCGGACAGCACGAAGTCCGGGTTCGCCGCGAGCAACTCCTCGCGGCTGGGCAGGTTCTTGTAGTACTTCGCCTTGGCCTGAGCGGTCGCGTACTCCGGGAGCACCTCCGCGTCCAGGTACGCCGTACCGACCAGGCGATCGGAGATCCCCAGCGCATGCGCCATCTCGATGGCCGGTTGGTACGCCGCGAACACGCGCTTCGGTGGACCGCTCACGGTGACGTCGAGACCGCAGTTCTGCACGGTGATCGTCGAGCCGGGCGGGTTGACCGCAGTGGCCGTGCCGCAACCAGCGAGCAGGCCTAGCAGCAGGACAGGGACAACAGACTTACGCAGCACGGAACCGCTCCTCCAGCACCTCGTGGACGGATCACATGCCGTGGCCGGTCTCCTGGCTGACGGGATTCCGCCCACCGACCTGGTCTTCCCAGTGCAGGACCAGTGACCTCCCCCTCAGCAGGGAACGGCCGGTGAACTCCCGATCACAGTGGCGAGGGCCGCGCCGGCATCACACCGGCTTCCCGAACACCACGGCGCCGCCACAGTACCTCACCGGTACTGCGACACCATCGCAAGTGCGAACTGGGTCATGGTGTCCGGGTTGATCGCCCGCGCCGGCAGCGGGACGAAGTCGACCAGCTTGTCCTCGCCGATCCGGATCGTGGTCCGCCCGGTCGCGGTGTCGACGTACCCCTCGTCACCCAGCGGGAGCGCCTGGGCGGTCGGCGTCTTCCGGATCGCCGTCATCAACGCGACAGCCTTCGCCGTACGACGTACTGACGTCGAGAGCGCGCCGTTCGCGGCCACCCAACCGCAGACCAGGTCGCCGAGATCGGTCTGCCCGTCCCGGCGGTTCAGCACCGGCGCGCCGAGCACCTTCGCCGCGGCAGAGGAACCGCGATCACAGTCCGGCCGCGTGATCGACTCCTCCGGCGCAGGCAGTCCAGGCACCTGCCGAACCACCTCCTCCGCAAGCACGACGTACTTCGCCAGGGTCGCCTTCGGCCCGGAGACCTTGTACAGCCGACCGTCCAGCAGGAACACCACAAACGCGCTGGTCCCGAAGCCGGGGGCCTTCCCAAAGCTGCCCGCGCCGACCGTCACGGGCTTGGCCGGTTCGCCCTTGTTCGCCTTCTGCGCCGCCGCCAGCGTTGCCGCCGTCGCCGGCTGGACCGACACCCCGACGCGCAGGACCGGGCCGTTCGCTTCAGTGCTCAGGCCCAGCTGGCACACGTCGTACGTGGCCGGTACGCCGAAGTCGGCGGGCAGCGTCCTGGGCTCGATGTGCACGACCGGTACGCCGAGCGTCGCCTGCACGAGCGTCTGACTCATCCGCACACAGAGCGTCTCAGCAACCTTCGACGATGACGGAGTGCTCGACGGCGTCGCCGACGGAGTCTCGGTCGGCATCGTCGGAACCGACACCAGCGGCGGCACGCTAGGAGCCGTCTCCTGTCCGGGGCCGCTACAACCGCTGACGAGCACTGCGAGCGCGACGAGCGGCACAACCGGACGGATACGCATGGTGTGCCAAAGCCTACGCTTCGTCGGCCTCGGCCGCGGTCCGGAGATCGCGTTCGCGAATCGCGTGCTCGTCGGTACGAGCGTCGTACCGCCAGAAGTCGCGCAGGGCCGCGCCGGTGGCGGCAACCCCGGCCACGCACAGGATTCCGCCGCTGACGATCGAGGTCCGAACGCTGGTCAGGTCGGCGACCAGACCGGACCGGGCCTGCCCACCGAGCGGGCCGAGCATGTAGGAGAGCATCTCGATCCCGGCCAGCCGGCCGCGCATCTCATCCGGGATCGTCTGGTTCCAGATCACCGACCGGAACAGGCCGGAGACCATGTCCGCGGCGCCGGCGAACGCGAGGAAGACGACCGCGAACCACATGTTCGGCGCGAGCCCCGCAATCCCGATCGCGGCACCCCAGCAGGCGGCCGCCATCACGACGGCACGGCCGTGGTGATGCACCCGCCGGGTCCAGCCGCTGGTCAGCGTCGCGATCATCGCCCCGACCGCCTCCGCGCTGTAAAGGACACCGAGCAGTTTCGGTTCCTTCAGTACGTCGGTCGCGAACGCGGGGAACAGCACGATCGGCATCGCCATGAACATCCCGACCATGTCGACGACGTACGTCCCGAGCAGGTCCTTGCGGCGCGCGGCGTACACGATCCCTTCGCCGATGACCCGCAGGCTCGGTGGTTGGGAGTGCTCGCCGACCCGGTACGGCTTGAGTCCCAGGTACATGAGAGTCGCGATCGCGAGCCCGGCCAACTCGATCCCGAACGCCCAGCTGATCCCGGCCGTCCCGACCAGCACACCACCCAGCGCGGGACCGACGAGCTGACCGGCCTGCATGGTGAGTGCGTTCAGCGCCACCGCGGCCGGCAGCTCCGAGTGCTTCACCACGCGCGGGAACAGCGCGTCCCGGCTCGGCCGTTGCAGCGACGCCGCGATCGCGTTCAGTGCGCCACAGACGTAGATGATCCACACCTGCGGGTTCGACAGCAGGGCGTTGCTCAGCAGTACGGCGCAGACCGCGACCTGCGCGATGCCGGTGAAGATGAGCATCTTTCGGCGGTCGACGTGATCGGCCAGCGCACCGCCGTACAGGCCGAAGACGACCAGCGGCAGGATGTTGACCAGGCCCATCGCGCCGACCGCGAAGTTCGAGTGGGTCAGCGAATACAGCTGGTACGGCAGGGCGACGTATCCGAACATGCTGCCCAGGAAGAAGACCGAGCCGGAGACCATCAGGATCCGGAAGTCACGGGAACCACGCCACGGAGTCAGGTCGACACGCAGCCGGGCCAGCCGCGATCGGAAACTTGCTGCCACCGCTACATCCTGTCAGCAGATCCCGCCGGGTGAAGAACCCTTTTCTCCCTACCGTGGAACCGATTGGTTGCCCTGGGCGTCAATCTTCCCGGATATTCACCGAGCGTATGGAGACAACCGGATGATCTCGACCAAGTCGGTACGCACCAAGGTGTTCGCCACCCTCGTCGCGGGGGCGGTCGCTGGTGCCACCCTGCTTGCGCCCGTGGCCGCGCAGGCCACGACCACCACCGTCACCGCGGCTGCCGCGACGACCCAGGCCACCGCGGTCTCCGACCTGCTCAAGCCGGGTCAGAAGCTGAAGGCCGGCAACTACATCCGTTCGAAGAACGGCAAGTACACGTTCGTCATGCAGACCGACGGCAACGCGGTGCTCTACAGCGGCAAGACCGCGCTGTGGTCGACCGTCACCAACCGCAAGGCGTCGGTGCTGGTGATGCAGAAGAACGGCAACCTCGAGGTCGTCTCCGGCAAGACGGTCGTCTGGCAGAGCAACACCGGCACCAGCCCGGGCGCGATCCTGGCCGTCCAGAACGACAACAACCTGGTGATCTACAACACCCGCGGCAAGCCGAACTGGAGCCGCTACATGGTGGTCGGCACGCTCGGTTTCAACCGGCTGCTGAAGTACCCGGAGTACCTGACCTCGGTGAACCGGACCTACAAGGTCTACATGCAGTCCGACGGCAACCTGGTCCTCTACAAGGGCAAGACCGCGCTGTGGAGCACCAAGACGCAGAGCAAGGGCGCGTTCGCCGCCATGCAGAGTGACGGCAACCTGGTCGTCTACAGCGCCGCCAAGAAGGCGCTGTGGTCCAGCAAGACGACCCGCAAGGGCTCCGTCCTGGTCGCGCAGAACAACGGCGACGTCCAGATCGTGAACGGCCGCACGGTCGTCTGGCACACCGGTACCGCCGGTCGGTGATCCCGGTCACTATTCGATTTCCTTCGAATAGTGAACTTTCTCGGCGCTCAACGCGTCTATACCAGTAGCCGCGGCACCCGGGGCGGGGTGTCGCGGCCCCTTAATGCCCAGATTCAGCAGCAATCAGTCATCAATTGGTTACCAAGGGCAACAATTCGCTGAGATCGGTGCGTTCACCGCTCGCTCGGAGCTTCCCGGTACTACGGGCCTCCGGCCAGGTGGTGCGCCCGAGACCGAGCTCGATCCACAGTTCGGGGGGCATCTCGACCACCGCGCCCGGCGTTCCCCGGGTGTGCCGCGGTCCCTCGATGCACTGGACTGCGCCGTACGGCGGGACGCGGACCTCGACCGCGTGGCCGGGGGCCTTCGCGACCAGGAGTTTCAGCAACTCCTTGGTCAGCAGCTTCAGGTCGGGTCGCTCGGCCGTGCCCGCGTCGTACCGCTCCAGGGCCTGTTCGAAAGGCGTGCTCACGACGGGCCAGCGTACGCGCGAATTTCGGCGACGCCCCCTTCGTGGTCGATAATCAGACGGGAGATACGGAAGGCGAGGTCGGGATGCTCACGCCCAGGCACCAGGCGCTGCTGATGACACTGGCGGGGATGACCGTCGGTGTTGCAGTCTTCGGCACCGTGCTGGCCATCAACGGCAACGGTGACGACGACCATCGCGCCACCGATGTCGTGACCAGTCAAACCCCATCGACCTCGACTCCCCGCGGCGACGGTCTGCAGGCCGAAAGCCTGCAGTACACGGCGCAGACCTTCGGCACCGATCGCGCGCCGGTCACCGCCGAGGTTCCCGCGACCTGGAGGGCCGGCCAGGACGGCGAGCGGCCGCGATTCCTGGACCCGACCGGCGTCTGGCAGATCCGGTTCGACACCCGGGGCAGCAGCAAGTCCCCGGAGCGCCAGGTGAGCGACCGTGAGCGCAGCATCAAGGAGCAGGATCTCAAGGTGCTGAGCCGCGACAACGGCACGCTCGTCTATACGTACGTCGACAGGGTCCGCGGGCCGCGGATGGGCCTGTCCCGCTGGATCTCCACCGACAACGGCGACAGCTCCGCCATCGAGATCACCGTCGGCGGCCGCCCGCAGGACGAGGCCGCCCTGAGCGCCGTCCTGGAGCGCGCCACCAAGTCGCTCCAGCTACCGGATTCGAGCAGCCGACCTAATTAACACTTGATGTCGGCGGTCGGTGCCAGGCCCTGCAGCAGGTAGGTCTCCACCGCGCCGTCGACGCAGGGGTTGCCCGCCTTGTAGCCGGTGTGGCCGTCACCGTCCCGCGTGATCAGTACGCCGCTCTCCAGCTCCCCCGCGAGCCCGACTGCCCAGTCGTACGGCGTGGCCGGGTCCCGCGTCGTACCGACCACGACGATCGGCTTCGCGCCGGCCGCCTTGATCGCGTGCGGCTTGTCCTCCGGCTTGACCGGCCAGTTCGCGCAGGCGAGCGAGCCCCAGAGCAGGAACGAGCCGAACCGCGGTGAGGCCGCCTTGTACTTCGCCTCTTGGCTCTTGGCCTGCGCGACCGAGGTGATATCCGGGCGATCCACGCAGTTCACCGCGTAGATGACCTCGTTCTGGTTGTTCTCGTAGCCGGAGCTCGTGCGCTCGGTGTACTGATCGGCGAGCGCCAGCAGGCGGGCGCCCTTGCCGTCGAGACCGTCGACCACCGCGTCCTCGAGCCGCGGCCACAGCTCCTGCGAGTAGAGCGGGTAGATGACGCCCAGTACGACGATCGCCTGCGTGACCTTGCGGTCCCCGTCGCCCGGCAGCGGGGTCGCGTCGCTGTCATTGATCAGCTTGTCGACCTTGGCCAGGACCTCGTCCTTGCTGCTGCCCAGCCGGCACTGCCGCTGCGCACAGTCCTCGGCGAACGCGTCCAGCGCGGTGTCGAAGCCCTTCGCCTGCGCGATGTTGTTCTCCTCCGACGACTTCGCCGGGTCCACCGCGCCGTCGAGCACGACGCGGCCGACGTTCTTCGGGAACAGCTCGGCGTACGTCGCACCGAGGAAGGTGCCGTACGACATGCCCAGGTAGTTCAGCTGGGCGTCGCCGACGATGCCCCGCAGTACGTCGATGTCGCGGGCAGCGTCCTTGGTCCCGACGTGCGGCAGCAGCTCACCGGAACGCTGCTCACACCCGTCGGCCAGGGTCTTGGCCTCATCGTTCAGCTCGGTGATCTCGGCTTCGTTGTCCGGGCTGCCGTCGGCCGCGATGAACTTGTCCAGCTGCTCGGTGTCCAGACACTTCACCGGCGTCGACTGGCCGACACCGCGCGGGTCCCAACCGATCACGTCGAACTTGCGCAGCAACGAGGACCCGAGCACGAACCCGGCCGACGCGGCGAACTCGACACCCGACCCACCCGGTCCACCCGGGTTGATGAACAGCGTGCCGATCCGGCCGACGCGGTCGCGGGCCAGCACCTTGCGGGCGCGCAGCTCGATCGTCTTGCCGGCCGGCTTGCTGTAGTCCAGCGGCACCTTGATCGTCGCGCACTGCTGGTTGCTGCCACAGCGCTCCCAGGTCGGCTGCTGGTTGTAGAACTGCTCCAGCCCCGCCGGAATCGGCCCAGCCGGCCCCTTCGGCGTACTGCCACCGGTGCTCGACCCACTGGGCCCGCCGTCGGCATCCTGGGCCCGACTTGCCACGCCACATCCACTGAGCAGTACCGCGAGAGCGGCCACGATCGCCAGCGCGCTGTGTCGGTTCTGGTTCGAGCGATTGCGGCGTCCAGGTGCGTGCATCGCAAGGGAGAGGGGAGGCCTCGATGCGGTGTTCATCGTGGCCTTCACTCTCCCGCCGCGAGGTGCGTGCCTGGGCGTCGCAAGCGCCGAAGCAGAGCCGACACAGCGCGCTTGGTCTTGCGGGGTTTCACTGCTCGGGGTCTCCCTCTTCGTGGTTCAGGCGGCGCCGGCGTCTGGGCTTGCGTGCTCGCCGTTCCTCGGGTGTCTCCGCGACCGGCTCTGGCTCAGCTTCCGGTTCCCGGACAGCGGGTGTCGGAAGCTCGACCGGTACGGCGTCCGGAGTCGTCGTACTGGAGGCTTCGTACTGCTGGCGCGGTGAGCACACATCCGCGCGGCTGCAGGCACAGCGCCGGCCGGAAGCCGCCAGCCGGACCACGACGGTGTCGCTCGGCACGTTGTGCCCTACCACCACTCCATCACCCGCGGGGGTCTCCACGGAGGTCCCGACGGCCGGGGCCTTGGCGTTGTACTCCTGGTAGAGCGGGTGCTCGTACTTGAGGCAGCACATCAGCCGCCCACAGGCACCGGAGATCTTCAGCGGGTTCAGCGGCAGGTCCTGGTCCTTCGCCATCCGCACGCTGACCGGCTCGAAGTCCTTCAGGAACGTCGCGCAGCACAGGTCCCGACCGCACGGCCCTATCCCGCCCTGCAGCCGGGCCTCGTCCCGCGCACCGACCTGGCGGAGCTCGATCCGCGCCCGCAACCCGCGGGCCAGATCCCGTACGAGCTCGCGGAAATCCACGCGATGCGGTGCGGAGAAGTACACGATCACCAACTGGTCGACATCGGCGCGACGATCGACGAAATCGATCCCGACCACCTTCATCGGCAGGTCGTGCTGGCGGATCAGTTTCTTGGCGATCACCCGCGCGTCGGCCCGGCGCTGCCGGTTCTGCTCATCGCGATCCAGGTCCGCCGTACCGGCGATGCCGTCACACAGCGGCAGCCCGCCGATCTCCTCAGTGACGAACTGCGGCGCCCACACGCACTCCGCGACCTCGGGCCCGTCGTCGGTCGGGACCAGCACCTTGTCCCCGACCCGCGGTCGATGCGGGCCGGGATCCAGGTAATACAGCCGCCCGTAGCGCTCGAACGACACCGCCATCACCATGCCCACGCCGTCAGAGTACTTGCCGCGGCGTCAGACCATCAGCGTTTGGTGCCTTTCACCGAGCCGATCAACCGCTCGTCGTCGGGCGCGTAGGCGGCGCAGACGACCAGGCGGTCGTCGTCCTCCCACAGCTCCTGGTCCGGCGTCCACCAGCCGAAGCCCAGCTCGGAGGCGTCGGCGGACTTGCCGACGTACTTGCCGAACTCCGCGGCGCAGCGGTCCTTGCCGGTCCGGTCGATCGCCCGATCACCCGGCCAGGGACCATCGGGAAGGGTGACGTTGGAGACGATCTCGCCGTCGTGCGCGTCCGCGCAGTCGACCCGATCCACCTCGTCGTCGCTCTCGTCGCCGTTGAAACACTCACCGACCGCCAGGTCATCGACGTACGTCCCGTAGTACGAGGACGTCGGAGTCGCGGACGGGTACGGCGAACCGTAGTCGCTGTTGTTGTCGGCCCACACGCCGAGTGCGATGAACGCGATGATCAGCACCACGTAGCCGATGGTGATCAGGGCACCGGAGATGATCCCGGTGATCGCCAGCCCCTTGCCCTCCTCGTGCGGGCGTCGCTTGAGCTGCACCAGCGCCGCGATCCCGAGCCCGACCCCGAACGGCGCCGAGAACCCGGTCGCGAGTCCACCGAGGCCACAGGCCAGCGACGCGATCGCCAACGAGTTCGTCTTGGTACCGCCCTGCCCCGGATACCCGTACCCGTAGGCGGCCGGATACCCCGGCTGCCCATAAGGCGGCGCGCCCGGCCCGTACGGCGGCTGTCCGCCGCCCGGCCCGTACACCGGCTGCCCCGGTTGCTGCCC
Source organism: Kribbella sp. NPDC058245 (assembly GCF_042882005.1). Lineage (NCBI taxonomy): Bacteria > Bacillati > Actinomycetota > Actinomycetes > Propionibacteriales > Kribbellaceae > Kribbella > Kribbella sp. NPDC058245. The sequence continues at coordinate 491,528 of NZ_JBHVWY010000003.1, forward strand.
GTACGGCGGCTGCGCGGGCTGCTGCCCGTAGGTCGGCTGGACCGGCGGCTGGCCGTAGGCCGGCTGCGCCGGAGTCTGCCCGTACGGCGTTTGGCCGCTCGGCTGGCCGTATGGCGACTGCCCAGGCGTGGACCCCGGCGCCACCCATCCCGACTGAGCGGGAAGCGGCTGGGTGGGGACCGGCTGGGTGGGGATGTGCTGGGTCGGCTCCGACGCGGGGAGGGGCTGAGTGGCGTCCTCGGGCGCGTCATCCGGGCGTGCGTAGGTCGGGAAGGACCTTGGCGTGTCCTGTGGCCGGCCCTGGTCCGGACCGTTCGGTGGTTGACTCACGACTTCCCCCAGATGATTCCCCCGCGCATCGAGCTACCGCTGCGCTCCGCGCATGCTACCGCTCAACCGGGTCCCGGGCATCCCGACCAGGCACAACACGTTGCCGTCAGCAACAGCACGATCTTCCAGGACGACGTAGTACATGTCCAGGTCCGACTGCTCGTACGGCTTCCCGATGAACGCCCCGAACGCGGTCGTGCACTCCCGGGTCGCGATCGTCTGGGTCTCCTCGGTGGACCGGCCGGTCAGCTCGGCGCGCACCTTCGCGTAGGCCTCACCGCTGTGTTCGGTCCGGCAGTTCGCGATCCGCGCCATCCGCAGCGTGTCCGCCTCCAGGTCCGCGTCGAAACAGCGCCCGACCTCGACCTGCGCGATCGGCACCGTCCGGCCGATCCCGTCCCGCAGTTGCCCGTACAGCCCGAGCGCGACCGCCACCCCCGTGACGATCCCCCAACACAGGCAGACGGCCAGAGCGCCGTACGCGAATCGCTTCCCGCGCCCGCCGGTGCGCTTGATCCGCCGCAGCGCGATCCCCGCCAGCACCACGGCCACCGGAACCAGACCGGGCAGACTCGTCACCAGCGCCGCTACGGCATACCGATCCTGCCGCTGCTGCGCCGGTGTCGGGACACCGGTCAGCCACGACTCAGCCGACGGCAGCGACGGCCGCGCAGGCTGCATCGGGGTGGGCGGCTGGGTCATGGGGGTCAGGGTCCGTTCGGGCGATTCGGCCGAGCATCTGCTTAGCTCGGACACCCGGACATCGCGCCGACCGGCACCGGTGTTACACCGGCTGTCCAGTCATCGGACCGCCGTCTTAGCCCTCGAACAAGCCGATCGTCATCGCCTCGAGCGCGAGCAGCGGCGCCACGTTCGTCTCGATCGCCTCCCGGCAAGCGGTGATCGCGCCCAGTCGCCGTACCGTCGACTCCGGCGTCGTCCGCGCGCCCAGCGCCTCGATCTGCCGGGTCAGCTCGGCGTTGATCAGCTCGGTGCCGGCCTTGGTCTGGAGCACCAGCACATCGCGGTAGAGCGCCATCAGATCAACCAGTGACCGGTCGAGTACGTCGCGTTCCCAGCGCTTGGCGCGCGCCTTCTGCTGGTCCTCGAGCTCCTTCAGCGCGGCGTTGGCCTCGCGCGGCTTGGCACCCTTGGTGCCGACGCCGAGCGCCTGCTCCAGCGCGGCGCGCTCCTTCTCGTCGACCTTCTCCGCGCTCGCCTTGGCCTCTTCCTTGGCCGCCTCGACCAGCTGCTGCGCAGCCTTCAGGCACGCCCCGAGATCGCGCAGCGCGAACGGCACCTCAAGCACCTTCGACCGCCGCGCCCGAACCTCTTCGTCCCGCGCCAGCGCCCGGGCTCGCCCGATGTGCCCTTGCGCGGCCCGCGCCGCGAACCCGGCCAGGTCCGCGTCGATCCCAAGCTTGGCCATCAACATCTGCGCCACCGCGTTCACTGGCGGAGTCCGCAGTACCAGCAACCGGCACCGCGACCGAATCGTCGGTACGACGTCCTCGACCGTCGGCGCGCACAACACCCACACCGTGCGCGGCGCAGGCTCCTCGATGCTCTTCAGCAACGCGTCGGCCGCCTGCTCGGTCAGCCGGTCGGCGTCCTCGATCACCATGACCTGCCAGCGGCCCTGCGTCGGGCTCATCGCAGCCCGGCGAACCAGCTCACGGATCTCACTCACCCGGATCGACAGCAGCTCGGTACGAATCAGCGACACATCCGGATGCGCTCCGGTGAGCACCGTCTGGCAGTCCTTGCACTCACCACAGCCGTCCTGGTGACACTGCAACGCCGCCGCAAACGCGCGTCCCGCATTCGACCGCCCCGACCCAGGCGGCCCAGTGATCAGCCACGCATGCGTCATCCCGACCACCGCAGCCCCGGACTCACCCCGCACCGCCGCCGAAGCCCCGCTCACAGCCTTCTGCAGTACGGCGACCGCCGGCTCCTGACCCACCAGATCATCCCAAACCCTCATACTGTGGTCACCTTCGGGAGCAGGGGTTGGAGGCGACCGCGGATCTGCTTCGCGATCTCCTCGCGGTCCTGGGTGGCGTCGATGACCAGGTAGTGCTGGGGTTCGGCGGCGGCCAGCTCCAGGAACGCGTTCCGCACGCGCTCGTGGAAGTCGGCCGACTGAGCCTCGATCCGGTCCCGCTCGGTGAACCGGCCGAGGCCGTTCTTCGGCGGCAGGTCGAGGATCACGGTCAGGTTCGGCCGGAGGTCATCGGTGGCCCAGCGGTTCACCCGCTCGACGTCCGACACCTCGAGATCGCGCCCCGAGCCCTGGTAGGCGAGTGCGGAATCGACGTACCGGTCGGTGATCACGACCGCGCCCGACTTGAGCGCCGGCTTGATCACCGAGTCCACGTGCTCGGCCTTGTCGGCCGCGTAGATCAACGCTTCGGCGCGATGCGAGATGTCGCCGGTCGCGGGATCGAGGATGATCCTCCGCAGCTCTTGCCCGAGGTCGGTCGCGCCCGGCTCGCGGGTCAGCAGCACCTGCTGGCCCTGCTCCTGCAGCCACTCGACGAGCAACGCGGACTGCGTCGACTTCCCCGCACCCTCACCGCCCTCCAGCGCGATGAACAGCCCGGTCGTCGGGTAGATCCCCGGCGTCTTGCCGAAGCTGCGCCGCAGGTCGCGCCAGAACGGTACGCCGGGTCGGTCGTCCATCTGCCGCCACGCCAGCAAGCCGATCACGCCGGCGACGACCGCCGCGATCAGCATCGTCATCGAGGCACCGTTGTAGGTCACCGAATGCCCGGAGATCGCGTAGGTGTGCCGCCCGATCGCACCCGCCACGAACGGCGCGATCGCCAACGTGACCGCGAGCACCGTGCGCACAGCGGACTGCACGAACGCGAACGTCCGGCCGCGCACCGCGTCCGGCACCTCGAGCCCGAGCAGCGTGTACCCGGAAACCCAGGACGCGCCGGCGTTGAAGCCGAGCAGGATCGCGATCATCGTGGCGATCTCGATCTGCTGGATCAGCGCGAGCCCGGCCAGGCAGATCCCCGATCCGACCAGCCCGGCCGCGAACAACCGCCGCCGGGACAGGCCGGAGAAGATCCGCGGCGCGAACCCCATCCCGAGCGCGAGACCACCGAAGACCGCGCCGAACAGAACGCCGTACCCGGGGTCTCCGGCGTGCAGGTCCTCGACATACGTGCGGCCGAGGCCGATCACCACCGCGCCGGCCGCGAAGGCGCCGGAGATCCCGACCACGAGACCGCGGATGACCGGCGTACCGGTGACGTAGGACCAGCCCTCGACCATGGTCCGCCACAGCGTGGGGTGTTCCTCGTGGTCGTGGACCGCGCGACCGATCTCGCGGATGGAGATGATCGCGAAACCGGAGACCGCGAAGGTCGCGGCGTTCACGTAGACCGCGAGGTCGATCGCGAAGTCTCCCGCCCAGCGGCTGACCAGCGTGATCGCGGTGAAGATCGCCGCGGCCGGCAGGGCCGTCCCGTACGTCGTGATCAGGCTGAGCTGGTTGGCCGCCTCGAGGCGGTGCCGGGGTACCAGGTTCGGGACGCTGGCGTCCTTGGCCGGACCCCAGATCAGGCTGACGATCTCGATCAGCACCGTGGCCACCAGCACCCAGGTCAGGGTGCCGACGATCGGGATGCTGACGAAGAACGCCGCCCGGATGAAGTCACCGAGGATCATCGTCGCGCGCCGGTCGAGCCGGTCCGCGACCCAGCCGGCCACCGGTCCCATCACGAGCGCGGGCAGCACCCGGAGGAACAGCACGCCACCGATGGCGAAGTTCGCCGCCTGGTAGTCGTCGCCGGCGAACGATTTCGCCATCGCGGTCAGCGCCAGCAGCCCGATCCAGTCGCCGAGGCTGGACAGCCCGAACGCGATCCACAGCCGCCGGAACGCCCGGATCCGCAGCACCGCGCGCACATCGTGCGCCGGTGCAGGGTCGGTCAGCGGGTCATATACCTCCGGCACGCCGCCAAGACTAGTCGGACGGATGGACAGCTTTGTGCAGAGCGGTGGTCAGGGCGTCGAGACCCGCCTTCAGCTCGACCGGCGGCGGGAACCCGAAACCGAGCCGGAACACCCGCGGCTCGTCCGTGAACCACTCGCCGTCGGCGACCCGGACGCTCAGTTCCGCGGCCGCCGCCTGGAAACGCTCCTTGGACAGCTGCGGGCGAAGCCGAACGCAGCAGAGCGCTCCGGCGTCAGGGCGGACCCACTCGACCAGCTCGGCATTGGCCCGCACCCATTCCTCGGCTGTCGCGACCGCGTCCGCCAGCCAAGGACGTCGTACGGCGAGGATCTCGTCCTGCAGCTCGAAGACCCGGACGGCCAGCGCCTCGGTCAGCGGCGAACCGCTCACGACCGTGTTGAACTTGGCGGCGATCAGTCGCTCGATCAGCTCTGGATCAGTACTGATCGCCCAGCCAGTGCGTAGTCCGGCCGCACCATGACACTTCGACAGCGATGCCACCGTCACCACCTTGTCCCCGAGCGTCAGAGCCGACTCTGCGATCGGGTCGTCGCCGTACGACGCGGTGCGGTAGGTGTCGTCGATCATCAGGTACCCATCCGGGCAAATGGCAGCCATGGCTTGGTAGATCTCGCGGAAGACAGCCAGCGGCACGGCGACACCGGACGGGTTCTGGGGACTCGCCAGACTGACCAGCTTGGTCTCAGACGTCAGCTGGGCAATGACATCCGCCGCAGCGACCTGGTAGCCGGTATCGAAGGTCAGCGGGACCACTCTGACGTCCGCACCGACCGCATGGCAGACGTTGCGCGCTGCTGGGAAGAGTGGAGCCGTCGTAACCACCTGACCGCCGTTGTCGGCGAGCAGGAACGCCAGCAGGAAGATCGCATGCTGGCCACCGATCGTGACGACCACCTGGTCGGCCTCGACGCCATGTGCGGCAGCAATCGCGGCTCGCAGCTTGGGATCGCCGTACGAGGTGCCATAGCCGAGCTCCAGCTCCGCGAGCTCCGGCGTCAGCAGGTCGGCGAGGCGCAGCTCCGGGCCGTAGCTCTCACCGAGGTCGTACTGCGGGTGGGTGTCGGACAGGGTCTGGATGGGGTTGCGCACGAAGTTCGCCATGTCTTTCATCGTCTGGGCTGCGGGCTGGCCGTCCCAGAGCCAATCCGGCACAATTGGTTCGCCGATGAGACCAATCGAACTGTGCGACCGTCTCGGCCGGTGGTCCTCCGGCCGAGGGCCCCTGTATGTGCTGCTCGCGTCCCGGATGCGTCAGCTCATCGACGACGGCGAACTACCCGCCGGAGCACTCCTCCCGCCCGACCGCACCCTGGCCGAGGCACTGGCAGTCGGCCGCACCACAGTGGTCGCCGCCTACGACCTGCTGCGTTCGGAGGGCCGCATCACCCGCCGCCAGGGCAGTGGAACGCGGGTCGCCGGTACGCCGGTCGCATCTGACGACCTACCGGCTGACCCGATCTTCCTAGGCTCACTCGAGACCCGCGACGACGGCGTACTGCTCGCTATCTGCGCAGCACCTGGTGAACCACCACCCGAGCTGGCTGAGGCGTACGCGCGGATCATCCCCGAGCTCACCGCGATCAGTGGTGACATCGGCTACTACCCCTACGGACACCTGTCCCTCCGTACGGCGATCGCCGCGCGCTACACCCAGTACGGCGTACCGACCGTGGCTGACCAGGTGATCGTCACCAACGGCGGTCAGCAGGCACTGTCGTTGCTCGCGCATGCGCTGGTGTCACCCGGCGATCAGGTGCTGTCAGAGGCACCGACGTTCCCGGGGGCGCTGGAGGTGTTCCGGGAGCAGGGCGCAGTGCTGCGCGGACTGCCGGTGGGGTTGGACGGCTTCGAGGCGGCGGTCCGGGAGCGGCGTCCTGCGTTGGCGTACGTGATTCCGACGTACCACAACCCGACTGGCTCAGTGCTGCCCCGACTCGACCGTCAACGCCTCGCACGCGCCGCCGCTGCGGCCGACGTACCGCTGATCGAGGACGAGGTCCCGGCGGACCTAGGCTTCCCCGGCCAGGACCGGCCGACCCCGATGGCGGCGTACGGGCCGTCAGTCATCTCCATCGGCTCACTCAGCAAGAGCATCTGGGGCGGCCTCCGCATCGGCTGGATCCGCGCCGCGGCCCCCTTCATCACCCGCCTGGCCCGCCTCCGCGCCGTCCACGACCTAGGCGGCAACGTCCCCGCCCAACTAGCCGCCACCCACCTAGTGCCGTTACTCGACACCCTGAACGTAGGCGCCACCCTGGCTGCCCGCCACACCCACCTGACCGGCCTGCTGGCTCAGCACCTCCCCACCTGGCACTACCCCAAGGTGGACGGCGGCCAAGTCCTCTGGATCCGCCTCCCCACCGGCGACGGCAACTCCTTCGCCCAAACCGCCCTCCGCCACGGCATAGCCGTCCTCCCCGGCGCCGGCCTGGACCTCACCGGCAACAGCAACCACCACATCCGCCTCCACTTCCACACCCCCGAACCAACCCTCACCGAGTCAGTAACCCGCCTAACCACCGCCTGGCACGCCTACCGCCCACCAGCCACCCACACCCCCACCCGCCCAGCAATAGCCATCTGAAACCGACCACCGCCTTAGCCTGAAGGCATGAACGACGCCGACGCCCAAGCCCGCATCCGGGCAGACCTGATCCGCCGCGGCCGTCTCATCCCGGCAACCGACTCGGCACCCCTGGATCTCCCTCCAGGCGACCCATCAGCCGACGACTCGACCGAACACATCTCCGCCCTCCGCGAGGAACGCCTCTAACCCAACCCATCTCATGGGTTACCCCATGAGCTTGTGGGTTCTGGACCCGCATGAGGGTCCAGAACACACAATCCGATGGGTGGACCCACCAGCTGGGGGTTGCAGGCGGGCGCGCGGCTGGCGGCGTAGCGACGGACGGGTAGTGGTCGGCCGGCGCGAGACACCGCAAGCGCGAGCGGGGTGGGAGCGAACCCCTCCACACCTACCACCACCCGCTCGTCGGTACACACTGCGCAGCCGCCGCCGGGCGAACCCTCCAACTCGGGGGGATATCCCCTGAGCTGGAGGGTTGCCCATTGAAAATCTCAGGGGGCAACCCTCCAACTCGGTGGGCATCCCCTCAACTGGAGGGTTGCCACCTCGGTCGGAGGGTTGCGGGCGTGACTTGGGGGTTGCCCGTTGAGGTGGAGGGCTGCGGGCGCCGTGGGGAGGGCGCCCGGTGGGGGTTACTGGGTGAAGCGGAGGGTGAGGGTGGCTGGGGCGGTGTGGAGTTTGTCTCGGTCGGGGAGGGCTGGGCCGCAGGCGGCGGTGCCTACGCCGGTTTGGGCGATGTCCAGCGTGACGTACGTCGTGTCGCGGGGTTTGAGGTCGGCGTTGTGGGTGGCCGACTCGAGGTCGTGGGTGGTCCAGTCGCGGACGGTGAGACCGAAGAGGTTGCCGACGGCATCGATTCGGAGACCGTCGAGCGTTGCCCAGCGGGTGTCGATGCGGTGACCGTTCTCTTGCGGACGCACGTACGGCGTCTGCAGGCCGGCGACCGTGGACGTGTACCGACCAACCGCGGCAGCCGCTCGGGTGTCGACGTACGCCTCGTTCGGGCCGGTGCCGAACCACTCGACGCGCTCGACCTTCGGTACCTCGAAGGTGATCGCCAACCGCGGGAGCACCTTCGGGAACTGCCCCTCCGGTACGACGTTCAGCTCGAGCTGCACACCGCCGTCGACAGCGAAAAACCGCCAGGTGCTCCGCAAACCCCATTGCAGCGCAGGCGGCGCCGTACGGGTGACGACCTCCCAAGCGCCTTCGTGCTCACCAGCAGACACGACCCGGTGCTGTACCCGGTGCAGCCCCTCCTCGCGCCAAGCGTCAACCACACCAGGCTGTACGTCGTTGTCGATCGGCGCGCGCCACACCTCGAGCCGCGCATCCTTCACCAGGCCGAAGGCGATCCCACCGACACCAGCCACCACCCCAGCCGCAGCCGTGGACACGGCTCCATCGGTTGCTTGGCTGCCGGCCCCGGCAACCGGGTCGTCAAGTCGGACCTGGCCCCAGGCGACGCGGTGACCGGCATCCGCCCAGGAGGTAGACGCCCCCAGCTCGGCCGAGATCGTCACCCAGGTTTCGGACTGGGAGGCATCAAAGGAAGGGAGGTCGAGCGTCAGCGTCTCGCCGGGAGCGATCGGCGGGACTGCAATCACCTCCGACGACACCTGCTCACCTTCGACCTCGACCACCACGCGGAAGGTCAGGTGCGAGGTGTCGAGCACCTCGTAGTGGTTGGTGACCGTCACCCCACCCTTGCCGTCGGCAACGATTCGCAGCGGCTCGATCACCTTCGCGAACTCGAGCATGCCCGGCGACGGCGTCCGGTCCGGGAACAACAGTCCGTCGCAGACGAAGTTGCCGTCATGGATCGTCTCGCCGAAGTCACCGCCGTACGCGTAGACCTCGCGCCCGTCGATCGTCGTCCGCAGCCCGTGGTCGATGAACTCCCAGATGAATCCACCCTGGCACCGCGGGTACTTCTCGAACACCTCGCGGTAGTCGAGCAGCCCACCCGGCCCGTTGCCCATCGCGTGCCCGTACTCACACAGGATGAACGGCAACCCCCGATACGAAGAGGTATCCGCGCCGATCTCCGCACACCCCGCCGGATCCGTGTACATCCGCGAGTAGATGTCGACGAACTCCGCCTCGGTGTCGCGCTCGTAGTGCACCGGCCGCGACGGGTCGAGCTCCTTCGCCGCGTCGTACATCGCCTTGAGGTTCTCGCCCATCCCGCACTCGTTGCCGAGCGACCAGATCACGATCGACGGGTGGTTCTTGTCGCGGGCGATCATCCGCTGCATCCGGGTGACCAGGTCGTCGCGCCAGCGCGGGTCCATCACCGGGTTCGGCAGGTTCGGCGGCTGCGGCTCGTACCCGAACCCGTGCGTCTCGAGGTCGCACTCGTCCACCACGTACAGCCCGTACTCGTCGCACAGCGACAGGAAGTGCGGGTGCGGCGGGTAGTGGCTCGTGCGGACCGAGTTCATCCCCGCCCGCTTCATGATCAGTACGTCGTCCAGCATGTCCTGCTCGGTCAGCGTCCGACCGCGGTCCGGGTGGAACTCGTGCCGGTTGGCCCCGTTGAACAGCACCCGATTCCCGTTCACCGTGAACACACCGTCCACGATCGCGATCGTCCGGAACCCGATCCGCAGCCGAACCTCACCACCGTCGGTCCGCAGCACCCCGTCGTACAGGCGCGGGCTCTCCGCACTCCACGGCTCCACCGGAGCAGTCACTGAGGTCCCAGTCGCGACAGAAAGACCCAACTCCGGTACGACGACAGTCCCGGCCACGTCGGCGTCCACACGCAGCGTCCCGACCCCGTCGGCGTACGACGAGTGCACGAAGACGTCAGAAGCAGCGCCCGGTCGCAGCGCCAGCAGGTTGACCTCCCGGAAGATCCCGGACAGCCACCACATGTCCTGATCCTCGAGGTACGAACCCGCCGACCACTGATGCACCCGTACGGCGATCTGTGCCTCGGATCCCGGTGTCACCAGCGAGGTCAGGTCGAACTCACTCGGCAGCCGCGACCCGGACGACCAGCCGACGAACGAGCCGTTCGCCCACACCGCGAACCGCGAGTCCACGCCCTCGAACCGCAGCACGATCCGCGAACCGGCGAAGTCCGAGGGGACAGCCACAGTCCGCACGTAGTCGCCGGTCGGGTTGTCCGTCGGCACGTACGGCGGCTCGAGCGGGAACGGGTAGACGATGTTCGTGTACGCCGGAGCGCCGTACCCGTTCAGCTGCCAGTGACCGGGTACCGCGAGGGTGTCCCAGCCGGACGTGTCCGGGTCCTTCAGGTCGTCGGGCGCCTCCGCCACACTCGGCGACAGCCGGAAGCTCCAGTCGCCGCTGAGCGGGACACGCACGGTGTCGTCATCCAGCCAGGCGCGTGCCGGCAACACATTCTGACCGGGGGCAAAGTCCTCGACATAGGTCACAGGTCATGAGCCTAAGCCCACACCTGCGCACAAATCCACACTCGTCAACAAATATGGACAGCCCGCGTCAGGGCCGGCACTCCTTGCACACGCCAACGAGGGCAACCTGCTCGGGCGCCAGGTGGAAGCCGAGCTCGCGCAGTACCTTCTTCCGGGCCGACTCCAGGATGTCGCCCGGAGCGTCGTACACGGTCCCGCACTCGGAGCAGCGCAGGTGCAGGTGCCGCGGGGCGAGGTCACCAGCCAGGTGGTACGTCGTACCGGCCCGGCCGAGGTGGACGTGCGTGACGAGCCCGAACTCACCGAGCGCGTCGAGCGCCCGGTAGACCGTGGCCCGGTGGATCCCGGGCCGCAGCGACTCGGCCCGCTCACCGATCTGCTCGGCGCTCAGGTGCTCCTCCGTCCCGGCGAGCACCTCGACCACCGCGAGCCGGGCCGGGGTCACCCGCTCACCCCGATCCCGCAACCGCTGCGCGGAAACCTCGACTGCACTGGTCATGGGGCCTCCTGACCTGGACTGAGGAGCGGAGGGAGCGCAGCGACTGGAGTGACGAGGGAAGGGCTGGAGTTACAGCCCCATGACCCGCCGCGCCGGAGGCGTGGCATCGATACAGTCATGAGCGCCCCCTCAGGACTTCTTCGCTGCCGTCTTCTTGGCCGTCGTCTTCTTGGCGGCGGTCTTCTTGGCAGCAGTGGTCTTCTTCGCCGCTGTCTTCTTGGTAGCAGTCTTCTTGGCGGCCGTCTTCTTCGCCGGCGCCTTCTTGGCCGTCTTCTTCACCGGTCCACGGGCCCGCTTGTCGGCCAGCAGTTCGGCGGCGCGCAGCAGCGAGATCGTCTCGACGTCGTCGTCCTTGCGGAGCGTCGCGTTGGTCTCCCCGTCGGTGACGTACGGACCGAAGCGGCCCTCCTTCACCACAACCGGCTGACCCGACGCCGGGTCCTCGCCGAGCTCCTTCAGCGGCGGTGCGGCTGCTCGCCGGCCACGCTGCTTCGGCTCGGAGTAGATCTTCAGCGCCTCTTCGAGGGTGATCTCGAACATCTGGTCCTCGGAGGTGAGCGACCGCGAGTCCGTCCCCTTCTTCAGGTACGGCCCGTAGCGCCCGTTCTGCGCGGTGATCTCGTCACCGCTCTCCGGGTCCTTGCCGACCACCCGCGGCAGCGACAGCAGCTTCATCGCGTCGTCGAGCCCGATGCTGTCCAGCTGCATCGACTTCAGCAACGACCCGGTCCGCGGCTTCGCGCTCTTGGGCGCGTCCTCCGGCAGCACCTCGGTCACGTACGGACCGAAGCGGCCCGCCTTCGCGACCACCTTCAGGCCGGTGTCCGGTGCTTCGCCGAGCTCGATCTCGACCCCGGACGGCTGCTCCAGCAGCTCCTGGGCCTTCTCGACGGTCAGCTCGTCCGGCGGCAGGTCCTCCGGCACGTTGGCACGCCGCTCGTCCTTGTCCTCGACGTACGGCCCGTAGCGACCGACGCGCACCACGATGCCGCTGTCGTCACCACCGACCTGGAACGTCGACATCTCGCGCGCGTCGATGTCCCCGAGATCGGTCACCATCGACTGCAGACCCTCGGTCTCGTCGTCGCCGAAGTAGAACCGGCCGAGCACACCCTCGCGCTGAAGGTTGCCCGAGGCAACCTCATCGAGGATGTCCTCCATCGATGCGGTGAAGGCATAGTCGACGAGCCGCGTGAAGTGCTGCTCGAGCAGCCGCACGACGGCGAACGCCAGCCAGGCCGGCACCAGCGCCGTGCCCTTCTTGTACACGTACCCACGGGCCTGGATGGTGCCCAGGATCGACGCGTACGTCGACGGTCGGCCGATCTCGCGGTCTTCCAGCTGGGCGATCAGCGTCGCCTCGGTGAAACGCGCCGGCGGCTTCGTCTCGTGCCCGGAGGCCAGCACCTCGGTCGCCGGGAGCACGTCGCCCTCGGAGACATCGGGGATCTGCGTCTCGCGGTCGTCGGTCTCGGCGGACGGGTCGTCCGCACCCTCGACGTACGCCTTCAGGAACCCGTGGAAGGTGATCACCCGGCCGGACGAGGTGAACTCGCAGTTCTCCCCGGTCGAAGCCTTGGCATCGATCTTGATCGAGACGCTGTTCCCGGCCGCGTCCTTCATCTGGGACGCGATCGTGCGCATCCAGATCAGCTCGTACAGCCGGTACTCCGGGCCGCTCAGCCCAGTCTGCGCCGGCGTCTGGAAGTGCTCACCGGCCGGCCGGATCGCCTCGTGGGCCTCCTGCGCGTTCTTCACCTTGGAGGTGTAGGTCCGCGGCTTGTCCGGCAGGTACGACGCGCCGTACAGCTCCCGGACCTGGGCCCGGGCCGCGGTGATCGCGGTGTCCGACAGCGTGACGCTGTCGGTACGCATATAGGTGATGTTTCCGTTCTCGTAGAGACGCTGGGCGATCTGCATCGTCTGCGAGGCGGACATGTTGAGCTTGCGCCCGGCCTCCTGCTGCAGCGTCGTGGTCCGGAACGGTGCGTACGGCTTGCGGGTGTACGGCTTGGAATCGATCGAGCGGACCGTGAACGTGGAGTCCTGCAGCGCCGCGGCGAGCGCGGTGGCGGTCGACTCGTCCAGGTGGACCGTGTTGCCGCTCTTCAGCTCACCCGTGGAGGCGAAGTCCCGGCCCTGCGCGACCCGCTTGCTGTCCACCGAGACCAGCCGGGACGGGAAGATCCGCGGCGTCTTGCCCTCGCCGGCGTCGAGCTTGGCGTCCAGGTCCCAGTACGACGCGGAGCGGAACGCGATCCGCTCCCGCTCGCGGTCGACCACCATCCGGATCGCGACCGACTGCACCCGGCCGGCCGACAGCTTCGGCATGACCTTCTTCCACAGCACCGGCGAGACCTCGTAGCCGTACAGCCGGTCCAGGATGCGGCGGGCTTCCTGGGCGTCGACCAGCGACTCGTTGATGTCCCGGGCCGCGCCGACCGCGTCCTGGATCGCCTTCGGGGTGATCTCGTGGAAGACCATCCGCTTGACCGGGACCTTCGGCTTCAGCTCGTCGAGCAGGTGCCACGCGATGGCCTCGCCCTCGCGGTCCTCATCGGTGGCGAGGAAGAGTTCGTCGGCGTCCTTGAGCAGATCCTTGAGCTTGCGGATCTGGGCCTTCTTGTCGGCCGGTACGACGTACAGCGGGTCGAAGTGGTCCTCGATGTTCACGCCGAGCCGGGCCCAGGGCAGTCCCTTGTACTTCGCCGGGATCTCGTCCGCACCCTTCGGCAGGTCCCGGATGTGGCCGAAACTCGACTCCACCACGTATCCGGCGCCCAGGAAGCCCGCGATCATCCGCGCCTTCTTCGGCGACTCGACGATCACCAGACGTCGACTACCCGCCGACGACGACCCCGCCGCCGCGGCTTTCGTCCCTGTTGCCCCTGCCACCGTGCTCCTCTCGCACCCGTCTTGTTCCCCCGTGCCGAACCGGTCCGTCCGAGGACAGAGTACGGCCGACTACAACGTATTTCTTCCAGCGTTTGTCCACGCACCGTAACCGGTCCGCCGCCGGGCACCCCTCTCAGGGTTTCAGAAAGTATCCGAAAACCCCGCTTACCGCGCGTCGCACTCGAGCCACCGCAACCGCCGGCTCCACCGTCCCGAGCCCCGGCGTCAAGAGCTCCGAGGGTACGCCGTTCCGCCGGGCGAGGGCCGGGAGTGTGAACTGATAGTCACCCAGCGACCCGTGGCCACCATCGGTCAGCAGCTCTTCACGCTTCCAGGAACGCTGGGCCGCCCAGAAGGCTTCCCAGCTCGGATCGGTCGCCCGGGAATGGTCACCCGCTCCGAACAAGAGGAACGGTCGATCGAGTCCCTTGCGAGCAACTTCACTCGGTTGATCACCGTCGTACATGCCACCGTCGAGGTTGACGCCGACCCGGATCCTCCGGTCCACCAGCATCGCCGACGCGGCGGCCGCACCACCCATCGAGTACCCGAACATTCCGGCCCGAGTCACCCGCAACCGATCCAGCACGAATCGGACATCGGCGACCCGCGTGTCTGTCGCCGTCCGTACGGCGACCGGGTCCTCCCAGGGTATACACGGCATCACCACCCGCCCGCCGGGGAACTCGACCGGCGCCTCCCCGGTGTGGTCGACCGTGACGACCAGATAGCCACGGCTGGCCAGCTCCTCGGCCTGGTTCGTCCCGATGATGCGTGACGCGCCAGACCCCGGTGAATAGAGCAGTGTCGGCCCGGTGCGTGCAGCTGGTGCGTTCCGGCGCGCATGCGTCGAACTGCCGGCGAGATCGACGGTGTCGCCGCTCAACCGCAGGTAGCCGGCCATCTCGGTCGCCAACGCCGGCGCGACGGCACTACCGGCGTACGGCGCTCTGGTCCCGGGCAGCGGGAGCGTCGGGAACCAGAGGCTCACCATCAGCTCACGCGGACCGGACCGCCACGGGTCCGGGCGACTGTGGTCGACCAGATGCAACTCTCGGGTACCGATGGCGTGCGGTCCGGTCGGTGCGGGCAGTTCCACCCGGTACGGCGGAGTCTTCTGGTGGGGGATTGTTATTGCGCCTACAGCACCTATAAACAAGCGTCGACTGATCATGTGCACCAGCCAACCCGCGATGCGGCGTCAGCGGATCAGACTGCGGCCCGAACCGCGTTCACTCCACGGTCGTACGTTTCACCACCGGATGTGCACTTCCGGGAACTCCGGCGAGTCCTGGCTCAGCAGCTGGTTCGGACGCCGCCGCAGCGTGGTGTCGAAGTAGGCCGCGATGTATTCGCGCTGCGCCCGCACGCTCTTCGCCGGGTCGACCTTGCCGACCAGCGCCGTCATCACCGACGTGATGATCGGATCGTCGCCGTAGATGTCACGGAAGACCTGGTCGAAGATGAACTGGTAGTCGGTGAACGCCTTCTGCTTGGCACCGAGCAGGTTCAGGTTGAGCTTGCCGCCCTTCTGCACCGCCCAGAACGTCGCCCACGACAGGTCGAAGTAGTCCTTCTTCGGGTCGGTGAACTGGGTCTCGTCCGAGCCGAACAGCAGCAGCGGCCGGTCGACCCCCTTCAGCGCAACCTCAGCCGGCGGACCGTTGCGACGGTCGTCCTGGAGCGTGCCGTCCAGGTTGAGGCCGGTTGAGATCCGCTTGTCCGCGCGCAGCGCGTCGGCGGTCGCGTACCCACCGAGCCCGACCCCGAACATGCCGACCCGGCGCAGGTCCAGACCGATGGACAGACCGGACGGCAATTCGTTGCCTTCGGCACCTGGATTGCGCCCGGCCGCGAGCTGCGTGAGCTGGTCCAGGACGAACCGCGTGTCGGCGACGCGAGTGTCGACGTACTGGCGGGTGAAGAGCGGATCGGGGAGCTGCGTGGCCGGTACGCCGGGGAGGAACCGGCCGCCGGGGAATTCGGTCGGGGTCTCGTGGGTGTGGTCCATCGCGACCACCACGTATCCACGGCTGGCGAGGTCCTCGGCGAGCGCGGTGTTCACGAACCGGCTGTACTGGTAGCCGGGTGAGAACAGCAGGACCGGATGCTTCAATCTCTGCATCGGCGCGTTCTGGCGGCTGTTGGTCACGGTGTTCGCGAAGTCGAAGGTCCCGGTCGGCAGCGCGAGGCCGTACTCGCCGGTCCAGTTGTCGTCGACCTCCTTCGCGGTCCGCTTCGGCATGTACATCGCCAGCGGTGCGTCGTCCATCAGCGTCGACGGGTACCAGAGGGTGATCATCAGCTCGCGCTTGCCGCTGGGCATGGTCGGGTCCGGCCGCTTGTCGTCGATCAGGTGGATCGAGGTCGTGCCGAGCGACTTACGGCCGGTCGGCTCCGGGAGGCGGAACTTCACCGGATGGAAGTCGGGATCCCCCTTCGCCCGCACGCCGGTGCCGACCCGGCCCACGCCTGGGTCGAGCGGGCGCACGTCCGGGTCGAGTGGGCGCGCGTACGCGGTCGCCGGGACCGCGAGGCCCAAGCCCGCCGCGAGCCCGCCCGCGAGCAGACCACGCCGTCCGACGCTGTGACGGATGTGACTGCTGTGACCGGAGTTCACCATGCGACTCATCGTCACCGCCTGTTTTCACCTTGTGATGGAGACCTCGTCTCAACTTCGTGACGGCCGACCTCGTGACAAGACGGACACGGTGAGCTTCAATGAGCGCATCTTGTTCATAGGTGCGTGAAGTGAGGCTTAAGTGAGCATCTTTGTTCGCATGAAACGTTCAGTAGTCGCCGTTGCGCTCCTGGCGGGTGCGCTTGTGAGCACCAGCGCTCCGGCACACGCCGCCGGGACCACCCTCGGTGACGTCACCGGGTTCACTCCTGGGACTTCGGGCGACAGAGCGACGTACATGCTCAGTGCCGGCCAGGCGAAGGTGCGGGTCGTGTTCCTGAAGGACGACGTGTTCCGGCTCTGGCTGGCGCCGGACGGTACCTTCACCGACCCCGCCAGTACGCCGCCGGAGAAGCCCGGCGACCCGTCGTCGACGATCGTCACCAAGACCGACTACGGCAGCCCGAAGACGTCCTGGCGGGACCACGGCGGGTACTACTCGCTGACGACCGGCAAGGTCGAGGTCCGGGCCCAGAAGAAGCCGCTGAAGTTCAGCGTCTACCGCGACGACCGCCTGGTCTGGGCCGAGGCCGCACCGCTGTCGTGGACCGACACGTCCACCACGCAGTCGCTGGCCAGGGGTGCGAACGAGCAGTTCTTCGGCGGCGGCATGCAGAACGGCCGCTTCTCGCACCGCGACGAGACCATCAAGATCTCCAAGGACTTCAACTGGGAGGACGGCGGCAACCCGAACGCGTCGCCGTACTACATGAGCACCGCCGGGTACGGCGTCCTCCGCAACACGTTCGACCCGGGCAGCTACAGCTTCGCCAGCCCGGTCACCACCACGCACGATGAGAAGCGTTTCGACGCCTATTACTTCATCGGCGACCTCAAGACCTCGCTGGACCGCTACACCGAGCTGACCGGCCGGCCGTTCATGCCGCCGGTCTACGGACTCGAGTACGGCGACTCCGACTGCTACAACCGCGGTCACTACGCGAAGGACCCGGACCCGAGCAACGACTGGAAGGTGAACCCGGACAAGGTCACCACTCTGGACGCGGTGAAGGTCGCGCAGAAGTTCCGCGACGAGGACATGCCCGGCGGCTGGATGCTCGTCAACGACGACTACGGCTGCGGTTACTCCGACAACACCGATTTCGAGCAGGTCGACGGCACCTACTGGGGCAAGCGGGACATCCCTGCTTTGAAGCAGACCGGTGATGAGCTGCGCAAGCGGAACATCCAGATGGGTCTGTGGACGCAGTCCTCCCTCGACCGCCAGCCCGCCGAGGTGGGTGACGCCGGGGTGCGCGTGCGCAAGCTGGACGTCGCTTGGGTCGGTCCGGGCTACCGGTACGCGCTGAGCGCCTGCGACACCGCGCATGACGGTATTGAGCAGTACAGCAACGCACGTGGGTTCGCCTGGATGGTTGAGGGCTGGGCCGGTGCGCAGCGTTGTGCAGTGCAGTGGACCGGTGACCACAGTGGTTCGCTGGACGCGATCAAGTGGCAGATCCCCGCGATCACCGGCTCTGGTAACTCGGGTATCGCCTACAGCGCTGGCGATGTCGACGGCATCTTCGGTGGCTCGGCGACGTCGTACGTGCGGGACCTGCAGTGGAAAGTGTTCAACCCGGCCTTCATGACGATGTCGGGCTGGTCGACGCCGGCCAACAAGCAGCCGTGGGCGTACGGAGCGCCGTACACCGATATCAACCGCAAGTACTTGAAGCTGCGCGAGCGTCTGCTGCCGTACTTCTACACGTACGCCGCTGAGGCGCACCGGACCGGTGCACCGCTGAACCGGTCGCTGGTGCTGGAGTACCCGAACGACCCGAAGACGTGGGACGACACCACGAAGTACGAGTTCCTTGCTGGTAAGGAGTTCCTGGTCGCACCGATGTGGGGTGCGGACGAGGTCAAGAACGGCATCTACCTGCCTGCTGGGCGTTGGGTCGACTACTGGACCGGTCGCGTCTACCAGGGTCCGACCACGGTGAACGGGTACCACGCTGGGCTCGACACGCTGCCGCTGTTCGTGAAGGCGGGCGCCGTCGTACCGATGTGGAAGCCGGGGATCAACGCGGCGGCTGAGCAGGCTTTTGGGGACCGCCTCACTGTGGACATCTACCCGCAGGGCAAGTCGTCCTTCAACCTGTACGAGGACGACCGGCTGTCTCGTGCGCAGAAGTCCGCCCAGCAGACGTTGGCTGTGGACGCTCCGAAGGACGGCCGTGGCGACATCACGGTCCGGATCGGCGCGCTCAACGGCTCGTACGCCGGTAAGCCGAGCTCTCGTCCGTACGAGCTGACGGTGCACACGGGCTCTGCTCCGCACGCTGTGTTGATCGACGGCCGGCCGGTCAAGTCGACGTACAAGGACGGTGTGGTCACTGTGCAGACCGCCTCTGTCCCGACGTCGCGCACCGCCACGGTCCGCCTGCTCGGTACGTCGTCGGTCGGTGGACCGGACGTCGCCAACACCTTCGGCACTCCTTCGCTGGAGAGCCCCGCGCTGTGGAACGCCCCTGGTCAGGCGACTGAGGTGACCGCGAGCTTCCGCAACGACACCGGATCGACTGTGCGCAATGTTGATCTCGACCTGGCGCTCCCTGCCGGGTGGACCTCTGCTGGGTTGAAGACCTTCGCCTCGGTGCGTGCCGGTCAGACGGTGACCACGAAGCTGCAGGTCACGCCGGGTGCCGACGTACAGCCGGCGAGCTTCACGCTTTCCTTGGCGGCCAACTATGTTGCTGGCGGCAAGCGATATTCTCAGACCGCCGTCGCCACCGCACAGCTTCCCTATGGCTCGCTCTCGCAGGCCGCCAACACTGTTGGCATCACGGACGCCGCGACCTTTGCCAAGGGCAACTTCGATGGGTCCGGCAACAGCTTCAACGGTGAGGCGCTGGCTGCGGCCGGTTACAAGCCCGGGGCAACCGTCACGGTCCAGGATGCTCAGTTCACCTGGCCGTCCGGAGCACCCGGTACGCCGAACCTGGTGAAGAACCAGTCGGCCCCGATCCTGGTCTCCGGCACTGGTTCCCACCTTGCCCTGTTGGGCGCAGGGGCCAGCCTGAATGCTCGTGGCGCGGTGACGATCCTCTACACCGACGGCACGCAGTCACAGGGAACCTTCCAGCTCCCCAACTGGTGCTGCCAGGACGCAACCACCGGCGGCGCCAAACTCGCCGTCTCGGTGAAGGGTCGGTATACCCCCACCGGCTTGGCCAACACCACCACGGACTACCGGGTCTTCTACACCGCCGTACCGCTGGATCCCGGCAAGACCGTCCAAGCCATCAAGCTGCCCGGCGGCGGCCTCGGCTTCTTCGCCGCCACCATCGCCAACAAGCCGTTGCCCCCAGCCCCACATGGCGACCAGTGGGTCAGCGACCTCGAGTTCCTCGACTCCACCAACGGCTGGGGCCCGGTCGAACGCGACCACAGCAACGGCGAAGACGCCGCGGGTGACGGCGCCACGCTCACCCTCGACGGGACGACGTACGCCAAGGGCCTAGGCACCCACGCCCCCTCCGCGGTCAGCGTCCGCCTAGGCGCCAACTGCAAAACCTTCACGGCGCAGGTCGGCGTCGACGACGAAATGGAAGACCGCGGCAAAGTCTCCTTCAAGGTGTTGACCGATGGAGTCGCCAAATACACCTCCGACCTCCTCACCGGCACCTCCCCCACCGCATCGGTCTCCGTAGACGTGACAGGTGCCCAAACCCTCACCCTCCAAGTCACCGACGCCGGCGACGGCAACACCAGCGACCACGCCGACTGGGCCAACGCCCAGGTGAGCTGCACCCCCTAACCCGCCCCATTTCCCTGGCTAAGCACTCAAATTGGGGGTTCTGCACCGTTAACCACGGTGCGGAACCCCCAATCTCGCTGGTTAGCCAGGGAAAGGGGGAGGTGGAGGGGGTGCGAGGATGTGGGGGTGGAACTGACGGGGAATGTGGTGGAGGGGCTGCGGGCGGCGTTTGCGGCGGCGGACTACACGGTTGAGGGTGTGGCCGCGCGGCTGGGGACGCAGGCTAACGCGGCGCTGGCGCGGAATGAAACGACACTGGCGGTACGGCGTACTGACGGCGGCGACGCGTTGGACACGATGATCCGGTTGTTCCTGCTGCAACGCGTCGTACCGAAAGACCTTGTGGACAAGGCATTCCCGGGGATCGACTTAACCGCACTCGGCATCACCGCTGACGACCGGGCGGTCCTCGACATTCGGCCGTTCGCGGAGGATGAGCAGCAGTGGTGGGTGGTCGCCGACCTGACGCCGGGGCTCGACGGCCGACGGGAGGCGATGCGGTCCGATTACGTGCTGGGGATCGCGCCGGCCAGCCTGAGCCTCGTCCACCTGACTGTGCCGATCAAGGCTGAGCGGGCGCTCGACATCGGCACTGGCTGTGGCATTCAGTCGCTGCACCTGGCCAACCGCGTCAGCCAGACCGTCGCCACCGACGTCAACCCGCGCGCATTGGAACTCGCCCAAGCAACCGCAGCGCTCAACCGCATCGAGCTCGACGTCCGCACCGGCAGCCTCTTCGAACCAGTCGCCGGCGAACGCTTCGACCTCATCATCAGCAATCCGCCGTACGTGATCTCACCACCCGACTCACAGCTCACCTACCGCGAGACGAGCTTCGCCGGCGACAGTCTGGTTCAGCAGCTCGTCCAGCAGGCCCCACAGCACCTGACGGACGGCGGCTGGTGTCAGCTGCTCGCCAACTGGACCTGTGTACGCGGACAGGACTGGCGCGACCGCCTCGCCAACTGGACCGGCGACCGCTCCGCCTGGGTCGTCCAGCGCGAGCAGCTCGACCCCTCCGAGTACGTCGAGCTGTGGCTCCGCGACGCGGGTCTGCACGGCGCACCGTCGTACCAGAGCAAGTACGACGAGTGGCTGCGCTGGCTGGATGACCAGCAGGTCGAGGCGATCGGCATGGGCTGGATCACCCTGCACAACGTGCCCGGCTCTCTCGACGCCGAGGAGTGGCCGTATGAGATCGAGCGCCCGATCGGACCGCATGTACTGCGCCGTTTCGAACGCCAGGAAGGTCTCCCCACCGACCTGACCGGCCTGCACCTCGTCGTCGCCGACGACGTCATCCAGGAGACAACCGGCCAGCCGGGCGCCGAAGACCCCGCAACCATCGTGCTGCGCCGCCAGCGTGGCATGCGACGAGCCGAGCAGGTGGACACCGTGCTGGCCGGCTTCGTCGGGGCCTGTGACGGCGACCTGAGCGTCGGCCAGATCCTGGCCGCGCTGTCAGACCTCCTGGACCGACCACTGGTCGACGTACTGCCGGAGTACCTCCCGCAGATCAGGCGCCTGCTGGTCGAAGGCTTCCTGGACTACTGACCCCGCCGGAGCCGCTTGTCGGTATACATCCGCTGGTCAGCAACCGTCAGTAGCTCGCTGACCGGCGTACCGTCCGTGCTCGTCGCATACCCGATGCTCAACCGCAGCATGGAGAACCAGGGCTCAACCCCTGCCTCAGCCACTCGCTCCGCAGCCGCTCTGATCCGCTCGACGAGCTCGCGCGCACCACGCTCGTCGGGGTTGTCGAGGATGACGACGAACTCGTCACCACCAGCCCTCGCGACCACGTCCTCCGCTCGGCTCTGCTCACGCAGCAGGTGCCCGACACCGCGCAGTACCTCGTCACCACACGCATGTCCGTAGCTGTCGTTGATGACCTTCAGGTTGTCCACGTCGATCGCAATCACCGCAATCGACCGCCCAGCATCGTGTGCAACGGACATGCGCTCATCCAGTGCACGCCGGTTACCCACTCCGGTCAGTGGGTCCTCCCGTGCGGCTCGCCACTCGGCGTCGTGCCGGATCGACAACTCGTGATTCGCCAGCGCGCTCCGTACGGCGTACAGACCCCGCAACCGCTCGGCCCACCAGCCTCTACTGATCGCCTGCGCGTACTGCAGACCTGTCACCGCTCCGGAATCACCCGCCTCCGCAGAGATCTGCACACCGGTGTGGCGAACCAGGGCCTCCACTGGCGGATCTGATGTCGGCGGTAGATCGCTCTCCGCGCGTTGTGCAGCCTCAATAGCCTCGTCCAGCCGCCCAGCAACGCCGTACGAGCGCGCCAGGTAAGTGCCCGCGATAGCAGCCAGCTCGAGATCACCTAGCTTGGCCAACTGATCCCGGCAGTCCTTGAGGATCACTGCCGCCGACCCAGCGTCTGTTGAGTCGTCACTGGCCGCCAACCACATCCGCCCGGCAATCGGCCAGTAGCCGAGCAGATCCGCCTCGACGATCACCCCGACCGCCTCACCCGCCCAGTGGTGCGCTGCGCGCCGCCGTACCCGGATCTCTTCGTCGTACGACGTGTCGCCGAGCCGCTCGAGCTCATGCGCCCAGCGCAGGTTGGACTCCGCCAGGTTGAGCCGGTTGATCGCCGGCGCCTCGGCCAGACCGAGCGGGACGTGATCGCCGTCCGCCGCCAGCTCGAAGTGCGGGATGCACAGCTCGTACAACCGCAGCAGGTCATAGGCATAACCGAGCCCGGTATGCGCCCAGCCGGCCAGCCCGAGATCGCGGGTCCGCGAGAGCGCGTTCTCCGCCGCGACCAGGTCGGCGACCGAGTCACCGCCTTCGCCGGTCCGGATCAGCGTGACGATCCGGATCGCGATCGCATTCGCCTCCCAGCCCGGCTCGTCGATCGCGCGGGCCACGCGAATGCAGCCGTCAACCGCATCCAGCGCCTCGACCGCATCGGTCGCGTGATGCGCGGCAACCGCCCGCACATACTCCGCCGCGGCGCGCTCGTGACTCGGGTCGGTCCCCAGTTCGACGAGCAAGCGATTGATTTCCAGGCCGGCCTCCGCCGGATTCCCGGACTGTGCCCGGGTCATCGCCGCCGCGATCCGCGCCGTCACCCCCGACGTCTCGCGCACCGAATCTCCTTCACTGCCTCACTTTGTGCCGCCGCTTGTCGTCGTACAGCCGCTGGTCGGCCGTGGCGATCAACTGATCCACCCCGACGCCCTCCGCCGTTGCGGCATACCCGATGCTGAGTCCCAGCCGCCGCAACCACGGCAGGTCCGTCGTGGCCGCGATCGCCGCGACCGCGATCCGGATCCGCATCGCCAGCTGGGCACCGCCTTTGGCATCCGGCTGGTCGAGAACGACGAAGAACTCGTCTCCGCCCGATCGAATCACGGCATCGGTCGCTCGCGCCTGTTCTACCAGCAGATTGGCCACAACCTGTAGCAATTGGTCACCGCAGGCGTGCCCATGCGTATCGTTCACGACCTTCAGGTCGTCGACATCGATCGCCAGCAACGTCACTGCGCGCCCGGAATCGCGTGCCGCGGTGAGCCGTTCCTCCAACGCACGCCGGTTCCCCACGCCGGTCAACGGATCCTGCCGCGCCGCATGCCACTCCGCATCGTGCCGCGCGGACAGATCGTGGCTGGTCAGCGCATGCCGTACGGCGTTCAGCGCGCGCTGGCGTTCTTTCCACCAGCCGCGCGCCACCGATCGCGCATACTCCAACCCTGCAAGGGATCCCGGCTCATCCCGAGCCGCTGCGATCTCCGACCGGGTCTGCAGCACCAGCAGATGTGTCGACGGATCCGCCAGCGGAATCAACTCCGCCGTCGCCCGGTCGGCCGCCGTACGGGCCGCGTCGAGCTCACCCTTCGCCGCCAGTGCCCGGGCCAGATACGCGCCCGCGATCGCCAGTCGCTCGGTCTCACCCAGCTTGCTGATCTCGTCGCGGCACTCTGTCAACTCCTTGACCGCGACCGCCGGATCCGCCTCCGTCGCCGCAGCCGCGACCCACAACCGCGCGCTCAACCGCCAGAACTCCTGGCTCTCGTCGTCGACGATCACCCGCTCGGCCTCACGAGCCCAGTACGCCGCCGAGGCCTGCCGCTCACGGATCTCCTGCCCGTACGACGGATCGCCCAGCCGCTCGAGTTCGTGCGCCCAGCGCAGATACGTCTCGGCCAGATTCAGCCGGTCGATCGCCGTCGACTCCGCCAGCTCGAATACGTCGTCTTCCAGCTGGGTCGCCAGCTCGTAATGCGGAATGCACAGTTCAAAAAGTCGCAGCACGTCGTACGCGTATCCCAACCCGGTATGCGCCCACGCGATCAGCCCGGCGTCCTTTGTGTTGCTCAGCGCCTGTTCAGCCGCGACCAGATCGTTGACCGTGTCACCACCGCGCCCACTCCGCGCCAGATTGATGATCCGGATCGGCAACGCATTCGCTTCCCATCCCGGCTCGTCGATCGCTTTGGCCACCGCGATCAACGCATCGACAGCCCGCAACGCCTCATCCGCGTCACTCGCATGATGTGCGGCAACGCCACGCACATACTCGACGGCCGCCAACTGGTAACTCGGCCGCGGCCCCAACTCGGCCTTCAGCGCCACGACCTCAGCCGTCGCCGCCGCATGACCACCCGACTGCGCCGACGTCATGGCAGCAGCGATCCGGGCGGTCAGCTCCCCACCCATCGCCACTTCGCCCATAGCGGCCCATTCTCACCACCCAGCCCCGCCGCTGTCACGCCCCCATCCGGCCAACGGCCACTTAGTGCCACAATTTCCGCACACCGGGTAATAAGTGGGCAAAGATTTCTTCCCCGATGTCTCAACCGGAGTGCAGAACCCGGAAACCGGCCGGCCCTCGCTCGACCACCTGAATCGGCGCCCAGGCCCACTGCCAGACGGCAATCCCCGGTACCCGTTCGAACGTGATCTCCCCGCGAGTTCCTGAAACGGCGACACTTCCCCAATCTGCACTCTGTATACGAGCCAGTACGGCGATCGCGTCGTACCCCTCATAAGCAACGAACGAAGGCTCCCCGCCCAACGCCGCCCGCACCCGAACCCCCAGCGGACTCAACTCCTCAGGCAGATAACGCAAAAACGGAATCCCCTCGACGTCCGCCCACTCCGCAAACTCCGGCTGCCCCGCCGGCGCCCCGATCACCACGTGCGCCAACCGCGGATCCCGCCGTACCGACTCGACAATCGACAACGCCGGCTCGGGAGTCCCCACCAGCAACAACAACGCCGTTGCCCCACTGTTGAGGAGTCCATCGCACACGTTGGCCGCGTCGACCTCGACAACGCTCCCGAGGTGCTCGCGCAGAATCCCCACCCCAGCAGCCCAATACACACTCGGCTGCGTCACCACAGCAATCCTTTGGTGCCCGATTTTCCCCAGATACTCAGCGAAAATCCGCCATCCCCGAGACTGCACCGGCGCAATCCGCGCCACCCAATCCGTAGGCTCCGCCACCAGTTCATCCAGCACAGCCGAAGAACACAAATACGGAACCCCCACCTCCACCGCCCGCGCCGCAACAGCCCGAGCCACCACGCTGTGATACTCCCCAGCCAGCGCAGTCGCCCCCAACCCCACCAACTCATCCACAGCCGCCACCGCCCGGCCCGGATCAGCCCCCGTATCCCGAACCACCAACTCCACCGACAACTCCCGGGCCGCCAACTCCGCCCCAGCCACCAACCACCGCCCCGCCTCAACCCACCCCGGCCGACTCAACGGCCCCAAAACCCCAACCCTCTTCACCATCCCCCCATCCCACCCCACCCGCGCCCCACCGAACACCCACCCAACTGCCAACCACCAACCGTTTCCGGACCCCAGCCACCCACCAACCCCAGCCACTCAAGCCCATTCACGCTCAGCCACCCTCGCCCGGCGACCCAACCAGAGGGTTAGACGGTGCCCCACGTCCGGCCGACTACTTCGACGGCCACGCCGTCGCACGGCTCGAACTACTTGAGGAAGCACCAGTCAGCCTCGACTGGTGGATCGACACCAGGCGCTCAACCGACGTCTGACCACTCAGGTCTGGACGACGAGCTCAGCTCGTAGACCGCTCAAGAACTCGGTGAACGGCTGGCCGATCAGCGCTGACTCGCGCAGGAGGCGGTACTGCTGCTGATAGCGGGCGACGTCGTCAGGCCGTGCGATTGTCAGGTACGCGTGCATCGTCTCTACCTGCACGAACGGATCGCCGTCGTCCACGTCCTCGTTCAGTGTGAATCCGTGCCACTGGATCGCCCGCCCGGGAGCATCCAGAGGAATCACCCCAATGGTCACATTGCTGAGCGTGGCCAGACTGAGGATCCGATCCAACTGGGCAAGCTGCACTTCAGGCGGACCAGGTCGCCAGCGCAACGCGGCCTCCGTGAGTACGAACTCGAAGGTGTGCGACCGCTCGTACAGGATCTGCTGCCGATCGAGCCGGCGGTTGGCTGCAGCCGCATAGTCTTCCTTGCCAGTGAGATCCGCGGCCATGAACACGAGCCGCGCATACTCCGCGGTCTGCAGCAGCCCAGGCACCAACGTCGGCAGGAACATCCGCTGAGTCCGCGCCGTCGCCTCTCGGCGTCGTACCTCATCCTGCATCGTCGCGAAGCTGACCTCGCTCTGGAATTCGCTCCAGTTGTCCGACTGATTCAGCGCGGCTTCAGTAGCTGCGACGAGCTGATCGAGACGCTCGCTGGCGCCCGCCGCATCGAGCCACAGCCTCAGCTCGGGGATCGACGCCAGTGCGTCCCCGCGTTCGATCCGGCTGACTTTGGACTGACTCAAGCCGGTGGTCAGAGCAAGCTGCCGCCCACTCAGACCGGCCAGCGTTCGAAGCCGGCACAGCTCGGCTCCGAGACGCTGTCGCGGTGTTCTCGGCGATGGGGATGAAGTGGGCACGCGCCTTCTACTTGGCCAGATAGGTGTTGAGTCCGACTGCATGTCGCCGGACGAGCTCACGCTCGCGACGGCAACGATCCAGTACGTCGGCCTCAGTGGTGTGGTCGAAGCCTACGAAATGGCCCGCCTCGTCATAGTGCATCAGTACGGCGTACGCATCCGGCGAGTCGCCGTCGAACAGCCAGAAGTCCTCACCAAGCAGCGTCAACGCTCCGTCGACAGCACGATCCGCGATCAGGATCTGCTCACCGGCCGCCTGCGATTCGACGTACCCGACGAGTTCGTAACGCAGGTACTCCGACAGCGGGTGGTCGACGACATGCACCCGCTCCCAGCTTTTGCCCGCAACAGTCGTCACCGCGATCCGTGCCAACCACGGCTCGGTCCGCACCGACCGCTCCGGCCTCGCTGTCCCGTCGCGAAACGCTCGGAGTCGCGCATCCTCCTCCGACACTGCGTACGTCTGCAGGTTCTCCAGCCGGAAGACATCCGTCGCAAACCGGTCGAAGTACGAGTCGAATTCCTCGAAGTTCACACCACAGCCCCGTCGCTCACCTTCCGTGCGTACTCCAGCAACAACTCACGGGGAACCAGCACGACGGTCTCGTGACCAGGCATGTCCGTCAGCTGAGCCAGCGCATCCGCATCAACCAACTCCGCCCCTTGAACCGCCACCAAGTCCCTTCGTCCGTGTCGAACACATTCGGACACGGCCCGTTCTCACAGGGCTCAGCACGATGAATGAGTCGCATATTCCCTCCAAGTGATTCCAAATGAGTCAGTACAGACCAGAGTGCCAGCCCGCTCGACACTCGGTCAACCCTCGTCTCCCATGGTCGTTACAGGCAAGGAATGTCGACTTGACAGTGCGCCCCGGTGAAGGCATCCTCACATCGAGTGAGTCAAAATGAGTCACTCGATCTGGATCGGAGTGCGATGCCGGCCTTCGGATACATCCATCAGCACTTCGCCCTGGAAGCATCACGCCTGGCCGCCTTGGGACGCGCCCTCGTCGCCCGGGCCAGCACCTACGGCTGCACGCTGGACGGTGTCTTCGTCGAAGCGATCGATATCGCACCAGCAACCCTCATGCACCTGGTGGACACGATGACGCTGACCGACAACGCCGTCCTGATCGTCCCCAACCTCCTGCACCTGTCCGCCCTCGGCAATCCACTGGACGTGCAGAGCGACCTGCAATCCCAAGGCATCCAGATCCTCACCGCCACCTGAGCCAGCGGGCGGGCGCACCGGCCCTGTACCTGCGCCCGTCCGCTGTTCCACCTGCTTCCCGAATGCGATTCACCGACCGGACACCAGCCACCCACCAACCCCAGCCGCTCAAGCCCATTCACACTCAGCCACCCTCGCCCGGCGACCCAACCAGAGGGTTAGACGGTGCCCCACGTCCGGCCCCGGGCTTAGGCCCTTCGGGCGCGTGGTTGCAGAGGGCTGTGGTGCCTTCTGCGATCGTGTCGAGGGCGGCGGTGATGCGAGCGGCCATTTGGGGCTGTTGTGACGTAGGTGTGGGTGGGTTCGCGCGTTGTCGGACCGGCGGGTTGCAGTCCGAGCGCAGGTCTCGGGCGATGTGGTCCGCGAGTGCGGGGAGGATGTCGTCGACTGAACGCACCGTGCTGCTGGACATCGATTTCTGGCGGCAATCTCCCTCCACTCGACGTCGACCGCTGTTTTCTGCACCGCGACTGAACCCACCGTGCTCGCCGGGGGGTCGGAGGATGCGGGGGAGGGCGGGGGCGGACCGCCAGCACCGTCTAACTCTGCGCGGCTCGGATCCTTCACGCTCAGCATCACCTGCCCGAGCAGCCGCACGGCGGGTTGGACAGTGACACAGGTCCGGTCCCCGGGGCGCCGGATACAACCCGGGGGTGCGCACCCCACGCGGGGACCTTGAACAAGCTATGCCTTGTTCACAGTCCCCATTTCCTGTCCCCACCCCCAACAACCGCAAGCACGTCACTTACCGCCAACGCTGGATCAGAACGGCGGCTGCCAACCGCTTGCGGGGCATCCGGGCGATGTAATCCGGGACGGTCACGATCAGCCGGCGGCCTGCTGGGTCTTGGTGGCGTGGAGCTGGACCGGGAGGGACTCGAGGCCGTAGACGATCGACAACTCCCGGAAGCGCAACTGCTCCTCGGGTACGGCGAGGCTGAGGTCCGGGAAGCGGTGAGCCAGGGCCAGGAAGGCAGCGCGGAGCTCCATCCGGGCCAGTTCGGCGCCGACGCAGCGGTGCATGCCGTGGCCGAAGGCGAGGTGGGCGGCCGAGGAGGCGCGG
Source organism: Kribbella sp. NPDC058245 (assembly GCF_042882005.1). Lineage (NCBI taxonomy): Bacteria > Bacillati > Actinomycetota > Actinomycetes > Propionibacteriales > Kribbellaceae > Kribbella > Kribbella sp. NPDC058245. Next base: position 520,886 of record NZ_JBHVWY010000003.1, read on the forward strand.
CGGGGGTAGAAGTCTTCCGCGTCGTCACCGAAGACCGCCTTGTCGCGGTCGGCGCCGGACAGCGAGACGGCGACCAGGTCGCCCTTCTTGACCGGCTTGCCGAACAGCTCCTGGTCGTGGCGGGCGAAGCGCGGGAACGCGACCTGTACGACGGTCAGGTGGCGGAGGAGCTCTTCGACGATCCCGTCGACGGCGCCGGGCTCGGTGCGGATCCGCTCGAAGTGTTCGGGGCTGCGCAGGAGCACGAGGGTGCCGAGGGCAAGCATGCTGGCCGAGGTCTCGTAGCCGCCGAGGAAGACGCCGTCGGCCAGACCGCCGAGCTCGACGTCGTCCAGGTCGTCGCCCTGGGCCTTGATGATCGAGCCGATCAACCCGTCGCCCGGGTTCGCCCGCTGTTTGCGGACGATCTCGAACAGGAAGTCGCGCGACTCACTGGCCGATCCGAAAAGGCCGATCCCACCGGCGGACACGTCGAACCGGGCCGGGCCGAGGGCACGGAAGCGGTCGCGGTCCTGCTCCTCGACGCCCAGCAGGTCGGCGATCAGCAGGAACGGCACGTTGAACGCGAAGTCGGCGACGATGTCGGCGACCGGGCCCTTGGCCTCCATCAGGTCGAGCTGGTCGTTGACGATCTTCTCGATCACCGGCTCCAGCCGGGCCAGCCGGCGCTTGGTGAACTCGGGCGTGAGCAGTTTGCGCAACCGGGTGTGGTCCGGCGGGTCGGTGAACCCGAGGCCGCCGATCCCCTCGGACGGCTTGTTCGGGTCCGAGCCGATCAGGTGCCGGACGTCGTTGCTGAAGTTCGTGGTGTCGGCGAGGACAGCCTTGGACTCGGCGTGCCCGGTGACCAGCCAGACCGTGATCCCGAAGACGTGCACCAACCGGTGCACCGGATCCTTTTCGCGGACCTCACCCAACGCCGGCTGCGGGTCCACGCCCTCCCGCCGCAGCGGCAGCGTCACCTCGCTCGGAAACACCCGTAACTTCAGCAGGTCGAGACCACCACCCTTGCGGCTGGTCCTGCTGAGGATCCGGTTGCCGACCCATCTCTTCAGGTATGTCGCAACCATGACTTCCACGCGCCCTCTCTGCAAACTGCTGCCCCCGACTGTTTCCGTCAACCAAAAGTTAACGGTGCCGAGGACCAGATCTGATGGTGTAGGCACTACTTCCGGTAGTGGCGTTGGCACCACCATGGGAGGGGACCACGGCCGATGCCTGCACAGACCTTGTCATGGACAACGGTTCTGGCTCCACAGGTATCCACCTGTAGCGGTCCCGGGCCCGCGGCACGCCGTACCTAAGGGGCAGTTCAGGGAAAACACAGCCGAAAGTAGGATGCGCGAACCACCCGTCGGCTGATGCCCTGAAAGAGATCCGGACTCCATTGCGCAAGGGTAGCCTTACCCGCATGCCGTACGACGACCGCCAAGCGACCCTGGGACGCCGGGGATTCACCGGCCTGTTGAGCGCGGCTGTCGTTGCCGGTCTGACCGGCTGCGGTTCCGGTGGTGACATCAACCCGTCGATCGCCACGACCCGGAACGTGCAGCACCCGCTCGGCAACACCGATATCCCGGTCTCCCCGAAGCGCGTGGTCTCGCTGGACGCGTCCGGCGGTCTGCAGGTCAGCCTCGAGGTCGGTGCGCCGTTGGTTGCCTCCGAGACCCTCGACGGTGCTGTGTCGGTGCCGGGCTATCTGCCTCGCCCGGCGGCCGGTTTCCAGTCGCTCGGCTTCAATCAGCCGAACCTCGAGAAGGTGGTCAAGCTCGCTCCCGACCTGATCATCGGCAACCTGCAGCGGATCAAGGACCTCTACCCCCAGCTGTCCGCGATCGCCCCGACCGTCGCCTACGAGAACGCCGGCAAGGGCAAGCCCTGGCAGGATTCGGTGCGGCTGATCGCCGACCTGCTCGGCCAGTCCGGCAAGCAGGACGCGGCGCTCGGCAGCTTCCGCGAGCGGGCCCTGCAGGTCAAGATCGAGCACCAGGCCTTCCTGGCAAAGCATTCCGTGGCCCTCCTGCGCTTCACGAACAACGAACTGCGCATTCTCCGCGGCCCGATCTTCGGCTCCACGATCCTCGACGAGATCGGCGTACGGCGGAGTCCGTCGACCGCGGGCGCGGGCGGAACCGACACGTACTACCCGCTCAACCGCGAACACGTCGGACTGCTCGCGGACGCCGACGTGATCCTCTACTTCCTCGGCGGCGGTGCGTTCAACGCCGGACCTGACCAGATCTTCAAGTCGTATACAAACAACGCGATCTGGACCCAGCTGCCCGCAGTGAAGGCCGGTCGGGTCGCCCGACTCGACCCCACGGCCTGGTGGGACGGATACTCCGTGTCAGCCGCCAACAACTGTCTGCAGCAGTTCACGATGACCCTGCGGAAGCTGCCTCAGAAGTAGCTGCGCGTCACCTGCCGGAGCACCTCGACCAGCTGGGCCTTGATCTCCGCACTGTGCGGAATCTGTGTGGCCTCAGCAGCCTCAGGCAGCCGCACACCGCGATCCACGAACACGTAGAGCGCCCGCAGCGTCCGAGTGGTGTTCGTGTTCACCGGATTGATCGACAGCCCGAGCGGAGTGATCCCAGTGAACGCCGGGACCAGCCAGTCGGTCGCATCCTCCACCGTGAGCTCAGGACGCGTCAGAGTGCACGCCAGCGCGTAGCTGAGCCGGTCGTCCTCCATGTCCCTCAGCACGTGCTCTGTGGGCGTCAGCAGCCGTCCTATGCCCAGCCGCAGCATCTCCACCGGCTCCACGGCCGGATAGAGCCCCAGAGTCCCCAGCAGGTCGGCCCCGTGCGCCACCGCATGCAGCCAGCCCAGCTTTGCGTCGTACCCGCGCAGATCGGCCTCAGCGACGTACCAGCGCTCGAACGGCGGCACCCAGCTCGCCTCGTAGACACCGGCCGTCACGATGCAGTCCAGGATCAACGGCGCAAACGTCCGCGCCTGGATCTCCGCATCCCCGAACCGCCGCGCCATCTCGTCGCCCAGCTCCCGCAACTGGTCCCCGGACAGCACCCCACGCCCGATCCAGGTCGCCAGCGTCGAGTACGCCGTACTGTCGCGCTCTGTCGGGTCAGCCGACCGCAACAGCTCCGACAGCTCATTCACGAGCTCAACCAGCGGCCGATCAGCCGGTACGGCGAAGTCGTCAGCGCGTACCGCTGTCCAGTCAGTCATGCGCGGACCCTAGACGAGCTAGGAGGTCAGCACAAAGGAACGGCCCGCGGAACACGAAGTTCCGCGGGCCGTAGCGACCAGGACCCCTCAGCCCGGCCGAGCTTCGTTACGCGTCGCGCTTCTTCGCGACCGCCAGCGCGATCACCAGCAGGCCGATGGCCCACGCGGCGAAGTACAGCAGCGACCAGGTCGGCGACATCACGGCGTCCGACGGTCCGCTGCCCGGCTGGTCACCGCCCAGGAACCAGCTGACCCGCGAGAACGGGCCCCAGTCACTGAGGAACTCGCCGACCTTCGGGATGGCCAGACCGATGCCCTCGAGCAGCAGCGGCCAGCAGATGACGATCGCCAGCGCACCGGCGCTCTGCCGGACCAGGGTGCCGATCGCGACGGCCAGAACCGCGGCCAGTGCGTAGACCAGCGGTACGCCGAGGACGGCCCGCCACTCGGCACCGGTGTTGATCCCGAGGTCCGCGTCCGGCACCAGGATGTAGCCCAGCCCCCAGGCCACGAAGGCGGAGACGAGACCGACGAAGGCGCTCAGCACCGCGGCGACCAGGGTCTTGGACAGCAGCACCGGAATCCGCTTCGGTACCGACAGGAAGCTGGTCCGGATGGTGCCGAACCGGTACTCGGTGGTGATCGCGAGGCAGGCCATCGCCATCATCACGATCATCCCGAACAGGTAGGTGCCCTGGGTCGAGGCCGGCGTGAAGTCACGCTTGACGTCGTCCGGGGCGAAGAGGAAACCCAGGGTGATGAAGCCGTCGGCCAGGATCAGCGCGACGATCATGCACCACCACGGCGACCGCGTACTGAAGAGCTTGATCCGCTCCACGGTGACCAGGGACATCAGATCTTCTCCTCTTCTGCCACGACGACCTCGGCCGGCGGCACCGGCGGTGCGCTCTGCTGGTCGTGCGCGTGGTACTGGACCGAGTCGCCGGTCATCTGCATGAACGCTGCCTCGAGCGAGCCCCGCTGCAGGGTCAGCTCGTGCAGGACGATGTTGTTGGCGGCGGCGGCCTCACCGATCTGGTCGGTGGTGATCTGGCCGTCGACGAACAGGACCTTGCCCTCGTCCTCGACGTCCTCGATCCGGGTCGTGATCGGCCCGGAGTTCAGCAGGTTCTGCAGCTGACCGAGCTGCGGGCTGCGCACCTTGATGCTGCTGCCGCTGGCCTGGTCGACGAACTGCTTGGTGCTGGTCTGCGAGATCAGCCGGCCGCGGCCGATGACCACGAGCTCCTCGGCGGTCAGCGCCATCTCCGACAGCAGGTGGCTGGACACGAATACGGTCCGGCCCTCGTCGGCCAGCCGGTGCATGAACTGCCGGATCCAGACGATGCCCTCGGGGTCCAGGCCGTTGACCGGCTCGTCGAAGAGCAGGATCTCCGGGTCGCCCAGCAGGGCACCGGCGATCCCGAGCCGCTGCGACATACCGAGCGAGTAGGCGCCGGCCCGCTTGCCGGCGACCTCGGTGAGGCCGACGATGCCGAGCACCTCGTCGACCCGGCTCTTCGGCAGCTTGTTGGAGGCTGCCATCCAGGCCAGGTGTGCGCGGGCGGACCGGTTCGGGTGCACCCACTTGGCGTCCAGCAGGGCGCCGACCTTGGTCAGCGGCTGCTTGAGGTCGGCGTAGTGCTTGCCATCGATCAGGACGTCGCCGGAGGTTGGGGTGTCCAGGCCGAGGATCATCCGCATGGTGGTGGACTTGCCGGCACCGTTGGGGCCGAGGAAGCCGGTCACTTTGCCGGGTTTCACCTCGAACGACAGGTTGTCTACGGCAACCGTGGCGCCGTATCGCTTGGTGAGGCCGTGTGCCTCGATCATTGCCGTACTCCTCGTTCGGTGGCGCGCCAGTGAAGGTGGGCGGGCGTTGTCCGTCCCAGTATCGAGGGCGGACGGGTCCAGAGCATCGGACCCGGGGCGGACCCGGAGTGTCCACCCCTGGGTTGATTCTGGGGTCCATGGGTAGAGACGCGCATCGGTTGAACCCCTGAGTGGGCCCCGAGAACGGTCAGTCGAGCGGGACGCCGTACAGGACGAGGTTGTCGCTGTACCGGTGGGCGGCGTGGTCGTAGGAGCCGGTGCACGTCACCAGCGCCAGCCGCGGTTTCTGCGAGCCGTTGAAGAGATCCGGCGGCAGGTTGTTCTGTCGGTACGTGCGGCGCGCGACGATCTTGTACCAGTGCTGCTCGCCGGCGCCATCCGTCACGGCCACCCGCGCGTCCATCGGGACCTCGGACAGCTTGGCGAAGACGCCTCGTCCGCCAGCGGTGTCGACATGCCCGGCGAGGAGCACTGTCCCAGCCTGGGCACCAGGCGCCGCACCAGCGGCCCACCACCCCACGTCAGCGGTGGCCGGGACCTGCAACCGACCGTCCCCACCGGCCGCGACCGGCTGCACCCGCACGCTCAGCAGGCCCGGCACCTTCAGCTCCACGGGTGGTACGGCGGCCTCCCGCTCCTGCGGGCCGGCGGCGGCCTTCGGTACCTGGCCGGTGTCGTGCACCGCACCGCCGAGCAGCATCACCAGGCCGACGCCCAGTGCGCCGATGCCGAGCAGCCGTCGGCGGACCGGGACGGACTTGCCCATCAGCAGCAGCAACAGACCGAGGACGATCAGGCCCAGCGCGACTCGGGAGCGCGTTTGCTGGGCGTCCGCGACCATGCCACCGGTGCCGGTGTCGACGGACGGCGTCCGCGTCGCGTCCTTGCACTGGCCGGTCACCATCCGCAGGTCCATCTCGATCACCGGCTTCGCGCCGTTGGCCACCGACTCGACCGCAGGGGACGCCGACTTCGGGACGGCGCCCGTGACCAGCTTCAGGTACTCCTGGTGCTGTTGCCGCTGGAACTGCAGCCAGGCGGCGTCGTACCCCTTCTTCCCGGCCTTCGCCGCCAGCGCGACCAGCTGCCGGCGCTGATCGGCCGCCACCGTCGTCGCCAGCTCGAGATCGAGCCGGGCGGCGACCGTGTTCTCCTGGGCGGCCAGTTTCCGATGGTCGCGTTCCAGCCGGGCGGCGACCTTGCGGACGCAGGACGACGTACCTTGGCCGGCCGCCGTGTGCGCGGCGGCGATGATCGTCAGATTGAGCGCGTGAGCCGGGTTCAGGTAGTCGGCATCGGGCTGCGTCGCCGCACCGGCGGGCTGGGCCGATCCCAGCACGCCGACCGCGACGAGCAGCAGGAACGCCGGCACTCGCGCAAGTCTCACCACTCAACCGTAAACGGAACGGCCCGCCGGGACACTAGTCCGGCGGGCCGTTGCGGGTACTGCGTGGATCAGGCGGCGATGCTCGCCTCGGCGGGGGTGTCGGAGATGACCGACTCCCGGCGCTTGGAGACGATGACAGCAGCAGCCAGTACGACGACCGCGGCGACCGCGATGCCGATCCGCAGACCGGTGTTCGGGTTGTCGCCGATGGCCGACATGCCGACGACGGCCGGAGCGATCAGCACCGAGACCAGGTTCATCACCTTGATCAGCGGGTTGATGGCCGGACCGGCGGTGTCCTTGAACGGGTCTCCGACGGTGTCACCGATGATGGTGGCCTCGTGCGCGGGCGAACCCTTGCCACCGTGGTTGCCGTCCTCGACCAGCTTCTTGGCGTTGTCCCAGGCTCCACCGGAGTTGGCCAGGAAGACCGCCATCAGGGTGCCGGCACCGATCGCACCGGCCAGGTAGCCGGCCAGCGCCGCGGCGCCGAGGCCGAAGCCGACGGCGATCGGGGCGGTCAGCGCCAGCAGACCCGGGGTCGCCAGCTCACGCAGCGAGTCGCGGGTGCAGATGTCGACGACCTTGCCGTACTCCGGCTTGCCGGTGCCGTCCATGATCCCGGGGATGTCCCGGAACTGCCGGCGGACCTCGTAGACGACCGCACCGGCGGCGCGGCCGACGGCGTTGATCGCGAGACCGGAGAACATGAACACGACGGCCGCACCGAGGATGATGCCGACCAGGGTGCCCGGGTTGAAGACCAGCGCGTCGGCCTCGAACTTGGCGTAGTTCTCGGCCAGCGAGGTCCGGATCGAGTCCGTGTAGGAACCGAACAGTGCGGTCGCGGCCAGTACGGCGGTCGCGATCGCGATACCCTTGGTGATGGCCTTGGTGGTGTTGCCGACGGCGTCCAGCTCGGTGAGGATCTGGGCCGCTTCGCCGTCCACATCACCGGACATCTCGGCGATGCCCTGCGCGTTGTCGGAGACCGGACCGAAGGTGTCCATCGCGACGATGACGCCGACGGTGGTGAGCAGACCACAACCGGCCAGCGCGATCGCGAACAGCGCGACCACACCGGTACCGCCGACCAGGAAGGCGCCGTACACGGCTGCGGCGATCACCACGGCGGTGTAGACGGCGGACTCGAAGCCGACCGAGATACCGGACAGGATGACCGTGGCCGCACCGGTCAGCGACGTCTTGCCGACGTCCTGGACGGGCTTGTCCTCGGTGCCGGTGTAGTAGCCGGTCAGCGCCAGGATGATCGCGGCCAGCACGATGCCGATGATCACCGAGACGGTGGCGATGACGCGCGGGTCGCCGTCGAAGGCTGCGATCGTGTCGGTCGCGCCGGTCAGCTCCTTGAAGCTGCTCGGCAGATAGACGAACGCCGCGATCGCACAGAGGATGCCGGAGATCACCGCGGAGATGTAGAACGCGCGGTTGATCGTGCGCAGACCGTTCTCGCCGGTCCGCGGGCGGGTCAGGAAGACACCGATGACCGCGGTGATGGTGCCGATGGCCGGCACGATCAGCGGGAAGACCAGGCCCTGCTCGCCGAAGGCGGCCTTGCCCAGGATCAGCGACGCCACCAGCATGACGGCGTACGACTCGAACAGGTCCGCGGCCATACCGGCGCAGTCGCCCACGTTGTCACCGACGTTGTCGGCGATGGTGGCGGCGTTGCGGGGGTCGTCCTCGGGAATGTTCTGCTCGACCTTGCCGACCAGGTCGGCGCCGACGTCGGCGGCCTTGGTGAAGATACCGCCACCGACTCGCATGAACATGGCGAGCATGGCGGCACCGAAGCCGAAGCCCTCGAGCACGGTCGGCGCGTCACCCTTGAAGAGCAGGACGACGAGCGAGGCACCGAACAGGCCGAGGCCGACGGTGAACATGCCGACCGTTCCACCGGTACGGAACGCGACCCGCATGGCCGGTTCGCGGCCCTCGTCGCGCGCGGCCGCGGCGACCCGGACGTTGGCCCGGGTGGCGAGCCACATGCCCGTGTAGCCGATCAGCGCGGAGAAGCCCGCACCGACCAGGAAGAAGACAGAGCGGAAGATCTTCAGCGTGGTGGCGTTGTCGCCATCGGTGTGGGCAGGCAGCAAGAACAGCAGCAGGAACGCCACTACGGCGAAGACCGACAACGTCCGGAACTGCCGGTTCAAGAAGGCCGATGCACCTTCCTGGACCGCGGCGGCGATCGTCTTCATGTTCTCGGTGCCATCGTTCGCGGCAAGCACCTGACTCCGGAAAACCATCGCAATGGCGACCGCGAGGATCGCGATCACTCCGACGACGATCACCAGTGTGGTGTTGCTCGACGAAAGATCCACCGCCTGTGGTGCAAGCAGCGCGGACATCCGTCCTCCTTGTAGGCAACCCATCCAGGCTTGACGGCCCCCGTCTGCCGCAACCGAAGGGTTGGGGAAAATAACAAACAGCGCCAAGGACATGACGCGGTGGGTCACTCTAGCGGCATCTCGACCAGACCTGACGACAGGGTGGTCTACGCCATACGACGGCGCTCAGGCGGGACTGTCACGCACCGTACTGACGGGGCTACCTTTTCGCTTACTTCAAATAGCCGACGCGACATCGGGGTGGATGTCGAACACCTTGGTCAGACCGGTGATCCGGAAGATCTTCAGCAGCCGTTCCTGGGTACAGACCAGGGACAGGGATCCGTCGTGGGTCCGCACCCGTTTCAGTCCGCCGACGAGGACACCGAGGCCGGTGGAATCCAGGAACTCAACGCGTTCCAGGTCCAGCACGAGGTCGTAGTCCCCGTTGTCGACGAGCGCTGCGATCTTCTCGCGGAGCTTCGGTGCGGTGTAGACGTCGATCTCCCCCGCCACCTCGATGACGGTACGCCCGCCCTCGGCGCGCGCGGTCAGCGACAGATCCACTTCGGCCTCCGATCCCGTGAACTGCTGCATTCAACCATGTACGGACCGTGAGAAGGGCCGTTACGGAAAACTCTTTCATCTCCCCGCATCGAAAGTCGATCTCCGCCTGCAAAATGCTGCGTGCATCAGCACTTGCAGCGGGCTGTGCACGAATCCGTGCACCCCCGCACTGGACCGGAATCCAACTGTCCACGGCGCCAACTAGGCTCACGGCATGCGTGAAGGTGAGGCGGCTGCTGTACTGCGACGCCTCGCTACTGGTCGAGCCGATCGGCTCACGCATGTGGAGTCGGTGCCTGCCAGGCCGGGCCGGACCTGCGAGTGGCCACGCTGGGTTCCTCCGGAGGTGCTCGACCAACTGGCCGACGCCGGGATCGCTGCACCGTGGATCCACCAGGTCGCCACGGCCGAGGCGGCGTACTCGGGACGTCATGTCGTGGTCGCGACGGGGACTGCCTCCGGCAAATCCCTCGGCTATTTGCTACCGGCGTTCGCGACGCTGAGCATCGCGCAGGCGGCTTCGCCGAACCGGCGGACGGCCTCGGTGCTGTACCTCTCTCCTACCAAGGCTCTGGCCCATGACCAGCTCCGCGCAGTCTCGGCGTACACAGTGCCCGGGCTGCGCGCGACCACATTGGACGGCGACTCCGAGCGGACCGAGCGCGACTGGGCCCGCGACCACGCCACCTATGTGCTGAGCAATCCGGACATGCTGCACCGGTCGGTGCTGCCGAACCATCAGCGCTGGGCCCGCTTCCTCGGCTGCCTGCAGTATGTGGTGATCGACGAGTGCCACCACTACCGCGGCGTCTTCGGTGCCCACGTCGCCGGCGTGCTGCGCCGTCTGCGTCGGATCTGCGCGCAGTACGGCGCCAACCCGGTCTTCATCTGCGCATCGGCGACCGTTGCCGAGCCGGCCGTGTCAGGTGAGCGGCTGACCGGCCTGCCGATGTTGGAGGTCCTCGACGACGGCTCACCTCGCGGCGGGATCTCCTTCGGCCTCTGGGAGCCGGCCCTCACCTCTTTACATGGAGAGAACGGTGCCCCGGTACGGCGCTCTGCCACGGCTGAGGTGGCCGACCTCCTGACCGACTTGGTGGTGTCGGGCGTCCGGACGGTCGCGTTCGTCCGGTCCAGACGCGGTGCCGAGACCGTGGCGATGACAGCCCGCGAGAACCTGGCCGAGGTCGACCCCACACTGATGGACCAGGTATCGGCGTACCGGGCTGGTTATCTGCCGGAGGAACGCAGACGGCTCGAGAGCATGCTGCAGAGCGGTGAGCTGACCGGAGTCGCCGCGACGAACGCTCTGGAGCTGGGCATCGACATTGCCGGCCTGGACGCCGTACTGCTGTCTGGTTGGCCTGGCACGCGCGCATCGCTCTGGCAGCAGGCCGGGCGTGCTGGCCGCGCCGGTGGGGACGCTCTTGCCTTGCTGGTGGCAAGGGACGATCCGCTGGACACCTATCTGGTTCGCCACCCGACCGCGGTCTTCGGACGGCCGGTTGAAGCGACTGTCTTCAATCCGGAGAATCCTTACGTCCTCGGACCGCAGCTCTGCGCGGCCGCCCAGGAGTTGCCGCTGACCACTGCGGACTACGAGGTCTTCGGCAGCACGACGGCCGACGTCATCGCACAACTGGTTCGACAGGGGGCACTGCGCGAGCGACCGCACGGCTGGTTCTGGACCCGGCGCGACCGTGCCGTCGACGCGATCGACATCCGGTCCGCCGGCGGCAAGACCGTACAGATCGTGGAGGACCAGACCGGTCGCCTGCTCGGCACTGTCGACGGCGGCTCGGCACACTCCTCGGTGCACGAGGGCGCGGTCTATGTACACGCGGGTGAGTCCTATCTGGTCCGGACTCTCGACCTGGAGGGGCACGCCGCGATCGTGGAGCAGGCTGCGCCCGACTACACGACCTTCGCTCGCGACGTGACCGAGATCAGCATTCTGGCGACCGAGGAGACGCGGAACTGGGGAACGGCCGAGTTGTCGCGCGGCTGGGTCCAGGTGACCAGTCAGGTCATCTCGTACCAGCGCAAGCTGATCTCGACCGGCGACGTGCTCGACGAGCAGCCTTTGGACCTACCGGAGCGGACTCTGCGGACCAAGGCGGTCTGGTGGACGATGCCCGACTCGGCGATCGAGTCGCTGGGACTGGACGACGTACCGGGTGCGGCTCACGCAGCCGAGCACGCCTCGATCGGCCTGCTCCCACTGTTCGCCACCTGCGACCGCTGGGACATCGGTGGCGTCTCCACCGCACGGCACGCGGACACCGGCCGGCTCACCGTTTTCGTGTACGACGGCCACCCGGGCGGAGCGGGTTTCGCAGAACACGGGTACGCCGCAGCGCGTGAGTGGTTGACCGCGACACGTGAGGCTATTGCACACTGTGAGTGCACGGATGGCTGCCCATCCTGCGTACAGTCACCCAAGTGTGGGAACCAGAACAACCCACTCGACAAAAGCGGCGCGGTCGCGCTGCTCACCGCACTACTCAGTAGTGAGGCCTGAAAGGCAGCGTGCACCATGTTCGTTCTCGGAATCGTTCTGATCGTCCTCGCTGTCCTCTTCGGCCTGGGCGTCTCGGTCTCCTCGGCCGACTCCACCACCCTGACGGTGTTCGGGATCGACTTCGGCGTGATCGTGCCGACGGTGTTCTTCCTCGGCGCGGCGGCCGGTGCTGCCCTGGTCGCCGGTTTGTGGCTGACGAAGAAGGGCGCTGCCCGCGGCTGGCGCCGGCACCGCGAGGTGCGTCAGCTGCGCGCCCAGGTCGCGACCGCCCCGACAGCGACGGCCGAGCCCGAGGTCACCGAGCGTGACACAACTCCGGAGCTCACCGAGGATCGCGACGCTGAGCTAGCTGACGAGACAACGGTCGAGCCGCTGGCGACCGGCAAGCACGTAGCCACCGACACCACGGACCACAAGCAGTCCCACTGACCACTCTGTTGCCCACGGCATCAATTAACACAGTGGACCACCCCCGTATCCGTGTCCTGCCGTAACATCTCGATCGAAACACAGCCGCGCTTCAGCGCCCGCACGGCCACCCCGCAGCCGGATTTCGATGCCCAGCGCAACGACTTTTCGCTGGCAGTTAGTTGCCATTGGCATCAAGTTTCGGGGTCTTGCCATAACCACCTCCGACCGAGCTGTGCATTACTGGTCGTGGCGTCAACGTCGCGTTGAGTCACTGTCGGCCTTCCGGGCCACACCGCCTCCTCACGGGGGATCGACCCGCAACCCGCCCACCGCGCAAGGGGTGGCGAAGCGGTTCCCGGAAACACGGACCGACTCTCGCAACGGGGTCCCGACGACCTGACGCTCACTGAGATAGGCACGACCTTCGGAGGTTGTCTTGATCACCCGTAAGCTCTTCAGCCGCACCGGCGTGGTAGTCCTCGCAGTCAGCGTTGCACTCGCCACCGCCATCCCGGCCCAGGCCGCACAGCCGGTCACGGACCACGCCGCAGCTCCGGGCGTGGAGATCGGCGTGGCGAAGCAGATCGCCACCCGCGCCGACACCCGCTACTGCCTGACCTTCGTCGCGGCCAACAAGGTCCCGATGGGCGTCATGATGGCCTGCGCTCCGGGCAAGGAAGGCAAGACCCAGGAGTGGATCTACACCGAGTCCGGCCAGCTTCAGGTCGCCATGAGCAAGAGCGTCGGTGGCGCCCTTGCCAAGACCGGAGCCTGCCTGGACAGCGGTGCGGACCTGGCCAAGGTTCCGGCCGCGGCTCCGCTGCTGGTCCTGCCGTGCCGTAGCGGCGACGGCCAGAAGTGGAACTACGACGAGAGCGCCGGCACGTTCGTGAACGCCGCGAGCGGCCTCGCCCTCACCTCTCTGCTGGGCAAGGGGAAGGCCAAGCAGGCACAACCGACCGGAAGCATGGGTGCGACCGGCACACCGGTCCAGGGCTGGAGCGCACTGCCGCTGCCGGGTCTGGACATCCTGGGCGCAGTCCTGGCTCTGGTGAACGCGCTGCTGGCATCGCTGGGCCTGGCCCTGCCGCTGCCGATCGCGAACGCCGCGGGCAGCCTGCTCGAACTGGTTCGGCCGAAGCTGCCGATCCCGGCTCAGATGACGGTGCTGCCCAAGCAGATGATGCAGCTGGCGCAGAAGTAACTTCTCAGCACCAACAGACAGCCGGCCCCGACATCGTCGGGGCCGGCCGTTTTTCCCCCGCCTCCCCGCCACCCCGCCACCCCGTCGCTGCGTCGCCTCGGTACTGCGTCGCCTCGGTACTGCGTCGCTCCGATGCGGCCGGGATCCGTCCGCCGTGGTCGGTCGCCGCTGCGGCCGATTGACAGTGGGAGGGTGGCTGGGGCCGTCTTGGGCTGAGGGGGATGGCGAGGCCCGGCGATCGACGTACCGGTTGCTTGAGCTTCCGGGCTGTAGTTGCCGCCAGCGACGCCGAGGCCTGGTCAGGTGCCCCGCCGCCGTGGTTACTGCCGCACTGCGGGGTGGAGTGGGGAGCACATCAGCCCCCACCGGCACAAAAAACTCCCCAGCCCACCAAGCAACCCCTCGCATGAACCCCAGCCACAGCCCAGTACCTCAAACAACCGGTACGCCGATCGCCGGGCCTCGCCACCCACCCCAGCCACCGCAAACGCGCACCCGGAAGGCTCAGTGCCCGCCGCAGGCGGGCGAACCCCCACCCACGCCCCACCTTTGCGTGGATCTACTGCCGTATAGCGGCAGCAGCTCCCCGCAAACCCCACGCACCCGACTCCACCACGCCATAACGTCCGAAAAACCGGAGGCGGGCCCTCCGATCGTTCGGACGTTACGACGGCACTGTGATTAACGTCCGAAAAACCGGAGGCGGGCCCTCCGATCGTTCGGACGCTACGGCGGCACTGTGATTAACGTCCGAAAAAGCGGAGGCGGGCCCTCCGATCGTTCGGACGTTACGGCGGCACTGTCGTTAACGTCCGAAAAAGCGGAGGCGGGCCCTCCGGTCGTTCGGACGTTGCGAGGGGGTGGGGTGACAGAAGACAGCCGGCCCCGGGGTGCCGGGGCCGGCTGTCTTCTCACTCCTTAGAGATCGACACTGCTTCAGTTGTGATCTCTGGTGATCCTTCGTCGGTCAGGTGGAGCGATGCTCGGGGATCGGCGCGGGATTCCGCTGCTTGCGCGTCAGCGGGAGCCGTACGCCGTCGTCACCGTCCGGGCCTTCCCGTAGCGGGAGTCACCAGTCGGTGCCCGTCACCACCAGCACCAGTGGCCGTGGTGGTGGTGGTGATAGTGCCCGAACAGCAGGCCGTCTACCAGGTCGAGAACTCCGTACAACATTCGCAGTCACCTCCGCTCCGATGAACCGAACGGGCCTGACGCTACCGCGCTACTTCACGTTCTGTATCTACTCCACTACGGGTTGCGACAGAACCTTGAGCGCACTTTAACGGACCCGCAATGCTGCCCGCCCGGCTCCGACTTGACCCGACCGGGCGACTCCGGGTAACCGCCGCCGGTGCGGCGATTACCCGCCGTACATCGTTTGGGTAAATGTCTTCACAAACCTGCCATGCGGTGCCAATGTTTGACCGGCACCCGCAGTACCGACTCTCGCAAGGAGCCCCCCTGATGCGATCTCTTCGGCTGTCCAGCGCGCTCGCCCTCAGCGCCACCGCCGGCCTCCTGCTCACCGGCTGCCTCGGTTCGTCCGGCAGCGGCGACCAGGACGCGAACCGCAACGCCGAGGCCAAGAAGGTCGAGCTGACCATCGGCTCGAACGCGGTCAAGGGCGGTAAGAGCAGCGCCGGCGCGACCTTCACCGAGGACGTGCTGATCCCGAAGTTCGTCGCCGACCAGAAGGCCAAGGGCGTCGACGTCACGGTGAAGTTCCAGGGTGACGGCTCCGACGACGAGGTCTACAAGCAGAAGCTGTCGCTGGACCTGTCGAACAAGTCCGGCCCGGACCTGATCTCGATCGACGGCATCTGGGTCGGCGAGTTCGCGCAGGCCGGCTACATCAAGCCGCTCACCGACACCGTCGGCGACGCCTCCAAGGTGGACAGCTGGGACGGCTGGAAGCAGATCCCCGAGTCGGTGCAGCAGCTCGGCACCTTCGAGAACAAGCGGTACGGCGTTCCTGGCGGTACCGACGGCCGGGTGCTGTTCTACAACAAGAAGCTGTTCCAGCAGGCCGGACTCCCGGCTGACTGGCAGCCGAAGTCGTGGGACGAGATCACCCAGGCCGGTCAGAAGCTGAAGGCGCTGCCCGGCGTGACGCCGATCCAGATCAACGGCGGTACGGCGATGGGCGAGGCGACCACCATGCAGGGCGTACTGCCGCTGCTGGTCGGTACCGGTGCCGGGATCAACACCGACGGCAAGTGGCTCGGCGACACCCCGCAGGTGCGTCAGGTGCTCGACTTCTACCACCAGATCTACAGCACGGGCCTTGGTGATCCGGTGCTGCAGCGCGAGGCCAAGGGCCGGGACAAGTCGTTCGCCGAGTTCGCCTCGAACAAGGTCGGCATCCTGCTCGAGAGCGACTACTTCTGGCGCAGCGTGGTGGAGCCGAAGGCCGGTGTCGCCAAGATGGCAGACCGCGACACCGCTGTCGGCTACGCGCTGATCCCGGCGTCGAAGCCGGGTGGTGGCGTGAAGGGGCAGGACTTCGTCTCGATGTCCGGTGGCGGCGCGACGGTGATCAACCCGAACACGAAGTTCCCGCAGCAGGCTTGGGAGCTGTTGCAGTTCATGAACTCCGCAGACATGGTGAAGGCCTCCCTGGACGGCGCGGCCAAGATCACCCAGCGGACCGACGTCAACACCGAGGTCCTCGCCAGTGACCCGATGCTGAACTTCGTTGCCACCAAGGTGCTGCCGATCACGCAGTACCGGCCGGGCCTCGCGGAGTACCCGAAGGTCTCAGCCGCGCTGCAGCAGGCGACCGCGGACGTGATCGGCGGCAAGAGCACCGATGCCGCCGCGAAGGCCTACGAGAAGTCCGTCGAGACCGCTGCCGGCGGCAAGGACAAGGTCACCACGAACTGATGGCGACCACTACCGAACCTGTGCGGGCCAAGCCGCCCGCACAGGATGTGGCCGGGCTCGGCATCGGCAGGGCACTGGGCTTCGTCGCGCCCGCGATGCTCCTGATCGCCGCGTTCCTGGTCTTCCCGGCCGTCTGGACCATCTACATCGGCATCACCAACTACCGGCTGACCGGCGTCGAGGCGGTCTCGCCGTCCATCGTCGGCATCTCGAACTACACCCGGGCGTTGAACGACGCGCTGTTCCACAACGCGTTGTGGCTGACGATGCTCTTCGTTCTTGGCTCGGCGATCATCGGTCAGAACGTCCTCGGGTTCACGCTGGCTTGGATTCTCCGCCGCGCGCGCCCGACTGTCCGCCGTACCGTCGAGGCTTTGACGTTGCTGGCCTGGATCCTGCCGTCGACAGTGGTCGCCTACCTGTGGATCGCGTTCTTCGACCGCGACACGGGCACCCTGAACAGCATCCTCGGTACGACGGGGACAGCGTGGCTGATCGACTACCCGATGGTGTGCCTGGTGGTGTTCAACACGTGGCGCGGTACGGCGTTCTCGATGATGCTGTATTCGTCAGCCCTGCAAGCCGTTCCGCCGTCGCAACTGGAGTCGGCTCGAATGGTCGGAGCCTCCGGATGGCAGACGCTGCGAGATGTAGTGTTCCCGCATATCCGCGGTCACGTACTGACCAATACCCTGTTGATTTCGCTGTGGACAGCCAACGACTTCTCGCCGTTCCTGCTCACCAAGGGCGGACCGAACCACGAGTCCGAGACGGTGCCGGTCTACATCTACAACGTCGCGCTGCAAGGCGGTGAGCTCGGCTACTCGTCGGCGATCTCGTTCCTGCTGCTGCTCGCGAACCTGCTCGTCTCGCTGGTCTACCTTCGGCTGCTGAGGAGGCGCGCGTGAATCCGGCCTACATGGTACGGCGGATCGGCTTCTACGTGCTGATCTGCGCGATCACGGTGTTCTTCGCCGTACCGATGTTGTGGATCGCGTCCGCACCGTTCGACAAGAACCCCGGCCTCGGCGTGCATTGGCCGGACTGGACGTTCGACAACGTCCGGAAGACGCTGGACCATCCGTATGCGCTGCACGCGATCGTGAACTCGCTGATCATTTGTGTGACCACGGCTTTGGCCGTCACGGCGTTCGCAGCCCTGGCCAGCTACGCGTTGTCGCGGGTGCGAATCCCGGGGCGCGACGCGTTGCTGTACGGATTGTTGCTGCTGTCATCGGTTGTCACCGGTACGGCGGCGATGGTGCCGATCTTCGTGATGATCTATCAGCTCGGGCTGATCGACTCGCGCTTCGGGGTCGCGCTCGTGATGACCGGTGGGTTATTGCCGGCGGCAATCTTCATTCTGAAGGACTTCGTCGACGCCGTACCGAAGTCTTACGAGGAGTCGGCGCGGGTCTTCGGGGCGTCCACGCTGCAGATCCTGCGGGACGTCGTACTGCCGGTCGCACGTCCTGGCCTGGCCACCATCATGGTGTGGGCGTTCGTGAACTCCTGGGGCAACTTCCTGGTGCCCTTCCTGCTCATCCGGTCGACGACGCTGCAGCCGGCCGCCGTACTGATGCAGACGCTCACCGACGAAGGCGGCAGCGTGAACCTGCAGGTGCTGCCGGTCTTCTCACTGCTGTTCTCGATCCCGGTCGTTGTGCTGTATCTGCTGGTGAACTCGCGCTATGGATTCCGCTTTCACGGAGGTATCAAGAGCTGATGGCCGGTATCGACATCGAGGGTCTCGCGACCGTCTACCCGAACGGCGTCCGCGCCGTCGACGGCCTCGACCTGCACGTGGAGGACGGCGAGTTCTTCGCCCTGCTCGGCCCGTCCGGCTGCGGCAAGACCACCCTGCTCCGGACCATCGCCGGCCTGGAGAACGCCACCGAAGGAACCGTCCGCATCGACGCGGTGGACGTCACCCGCACCGAACCAGGCAAGCGCGGCGTCGCCATGGTCTTCCAGGACTACGCGTTGTTCCCGCACATGAGCGTCGCCGAGAACATCACCTACCCGCTCAAGGTACGACGTGTTGCTCCTGCCACTCGCGCCGAGACCGCCGAGCGCACTGCCGGCGAGCTGTCGCTCGGTGGGCTGCTGGAACGCCGGCCCGGCCAGCTCTCGGGCGGTCAGCAGCAACGCGTCGCGCTCGCCCGCGCCATCGCCTCCCAGGGCAAGGTGCTGTTGCTGGACGAGCCGCTCTCCAACCTCGACGCCCGCCTCCGTCTCGAGGCTCGCACCTTCCTCAAGAAGCTCCAGCGCGACCTCGGCATCACCACCGTTTTCGTCACTCATGACCAAGCCGAAGCCCTGGCCCTCGCCGACCGCATCGCCGTCATGGAGTCCGGCAAGCTCCGCCAACTGGGCACGCCTCGCGAAGTCTTCGCCCGCCCTGTGAATACTTTCGTCGCCAACTTCATCGGCTCCACCCCTATGAACCTGGTCCCGGGCACTGTCGGTTCTGAAGGTGTTGCGGTGGCTGGCGGGGCGTTGCCTGCAACAGATTCAGCACCAGCTGGTGCTGAAGTGACTGTCGGCGTTCGGCCTGAGTACCTGACCCTGACCGCTGGTGACGCCTCCGGCCTCGGCCTGCGGGGGAACGTGGTCGTCGCCGAGAACCTTGGTGTGCAGTCGCTGGTGAGCGTTGACTGCGACGGGACGCTCATCGGGGTGACGGTTCCGGAAGAGGACGAGCCGGAGCCCGGCAAGCCTGTCTTCCTCACCGCACCCGCCTCGCGCGTACTCCTGTACGACCGCGAGTCCGGGGAACTCCTCGCCCGGCAGCCGGTCGGCTGATGGCAATCACGTCGTACCGTCGGGTCTGGACGCTCGACGATCGCGCGGAGTCCATCTGGCACTCCGTGCCGGTCGACATCCCCGCCGACTGCCCGGGACTCCTTGTCACACTCACGATTCCGGCGATCGACGGTGTCGTCATCGACATCGGTTGTGAGGGGGCCGGTGGTTGGCGCGGCTGGTCCGGGGGTGCGCGACGGACTTTCGCGATCACCCCGACCGCGGCAACTCCCGGCTATGTCCCCGGCGAACTCGAGCCTGGCACGTGGTGGGTCGTCCTCGGTCTGTACCGCCTTCCGGTGGAAGGCGCCGAACTCATCGTGGAGGCGGTGACCGGTCCGGTCGCCGAGATTCCCGGTCTGACGGAATACGCCGACGCGACGGCAGCGATCGCCGTACCGGCTCGGCCACCGCGACGCGAGCTTCCCGCCGCACCGGGCCTGCGTTGGATCGCGGGTGACTTCCACGCCCATTCTTTGCACTCCGACGGCTCGACACCGATTGCGAACCTGGCCGCTCATGGTGTTGCCGCCGGTCTCGACGTACTCGCCATCACTGATCACAACACTGTCGCCCATCACCCGGAGCTCCCTGGCCTCAGCGGCCGCTTCGGCATTGGCCTGATCCCCGGCCAGGAAGTCACCACGGATACCGGCCACGCGAACGCCTTCGGCGATATCGGCGTCATCGACTTCCGGCAACCCGCCTCCACCTGGGTCAGCGAGGTAGCCCGCCGCGGCGGCCTGCTCTCGATCAACCACCCACTCAGCGGCGACTGCGCCTGGCGTCACCCGTTGTCGGAGCACCCGCCACTCGCCGAGATCTGGCACTCCTCCTGGCTCGACCACCACTGGGGCGGCCCGATTGCGTGGTGGCAGTCCTGGGGCCTCGACACCATCCCCATCGGTGGCAGCGACTGGCACAATCCCACCTCCCCCACCCCCATCGGTACGCCGACCACCTGGCTCGCCGTCGACGCCACCGCCGAAACTCCCGCCGAACTGGTCACCGCCACTCTCGAAGCCCTCGCGGCCGGCCGCACCGCTATCTCCAACACCTACAACGCGCCGGTCCTCCTCCGAGTCGGCGACGAACTCATCGCCCTGGACGCCCCGAACACCCTCGTCCTGGCCCCCGACGGCACCCCGCACGCGGTCACCTCCGCCAACCACCGTCTCCCCGCCATACCGGGCCCCCACGTCCTCGTCACCCACACCGGCGAGTTCCTCTCCACCTGCTCCTGACCGCTAACGTCCGAACGATCGGAGGGCGTGGTCGGCGTGTTTTCGGACGTTAACCGCGCTGGCAGGGGCGGCGGCACACTGGGGACATGAGCACCCCGGACGAGCAGGTCATCGTGGTCGACGCCGCCAACGTGATCGGCTCCCGCCCCGACGGCTGGTGGCGCGACCGCCCCGGAGCCGCCCGCCGCCTGCTGGAGAAACTCGCCCGCCTCCAGCAGCAACTCCCCGAGTCCACCACCATCGCCGTCATCCTCGAAGGCGCCGCCCGCAAAGCTCTCGACACCAACCCCCTGGACCTGGGCACCCTCCGCGTCATCCTCGCCCCCGCTTCCGGCGACGACACCATCACCCAAACCACCGCCGACTACCTAGCTCTCCCCACCCCACCCACCGTCACCGTGGTCACCGCCGACCGCGGCCTCCGCCACCGCGTAGAACCCCTAGGCGCCAGCACCACCGGTCCCAGCTGGCTCCTAATCCAACTGGACAACCTCTGACACCCAGCGCCCACTCCGCCGATCCGCTCCGCCAGCGCTCGGGGGCGTGCACCCCTACTCGGGCCCTTGAACAGGTAACACCTTGTGCCGGCCCACCACTTCCTGTCCGAACCCCCCTTCGGCTGGCGGCTGGCGGCTCGGGAGATCAGTCGAGGAGCCAGCCGTTGTGTTCGGCGATGTGGATGGCGTCGGAGCGCGTTCGGGCACCGGTTTTGCCGATGGCGGACCAGAGACTGCGGCGGACTACGCGTTCGGAGACGTGCAGGGAGCGGGCCATCATGGCGACCGAGCCGCCGGCGCGGGCGGCGCGGAGGGTGTCGGTCTCTTCGTCGTTCAGTGGGGTCTCGGAGTACTGGAGTGATTCGGCGGCCAGGTTGGCGTCGACGACGCGGAGGCCGAGGTGGACCCGGCGGACGGCGTCGGCGAGTTGAGGGGCCGGTGAGCCTTTGAGGGCGAACCCCTTGGCGCCGGCTTCCAGGCCGCGGCGGAGGTGGATCGGGCGGCCGTAAGTGGTGAGCATGACGACGCGGCACTCGGGGATCAGGGTACGGAGCTCGGTGGTGACGGCGAGGCTGGCGGTCCCCGGGCCGGCGGCGTCGAGCAGGGCGACATTCGCCCGGTGCCGTTTCGCGGCGGCCACGACATCGTCGGATCTGTTGATCTCGGCAACGATCTCGAGGTCGCGTTCGCGCTCCAGACCGTTTCTGAGGACGCCTCGGCTGAGGATCTGGTCGTCGACCAGCAGCAGCCGGATGGGGTCGGGCAAACGTGCCTCCGGGGTCACCGTCCGGGCGCCGGGGAAGTGCGTCCGGGAGATTGGGCAGAACATCGGTTCCTGATCTTTCGGTTCCAGATCATCGGTCACCGGCCACACCCCGTCCACATCAACGCGGCATCTCTACCAGATTGCGACCAGATCGCGACCGCCTCAGTACCGCCGCCGCTCCGCCCGTGCACTTTCCCGAACTCCTGCACGATTCCGTGCAGGAGTACCTGCTCAGTCACGGTTGTCGATCCGGCCCCGCGTCGTTCGTGTAGAGGGTGTCAGCGGCCTTCGACAGGCCGGCAAGTAGGACGAGAAGAGGTGGCGTCATGACCGAGGTACAGGTACTGCTCGACGGACTCGGGATCCCGGAATCCCCGCGGTGGCACAACGGGAAGCTGTGGTTCGCGAACTGGATCGGTCAGGAGATCGTGAGTGTCGACTCCGACGGTACGGCGGACTTCACGCCGACGCCGGTGCCGACGGAGCGGTTGATGGGCTGGTCGATCGAGTGGCTGCCCGACGGCCGGCTAGTCACGACCGGCGACAAGATCCGGCGGACGGAGACCGACGGTTCGGTGACCGTGTTGTCGGAGCAGTCGGCGAACGAGATCGTGGTCGACGACCGAGGCAACATCTATCTCAACGGCGCCGACTTCGACTTCGCCGGCGGTGAAGCACCGAAGCCGGGCTACATCAAAGTCCTCACTCCGGATGGCGAGCTGCGCGAGGTCGCGAGCGACATCCAGTTCCCGAACGGCATGGTCATCACTCCCGAGGGCCGCACCCTGGTCATCTCCGAGTCCTTCGCCGGACGACTGACCGCGTTCGACATCCAGGCCAATGGCGACCTGACGAACCGCCGGACGTTCGCCGACGGCCTAGGCCCGGACGGCATCTGCCTCGACGCCGAGGGAGCCATCTGGGTATCCACCGGCGGCTCGTCGGTCGTCCGCGTCGCCAACGGCGGCAAGGTCCTCCAACGAATCGACCTACCGGAACACCGAGCACCCTTCGCCATCGCCCTCGGCGGCCCCGCCGGTACGACGCTCTACCTCGCCACCGTCGAATGGCACGCGGACCAGCCGATCACCGACAACCTCAACCGCCTGGTCACCGGCCCCCGCGGCGGCCAGATCCTCACCGCCCAGGTCGACGTCCCCGCCGTCGCGGCCTAGGCGACCGGGCCCGCCCGGGCGGACACGGTGAGAGTTCGCTGCACGAACGGAAGTGCGATGGGCACGGACACCTGGATCGTGACGTCGGTGGGCGTCGGCTTACAGGCGGTCAGCGTCACGTCGTTGGCCGTCGCCGTACGGGACGCGGCAGCACATGGATCGGTCGCGAGCGCGTAGGCGGCACTGAGTGCGGACAGGTCGGCGCCGGCGGCGACCTTGTGGCGAGCAGTGGAGACAGCCGCCCACAAGATCGCCACGGCGAGCGCGGTCGCGAGCAACAGGCACGCGGTGAGCGTGTGGATGGTCCCGCTGCCCCGCTCGCACCGCCGCCACCGATTCTTCGGCCGTGCGCGCTCACGGTGGCTGTTCCGCATCGCGCGCCGGCGGTGCTGTGGTTCAGGAGGGTGTCGCTTCGTCATGGGTTGCTCCAGGAGTTGGTTCGACTTGGAGGGTGGCTGTGGCGGATTGGGTAGGAGCCGGGAGGAAGGGGAAGAGGCTCCGGGGCGTGGCTGTGACGGTGACCTCGATGGCGGGAGTGGTGTGGAAGGTGACTGCTCCGTTGGGTGGGGTGGTGCGGGTGATGAAGGCCTGGAGGTCGTCGGGGGAATCGCCGCGGGCCAGGGCTCGGGCGATGTCCCGGGAGGCGTCGACGCATTGGACGTGGGCGGTGACGAGGCCGACGCACCAGATGCCGGCGAGGACGAAGGTGAAGAGGAACGGGAGGGCGATCGCAGTCTCGGCGGTGATCGCACCACGCTGAGAGGTACGGCGGGGCATCAGGCTCCCCTCGAGAGGTCAGGCATCGGAGTCCAGGCGGGCCGGCCGCCGGTCGGTGACGGCCGGCCCACGAGGTCAGAGCTGGATGCCTTCCACGCCGGCGAGTTTGAGGGCGTAGTTGATCAGGGCCTTGAGGGCATTGAGCATGACGTCGGACTTGAGGAGAGCGACGAGGATGCCGCCGAGGCCGCAGGCGGCAACGATGGTGGTGGCGTACTCGGCGGTGGCGGCGCCGCGCTCGGACCGGGTACGGAACCGGCGGAGCCAACTCGACCGAAGGCGGCGGGCGGGGAGCAGAGGGTGGGACACGGGGGCCTCCTGGGTTGGTGTTCTTGCCAAGAAGATGCAGTGACCGAAGGGCCTTTGGCACAACGAGTTTTCGGGCTGTGGACAACATGGTTGCCGTCAGCATCTTTATGGCTGGGTGAGATACGGGACCAGGGCGTCAGCAACGGTCGGGATGATCGAGAGCAGGACGAAGGCGGGAAGAAAGCAGAGGCCCAGCGGAAGGGCAGAGCGGGACTCAACCGCGCGGGCGTGCTCGTCGGCAGCGTGGTGGTGTGATCGACGGGTGTCTTCGGCCAGTCGTTCGAGGGTTCTGGACAGAGGCGCGCCTGAGGTCAGGGAACGGTCGATGGCGCGCGCTACCGGGGCGCAAGGTGGTTCGGCGTGCAGGAGGGCCCACGCGTCTTGGGGATCCGCGCCGAGGGTGAGGCGATGGGCGATCTCGGACAGGAGATCACCTAGGGGTCCATGGATCGCGGAAGCGACTGTGGACAAGGCTTGTTGGGGCGGGCGGCCAGCTCGCAGGCAAGCGGCCAGAAGTTCGATGGTCAGGGGTAGATCAGCGGCAAGGGCGGCCCGGCGGCGTTTGGTGGCTGCCGGTTCCAGGCGGGACAGCAGACGCGGGATGACGAAGTACGCGACGACTGCCGGGAGTAGGCCCCACGGTGGGTAGAGAAGGATCGCGAGGGCACAGGCGGCTGCCGCGGCTACGAGGCGATGGGCTCTTGGTCGGTGCGGGCGGGTGGCTGGCGTGGGGGCGAGGCGGCGGAGGTCGGTGGGAGTGCGGACGAGCAGGCAGATGGAGACGGCCGCTGCGGTCGCGGCGAGAGAGATTGTTGTCATGGGCAAGGGGATCCGGTTGCCAGGCGAGTGGTCCAGTGCAGGCCTAGGGCCGTGAGGGCCAGGCCGGCGGTGAGGCAAAGCCAGCCGGGTGGAGTGCTGGTGAGGAAGGACAGCGGGTCGGCTCCGAGCGAGTACCCGAGGGCGGTACCGAAGAGTGGGAGAGCCGCGAGGATCCGAGCTGAGGAGCGAGCTCCGGCCAAGCCGGCTGCTGTTTGGCGGTGGATGGCTTCGTCGGCGCGGAGCGAGTCAGCGAGGCGTTCGGTCAAGGTTGCGAAGGCGGCGCCGGACTCCTCGGCGACGCGCCAGGTTGCTGCCAGTGCGCGGATCCCTGCACTGCCTGGGGATTGGGCGACGAGCTCGAGAGCTGTCGGCACGTCTCCTCCCAGCTTTGCTGCGGCGTGCGCCGGTTGCAGCTCGGGAGCGATGGTGGCGGCGCCGCCCAAGGCGTCGATGGGTGGTCGGCCGGCCGCGAGGTCAGCGGCGAGGACGTCGAGCGCTTCGATCACGGTGGTACGGCGGGCGGTGGTCGCTGCCTGTCGTCGGTGCTGCGCTCGCTGGAGCAGAGCGAGAGCACAGATGACGGTGATTGCTCCAACGGAGAAGAAGATCTGCGGACTGAACGCCAGTAGGACCAACGCGACCGGCGGAACGAACAAGAGCTTGCGGCGCCAGCTACTGAACGGACGGGCCCAAGCGAGCGGATGAAGTGAGGTGGCTCGGGGTGCGGCGGTCAAGCGGTGCAAGGGCCGCGATGGCAACGGGAACAGGAGATGGAGAGCCAGTAGGACACAGGCGATGGCGAGAAGACGGCTCATGCGGCTCCAAGGACGGTTGGCGGAACGGTGAACCGACCGGCGGCCGGATGGAGAGTGGGCGGGCCGACCAGCGGGAAGTCGACAGCTGGCCGGGTGATGACTTCGCCAGTGGGCAAACGGTCCAACACGTGAATGCTGGTGAGCCGACGAAGACCAGTAGAGGTACGCGCGAGATGGATGACCGCTTGAAGTGCTGAGGCGAGCTGGCTATGAACGGCTTCGCGAGGCAGACCGCCCAGCGCGCCCAACGCCTCGATCCGGGCCGGTACGTCGGCCGGCGAGTTGGCGTGGATCGTCCCGCAACCGCCTTCGTGGCCGGTGTTGAGCGCAGTCAGGAGATCGACGACCTCGGCTCCGCGAACCTCACCGATGACAAGGCGATCAGGACGCATCCGGAGGGCTTGCCGAACGAGATTGCGCAGGGAGATCTCACCGTTGCCCTCGACATTGGGCGGGCGCGCTTCGAGTCGGACCACGTGCGGATGATCGGGCCGGAGCTCACTCGCGTCTTCGACAACCAGCAGACGCTCACTGGGATCGGCGGCCGACAGGAGCGCACTCAGCAAGGTCGTCTTGCCAGTCCCGGTGCCGCCACTGATGAGGAAAGCCAGACGGGAAGCCAAGAGATCCCGCAGGAGTACTGCGCCTTCGGGTGGGAGCGAACCGGCGTCGACCAGCGTGTCGAGGGTGAAGAGCTGGTGAGCGGGAACGCGGAGCGACAGACAGGTCCCCGGGGCCGCGACCGGCGCCAGAACGGCGTGGAAGCGCGTGCCGTCCCGAAGCCGCACATCGACGAACGGCGTGGCATCGTCCAGCCGTCGACCGGCGGCAGCGGCCAGTCGGGTAGCGAGACGGCGGATCGCGGCATCATCGCCGGTGTCGACGACGACGCGCTCGAGGCCCACACCGCGGTCGATGTAGACCTCGTCGGGACCGTTGACGAGGATGTCGGTGATCCCTGGTTCGGCGAGCAGGCTGTCGAGCGGCCCAACGCCCAAAGCCTCGCGGTGCAACGCGGCGACGACCGCGAGCACGGTGGCGTCGCCGTACACACCGCCGTCGGCACGCAAGGCGGCGGCAACCCGGGCTGGTGTCGGTTCGCCGCCACTGACCGCGAGGCGAGCACGCACCCGGTCGAGGAACTCGCGGGAGATGATCATGCGGCCGGGGCGAACAGGTCGAGCAGGGTCGTCGCGGCTTGAGCCAGCGGGCCGCGCGGATTCGGCGCGAACCGACCCTGGTCCATGGCGGCGGGAAGGTCACGTTCATCGGCGAAGGTGGTTGCCAGCGGCAAGGACAGGTGCGTGGCGGCATCGGCAGCCGGGATAGCGGGCCGACGCGATGCACGAGCGATGATGCGGAGATCACCGGCGACCTCCGCCAACGGACCCGCCAGTCGCTTGGCGGCCGCTAGCGAGCGGATGTCGCAGGGAACGACCAGCAGGGTCGCGGTCGCCCGGACGAACGCTTCCTCGACGGCCGGATCCGGACGACGCGGGAGGTCGAGGACGACCAAGTCATTGCTGCATTGCGCTGCGTTGAGCACCGAGCGCATGGTCTCCGGCGGCAGCGCAGTCACGTCAGAGCGATCCCAGGACAGCACTGGGAGCCCATCAGCCGTTGGCAACGCAGAGCGAAGTGCAGCAGCACTCACGCGACCTGACGCACTGAGAAGCTCCGGCCAACGCTGACCAGGATCACGTTCGATGCCGAGGGCAAGCTCAATACCACCACCCAACGGATCACCGTCGATCAACATCGTTCGCAAGCCACGCCGATTTCCGAAGAGCGCCACGGCAGCGGCGGTCGTGGTGGCGCCCGCTCCCCCGCATCCACCGACGAAGGCGAGTGTGACGGCCGAGCGCGTCCCGCCGTCCAAGGTGTCCACCAGCCGCCCGGCCAAGGCCACCTCGTCGGCCGGCAGCCGAAACACCGCTTCCGCTCCGACGTCGAAGGCATGGCGATACAACGCATCCGGTCCTGGTCCGGCTCCGGCCAGTACGACGCCGGTACGTCGTACTGGCGTGGTGCGGGCGAGCCCCGCGGCGAGGTCGTCGCCGACGATCACCAGCGGGCAGGTGTGCCACCCGCGCCGCAGACCGTGCAGATCTCGCTCGACGAGCGGCGTGATCGAGGCCGCCGCGGCCAGCCGGAGCAGGTCGTCGAGCAAACGTTCGTTGGTGGTTGCCATGAGCACCGATGGAGGAAGCGCGGAGGGGTTCATACCAAGAAGATGCAGGCGCCGTACCTGCTGCCGGACGAACTGCTGAAACCCTGTGGACAACGGCTTTTGTCGGCTTTCCGCCAGCAGCGGGTATCCGCCACAGTGAGCCAGCGACCAACTCCGCGGAAACAGTTACCGTTCCTTTCGAAGTGTCTTTAACTAAATTTCACCGGACGCTTTCCCCGCCCCAGTTCCGGAGGACCCCGCCCATGAGTCGATTGCGTTTTCTGACCGCCACGGCCGCAGTGGCCGCCACTGCCCTGGTCACCGCCGCCGGCGTCTCGCTCGCGAGCGCCGACCTGCCATCCGCCCCAGCGCTCCGGGCCGACGTGATGGCGCCGGCCGCGAGCGGTGGCGTCAAGACCGCCTACTTCACCCAGTGGGGGATCTACCAGAACGGGTTCTACCCGAAGAACCTGGTCACCACCGGTGCGGCCGCGAAGCTGGACTTCCTGAACTACGCGTTCGCGAACATCCACCCGACCAGCCACACCTGCTTCATGGCCAACCAGGCCGCGTCCCAGGACGAGAACAACCCGAACGCCGGTGACGGCGCCGGCGACGCGTTCGCCGACTACGGCAAGTCGTACGGCGCGGACATCAGCGTCGACGGTGTGGGTGACGTCTGGAACCAGCCGATCCAGGGCAACTTCAACCAGCTGAAGAAGCTCAAGGCCAAGCAGCCGAACCTGAAGATCCTGATCTCGATCGGTGGCTGGACCTACTCGAAGTACTTCTCCGACGCGGCGTCCACCGACGCCAAGCGGAAGGCTCTGGTCAGCTCCTGCGTGAACATGTTCATCAAGGGCGACCTGCCGGTGGTGGACGGCTTCGGCGGTCCGGGCAGCGCGGCGAACATCTTCGACGGCGTGGACATCGACTGGGAGTACCCGGGCTCACCGAACGGTCACCTGGGCAACCACTACAGCGCTGCGGACAAGCAGAACTTCACTCTGCTGCTGGCAGAGTTCCGGTCGCAGCTGAACGCCTACGGCAGCCAGACCGGCAAGCGCTACTACCTGACCGCCGCCACCCCGGCCGGCCAGGACAAGATCGCCACGATCGAGACCAACAAGATCGGGCAGTACCTCGACTACAACAACGTGATGACGTACGACATGCACGGTGGCTGGGATGCCACCGGGCCGACCAACTTCCAGGACCCGCTGTACCAGGCACCGAACGACCCCAGTACGCCGATTCCGCCCGGTACGGCGAAGTACTCCGTCGACGGCGCGGTGAAGGCGTGGACGACCGGTGACCCGGCGTACGGCATCCCCGGTGGGTTCCCGGCGAACAAGCTGACCATCGGCTACCCGTTCTACTACCGCGGCTGGAAAGGCGTGCCCAGCACGGCCAACGGCAAGTACCAGACCGCCACCGGACCGGCCGACGGGCATGCGCTGAGTGGCAACGTTCCTGGCGTCTCCTTCTACAAGGAGCTCACCGGCTTCGTCGACAACCCCTCCGCGACGTTCTGGGACGACACCACCAAGTCGTCGTGGTTCTACCAGGGCGGCACGTTCTGGACCGGTGACAACGCCCAGTCCATCAAGGCGAAGGCCGACTACGCACACTGCAACGGTCTGGCCGGCGCAATGATGTATTCGATGGAGGCGCTCGACTCCGGCGTCACGCTCTTCAACCAGGTCGTGAACGCCGTCAACGCCGACACTGCGGGCTGCACCGGTCCCACGCCGACCCCTACTCCCACTCCGACTCCGACTCCTACCCCGACGCCGACGCCGACCCCCACGCCGACGCCGACGCCGACCCCTACTCCCACCCCGACTCCGACGCCCCCGACGGCCACCCCGTGGGCGCCCAACACGTCGTACGCAACCGGTGCACTGGTGAGCTACAACGGCCTTACCTACAAGTGCATCCAGGGCCACACGTCCCTGACCGGCTGGGAGCCGCCGAACGTCCCCGCACTCTGGGGCCGGATCTGATCACGTACCGCCCTCTGATCGGAGCAAGATGAAACGCATCTCGATGGCCATCGCAGCCATCACCGCAGTGGTACTCGCGCTACTCGTCGCACCCGCCGCCAACGCGGCCGGGGTCTCTGCGACCTTCACGAAGGTGTCTGACTGGGGCAGCGGCTTCGAGGGCAAGGTCACCGTTCTGAACGACACCACGAGCTCGTTGAGCACCTGGTCGGTCGCGCTCGACTTCCCGTCGGGCTACACGATCTCCAGCTCGTGGGACGCTACCCGCAGCACCAGCGGGCAGACTCACACGTTCACGCCGCCGAGCTGGGCCGGTCCGCTGGCACCTGGTGCCAGCGTCACCTTCGGCTTCAACGGCAGCCCGGGTAACTTCCCCGGTCTGGCCGCCTGCCGACTGAACGGCGGCTCCTGCTCCGGCGGTGGCCCGGTCACCCTCCCGGGTGCACCGAGCGGTCTGTCCGGTACGTCGACCGCCTCGACCGTGAGCCTGTCATGGTCCGCAGCCAGTGGTGCAGCCAGCTACAACATCTACCGCAACGGCTCGAAGGTCGGGACGTCCAGCGGTACGGCGTACACGGACTCGGGTCTCACCGCGAGCACGAGCTACAGCTACCAGGTAAGCGGCCAGAACAGCGCTGGTGAAGGCGCGAAGACCGGGTCCGTCTCAGTCACCACCAAGGCCGGTACCGACCCGGTCGGCAGCCGCCGGGCAGCGCCGTACCTCTACATGGGCTGGGGCGATCCGCCCAGCCCGCAGACCGTCATGAGCGCGACCGGCATCAAGTGGTTCACCATGGCGTTCATCCTGTCGTCCGGCGGCTGCAACCCGGCCTGGGACGGCGCACGACCGCTGCAGGGCAGCGCGGACGCCACTGCAATCTCACAGATCCGTGCGGCCGGCGGCGACATCATCCCGTCGATCGGTGGCTGGAGTGGTAACAAGCTCGGCCCGAACTGCAGCACCCCGGAGGCGCTGGCCGGTGCGTACCAGCAGGTCATCAACGCCTATGG
Source organism: Kribbella sp. NPDC058245 (assembly GCF_042882005.1). NCBI lineage: Bacteria > Bacillati > Actinomycetota > Actinomycetes > Propionibacteriales > Kribbellaceae > Kribbella > Kribbella sp. NPDC058245. Next base: position 551,629 of record NZ_JBHVWY010000003.1, read on the forward strand.
CCTGAAGGCGATCGACATCGACATCGAGAACTCCGACGAGTTCGAGAACGAGGCCGTCCAGGACCGCATCCTGAACGCGCTGAAGATCGTCAAGCAGAACAACCCGGGGATCCAGACGATCCTCACCTTCGGCACCTCGACCACCGGCCCGAACTACTACGGCAACCGGCTGATCGAGCGGTCGCAGGCACTGGGCGCCAACATCGACGTCTTCACGCTGATGCCCTTCGACTTCGGCAGCTCGAACATCTACAACGACACCGTCGGCGCCTCGACGGGTCTGAACAACAAGCTCAAGGCCGTCTTCGGCTGGACCACCGCCCAGGCCTACGCCCACCAGGGCATCTCCGGCATGAACGGTCTGTCCGACCAGCAGGAGATGACCACGACGGCGACCTGGCAGAACATCACCAACTGGGCCAAGTCCAACGGCCTGGCCCGGCTGGCGTTCTGGTCGGTGAACCGTGACCGCGGCTGTGCAGGCGGCGGCGTGGTCTCCAACTGCAGCGGTATCGCCCAGGGCAACTGGGACTTCACCCGCATCACCGCAGGGTTCTGACAAGCCGTACGGCGGGTGCTCGTCAGGGGCACCCGCCGTACCCCTGTGCATGGACTCGGTAGCGGGTCCATCGTGGCCAGGTTCAAGAGCACGTCGTCGACTACGCGCCCTCATGACGAAATGACCGGCCAGGAGCGTACGAAACTCCGGAACCGCTCAGCGGCCGGAGTGAGTTGGCCACGAAGGCGCCAGATCATCCCGATCTCGCGGCGGGACTGAATGCCAGCCAGGGGTACGGCGACTGCACCGCTCTCGCTGCCGCGCACTGCGCTGGAGGGAAGGACTGCCACACCCAGACCGGCGCCGACGAGGCTGTCGATCGTAGTGAGGTCGCTGGCTTCGAAGGCGAGGCGTGGAGTGAAGCCTGCGGCTCGGCAGAGCTCGTCGGTGATGCGCTGGAAGCCGAAGCCGGGCTGGAGACCGATGAAGGGTTCCGCTGCCGCTGCCGCGAGCTCTACGCGACGGCGGGTGGCCAAGGGGTGGTTCGGTGGGACATGCAGTGCCAGCCGTTGTTGCTCGAGCAGGTGCCAACCAAAGCGTGCCGGGTCTGGCCTTGGCGAGCTGATGCCGATCTCGGCCTCCCCGCTCTCCAGGTCCTGGGCGATGTCCTGCGACGAGCCCTGACGCAGTGCGAACTCCACACTCGGTCCGACTGCCCGGAAGGCCTTCAGCAGGTCTGGCAGCAGGCTGGGGGCGACCGAGTGCAGAAAGGCCAGCCGCACTGTCCCTGACTCCGGATCGAGCAGGGCGTCGATCCGATGCTGGGCGTTTTCGACAGCGCTGATGCTCAGGCGGGCTGCCTCCAGCACGATCCGGCCGTACGGGTTCAGCCGCAGACCACGGTGCTCGCGCTCGAACAGCGGGACGCCGAACGCGTCCTCGACCCGACGCAGCGACCGGGACAGATTGGGCTGGCTGGTACCCAGGCCAGCCGCCGCCTCGGTCAAGTGCTCGGTCTCGGCGAGCACCACGAACGACCGCAGATCCTCGACATGCATACGGATATCGTATCGATTTGTGCCGAGATCGACATTTTACGTATCGCAGCGAGCGTGGCACCGTCGAAGGCATGCACCAATCCGTCGCAGTCGGCACCGGATACCGGCCCGGTGATCCGCAGTACCGCAAGCTGTCCGTGGCGCTGTTCGCGGCCGGTCTGGCGACGTTTGCGCTGCTCTACAGCACCCAGCCACTGCTCCCCGAGCTGTCCGCGTCATTCCACGTCTCCCCCAGCCAGAGTGCGTTCAGCGTCTCGTTCGCGACGTTCGGGCTCGGTCTCGCGCTCTTGGTGGTCGGCTCGGCATCAGAGCGGATCGGCCGAACCACCCTCATGCGCTGGTCCGTCGCAGGCACTTCGCTGTTCGCACTGCTGGTCGCCTTCGCGCCAACGTGGCACGCACTGCTCGCACTGCGCGGACTGCAGGGAATCGCCATGGCAGGTCTGCCTGCGGTCGCGATGGCCTACCTCCGCGAAGAGGTGCACGCTGACAGCCATGCACGCGCCAGCGGCCTCTACATCGCCGGTACGGCGGTCGGCGGCATGTCCGGCCGACTTGTCGCCGGTGGACTGGCCGACCTCGGCGGTTGGCGGTTCGGTGCCGCCGGGATCGCCGTACTCGGTCTGTTGTGCGCAGCGATCGTGTGGCTGCTGTTGCCCGCGTCGAAGAACTTCCGCCCCGGACCGGCACGCGCGAAGGGCTTGCGGATGCTGCGAGACCCAGCCCTGCTCGCACTGTACGGAATCGCGGCGACAGCAGTTGGTGGCTTCGTCGCGGTCTACAACGGCGCAGTCTTCCGGCTGTCGGGTGAGCCCTACCTCCTGAGCGCAGGCGCCTCCGGACTGGTGTTCTGCGTCTACCTGCTCGGCTCGGCCGGGTCCGCCACCGCCGGACTGCTGGCCGACCGCTACGGACGGCGAGCCGTCGTACCGGTGGGCTGTCTGATCACTCTGGCAGGCGTTGCGATCACCCTGGCCGCGCCCTTGGCACTCATCGTGGTGGGACTCGCGGTGATGACCGCAGGCTTCTTCGCAGTCCATGGCGTAGCCAGCGGCTGGGTACCAGCGCGAGCACATGCCGCTGGCATCGGCACCGGCCAGGCATCCAGCATGTACCTGTTCTCCTTCTACCTCGGCTCGTCCGTCTTCGGAGGACTAGCCGGTACGGCGTGGAGTCGCGCCGGCTGGAATGGAGTCGCACTGGAGGCTGGAGTGCTGTTCGCGGTGGCCCTGGTGTTGTCCCTCGCCCTGAAGGCTGTTCCTAGACTGGACAGGTGACCAAGGCAACGGATGCGGCTGACCAGCTCGGACTGAGCTACGAACTGACCCAGCACGGGCCGGTGAACTCGCTGGAAGAGGCGGCGGCCGCCCGGGGTATCGAACCGGCCAAACTGATCAAGACGATCGTCGTACGCCTCGCAGACGACGACTACCGGTTCGTCCTGGTCCCAGGCGACCGTGAGATCGCCTGGCCGAAACTGCGCACCCTGCTCGGCGTGAAGCGCATGTCGATGCCGGACAAGGACACCGCGTTCGCCGTCACCGGGTACGTCCGCGGCACGATCACCCCGCTGGGCAGCACCCACGCCTGGCCGGTGATCGCAGACGAGCGCATCACCGGCTCCATCTCGATCGGCGGCGGTGACTTCGGCACCGGCATCACTGTGGACGCCGCGGACCTCACCAAGGCCCTCGACGCCACAGTCGCCGACGTGACCGACTAGAAGCTATCGGGCGGTGAGCAGAAGCCCGGCGAGGGCGGCTTCGACCAGAAAGAAGAAGCCCGGCCACCCAAGCAGCGGCTTCGGCTCGACAAGCGCGCCAAGGAGTCTCCCGGCGGCCATACCGCCCAGCGCGATCGCGACCGCGACCAGTACGCCGTCGCGAAAGCCGGCGCTGGCCGAGTCGGCTGTGAACAGCAGCACAGCGACGGCCAGGCCGAACCCGCCGTACACGGCGCGGACCTCGTTGCGGGCCGCAGGAGTCGTGGGCGCCACGCCGAAGGGTTTCCAGATCAACGTGGGCTTCACCAGCGCGACGCCGCCCATGCCGGCGAAGAAGGTCGCCACAACGGCGACGGCGACGTTCATCCAGCAAAGGTAGCGTCGGGCGGTCGGCTAGACGAGTAGGCCTGCCTGTCCGGCGCGGAGGCCTGCTTGGAAGCGGGTGGTGGCGTCGAGGGCTTTGAGGATCCGCTGCATGCGGCGCTCGACGGTTCGTTGGGCTACGCCTAGTCGGCGAGCGATGGCTTGGTCGGTCAGACCAGCCGCGGCCAGGGAAAGCAGTTGCTGGTCTTCGAAGCTCAGGGGTCCATCAGAGGACGCTGGGGACAGCGGGCTGCCCTGGTGCCAGAGGAGCTCGAAGAGGCGGAGCAGTCCGTCCAGGAGACTGGACGGACCCACCTCGACGATGACGTCGTGGCTCGTCGGCAGGAGCGCCATGCGGCGATCGACGACGAGCATCTTGAGCGGTACGTCGCGCAGCATCCGGCAGCCGGTGGGTCGGGCCGCCAGCAGATCAGTGGGCTCGGACAGCGACGCCATGTCGAAGATCGTCCGATACGTGACGCCATGCGCGCGCTTGACCTCAACCGGTACGACGACGTGCGGTGGCCGATCCAGCACGAGCACTTCGGTCTGGGCGCACTGCTGCGCCTGGTTGAACCGCTGGGCGACCGCTTCAGTGCCGCGGACCACCGTGAACGCGTCATGGCGGGCTCTGAACTCGGCAGTCAGCACGGAGGCACCCACTCGGGCTTCGACGATCGCTGCCTGTTTCCGCAGCGCCAGCAGCTCGACTGCCGCCTCGGGAACCGCAGGGACGTACCGGGCTGGCCTCCCGGGCATGCGAGAGGCCAGCCCGAGGGACAGCAGGGACCGGAGATGCCGGCTGACCCGAGTGGCGGGCCAGCCGGTGTCGTTCGACAGATCGGTCGTTGTGGACTCCGGGCGGGCCAGAAGCGCCCGGTAGAGCTGCTCGTCCTCCGAGCAGACACCAAGCGCTTCCAGCACCGGAGCGGGGCGGTAGTTGTGCATCAGGGCAGGGCGTGGACGTGGGCGCCGACTTGGTTCGCGAACGCGTTGCCGTTCAGTGCGTCCCAGTTGGTCGACCAGGTCATCGCACCGCGCAGCGTCGGCCAGGTGGTGCTCGGCTTGAAGGCGCCGCAGTTGGTGCCCTTGGCCAGGCAGTCCAGTGCGTTGTTGACGATCGACGTCGAGACGTAGCCACTGCCAGCGGCCCGGGAGGACGCCGGCAGGCCCAGTCCGACCTGGTCGGGGCGGAGGCCGTTCTGCAGCATGATGCAGGCCTGCGCGGTGATGAAGTCGACCGAGCCCTGTGAGTACACCTGTCCGTTGCAGCCGTTCATCGAACCGGAGTTGTAGTACTGCACGTTGACGATGGTCAGGATGTCCTTGATCGCCAGCGCGAGTTTGAAGTACTCGAACGTCGTCGCCTGCATGTCGATCGTCTGCGGAGCCATGGTGATGATCAGCCCGCTGCCGAACTGGCTCTGCAGGCTGCGCAGCGCCTGACCCATGTACTGCGCGTTGACGCCGTTCTCGAGGTCGATGTCGATCCCGTCGAACCCGTACTCACGCAGTACCGACAGCGCGGTCGAGGCGAAGTTGGCCGCGGCCGTCGCGTTGGCGACCGAGATGGTGCCGTTCTGGCCACCGATCGACAGGATGACCTTCTTGCCGGCCGCCTTCTTGGCGGCGATGTCGGACTTGAACTGCGCCACGGTGTAACCGTTCAGCCCCGCACTGTCGAGGTTGAAGGTGATCCCACCCGGCCGGGCCGCGTCCGCGTCGGCGAAGGCCACCGCGATCAGGTCGTACGCCGCTGGTACGTCGGAGATCTTCTGGACCGTCGCACCGTTGTTGAAGTTCTGCCAGTACCCGGTCAGCACGTGCTTGGGCAGGCTGCCACCCGGCGGCGGGTCAGTCGTCCCGGTGGTCGTCGTACCCGAGACAGAGGCGCCGTACGGCGAGCAGTTGCCGCTGGGGTCACACGCCCGCACCTTGAAGCTGTACGTCGTGGTCGGGCTCAGCCCGGTCGCCGTCCAGTTGGTGACGTTGCCGACGCTCTGAGCAGCCGCAGTCCCCCGTACGACGTCGTAGTGGTCGATGCCGTTCGCATCCGTCGCGGCGGACCAGTTGAGCTGCAGCGAGCTCGACGTCGGACTACCGACAGTGAGCCCACCCGGAGTGGACGGCGGAGTGGTGTCCGGCGTACCGCCCGGCCCATCCAGTACGACGTCATCCGCGCCGAACGGCGGAAGTCCGTACCAACCGTGCACGTAGATGGTCACCGACGTGGCCGAGGCGCTCGTGGTGAAGGGGACGCTCAGCTGACTCCAGGAGCTGCTGGTCGTCCAGGTGGAGGCTCCACCGTCGACACCGAGATAGACGTTGGACCCGGTCACCCACGCCGACAGCGTGTACGCCGTACTGGGGCGGACCGAGATTGTCTGGCTGCACCGACCGATGTCGGAACCGCTGGGAGCCGACTGCAGTCCGTAGGAACCGGAGTGGGCCGAGCTGGTCACACTGCCGGCAGCGCACTGCCAGCCGGAGAGAGTGCCGGACTCGAACCCACCGTTGACGGTGAGGTTGGCGGCGTAGGCGGTCGCTGGGGCCAGGGAGAGGCCGACGACGGCGAGGACAAACGCGATCAGGCTGGAGAGGACCGCTGCCTGGGGGCGGCGTGCAGGCGGTTTCATGATTAGAAACTGTTCCTGCGTAACTACATTGTCAAGACCCTGCATAAAGTGAACGCGCTCTCACGCGCAGGAAAGTGAAGAATGTACAGATTCTGTCCAGCGGAACGCGATCCGGTCGAGACCGCTCAGGGCGGAACTCCGAAACTTTCAAGCGCTCCATCGCGACGGCGAGAGCGACCTGAAGGAGGCCATCCAACCTGGAAGAGGAAAGGCGACGGCCCCCGGCGGGGGGGTGACCGGGGGCCGTCTTCGGCCACGGGCTCGGGGGGAGGAGCCGGGGGCCGTTCAGGAGGCGACAGTCTGCCACTGTCAGGGGGTATGTACCCCCCAAGTCCGGATCCCACACATCTCAGTTCTGTTGCAACCAAGGGCATGTCTTCCGGGCGTCGCAGCCGGTGAACCGACCGTTGCGACCAGTACCACTGTCACACTGATCAACAGTCTAACGGGATAGTCGCCAACACAAAAGCCCGGGTCCCTCGGCGTTTCTCCGCAGTGCCTATTCTCGACCCATGGAGCACGCCGGACAGCCCTCTGCCACCGCCCGATCGGCCGCCTTCTTCGATCTGGACAAGACCATCATCGCGCGCTCGAGCACGCTCGCCTTCTCCCGGCCGTTCTACGCCGGCGGCCTGATCAACCGGCGGGCCGTGTTACGCAGCGTGTACGCGCAGTTCGTCTACCTGCTCGGCGGCGCCGACCACGACCAGATGGAGCGGATGCGCGAGTACCTGTCGGCGATGTGCACCGGCTGGGACGTCGGCACCGTGAAGGCGATCGTCGCCGACACCCTGCACCACATCGTCACGCCGATGATCTTCGAAGAGGCGGTCGAGCTGATCGACGAGCACCACGCGGCCGGGCGGGACGTCGTCATCGTCTCGTCGTCCGGCGCCGAGGTGGTCGAGCCGATCGGCGCGATGCTCGGCGCGGACAAGGTGATCGCCACCCGGATGATAGTTGCCGACGGCAAGTACACCGGCGAGATCGAGGAATACGCCTACGGACCGCACAAGGCAACCGCGATCCGGGCACTGGCCGAGTCCGAGGGTTACGACCTGGCGGACTGTTACGCCTACTCCGACTCGATCACCGACGAGCCGATGCTGGCCGCCGTCGGCCACCCGTTCGCAGTCAACCCGGACAAGGCCCTGCGCCGGTTGGCGCACTCGCGAGAGTGGCCGGTCCTGGATTTCAGCGAGCCAGTAGGCCTCACGGAGCGTTCACGTCTCAAGGATGTACGGCGTCCCGCACTCGCCGCCGGCGTGGTCGCAGGACTCGCCGCGGGGGCCTTCCTCTTGGCATCCAAGCGGCGTAACAGATCATCGGCGAACTAGCCCAAAAGCTGAAGTTTGCTTCATTCTTCTCAACTCCATGAACACCGCGCTTCCCCTTCACAGGAAGGGATTCGAGGAGTACAAAGGAAGCACAAAGGATCTTCGGATCCGGTAGAGATTGCACGGCAGTCAGGTACCCACGCGGCGACCAGCCCATCCCAACCGGGCAGCTCGACCCAGGCCAGTCCTGTGGCGGCAGACAAGGTGCACGCATGGTAACCAGAATGACGTGCCCGCGACGGCGCTCTCCCCGTGAGAGCGCCGTTCGCATGGGTCAGAACATGTCAGTGCAACAAGGGACTTCAGCCTGCGAGCGGTGAGCGTTCGGCTCCCAGGGCAACGACTTCACAAGACCTGAGCAACCAGTCCCGGACTCCGACAAGCCCTCGCGCTGTGTAGTCGTTGAGCGCCGACACATAGGTTGCCGACAACTCCCAGTGACCGACCTCCGGCACCGTGACCGCGACCGGATCGATGCCTCGGGCAACTAAAACGGCGCGCTCGGCGGCGCGGGCGACCAGACCGTTGGCGGTCGGGAACGGACGCAGTACGGCGAGCTCGGCGTGCACGATCGCCGCGACCACCAGGCCAGGCGCCTTCGACGGACTGGTCAGCGCCCGCCCGAGCGCACTCAGCCGCTCCCACATCTCGTCCGCGGGCGGCGCCGGCGGCAGTCCGGGGATGTCGTCGGGCACAGGCTCCCGGCTGGTCCGCAGATGGCCCAGTGACGGCTCCGGGCCCAGATCAGCGCCGGCCAACTGGTGCAGTCTGGTCCAGACCTGCACAGGTGCCGTGTCGACCTGCGGCGCGAGCCGCATCAGCTCACCGGTGATCCGGACCGCTCCGGTGACCAGTGGCCCGCCACTCCCCGCCCTGGCGTCCTCCAGCGTCGCAGTGCTCCCAGCGAGCGCTGCGGAGGCATGCGCACCCCGCAGCAGCGCCTCAGCGGTCATGTCCGCGCCCACCTTGCGCAGGCCCCGATCCCGGAGCAATACGTCGACCGCATCCCGCGCCGCACGCGCCGCCGACCCCACCCCCTCCAGACCGGCGAGTGGCTCGAACACATCGGTTGTCATACGTGCAGCCTAGGATGCGTTCGTATGGCGCTCGGTACCGTCCCCAAGTTCAGCATCGTGGTCCCCTGCCATGCCTCGCGGGCGTGGCTGCGGCCCTGCTTGGACTCTGTGCTGAGCCAGTCCTTCACCGACTTCGAGGTGCTCGGCGTCGACGACGCGGATGCCGACGGTTCCGGCCGAATTCTGGACGAGTACGCCGCCGCGGACCCGCGGGTGCGGGTACTGCACCTGGAGGAGAACGTCGGGCTCGGTCCGGCCCGGAACGCCGGTCTGAAGGAGTGCCGCGGCGAGTACGTGCTGTTCCTGGACGCCGACGACCTGTACCTGCCCGGCTCGCTGGAGGCGATCGCCCGCCGGATCGACGACGCCGGACAACCGGACATCGTGCTGTTCGACTACGAGCGGATCTTCTGGGACGGCCGGGTGGTCGGCAACCAGCGGCACGACGCGTTCGCCCGGGAGGGCGCAGGGGTGTTCACCGCGGCGGAGCGGCCGATCTTCCTCACCTTCCTCGAGGTGGTCTGGAACAAGGCCTGCCGGCGCGACTTCCTCACCCGGCACGGCTTCGCCTTCACCGCCGGCTTCTACGAGGACGCCCCCTGGACGTACTCCACCATGCTGACCGCGGAGCGGATCGCGACGCTGGACCGCGTGGTGGTGCACTACCGGCAGCACCGCACCGGCGGCAACATCCACGCCACCCGCGGCCGTCGGCAGTGGGACATCTTCGACCAGTACGACCGGGTGCACGCCTTCATCCAGTCCGACCCGGAGCTGGCCGGCTGGCGGCGGTTCGCGTTCGACCGGTCGCTGGACCACATCCTCGCCGTACTGGCCAAGCCGGAGCGGATCGGTCCGGAGGACCGCGCTGACTTCTTCCACGCGGCGCATGCGTTCGCGCAGCGCTGGAAGCCCGAGGGGTACAACGCTGAGCGCAGCAGGCGCGGGTTCCGGCGCTGGCAGCTCATCTACGACGACTACGCGACGTACTCCACGCTCAAGGTGACCGGGAAGGTCCTGCAGTTCCCGAGCCCGGGCAAGAGCGTCGGCAAGCTGCTGCACCGCGCCAAGCTCGACCCGAACCTCGCCGTGTACGCCGCCTCCCGGTGCACGCGGTATGCGTGCAACCCGCGGGCGATCTACGAGAAGGCGGCCGAGCTCGCACCGCAGGTCCGCGGGGTCTGGGTGATCGACCCGGAGCACCTGTCTGACATCCCGGAGGGCGTCGAGTACGTCGTCGCGGGCTCACCGGCGTACCAGAAGACACTCGCCCGGGCGACGTACTTCGTCAACAACGCGAACTGGCCGCGCGACGTGGTGAAGCGCCCCGGCCAGGTGCAGCTGCAGACTCAGCACGGCACACCGCTCAAGCTGCAGACCACCGGCCCGGATCTGGACCTGGTGGACCGCTGGGACTTCAACCTGTCCTCGAACCGGTACTCCTCGGAGATCTGGGAGCGCACCTTCCCGTCGTACTTCGAGGAGCTCGAGTTCGGCTACCCGCGCAACGACAGGCTGCTGACGGCGACGCTGGAAGACGTCCGGGCGATCAGAGCGTCGCTGGGCTTCGACGACTCGCAGCTGGTGCTGCTGGACGCCCGTGAGGAGTCACACTTCGACCTGGGCCAGCTGACCGAAGCCACCGTGCTCGACGTGAACTCCGGACCGCGGGTCGACGACCTGATGCTTGCGGCCGACGTCCTCATCACGGACTACTCGTCGCTCACCTTCGACTACGCCAACCTGGACCGGCCGATCGTGCTGCTGATCGAGGGCAGTCCCGGAGGGGCCTACTTCGACATCACCGAGTTCCCACCTGGAGTGGTGGCGCGCTCTGCGGACGAGCTGGTCACTGCGTTCAGCAGTGGTGCGTTTGCCGCGCAAGAGGCCGCGAAACACCGGCAGCTCTTCCGGGAACGCTTCTGCGAGTACGACGACGGCCGGGCCGGCGAGCGCGTCGTACGGCGGGTGTTTCTCGGCGAGGACGACGTACCGGCGATCACCCCGCTGGCCGAGCGGTCACCCGCACCCTCGGCGTACTGGACCAAGCTTCGTGCATAATGTGTGACATGCGACGACGACAGACTGCCTGAACACCTCAGCCTTCCCTGTTCACGTCTGTTGTCTCTAAGGACTTCTCATGTCCGCTGTTTCGTCTGTGCTTGCCTCCAGACTCCTCCAGGCCTCCACTGCCGCTTTCGGTACTGCGCTCGACCCTGAACTGCGGTCGGCGACCAAGCCCGAGTTCGGCCACTACCAGAGCAATCTGGCGCTCCGGCTCGCCAACCAGCTCGGTCTGCCGCCACGGGACGTCGCCGCGCGCCTAGTCGCCGCACTGCAGATCGACGACCTGTGCGAAGCACCTGTGATCGCAGGGCCCGGTTTCGTCAACCTGACCTTGCGGTCCGATGTGCTGGCGGCCGCAGTCAATGACCGTACGGCGTTCGCGCAGCGGGGCGAACGGGTCGTCGTCGACTACTCGCAGCCGAACGTGGCGAAGCAGATGCACGTGGGTCATCTGCGGTCGACGGTGATCGGGGACTCGGTCTGCAACGTGCTGCAGTACGTCGGGTACGAGGTGATCCGGCAGAACCACGTCGGCGACTGGGGTACGCAGTACGGGATGACGATCGAGCAGCTGCTCGAGGAGGGCGTGGACGCATCAGCCCTTGATTTGCAGGGATTGCAGGAGCTGTACGAGCGGAGCCGGCGGCACTTCGACAGTGACCGGGAGTTCGCTGATCTGGCCCGGCTGCGGGTCGTTGCGCTGCAGACCGGTGATCCGGCGACGCGGGCGAACTGGCAGCACATGGTGGACGTCAGCCTGGCCGACTTCGAGCAGGTGTACGCGCGGCTCGGCTCAGCGCTGACCCGGGCGGACGTGGTCGGCGAGAGCGCCTACAACGACGACCTGCCGGTGATCGTGGCCGAACTCGAGCAGGACGGTCTGCTGACCGAGTCCGACGGCGCCTCGTGCGCCTTCCTGCCGGGGTACGTCGGACGCGACGGACTGCCGCTGCCCGTCATCGTGCGGAAGTCCGATGGTGGTTTCGGTTACAGCGCTACTGATCTGGCGGCGATCCGGCATCGGGTGAAGAACCTGCGGGCACAGCGGATCGTGTATGTCGTCGACCACCGGCAGGCACTGCACTTCGAGATGATCTTCGCACTGTCCCGGGCGGCCGGATGGTTGCCGCCGACAACGACGGCCGAACATGTCAGCTTCGGGACGGTGCTCGGCCCGGGTGGTAAGCCGTTCAAGACCAGAGCCGGTGGGACGGTCAAACTCACCACCCTGCTCGATCAAGCCGTCGAGCGGGCCGATGCGCTGCTGGCCGACCGGACCGGTATCGACCGGGCAGCAACAGCAGTGGCTGTTGGCATCGGAGCGATCAAGTACGCCGACCTGTCCAGTGACCGGGGTAACGACTACGTCTTCGACCTGGACCGGATGGTCGCCATGACCGGCAACACCGGCCCTTATCTTCAGTACGCGCACGCACGGCTGACTCGGCTGCTCACGAAGGCTGATGACACAGGTGGCGCGGTGACTGTGCTGGTGCACCCGGTGGAGCAGCGGCTGGCTCTGCTGCTCACCGGGTTCGACGACACCGTCGTACAGGTTGCTGAGACGCTGCAGCCCCACAAGCTGTGCACGTACCTCTACGAGCTGGCTGCTGCGCTGTCGGTGTTCTACGAGCAGTGTCCGGTGCTGAAGAGCGAGGGCGAGACCAGAGCGAGCCGGATCGCCCTGTGTGCGGCGACTCGGCAGGTGCTGCAGGATGGGCTAGGTCTACTGGGCATCGCGGCACCTGACGCGATGTGACTCTCTGAAGGAGGCTGTCGATGCTGCCGTGGTCGATCGACTGGGCGGGAAGACTGGAGCAGAAGACCTACGACAGTGCGCTGCTGCGTGGGAACCCGCTGGGCGACCCGCACGAGCGACCTGTCCTGGTCTACCTGCCACCCGGGTACGACGAGTCCGACCAGCGCTACCCGGTTGTCTACGTGACCATGGGCTACACCGGTCACATTGGCATGTTCTTCAACCGCGTGGCCTTCCGGCAGCCCTACCCGGAGCTGCTGGACGCGATGTTCGCGACCGGTGACGTACCGCCCGCGATCGTGGTCTTCGTCGACACCTGGACCCGGTACGGCGGTGGGCAGAGCCTCGACTCCCCTGGCACCGGTCAGTACCTGTCGTACGTGTGCGACGAGATCGTGCCGTGGATGGACGCGTCGTACCGGACTATTGCCGACCGCGATCACCGGGCGATGACAGGCAAGTCCAGCGGCGGCTACACCGCCATGGTGATGCCTCTGCTGCGGCCGGACGTCTTTGGCGCGCTGGCGACGCACGCAGGTGATGCGAGCTTCGAGCTCTGCTACCGCGGGGAGTTCGCCGCACATGCCCGCACACTGCGGGACAAGTACGACGGTGACATCCAGAACTTCTTCAAGGACGCCGCAGGACGCGCCGACCGGCTGCAGAACGAGGACATCCACCTCTACGAGATCTACGGCTACTCGTCGGCATACTCCGCCGAGCCCGACGGGACGGTGCTGCTGCCGTTCGACGACCTCGGTGAGGTGATCCCAGAGGTTTGGGAGCGCTGGCTGAAGCTGGACCCGGTCGAGATGCTGAAGCAACCCCAGTACGCCGACGCTGCGCGCTCGATGCGAGCCATCTGGATCGACGCCGGCCGCAACGACGAGTACTACCTCGATCTCGGGGCCACTGCGTTCCACCGCGGTCTGCAGGCGATCGGCGTACCGGAGGAGAAGGTGCACTTCGAGCTCTTCGACGGCAAGCACGGCGGTATCGAGTACCGCTACCCGCTAGCCGTCCGCTGGCTCTGCGAACAGTTCCAGTGAACGGCTAGCTCAGCAACTGTCAGAAGTGCGAGTCGACCGCGACCTTCTCGGCCGGAGTCTCGATCGGCTCGGCAGTACGACGCAGCCACGTCCAGGGCTTCACGCTGATCACGATCATCGTGAGGCTCAGGGCGGCGTACACGAGGGCGCCGATGAAGGCTGCGTGCACACCATCAGTCAGTACGGCGCGGGGCGTCGTACCGGCGGAGTTGCGGCTGGCGGTGCCGAAGAGGGTGACCAGGATGCCCAGGCCCAGTGCACCGCCGACCTGCTGGACGACGTTGAGCAGTCCGGATGCGGCACCGGAGTCCTCCGGTGCCACGTTGGCGATGGCGCGGCCGACCAGCGGGATGAACAGCATGCCGGCGCCGAGTCCGAAGACCACCAGCGGTCCGACGACATTGGCGAGGTAGGTGCTGTTGGCGTTCAGCTGGGTCAGCCAGATGGTCCCGGTGGTGATGAGCAGCGAGCCGGCGAGCATCAGGCGCGAGCCGTCGATCCGGTTGAGCAGCCTCGGGACGATGCGTGATGCGGTGAAGAGCAGACCGGTCATCGGCAGGAAGGCCAGGCCGGCCGCGAGCGGGCTGAGCTCGAGCACACCCTGCAGGAACTGGGTGAGGAAGAAGAACATCCCGAACATCGTCCCGACCACCAGCAGCATGGTCACGTACGCCGCCGAGCGGGATGCGGAGCGGAAGAGTCGCAGCGGCACGATCGGGTGGCTGACGCGACGCTCGATCAGCACGAACGCGGCCAGCAGGACCACACCGGCACCGAAGGCGACCAGCACCTCGGCGGCGGTCCAGCCGATGTCCCCAACGCGGATGAAGCCGTAGACGAGGGAGCTGATCCCGAGCGTCGACGTGAGCGCACCGGCGATGTCGAACCGGCCGGTCTCCCGTTCGGTCTCGGTCAGGACCCGACTCGCCGCGATGATCAGCCCGATACCGATCGGGACGTTGATGAACAGGCCCCAGCGCCAGGACGCCCAGTCGGTCAGCATGCCGCCGAGGACCAGGCCGACACTGCCGCCGCCGGACGAGACCAGGCTGTAGTAGCCCAGTGCCTTCATCCGCTCGGGACCTTCGCGGTAGGTGAGCATCATCAGGGTCAGGGCCGCGGGCGCCGCGATGGCGCCACCGACGCCCTGCAGGACGCGGGCGGTGAGCAGGAGCTCGGCGTTCGGCGCGAGGCCGCCGAGCAGGGAGGCGAGGGTGAAGATGCCGACGCCGGTGATGAAGACGCGGCGGCGGCCGAGCAGGTCGCCGGCGCGGGCGCCGAGCAGCAGCAGACCGCCGAAGGCCAGGGCGTAGGCGTTCTGCACCCAGGAGAGGCTGGACGGACTGAAGTCGAGGGCATGCTGGATCTTGGGCATGGCGATGTTCACCACGGTCGCATCCAGGATCACCATCAGCTGGGTGACCAGGATGACCGCGAGAACGAGCCCGGGTCGCCGGGTGGTCGTGCCTGACATAGTGCTCCTTACCCCGGAGGGGCTACAGTTGAGGAAGGAAGTGGAGAGTTCCTCCGGTTTACGATACGGAGGCATCCTCCGCTTTGCAAGCGATATTGTCGGCCGTCTTATTCCAGGGAGGTCTGTATGGCGTCGACACCGTTGCCCACCACGCGGCCGACCCGCGCGGATGCGGCCCGGAACTACGACCTCCTGGTGACGGCTGCCCGGGAGACCTTCGCCGAGCACGGCACCGACACCTCGCTGGAGGAGATCGCCCGGCGCGCAGGGGTCGGCATCGGCACCCTCTACCGGCGCTTCCCGAACCGGACGGCGCTGCTCGAGGCCGTGTACGTCGACGAGATCCAGTCGGTGATCGATCGCGCCTACGACTTCGACCGGGAACTGCCGCCGTTCGAGGCGCTGACGGCCTGGTTGCGCAGCTTCGTCGGCTACGGCCTGTCCAAGAAAACCCTGGCGGTCGAGCTGATGAACGCCCTCGGCCGGGACTCGGAGTTCTTCAAGGCCTGCAAGACGAACGTGCAGGAGGCCGGCGAGCTACTGCTCGCCAAGGCGAAGGCAAGCGGTGACGTCCGGCCCGAGCTCGACCTGCCCGACGTCATGCGGCTGGTCGGCGGCATCACCCACGTGAGCCCCGACATCCCGCCGGACCAGGCGATGCGGATGCTCGACATCGTGTTGTGCGGCCTCAGGCCGGTCGGCTCCGGACCTCGGCCAGCGACGGACTCGTAGCGTCGCGCTCGGTGAAGCTGAGCTCGGCACCCGGCCAGTCGATGTCCAGCTCCGGATCGAACGGGTTCACCGCGATCCGCTCCGGTGACCAGGGCTCGTTCACCAGGAAGTTGTAGACGGTGTGCGGGGCCATGGTGCAGAACGAATTGCCCAGCCCACGTGGGACGTAGAGCGCATCCCCCGGGCCGAGTTCGAACGTCTCCACCTGCCCGGCCTGCAGCTCGACGATCGCCACGAACACCCGCCCGGCCGACGGCGACAGGTACTTGTCCCACGGCTCGGCATGGATCCCGCGCAGAATCCCGGCGCTCTCGAAGTACGTGACGTTGTGCTGGACGACCTCGTACGGCGGGACTCCGGCGGCCGCGAGTTTGTCCCGGTGGAAGCTCTCCTCGAACCAGCCGTCGGCGTTCGGCTGCAGGTCGAGCTCGATCCGCAGCAGGCCCGCGATCGACGTCTCGTGCACCTTCATCGACGGACCTGCCGCCGCGCCTCGAGCTGTGCCTTGTCGGCCGCGCTCAACCCGGCCTCCCAGCCGGCTCCGTTGGTGATCCGGGTCCGCCGCGTGGTCGTGTTCGGGAAAAGCTTGGTGAACAACGCCTCCACCTGCTCCTCGCGCCGCGTCAGCACCGGCAGCAGCCGGTCCGCGTCCACAGCCGGTACGGCGGCCTGTGTGGCCTCCGTGGCCGCTTGGAGCCGCTCACCGATCCGCTGCGCGTAGGCCATCAGGAACGATTGCCGGAACGACCTGGTCCGGGATTCGCCGTACCGGCCGATGTGCTTGCCGGAGGCAATCATCGCGCGGTTCGCCTGCACCAGCAGGGAGGTGGCGAGGATCTCGGTGAGCTGCAGATCGAGGTCGGCGCCGATGACGGTGACGACGGCGAGCTGCTCGATCATGACCGTGCGGCAACGGTTCGCGGTGGCGACGGAGCCGACGAGTTGTGCCTTGGCCGACACGTACGGCGTGTCCAGCCAGATCCGCCGGGCGGCAGAATCGTCAGGGATCTCGACCGCCGGATCCGCCTCGACCAGTGCGCGGTCGAGCGCGAACTTGGCCATCAGCTCCTGCGCCTTGCCGGACAACGCTTCTGCCTCGTCCGGGAACTCGGTCGCCTCCGCCTTCGCGAGCAGACTGCGGATCCGCGAGAGCATCTTCGCGTTCGCCGGAACGGCGGGTCGGTCGCCGGCACTCCGTCGTACCGACGTGCCTGGCGGTGGGAACAGGTGGGCCAACGGCGGCAGGGATTGCAGGAAGCCGGCCAGCGCGAGCGTGTGCCGCAAGGTGAGGTAGCGGCTGACGCGCGCGCGGGTCGCCCAGGCGGTCAGGTCGAGCTCGACGAACGGCGGTTCGATGCCGAGGTCGAGGAGCTGATCGAGCCAGCGCGGATCGATCATGTCCTCGCGGTAACTGCGGTGTTCGGCAGCGATCGCGGCCAGCAGCAGTGGTTCGGCCCCTTGGTCGAACTCGCGACGACCGTGCTGGACGAGATCGGCCGGCGTCCAGCCGCGCTCCCACGACGTCCGCAGCAGGCCGGTCAGGAAGCCGTGCAGAACACGATCCACCTGCCCTTGGTCGCGTTCGTCGTACCCACCGAGACGAGCCAGCTCACCATCGGCGCGATCGTCGTGCAGGGCAACGATCGCCGCCGCCATCGGCAACAGGTGCAGGATTTCCTCGTCACTCACGCGGTCGAGTCTGACACCGTCCGCACCCGCACCCAAACCGGCGACCGCCGCCTGTGGATAACCCCTCGCAACGTCCGAAAACACGCCGACCACGCACCGCGAACCTTCGGACGCCAAGGGTTTTCGCGCGAAGGGCTGCCCGAAAGGACCGTTCGCGTCGGCGATCCGGAACCTAGCCTGGCGACACCACCATCGGGGAGGAATGTGATGACTGAGCTTGCAGGCTTCAGCGGGACGGTGCTGACGCCAGGACAGGACGGGTACGACGATGCGCGGCGACTGTGGAACGCGCAGCACGACCGGCGACCTGCGGTGATCGCGCAGGTGCGCAGCGCCGCGGACGTCGCGATCGCGGTTCGCTACGGGGTGGAGAACGGCCTGGAGATCGCGGTCCGTGGGGGTTCGCACAGCATCTCCGGAGCTTCGTCGGTCGACGACGGCCTGATGATCGACCTGACGAGTCTGAACGGCGTGTCCGTCGATGCCGAGGCGCGGCTGGCTCGTGTCGGTGGCGGTGCGCTGCTGCGCGACCTGGACGGCGCGACACAGGAGCACGGCCTCGCAGTACCGGCCGGAGTGATCAGCCACACCGGAGTGGGCGGTCTGACACTCGGCGGCGGCATGGGCTGGCTCACGCGCAAGTACGGGCTCAGCATCGACAATCTGGAGTCGGTTCAGCTCGTCAGCGCGGACGGCAGCATTCTGCGCGCTGCGGAGGACGAGAACCCGGACCTGTTCTGGGGCGTCCGTGGTGGCGGCGGAAACTTCGGAGTGGTCACCGAGTTCGAGTTCCGGCTCCACGAGGCCGGACCGATGGTCCACTACGGCCTGCAGTTCTGGACCGTCGACCAGGGTGCCGAGGTACTGCGGCTCGCCCGCGACCTGTTCGCGACGCTGCCGACCGACGTGAACGTCGTGATCACCGCGCTGAACGCTCCCCCGGCGCCGTTCGTCCCGGAGGAGATGCACTTCGCCCCCGGCTACGGACTGGTGATTGTCGGCTTCGGGTCACCCGAGGAGCACGCCGGAGTGCTGGAGCAGATCCGCACTGCGCTACCGCCGATCTTCGAGTTCGCCACACCGATGCCGTACGTCGCACTGCAGCAGTCGCTCGACGAGCCGAACGCCTGGGGCCACTACTCGTACGAGAAGGGCTCCTACCTCGAAGAGCTCACCGACGGCGCTATCGAGGTCATCACGCAGCAGGTCGCGCAGAAGGTGTCGCCGATGTCGGCGACGCTGATCTACCGGCTCGACAAGGCCTACTCCGGGGTTGATGACGACGCCACCGCGTTCGGGGGTGAGCGGAGTGACAGGTTCGCCCTGTTCATCGTCGGCCACACTGCGGTGCCGGAACTGCTCGCTGCAGAGCAGCAGTGGGTCCGGGGCTTCTGGGAGGCGCTGCAGCCGCACACCGTCGGCATCGGCAGCTACGTCAACGGCATGACCGAGTCGGACGACGACCGGATCAAGGCGTCGTACGGGCCCAAGTACGAGCGGCTGCAGCAGATCAAGGCGAAGTACGACCCGGACAACGTGTTCCACCGGAACCAGAACATCAAGCCGGCCTAAATAGACGCTGCTCCGTCGATGACCAGCACCTGGCCGTTGATGTTGGTGTTGTCCAGCAACAGCATCCGGACCACGGGGACGACGTCGTCTGGTTCGGTCAGGTGACCGGTCGGCGTACGGCGGACGATCTGGTCCAGCTGAGTCTGTCCGAGCACTGCTGACATCTCGGACGCGAAGAAGCCCGGCGCTACGGCGTTGGCGAGGACACGGCCACCCAGCTCACGTGCGAGTGAGCGGGTGGCCGCATCCATGCCGCCCTTGGTCGCTGAGTAGGCCACCAGGCCTGGGTACCCACGCTGGGCGCAGATCGAGGTGACGTTGACGATCCGGCCCTTCAGACCCTTGGCCAGCATGCGGCGCAGCACGAACCGCGTGAGCAGTAGTGGTGCGGTCAGATTGGTCTGGATGATGTCCTCGAGCCGCTCTGGACTGGTGTGAACGTGCAGTGAGTCCTGACCGATCGCAGCGTTGTTCACCAGCCCGTCGACCGGGCCGAGTGTCGACTCCACGGTCTTCACAAACGCTTGTACGGCTGGGGTGTCGTTGATGTCGACAGAACCGGCGTACAGGTTGTCTGGGTACTTCGACGCGAGTTCGGTGAGCTCTGGGGTCACTGTGCGGGCGAAGGCGGCCACCTTGATCCCTGAGGTGAGCAGGTCGGTGACGATCGCCAGACCGAGGCCGCGGGAACCACCCGAGACCAGCACGACCGATGCGGGCGGTACGGACTCAGACATCGCTCTTCAGCGTCTCCTTCTGCGGAATCGCGTCCAGGAACTTGATCCGCCGCGGTACGCCGTAGTCCGGCAGCCGGCTCGAGGACCACTGCACCAGGTCGGCGTCGGTGATCGGACCGAGCGACTCGTTCACCACGACCTCGGCAGCGACCATCCGGCCGACCAGTGGGGCCTTGCGAGCGAACACTCGGGCCCACGCCACACTCGGGTGCGCCAGCAGTACGCCGCGGACCACGCTGGCCGACACCTTTGAACCACCGACGTTGATCTCGTCGGTGTCGAGACGACCGGTGATGAGCACGCGGTCGCCGTCGTACTCGACGCGGTCGCCGGTGTGCACCGCGCCGACCAGTCCGGCGCCGTGATGCGGTGAGCGGATCACCAGCTCGTCACCCTGCACCGACAGCATCGGGCGGTCCGGGTCGGGCTCGCGTTGCAGCCACGCGCGCGGGAAGCCTGCCTTGCCGTCGTGCACCACGATCGACGCACCGACCTCTGAGGACGCGTAGATCCAAGAGATGCGTGTCTTTGGGAAGAGGTCGCGCAGCTGGTCAAGGATCGCCTGGTCGACCGGCTCACCGCCGAGGGTGATCTGCTCCAGCGGTATGGCGGCCAGCGCCTCAGAGTCGCGGTAAATGGCCTGCCGCCAGAAGGTCGGCGTACCGGAGGCTGCTGTGACGCCGTGCTGAGCGGCGATCTGTGGCCAGTCCTCCAGCTCGTGTGGCTCAATCACGACCAGACCCTGGTCCCGCTGGGTGAGGGAGATCGTGACGACCTGCCACCACGCGTACGTGCCGGGCGAGTAGGGCAGCAGCCAGGTGCGTGGGGGCTGGTCCGCGGTCACTGTGGTGAGTGATTCGAGGGTGTGGCCGATTCGCTTCGGGCGGCCGGTCGAACCAGAGGTGAGCAGCCAGGCGCGGCCCGACTCCTCCACTCGCTTCAGCCGCGCCGGTGTGACCTCGCCATCGGGCAGGACGATCGAGAAGCCGGACTCACCGAGCTCCTCGCGCATGTACTCGTCCACTCGCGAGCTGGTGGCGACCAGCAGCTCTGTGCCATGCACTGCGTGGTGTCTGAGGGCTGCTAACGCGTCGGCGCCGCTGTCGACCAGGACTGCCGCAGGTGACGGCAGCTGGGGCAGCTTGTGCAGCGTCCGCCAGGTCAGGCTCTTGCCGGCGACGACGACGGTGTTGTCGTCACCGATCAGTGCGGTGGTCCGGCGCCGCGTAGTCACGCCGACTGGAGTTGCTCGATGAAGTCCAGTACGTCGCCGACGGTGGCGATCCGGCGCAGCCCAGGGGCATCGAAGTTCAGCTCGTCGTCCAGCTCGTCCTCAACCCGCAGTGCGAGCTCCGAGAAGTCCAGCGACCGGAATCCGATCTCACGCAGCTCGGCACTGTCGTCGGCCGGTAACGACCGGCCCTGGGCGGTCATCACCTCACCCATCAACTCCCGGACCCTGTCCCGCGCCACCGAACTCATGAGCACAGAGCTTAGTGCCGTCATGCCTGATCCGTCGGGTCGCGGCGGAGGGCCGCGCGGAGCCGCTTCATCCGGCTGGAGATCTCCCAGCCGATCAGGGCGATCAGCGGGCTGGCTGCCGCGATCGCGGCCAGCAGAACCTCCTCGACCGGCAGTCCGGCGATGTGGAGGACGACCATGGGAGCCTCCCGGATGCTGCGAGAGCTGGGAGGTTACTGAGTGTAAAGGCGATCCTGCTGGTGGTAAACGGCTCAGCGGTCCGGTCACATGCCTAGACTCTCCGGGTGACCGCAGCTGGCGAGGGGGACCCGAAGACCGCATCCGAGGCGGTCACACAGGAGCTGGCGGCCGTCCCGGCCGGTTCCGAGGCCAAGGCCGCTGCCCCGAAGGGCAAACCTGCCGAGGGCGATGAGGCGAAGAAGCCCACCGCCGAGGACAAGCCTGCAGCTGAGAAGCCGGCTGAGGCGGCGCCGCCGAAGAAGCGGTTCTGGCGGCGGCGTAAGGAGCGGAAAGCGCGGCCGCGAGGCGAGCGGCGTCGGGGCGGACGTGGGGCGCGTGCGGCCGGGCTGGTGAGTCTGCCGGTGCTGCCGTTGGCCTGGTTCCTGGGGCTGCAGGAGCACCCGGTGTGGATGCCGATCGTGTACCTGGCCTATTTCCTCGTGGTGATCGCCGTACCCGGGACGATGTTCTGGCGACGGCTGACCGGCGGCACTGGCTGGTTCACGGTGGACGCCGTACTCGGCACTGCCTTCGGACTCGCGATCGAGGCCCTGATCTACCCGGTCGGCATGTTCTTCAGCATGCCGTTCGCGGCCCTGCTGATGCCCGCTCTGGCTCTCGGCATGGTCCGCGGCCTCCCCCGCGCCCCACGCGCCACGCGCCCCACCCCCTGGTGGGCAACGGCCGGAGTGATGGTCGCAGTCGGCGCAGCAGCCGCGTGGTTCGTCCGCACCGGCTCGCAGCTCATCCCACTCAACGGACCAGCTGCCCTCCGGCCGAACTCGGACGCGCCTCACAACCTCGCCATCGCCGGCGAGCTGACGCACCACTTCCCCCCGAAGCTCCCGTACGCCGATGGTCGGTGGCTGACCGGCCACTGGGCGGCGTACGACCACATCGCGTCGTCGCACTGGATCACGACCATCCCGCTCGACGTACTGACGCATCGGATGGTCCCGTTCGCGTGGATCCTGATGACAGTCCTGGGCGCGGCCGCGGTCGGCGTACTGCTGACAGGTCGCGCAGTGGCCGCACCGATCGCCGCCGGACTGACAGTGGCCGCTGGGGACCTCACCGCCTGGCCGTGGGCCGTTTCGGACCGGGTCTTCGCGGACGGGCCGTTCTCACTCGGCCAGCTGACCAATCCGCCCCAGGCGTTCTCCACAGTGCTGTTGCTGCCGCTTATCGCGATTACCGCGCTGCTGCTGCGTCGCCAGCCCGGTCGTGGCTCCCGTTCCCACGTCTTCCGGTTGCTCGTGGTGGCCGCCGTACTGATCACTGCTCTTGCACTGACCAAAGCGACCACACTGCCCGTGTACGGCGCCGGTCTGGCTGCTGCCTGGGTCTATCTGACCGTCCGACGGGGTCGGCTCAACCTGCGTGGGCTGGTGCTCGGCCTTGGTGTCGCAGCCGCCTTCCTGCTGACCTACTTCCTCGTACTGCGGGGCACGCCGTCCAGCGTCGTCGTCGACCCGGGCCGCACCTTCAAGCTGCTCGGCGGAACGCTCCCTGTTGTTGCCGCAGTGGTCGTGATCGGCTGGCTGATGCCAGCCGTCGGCGCTCTGCTGATCAGGAGCCGTGTCCGCCGTGACCCGCTACCTGTCTTCCTGCTGGTCGGCCTACTCGCCGCTGTCGGCGCAGCCTCCCTCCTGTACGACGAGGGCGGCGCGCAGCTCTTCTTCGTCCGCACCGGCTTCGTGTACGGCGTACTGCTCGCCACCTGGGCCCTGAGTTCGCTGGAGCGCAAGCAGTACTGGATTGCCGCGGTAGCACTGCTCATCGGGGTCGCTGCGATCTACTGGGGTCGCTACCGTTCGCCCAGCTCGTGCACCACCACGAACTGCTTCGGCCAGGGACTTGCAGTCGCACTGGTGATCGCCGCGATAGGCATCGGCCTGTTCGGACTGATCCTGCGCGGCTCTCGCCGTACCTGGGCCGTCATCGCAGTGGCCGTCCTCCTGGGCACGACCGTGTCGCCGACGGTCGCGTCAGTGCGGAAGTTCGCCACTCCGTCGCTGACGGACTACGAGTCGATCGCACCGGGCGGAATCGAGGCCGCCCGCTTCATCCGGCGCAACTCCGGTTCCAACGACCGCATCGCCACCAACGTGCACTGCCACCAGCCCAGCACAACCCGCTGCCTGGCCGGCTCCTACTGGATCGCCGGCTACGCCGAACGCCGTGTCCTGGTTCAAGGTTGGGCCTACACCACCCGCGTCGACGACACCTACCCCGGCAAGCCGCAGAGCCCCTACTGGGACGAGGAGAAGCTCCGCCTCAACGACGAGGTCTTCACCAACCCCACTCGCGAACTACTGGAGAAGCTCCGCACCCAGTACGACGTCCAGTGGCTGCTCCTGGACGACCGCGTCACGCAGCCCCCGAAGAACCTGGACCGTCTCACCGACCTGCGCTTCGAGCTGGGTAACGTCCGCGTCTACCAGCTCTACCCGCCGCCCCCGGCCAACACCCCCTTCCCCACGCCAACCCCGACGCCGAGCTTCCCAACCGGGACTCCCACCGGCACACCGGGCTTCCCGACGCCGACGCCGACCCCGGCGTTCCCCACGTTCCCGAGCCAGCAGCCGAGTGGGACGCTCCCCACTCAACAGCCCAGCGGCCCCTTCAACCCGAGCCAGTCCTTCCCGAGGGGGACGCTCCCAACCGGGAGCATCCCCACTCAGAGCTTCACACCGTCCTCCCCAACCAGCACCGGTTCCACCTCCCCCGGCACCTAGCACGACCCATCACGGCCCGGCGCATGGTGGCTTCAGCCACAGCGCACCACCTGTAGTCCAAGGTCGACTGTGCGGAGATTGCCGCGGGTAATCGTTGGAGAACGACACGGTCGGCACAGTCGATGACCCAGTCGTCACACACGCCGGTCGCACCGAGCGGATCCGGGGGAGGTGTTGTCCGCGTTTGGTGGGTGGGCCAGCCAGAGGGTGGGTCGAGACAGGCAATGGCGGCCCGAGGCCGCTCGCCACAGGTCTCCGGGCCTTGTTACCTGTCTCCGGCCACAACTGGTGGCCGGAGCAAGTCTCAGATCAGAACCGTTCGCGCCTTGAGCGCTATCGTTAGCGGGCTTTCTACGCTCCCGTTAGCAGTTAGCGCACGGTGATGGTGGGGATGGGGATGCTTTGGTTGGACAGGCGGTCGAGGGCGGTTACTGAGTAGAGGTAGAGCTTCCCTGGGGTCGCTGTGGTGTCTACGTAGGACTGCTTGCGGGTGGTGGCGACCAGGTTGCGGGCATCGTTGTCGGGGCAGTGGTCGCCGCCCAGGAGCTCGCGACGATAGACGGCGTACGACGTGGCGTCGGCTGAGGTGCGGCGCCACTTGAGCTCGACGCCCGCAGTGGTGCGGGTCGCCTGGACGCCGAGGGGCGGCAGCGGCGGGCGGGAGTCCAGAGCCGGCATGGCTGGGATGAGTGCCGGTCGGGTGTACCAGGTGCTGTTGAGCAGAGTGGTCGCACCGAGGCGGTTGGCGCGGACGTCCTTGGCGGAGAAGAAGATGTTGCCCTTCACCTCAGGGATCGCGCTGTCGAAGGCCATGTGGTCACTGAGCTCCAGCGGGTCAGCCCAGTCCGGCGACTGCGTCGACGTACCGACCTTGTACGTCGCTTCGCCGATGTAGAGGTGGACGTGCGTACCGCGCACCTGCTCGGCCCACCAGGGGACGATCTTGTTGTAGTCCGCCGGTGCGAAGCCGCCTGCCCAGTAGACCTGCGGAACGATGTAGTCGATCCACTCCTCACGAACCCAGCGACGGGTGTCGGCGGCCAGGTCGTCGTACGTCTGGACGCCCGCAGTGGTGTCCGTGCCTTCCGGGTCGGTCGCCTTGTTGCGCCAGACGGCGAAGGGCGAGATGCCGAACTTCACCCACGGCTTGACCGCCTTGATGCGCCCCTGCAGCTCCTGGATCAGCAGGTCGATGTTGTTGCGTCTCCAGGACTTCAGGTCAGGGAAACCGCCGCCGTACTGCGCGTAGGTCGCGGCGTCGTCGAAGACCTGACCGGCCACCGGGTACGGGTAGAAGTAGTCGTCGAAGTGCACGCCGTCGATGTCGTAGTTCGACACCGCGTCCATGATCGCGTCCTCGACCAGCTTGCGCGCTGCGGGGATGCCCGGGTTGTAGTAGAGCTTGCCGCCGTACGTGACGACCCAGTCCGGGTGTACCCGTGCCGGGTGCGTCGGGATCAAGGCGTTGATGTTGGTGCCCATGGAGAGCCGGTACGGGTTGAACCACGCATGCAGCTCGAGGTTGCGCTTGTGCGCCTCCGCGACGGCGAACTTCAGCGGGTCGTAGCCGGGGTCACCGCCCTGGGCCCCAGTCAGGTACTGCGACCAGGGCTCCACCTTGGACGGCCAGAACGCGTCAGCGGTCGGCCGAACCTGCAGTACGACGGCATTGTGGTTCTGACGGACCGCATCATCCAGCCAGCCGATCAGCTCGGTCTGCTGCTGTGCAGCGGTCAGACCGGTCTTGGAGGGCCAGTCGATGTTCACCACGGACGAGATCCACTGGGCGCGGAACTGCCGCAGCGGTGTGGTCGTGCTGGGTGCACAACGCGCGTCGTCGGACGGCGCCGGCGCGGCGGACGCCGTACCGGCCAATCCGCCCAGCAACAGACCTGCGGTGGCACCGAGAACGCCCATGGCACGCCAGACTCTCATGTCACTCTCCGACAATCGCTACAGATGAAGTGGAAAGATGTTTACACATCAAGCCCCTCGGAGGAAGACGCTAGGTTAGGGGCATGTTGCGGGCCGCCTCTGACGACGATGTCGACACCATCCGGCGGTTGCGGAACCAGCAGGCGAATCGGGACGTGAGCATCACGTCGCACGAGATCGGTGCGGCCGAGCATGCGGCGTGGTGGGCGAAGGCGTCGGTGGACCCGGCGCGGCGGGTGCTGATCTATGTCCGGGACGGGGGCACCGCCGGTGTGGTCAACTTCTTCGACCTCGACGGGCCGACCGGATCGTGGGGGTTCTTCCTCGATGCGGACGGGCTGGCCGAGCGCGGCGAGACGCTGCCCGCCTGGATCGAGGTGATGCGCGAGGCGACGGCGTACGCGTTCGACGTACTCGGGCTCGACCTGCTGACCGGCGAGGTACTCGAACACAACACTGTGGTCCGGCAGATGAACCGGCGGTTCCGGTTCGTCGAAGGGATGGCCGAGCCGCGCGGCGCCGTGACCGTCATCCCGATCAGTCTGCGCCGCGAGGACCGGCGGCCCAGCCGATGAAAGGACAGGGATGAAGGACACCATCGAGATCGGCGGCGTACCGATCGGCGCCGAGCACCAGCCGTTCGTCATCGCGGAGATGTCGGGCAACCACAACGGCGATCTCGAGCGGGCACTGGACATCGTCCGAGCGGTCGCCGAGTCGGGCGCGCAGGCGCTGAAGCTGCAGACCTACACCGCCGACACGATGACGCTCAACCTCGATCTGCCCGCCTTCCGGCTCCCGTCCGAGCACGAACTGTGGAGCAACGCGCGTCTGTACGACCTCTACGAAGAGGCACACACACCCTGGGCGTGGCACGAACCCATCTTCGAACTGGCCAGGTCACTCGGCCTGGTCGCGTTCTCGTCGGCGTTCGACGAGACGGCGA
The DNA here is from genome assembly GCF_042882005.1 of Kribbella sp. NPDC058245. Taxonomy (NCBI): domain Bacteria; kingdom Bacillati; phylum Actinomycetota; class Actinomycetes; order Propionibacteriales; family Kribbellaceae; genus Kribbella; species Kribbella sp. NPDC058245. The sequence goes on from NZ_JBHVWY010000003.1 coordinate 578,720, forward strand.
TCGACTTCCTCGAGAAGCTCGAGGTCCCGGCGTACAAGGTCGCGTCGAACGAGATCGGCGACCTGACACTCGTCCAGGAGATGGCGCAGACGGGCAAGCCGATCATCATCTCCACCGGCTCCGCGACGCTGACCGACATCGACGCCGCCGTCCGCACCGCTCGCGCCACCGGCAACGAGCAGATCATCGTGCTCTCCTGTACGGCGAGCTATCCGGCGCCCCCGGAGCAGTCCAACCTGCGCGGCATCCCGGTCCTCCGCGACGCCCTCGACGTACAGGTCGGCCTCTCCGACCACACGATGGGCATCGGCGCCGCGATCGCCGCCGTCGCCCTCGGCGCCACCGTCATCGAGAAGCACGTCACCCTCAAACGCGTCGACGGCGGCGTCGACTCAGCCTTCTCCTTGCAGCCCGAAGAGCTCGAGTCCCTCGTCGAAAACACCCGAATCGCCCAACTTGCCCTCGGCCGCCCGACAATCGGCCCGAAGGAAGCCGAGCAGAACGTGCTCCGCTTCCGCCGTTCCCTCTACGTCACCCAGCACGTCCGCGCCGGCGACCCGATCACCCGCGAGAACGTCCGCTCCATCCGCCCGGCCGGCGGCCTCGCCCCCCACCTGTTCCTGGAGATCGAGGGCCGCATCTTCCCCACCGACGTCAAGGCCGGCACCCCCTTCACCTGGGACCTGCTCTAACCAATCCGCAGGTTCGCCTGCACGAGGTCGCGAACCTGCCCTGCGCTCCGGGTCAGGGTCAAGGCCGTCAGTCCGGGGCGTCTTCGCGGCCGAAGGCGCCGGGGCCGGCGTGGAACAGACCGATCAGGAGGACGCCGCAACTGATGGCGGCGAAGGCTGGTGCAGGGTGCCGGGCAGGATGTGCCCACCACAGCACCAGTGTTCCGATGACCAACCCCGCCCAGCCGGCGATCAGGTTGGGGATCGGTCCTGCACCGAAGACACTCGGGTACTGCTTTCTGGTGATTCCCCGGACGAAGTGCGGCACCCCGTTACCGGCAAGCACACCGCCAAGAAACCCAAGACCGATCGTCTGCCACATCCGGTAGCTCCTCGTTACTGTTCACGGCTGCCTGATTCGCTTTCGTATGGTGTCGCACAGCGAGGGTCGGACCTGTCAGTTGCCGCCCGTGTCTGCACTCGTAGCTGTCATCAGCGGCTACCCAACCAGGCGCTACGCCGTACGGATTCTCCTGCTGCGAGCATGTGGTGTCGAGGCCTGCTAGCGAAGAAGGACCAAGGATGACTGAGTACTTGCTGTTTCCGGGGCGTCATCATGTGCTCACTCGGTTTCAGGGGGAGTTCTTGCGGGAGCACGCGGCGGGTCGGACTGTGGTGTGGGCGGTGACGTCGGCCAATCACCGGACGACGAAGCGGAATCCCATCGGGTTCGATCGGCGGGAGGCGGCGATCGAGCGGTTGAGTGTGGCGGAGGGGATTCGGTCGTTCGTGGTGGGGGTGGTGGACACGCCGCCGACCGATGAGTTCGCCGAGGTGACGGTCAAGGCTATTGAAGCTGGGACCGATGATCTCGTGCGGTTGACGCCGGAGAATACGGTGGTGGCTTGTTCTACGGCTGAGGTGAGCAAGCTATATGAGCAGCTCGGGTTCGAGGTGCAGGGGGTCGAGCCCGAGGGGGTTCTGCGGCCTTGGGACGTGCTGTTGATGGTTGCTGCGGGCAATGATGACTGGCGGACGGTGGCACATCCGGCGACGGTGGATGTGTTCGAGCGGTACGCATTGGATGCGCATGTACGGCGGTGCGTGAATGATCCGGTGGTCGGGGATGACGGCGGGTTGACGACGACGCGGGATTACAAGACGTATGCCGATGCGTTCGAGACGGCGGCGGACCGGAAATGGCAGCAGATCAAGGAGTTCGTCCAGCCTGGGCGGATTCTGGATATCGGTTGTGCGACCGGGGCGACACTGCAGTTGGTGGATGCGGACCCGCGGTTTCACGAGTCGGATCTGATCGGGGTCGAGGTCGCGCGGCATTTGTATGCCGAGTGTGAACACAAGAAGGAGCAGGGATTCTTCCGGAATCCCAACGTCTACTTCTATCAGCGGAACATGCTCGGGTCGGCGGTGTTCCCGGCGCGGTCGATCGATACGACGTTGACGCTGGCGTTGACGCACGAGATCTGGTCGTACGCCGATGGGTCGCGCGCCGCGACTGTGCAGCGGTTCGCGGATGCGCTGTTCGCGCACACCGCACCGGACGGGGTGTGGATCAACTCCGATGTCTGCGGACCGGCCGAGCCCGACCGTTCCGTCGTACTGGAGTTGGACGACAGTGATGGCGCCAACCCCTCGGCGCCGGTCGAGCTTGAGGCGTTGGGTGACCCGGCGGCGTACGTTCGGCAGTTGTCGACGCGGGCGCGGTTCTTCCAGTTCGCGCAGGACTTCCGGCGGAACGCGCGAGTGCCGTTCGAGTACGTCGTACAGGGTGATCGGCTGGTCCTGCGGTTGGCGGATGCGATGGATTTCCTGACCCGCAAGGACTATGTGGACAACTGGTTGAGCGAAACCCACGAACAGTTCTGCGGGCTGAACTTCGCCGGCTGGTCAGCCGTGGCCGAGCGAGCCGGTTTCCGCATCGACCCGTCCTCGAAGGCATGGCGCAACGACTGGGTGATCGACAACCGCATCGCCCCCGTCGCCTCCATCACGACCCCCACCGGCGACCCCGTCGACTGGCCCGACACCCACCAACTCCTCATCGCCCGCCGCTGACCCACCCCACCACTCCACCACCCCCGCGCCCATCGCAGCCCCACCCCACCAGCCCCGCGCCCACCCGTTACCCGCCCGCCGTCCACCCGTCACTTGCCCGTCGGCCCCGTCGTCGGCCCCGTTGTCGACCCCGCCCGTCGGCCCCGTCGTCGGCCCCGTCGTCGGCCCCGTTGTCGGCCCCGTTGTCGACCTCGGCGCAGAGGGATCTCCCCTGAAGTTGTCCGTTCTCCGGTCAAAAAACGAGGGGAGAACCGGCAACTTGAGGGGATACCCGTTCAAGTGGTCCTGGGGCGGGCGGGCGGGAAGGAAGGAAGGGCTGGGAGGCGAGGCGGCGCGGCGCGACGGGAGGCGGTGGGGTGCGGAGGCGTGGCGGCGCGGGAGGCGGCGGTCGGTGTAGGGCGCCATCACGGCCGGCCCCGCCCCAGCCGATTTTGAGTGGCTAGGCAGTCAAATCGGGGGTTCTGCACTCGTAACCAGGGTGTAGAACCCCCGAGCTCGGTGGCTAGCCAGCGAAATGGCGGGGCGGGATGTGGGCGGCGCGCGCGAGGCGGTGCGGTGCGGAGGCGGTGCGGTGCGGAGGCGTGGCGGCGCGGGAGGCGAGGCGGTGCGGGAGGCGGCGGTCGGGGTAGGGCGCGATGACGGCCGGCCCCGCCCCAGCCGATTTGAGTGGCTAGGCAGTCAAATCGGGGGTTCTGCACTCGTAACCAGGGTGTAGAACCCCCGAGCTCGGTGGCTAGCCAGCGAAATGGCGGGGCGG